>DATFFT010000071.1:0-24277 GCA_035249905.1 Actinomycetota bacterium | reverse complement strand
TGGCGAAGGCCGCCGGCCTCCATCGCGAGCTCGGCGGCGTGCCCAGGCGTGAGCGGCTCCACCCAGAGCGTCACGTTGTCGGCGATGCCACCGGCCCAACTCGGGCGCCGCTCCAGGAACTCCCATCGCGCGACGCACATCACCATCAGCGGCACCTTGCGGGCTTCCTTCACGAGCTGCTCGATCAGGTCGAGCAGCAGAGGATCGGCATCCTCGAGGTCCTCGAAGACGAGCACGACGGGCCCGCGCGAGGCCAGACCGGTCAGCACGCTCAACAGGCCTCGGCGCACCTCCGCCTCGTGGTAGCGCTGCTCCTCGCCGTCTTCGTCGATGCCGAGCGCCATCGCGAGCCGGCGAGCGGCCTCGTCGACGTCGTCGGGCTCCACCCACTCCCGGACGAACGCGCGCAGCCGTTCGTCGACCTCCTCGTCGGGTGCCCATCGATCGGCGCCGATCTGCCCGTAGACCATCTGGGCCAGCGGCCAGAACGTGACCTCCTCCTCGAAGGCGCTCGAGCGTCCGACGAGCACGCGGACCCCCTCGGGCAGGCCGGCGAGGAACTCCTCGACCACCCGGGTCTTGCCGATACCCGGCTCGCCGAGGAGCGTGACCAGGTGCGCACGCTCGCGGACCCGCACGCGCTCGAACGTGTCGTTGAGCAGGGCCAGCTCGCGCCGGCGGTTCACGAGCGAGATCGTCCGGCGCGTCTGCGGGCCGACCACGTCGACCGCCCGCCACCCCGACATCGCGTCGTCGAAGCCCTTCGCATCGATCATGCGACGTTCGCCGAACTCGATCGCGTCGCCGACCAGCAGCTTCGTGCGCTCTCCGACGAGGACCTCGCCGGGGCGGGCGGCTTGCTGCAGCCGGGCGCCGATGTTGACCTCGGCCCCGATCACGATCGTGCGGTCGGTCGGCGTGCCGACCGCCACCGGTCCGGTGTTCACCCCGACCCGCACTCCGACCGGCACGGGCAGCTCCAGGCGGGCGCCGATGCGGCCGGCTCGCTCCACGATCGCGAGCCCCGCTCGCACCCCTCGCTCGGCGTCGTCGTCGTGCAGCATGGGCACACCGAACACGCCGAGCACCGCGTCGCCGATGAACCCTTCCGCCCTGCCGCCGAGCGCGGTGATCTCGTCGGTCACCATGCCGTGGAAGGCGGCGAGCACATCGCGGAACCGTTCGGGATCGAGCTTCGCCGCCAGCTCGGTCGATCCGGCCAGGTCTGCGAAGACCACGGTGACCACGCGGCGCTCGGATGCCTCGGGCACCGACACCGGCGCGCCGCAGTTCGGGCAGAAGTTCGCACCGCTCGGCACCGGCTCGCCACATCGCTGGCACGCCTCGAGCGGTGCGCCCTCGGTCCGTGGGCGCGATCCTGCCCGCTCGGTGGTCATGCCACGTACTCGATCAGCTGCACCGGGTTCCCGTCGGGATCCCGCGCGGTCGCGAACCGCGCGAACCCCTCGACCTCCCCGACGTGTTCGTCGAGATCGGCTCCTCGGCCGCGCAGCACCATCCGGGCCTCGTCGAGGTCGTGCACGCGGATGACGACCGTGCCGCCGCCGGGCGACTGCTCCGCGCTGCCGTGCAACGCGAATCGGATCGGACCCGCCTCGAACTCGGCCCATTCGTCGCCCTCCCGACGCACGAGCGGCAGCCCGAGCACGTCGCCGTAGAACGCGACCGCGGCGTCCATGTCGCTCACCCAGTAGTAGACGTGGTCGATCTCACCGATCATCGCCGCGATGGTCGCACGGCCCCGGTGCCCGCGTCACTCGCGGGCCGCGGGGTTCAGCCCTGTCCCAGGATGCGAGCCTTCTGGGCCTCGAACTCCTCGTCGTCGAGCACACCCCGGGCGTGCAGGTCGGCCAGGCGCTCGAGCTCGGTCGCGACGGAGGGGGACGCCGGCGGCCCGTCCGGGCGCGACGGCGCATCGGCGGTGGGAGACGCACCGCGGTGCGAGCCTCGGTGTTGGTTCAGCTCACCCTGGTGGAAGATCGTCCGCTGCACGTCCTCGGGATGGCGGATGTCCTCGAACGTGTTGGTGCCGCTCGTGCTCGCCGACTGGATCAGCAGCGTGCCCGCCCCCACGAGGCGATCGAAGATGCCCTGCTCGAAGCGCACGTCGTTGACCTGTTCCAGCGGGATCTCCATCGAGCGCTTCGCGATGAAGCCTTCCCGGCTGATCACGCGATCGGTCGAAACCACGAAGATCGAGGTGAACCACGCGATGAACCTCGGCACCACGTATCCGAGCACCGTCGCGAGCCAGGCGGCCCAGACGATCCAGACCACGACGCCGTCGACCTTCGTCGCGATCCACGCCGCCGCCGCCGTGGCGACGATCAACACGGCCGTCGGCGCGGCGAGCGCCACCGGATGGGGCCGCAGCTCGAGCACGACCTCCTCGCTGGGGATCAGCAGCTTCCGAGGGAACATGCGCGAACCGTATCCAAGCCTGCGGCCCCCCGCAATCGGCGCTCAGCGGAGGTGCTCGACCTCGTCGGAGGCCACGACCGCCTCGCCCTCGGCGGTCTCGATCACCAGCCGGCCCGACCGGTCGATCGCGACGGCCTCACCCTCGCGGCGCGTGCCGTCGTTCCCGACGGCCGCCACGCGCCGACCGAGCGTGACGGAGACCGCCGACCACCGCGCGAGGACCGTCTCGGAGAGCTCGTGCGCCTCGAGCTCGTACACCTCACGGAAGCGCGCGAGGAATCCCCCCAACAGCACCGCCCGGTCGACCTCCCCGAGCCCCGCCGCTCCCTCGACCTCGGGCCGCACCAGGTTGATGCCGGAGCCCACGACGACCCAGCGAACGTCGTCACCCCGCACCGACGACTCGGCAAGCACCCCGCCGACCTTCCCGTCGGCGGTCAGCAGGTCGTTCGGCCACTTGCATCGGACCTCGAAGCCCGAGGGCACGCTCGCCGCCTCGGCCCATGCGGCCCCCGCCAGCAGCGTGAGCAGGCCGAGGGCATCGGCGGGAAGCGAGGGTCGCAGCACGAACGAGATCATCAGGGCCCCGCCCGGACGGTCCTGCCACCTTCGGCCGAGTCGGCCGCGGCCGGCCGTCTGGTGACCCGCACCCACGAGGGTCCACTCGGGCGCTCCGGCCTCGGCGAGCTCGACAGCGAGCGCGTTCGTCGACCCGGTAACCTCCCGCCAGTGCGCGGGCGCGGCGAGTCCGGCGAGGCCCAGGGCGCGTTCGAGTTGTTTGACTCCCATCGGGAGTCCGGAGAGTATCGCGAGCCAGTGGACCCGCCAGTGAGACGGCCGTGAAACCCAAGGTGCTGATCGCCAACCGCGGCGAGATCGCCGTGCGCATCATGCGCACGTGCCGCGAGATGGGCATCCCGAGCGTGGCCGTGTACTCCGATGCCGATCGCGATGCGCTGCACGTGGAGATGGCCGACCAGGCCTTCCGAATCGGCCCACCCCTGGCCTCGGCCTCGTACCTGTCGATCGAGGCGGTCCTCGACGCGGCGAGACGAGCCAAAGCCACGTTGATCCACCCGGGGTACGGGTTCCTCGCCGAACGCGCCGCGTTCGCCGAGGCCGTCGGAGAAGCCGGGCTCACGTTCGTGGGTCCCTCCCCGGAGGCGATCGAGACGATGGGCGACAAGGCGGCCGCCCGCCTGGTCGCCGACGCGAGCGGCATGCCGATGGTGCCCGGCACCCCCGAGCCCGTCGACACGAAGCAGGCGAGGAAGCAGGCCGAGCGCATCGGCTTCCCGTTGCTCGTGAAGGCCTCGTTCGGCGGCGGCGGGAAGGGCATGCACATCGTCCGTGACGCGGGTCATCTCGAGGAGGCGCTGAAGCGCGGCGCCCGCGAGGCCCGGTCCTACTTCGGGCGCCCCGAGGTCTTCCTCGAGCGCTACGTCGACCGTGCGCATCACGTCGAGGCGCAGATACTCGCCGACACCCACGGCAACGTGGTGTTCCTGGGCGAACGCGACTGCACGGTGCAGCGCCGCTACCAGAAGCTGATCGAAGAGACGCCGTCGACGGCGATCGACGATGCGATGCGCGAGCGGTTCGCCGATGCCGCCGTCGCGCTCGTGCGCGAGACCGGCTACGTCAACGCGGGCACGATCGAGTGCATCGTCGACGAGGACGGCGACTTCTTCTTCCTGGAGATGAACACGCGCCTGCAGGTCGAGCACACCGTGACCGAGATGGTCACGGGCCTCGACATCGTGGCGCTGCAGATCGGCGTCGCGATGGGCGAATCGATCGCCGGGCTCACCGTCGAGCCCAGGGGCGCGGCGATCGAGTGCCGCATCAACGCCGAGGATCCCGGCCGGAACTTCATGCCGGGCCCCGGACGCATCTCGCGCTGCGTCGAGCCCGCCGGCCCGTTCGTGCGCGTCGACGCCGGCTTCGGCGAGGGCCGCGAGGTGCCTGGCGACTACGACTCGATGATCGCGAAGCTCGTCGTCTCGGGCGTCGACCGGGAGCAGGCGCGCCGACGCATGCTCCGGGCTCTCGACGAGTACACCGTCGAGGGTGTGCCGACGACGATACCGGCGCACCGATGGATCCTCGAGACCAAGGAGTTCCGCACCGGACGGCACACGACCACCTGGGCCGAGCGGGCGCTCGCCGAGGCGCACCTGCCCGCTCAGGGCGAGCTCGGGCCGTCGGGCCCGTCGGTCCGCGAGGGCCGGCCGGCCGACATCCTCGTGGAGGTCGACGGGCGCCGCGTGGGCGTGCGGGTCTTCGACGAGCGTCGCGACATGGCTCCCAAGCCGCCCGAGTCGCATGCCGCCGCACACCAGGAACACGTGCACGGCGAGGTGCGCGCCGAGATGCAGGGCACGATCGTGAAGGTGCTGGTCGAGAAGGGCCAGGACATCCGGGCGGGCGAGGTGATCTGCATCCTCGAGGCGATGAAGATGGAGAACCACATCGCCGCAACCCGCGACGGCGAGGTCACCGACCTTCCGATCCGCGCCGGCCAGGTCGTCCAGACCGGTCAGGTGCTCGCGGTGATCGACTAACGAGGCGTCGTCGAGATGCAGCCCTCGGACCACGAGCGGAAGGAGCCTCCCATGCTGAGTCAGGTCGCGGATGGTGTGCTGGTCCACCAGAGCGAGCTCCTCCAGAACAACACCATCGTCGTGCAAGGCCGGGCGGGCGTGCTGCTCGTCGACCCGGGGATCCGGGGCGAGGAGATGACCTGTCTCGCGGCCGATCTTCGCGAGGTGGGCCGGTCCGTCGTCGCAGGGTTCTCGACGCATCCTGACTGGGATCACGTGCTCTGGCACCATGAGCTCGGCGAAGCCCCCCGGTACGGCACGGCCGGCTGCGCAGCCGTTCTGGGAGAGCTGTTGTCGACCGCGGACTGGAAGGACCGCGTCGCCGAAGGGCTCCCGCCGGAGATCGCCGAGGAGGTCCCTCTGGAGCTGTTCGGCCTCATCTCCGGTCTGCCCGACGGAGCCACGCAGATCCCCTGGGATGGCCCTCGGATCCGCATCATGGAGCATCCGGCGCACGCTCAGGGCCACGCGGCGCTGTTGATCGAGGACCGCGGCGTTTGCGTCGCCGGCGACATGCTGTCCGACATCCTGATCCCGTTCCCCGACCTGGGTGCCGCCGATCCGATCGAGGACTACCTCGCCGGGCTGCGCGTGCTCGAGGACGTGGCGGATGACGTTGCCGTCGTCATCCCCGGTCACGGGTCCGTCGGCGGAGCCGATCAGGTCCGCGCACGTATCGAGCTGGATCGCGCGTACGTGCTTGCCTTGCGAGACGGCCATGCGCCCGATGACCCGCGCATCGGCCCATCGGCCACGTTCGGCAAGGAGTGGCTGCCCGGCGTGGCCGAATGGCAACGACAGCAACTCGCCCCGGAGCGAGAGCAGGACGAGACGCTCGGATAGCGATCCGCGCTCCTAGACGTCGGGAGCCGGGCCGTCCCAGCCCAGGAACCGCGACACCGCCTCGATGTACACCTCGGGCTCCTCGACGAACGTCATGTGCCCGCTCGCCTCGAAGATCAGCAGCTGCGCGTCGACGATGCCGGCCGCGATCTCCTCAGCGGCCTCGGGCGGGCACGTGCGATCCTGCCTGCCGGCCAACACCAACGTCGGCGCCTCGACCAGGTCGAGCCGCTCCTCGACCTCGATCGCGCCGGCCGTGCCCTCTGCGAAGTGCCGCAGCACGTCGGGCGAGTAGATCATGCCGCGTGTCCGCAGCCTGTACTCCTCGATGCGCGAATCGCCCGGGAAGGCGAAGTGGAACGGCCACTGGTCGCGCATCAGCTCCTCGAACTCCCGAGCGGTCGAGACCTCGGACTCGCGCGCCCACGACGCCGCGACCCGCTCGCGAAGATCCTCCGGCTCCAGCGCCCGCAGGTTCTCGTCGACCAGGTCGAGGAACCGCGCGGATGGAACGCCGCTGCTGACGATCACGGCCGCCGCCATGCCGGGGTAGTCGACCGCCTGCTGCAACGCGACGAACGCCCCGTAGGAGTGCCCGAGCACCGCCCAGCGGTCGAGCCGCAGCGCCTTCGCGAGCATCACGACGTCCTGCGCGTGCCGCTCGAGCGTCCACGTGCGCTCGGGCGGCCGTTCGGACCGTCCACACGCCCGCAGGTCGATGAACAGCAGCCGGACGCCTCGCTCGGTCAGGGGATCCAGGTAGTCGGCGAACTCGTGGTGATCAAGGCCGGGGCCACCGTGCACCACGAGCAGCGGCACCCCGTCGTCGGGACCGCGCTCGACCACCCACAGTGACGTGTCGTCGATCGCGACGAGCCGACCGGGACAGCTCACGTCTTCGGGGCACCCCACGTGTCGCGGCCTGTGAAGCGGAACCCACCGTCGCGCACCTTGTACCGCCGGTTGATCGTGATGATCATCGCCGTGAGCGGCTCGGTGATGCGTGCGTTCGCGAGCGGCCCCGCATCGACCCACCGCATGCCCGGGATCGAGTCGATCAGCGCCCCCACCAGCCGCTTCGCGTCCTCGTCGTCGGCGCACAGCAGCGCGTCGGAATCGACCTCGCGATCGAGGGCCGCCAACGCGTGCGCCCCGATCGTGTGGAAGCCGGCCACGATCGAAACGCCGTCGGGCACGAGCGAGGCGGCGACCTCGCCGGCCGACCCGTGCCACGGCCGGATCGCTTCCCACGCCTTGCCTCCCACCGCGCTCATCAGGGGGCTGGTCGCGTCGAGCACGACCTGCCCCGATTGCAGGGCAGGTGCGATCGAGTCGTAGATCTCGATCATGCCGCCGAACGGCACCGTGACGACGACGACCTGGGCACCGAGGACCGCCGCTGCGTTCTCGCCGCCCTCGACCCGCACGTCGTCGCCGAGGGCCTCGCTCGCTCGGGCGACCGCGTCGGCGGCCCGCTCGGCGGAGCGGGAGCCGATCGTCACACGGTGCCCGGCGCCGAGCAGACGCAATGCGAGCCCGAAGCCTTCCTTGCCCGTTCCTCCGACGATCGCGACATCCATGAGGGCTTGCAGCCTACGAGAAGCGTCATGCACCGCGTCGGTGGATGATCACCTTGCCAGGGATAGCACCACGATCCCGATCCAGGGGAACCACGTTGATCTCGCCCCAGAGCCCAGTACGCCTGGCGGGCATACCTTGACTCCCACCCTCGTCGAGGTGCACGGATCTCAAGCCGACCCGAAACACGACGCCGCAAGCGACCCGGGTCGGCTATCGTCCGCGGCCAGTGGAGACGGCGATCTGGGTGATCGAGCTCCTCGTCGGGCTGGCGTGCCTGGTGCTCGGCATGTCTGCGCTGCGCACCGTCCGGTACCGGCTCATCGGGGTCGTCCTTCTCCTCGCCGGTGCGGCGGCGGCGGGCCACGCCCTCATCCAGCTGTCGAACGGCTGAGCCGCCGTAGGCGAGCGCCACGGACTAGGAGGTCGGGCGGTACTCGCCGAACACGCCTCGAAGCGCGTCGCTGACCTCGCCGAGGGTCGCTCGTGCACGGAGCGCTTGCTTCATCGGCGGCAGCAGGTTCCCCGTGCCGCGGGCGATCGCGCCGACCTCGGCGAGCGCGGCGTCGACCGACCGCTGATCGCGCTCGGCGCGCAACGCCCGTACTCGTTCCACCTGCCTGCCGACCTCGGCCTCGGAGATGCGCTGCAGCTCGACCGCCTGTTCCTCGGCGTCGACGAAGCGGTTCACGCCGACGACCACACGCTCCCCCGACTCGATGCCCTGCTGGATGCGGAACGCTGCCTCGTGGATCTCGTCCTGGTAGAAGCTGGCCTCGATCGCGTGGACCGCACCGCCCATCGCGTCGATCTTCCCGATGTACTCGGTGGCGAGCCGCTCGAGCTCGTCGGTGAGCGACTCGACGTAGTAGGAGCCCGCGACCGGGTCGACCGTCTCGGTCACGCCGGTCTCGTAGCCGATCACCTGCTGGGTGCGGAGCGCGATCGTGGCGCTGTGCTCGGTCGGCAGGGCGAGCGCCTCGTCGAACGCGTTCGTGTGCAGCGACTGCGTTCCACCGAGCACCGCCGCGAGCGCCTCGAGCGCGGTGCGCACGATGTTCACCTCCGGCTGCTGTGCGGTGAGCGTTGCACCGCCGGTCTGGGTGTGGAACCGCAGCATCCAGCTCTTCGGGTCCTTCGCATCGAAGCGCTCGCGCATGATGCGGGCCCACATACGTCGGGCGGCCCGGAACTTCGCGATCTCCTCGAAGAAGTTCATGTGGCATGCGAAGAAGAACGACAGACGAGGCGCGAAGTCGTCGACCGACAGACCGGCGTCGAGCGCTGCTTGCACGTAGGCGATGCCGTCGGCGAGCGTGAACGCGATCTCCTGGGCCGCGGTCGAGCCGGCTTCCCGCATGTGGTAGCCGCTGATCGAGATCGTGTTCCAGCGGGGAACACGCTCGCCGCAGTACGAGAAGAGGTCGGTGATCAGGCGCATCGACGGTTCCGGCGGGTAGATGTACGTGCCGCGGGCTGCGTACTCCTTGAGGATGTCGTTCTGCACCGTGCCGCCGATATCGGTGCTCGCGACGCCCTGCTCCTCGGCGACGAGCTCGTACAGGAGCAGCAGGATCGGCGCCGTCGCGTTGATCGTCATCGACGTCGAGACCTCGTCGAGCGGGATGCCGGCGAGCAGGCGGGCCATGTCGTCGACCGAGTCGATCGCGACGCCGGTCTTGCCGACCTCGCCCTCGGCGCGCGGATGGTCGGAGTCGAGCCCCATCTGGGTCGGAAGGTCGAACGCCACGCTCAGGCCGGTCTGTCCCTGATCGAGCAGGTAGCGGAAGCGCGCGTTCGTCTCGTCGGCCGTAGCCATGCCGGCGTACTGGCGCATCGTCCACAGGCGCGAGCGGTACATCGTCGGGTAGACGCCGCGCGTGAACGGGTACTCCCCCGGATCCCCGAGGTCTCGCGCGGGGTCGAACCCGTCGGCGGCGAGATCGTCGGCCGTGTAGAGCGGGCGGACCTCGATGCCGGAGTCGGTGCGTCGTTCCTCGGCACTCATCTCGAGACCAGCGTAGCCGAGGTCAATCGTCAGCCAGCAGGATGCCGGCGTCGGCGAGCTCGCGCTTCGCGGCGTCGAGCGCGTCGGCGCTCGGAGCGCGGAGGTGGTGCAGGTGCACGCCGTCGGTGAGGGCCCACAGCGGTTGCGCGCCGTCACCGGCGATCGCGTCCACGTAGCCGTCGACGTCGGCGCGCGAGCGCACGAGCAGGCTCGCGGTGAGCTCGCCGTAGACGGGGTGCTCGACCACGACGTCGACCACCTCGATCCCGCGGTCGACGAGGATCTCGAACTCCCGCCGGTTCCCCTCGCGGTCGTGGCGGCAGGAGATCGTCGAGATCGGGCGGTCGTCGCCCCCCTCGACGAGCACATAGCCTCGCGGGCTTCCCAGGATCGGAACGCCGCTCGCGCGCACGATCGCCACGTCGTTCACGATCACCTGCCTGCTGACGCCGAGCTCGGTGGACAGATCCGAACCGGTGATCGGCGCTTCCGAGGCACGTAGGAGCTCGATCAGCCGGGACCGCCGATCCTCGGTCGCGGTCATCGTGGACATGGCAGGAGTCTACTCACCTGATCCGCAAGGCCTCTTCGCGGTAGCGTGCAACCCATGGACATCGTCGACCCACGCATCGAGGCATACACCGCATCGCTGCACGCCCGCTACGACGAGCCGGTGCTGCTCGAGATGGAGGCCGAGGCGAGCGAGCGGGGCTTCCCCATCGTCGGCAGGAACGTGGGCGTGACCCTCTGGACGCTCGCGGCCGCGATCGGTGCGAAGCGCATCTTCGAGCTCGGGTCGGGCTACGGGTACTCGGCCTACTGGTTCGGGAAGGCAACCGGCGACGGGGGCGAGATCCACCTCACCGACGGCGACGCCGCCAACGAGCGGAAGGCCGCCGACTACCTCGGTCGCGCCGGCGTCTGGGACCGCATGCGGTACCACGTCGGCGACGCGCTCAGGTCGTTCGCGGCGGTCGAGGGCGATTTCGACATCGTCTACGACGACATCGACAAGCACGGTTACCCCGACGCCTGGCGCGCAGCACGGGATCGCGTGCGGGTCGGAGGACTCTACATCTGCGACAACACGCTCTGGTACGGGCGGGTGCCGCCCGACGGCGAGCCGCCCGACGACGTCACCGACGCGATCCGCGAGCACAACGCCGCGGTCGCCACCGACGACGGGTACGTGACCACGATCCTGCCGATCCGCGACGGCGTGCTGGTGGCCTGCCGTACCTCGTGACGGCGGGCCTCCGTGACGTGCGCCGGAACGGAGTAGACTCCGCGCCGTCCGCTGGACGTCCCGGCCGGCTCACTCGTCGGGGCGCGAGTTAGCCTGAAGGTGATCTGCCGTGGCGACGAGACTCAGCAAGAAGCAGAAGGACGACTTCGGTTCCCCGTACATGGGTCACGAGGGGCAGTGGTCCTGGATCTTCCACCGCATCACGGGCGTCGCGGTCGTGCTCTACCTGTTCGCCCACATCGTCGACACGGCCCTGGTCGGATGGGGTCCCGAGGCCTACGACCGGGTCGTGAGCGCGTACAAGAACCCTGCGGTCCACGTGCTCGAGCTGGGCCTCGTGCTCGCGGTCCTGTTCCACGCGATCAACGGGATCAAGATCACCCTGATCGACTTCTTCCCGAACCTCGCCGCCCACATCAAGGCCCTCGGCCGCACCTCGCTCCTCGTGTTCGTCGTCTCGGCCCTGATCGTCGTCGCGATCATGGGCCGCCAGATCATCGACCTGCTGTGAACGGAGCGGCCTTGATGTCAGCCACGATCGAGCGACCCACCCAATCTGGCGGCGGAGGTCGCACTCCACCCCCTCGCGGATACGCGAGATCGCGGGAGCGCCCCGTCGGGGGCTTCGAGCTCTGGATGTGGCTGTTCATGCGCATCAGCGGCATCGTGCTGCTGCTCCTCGCCCTGGGTCACACGCTGATCATGCATCTGCCCGCCGGCGGCGTGGAGCGCGTGGACTACTCGTTCGTCGCCGAGCGCTGGGCGAGCCCGTTCTGGCGCACGTGGGACTGGATGATGCTGACGCTGGCGCTCGTGCACGGCATCAACGGCTTGCGGATCGTCACCCTCGACTACGTCCAGGCTCCGGGCGCCCGCTTCACGCTCAACATGTTCTTCTACGTGCTCGGCTTCACGCTCTTCATCCTCGGGACGGTCATCGTGGTCACGTTCCAGCCCCAGGCATGAGCGCGTAGCGATGGCCACGACCAGGAGCGCGTAGCGGTGGCCACGACCCACACGTACGACGCCCTCGTGATCGGGGCCGGCGGGGCCGGCATGCGGGCCGCGATCGAGCTCAGCGACCAGGTCCGCACCGCGGTGATCTCGAAGCTCTACCCCACACGGTCGCACACCGGAGCGGCCCAGGGCGGGGTGTGCGCGGCGCTCGGCAACACCGAGGAGGACCACCCGGAGTGGCACGCGTTCGACACCGTCAAGGGCGGCGACTACCTCGTCGACCAGCCCGCGGCGATGTTGATGACCGAGGAAGCGGTCGACGCCGTCTACGAGCTCGAGCGGTGGGGGCTGCCGTTCAACCGCACCCCCGATGGCCGGATCGACCAGCGGCGGTTCGGCGGGCACACCGCGGAGCACGGCGAGCGGCCCGTGCGCCGCGCGTGTTACGCGGCCGACCGCACGGGCCACATGATCCTGCAGACGCTCTACCAGCAGTGCGTCAAACGCGACGTG
Source organism: Actinomycetota bacterium (assembly GCA_035249905.1). GTDB lineage: Bacteria > Actinomycetota > UBA4738 > UBA4738 > HRBIN12 > JAOUEA01. Next base: position 12,087 of record DATFFT010000071.1, on the reverse strand, counting down.
CGCTTCTTCAACGAGTTCTACTGCCTCGACCTGCTCCGCGACGCCGAGGGCGCGGCTTCGGGCGTGGTCGCCTACGAGCTCGCGACCGGTGAGCTCCACGTCTTCCGCGCGAGGTCGATCGTGTTCGCGACCGGCGGGTACGGGCGCATGTTCAGCGTGACCTCGAACGCGCACGCGCTCACCGGCGACGGCCCGGCCGTCGTGTGGCGACGGGGCGTGCCCCTCGAGGACATGGAGATGTACCAGTTCCACCCGACGGGTCTGGCGAAGCTCGGCGTGCTGCTCTCCGAGGCCGCGCGCGGCGAGGGCGGCATCGTCTTGAACCGGGACGGCGAGCGGTTCATGGAGCGCTACGCCCCCACGATCAAGGACCTGGCTCCTCGCGACATGGTGAGCCGGGCGATCTACCAGGAGATCAAGGAGGGCCGCGGCGGCGGTCCCAACGGCGACTGGGCGTTCCTCGACATCCGTCACCTCGACCCGGCGTTGATCGAGGAGAAGCTGCCCGACATCACCGAGTTCGCGCGCGTCTACCTCAAGGTCGAGCCCACGAAGGAACCCGTGCCGATCCAGCCCACGGCCCACTACGCGATGGGCGGCATCCCGACCGACACCGAAGGCCGGGTCGTCACCGGCCCCGAGGAGACGCCGATCCCGGGTCTCTACGCGGCCGGCGAGTGCGCGTGCGTGAGCGTGCACGGCGCGAACCGGCTCGGCACGAACTCCCTGCTCGACATCGTGGTGTTCGGCCGCCGTGCCGGGGTCGACGCCGCGCGGCACGCGAAGGAAGCCCCGCTCGGCGACCTGCCGGATCGTCCGACCGAGCAGACGCTGTCGATGCTGAACGCGGTCCTCGAACGCACCGAGGGCGACATCGGGGCGGACATCCGCAAGGAACTGCAGGACAGCATGTTCGATCTCGCGTTCGTGGTGCGCAGCGAGGAGAGCCTCTCGAAGATGCAGGAGATCCTCGGCGGCCTGCGTGAGCGCTTCGACCGCGTCGCGATCGGCGACAAGGGGGCGCTCTACAACACCGACCTGATGGAGACGGTCGAGCTCGGCTACCTGCTCGACTGCGCCGAGGCGCTCGTGGTGAGCGCCCGCGCGCGTACCGAGAGCCGCGGCGGCCACTACCGCGACGACCACCCGTTGCGGGATGACGCGAACTGGCTGAAGCACACGCTCGCCTACCGCGCCGATGACGGCTCGATCTCGCTCGATTTCAAGCCCGTGAAGATGGGCCCCTACGTGCCGATGGAGCGGAAGTACTGATGGCGACCCCCGCCGACGCCTTACAGGATTCCGACCGCCGCGAGGCGGGGGCCCCGACCGCGGGCACGGTCACGCTGACCCTGAAGATCCGGCGTTTCAACCCCGAGGTCTCGCAGGACTCGTGGTGGGACGAGTTCACGGTCCAGGCCGACCCGCTCGACCGGCTCGTCGAGGTGCTGCACCAGGTGAAGTGGTACCACGACGGGACGCTGAGCTTCCGGCGGTCGTGCGCCCACGGCATCTGCGGATCCGACGCGATGCTGATCAACGGGCGCAACGCGCTCGCGTGCAAGCTGCTCGTCGACGACGTGGGCCCCAAGGTCACGATCGAGCCGATCCGCGGGCTTCCGGTGCTCAAGGACCTGATCGTCGACATGGACCCCTTCCTCGAGGGGTACAAGAGCGTGCTCCCGTTCCTGATCAACGATTCCGGCGAGCCCGAGCGGGAGCGCCTGCAGTCGGCCTCGGAACGGGCCCGGTTCGACGACACCACGAAGTGCATCCTGTGCGCCGCGTGCACGACGTCATGTCCCATCTTCTGGGGCGACGAGGGCTACGTGGGCCCGGCCGCGATCGTGAACGCGCACCGGTTCATCTTCGACTCGCGCGACGAGGGGGCCCGCGAGCGCTTGAAGATCCTGAGCGAGAAGACCGGGGTCTTCCGCTGCCGAACGACCTTCAACTGCACCGAGGCGTGCCCGCGCGGCATCCAGGTCACGAAGGCGATCCAAGAGGTTAAGCGCTCGATCCTGTTCGACCGCTTCTGACCGGTCCCGGTCCGTAGCCCCGCAGAACAACACAGAGTACGCTCCCCCGAAGGCAGGGAGGGTTGGTGGACGACGGGCCCAGCGGGACGGGCGTCGAGCCCGAACAGGGACAGATCCGTACGTTCCTGATCGCCGACGTCCGCGGGTGGACGCTGTTCACGCAGCAGCGCGGCGACGAGGTGGCGGCCAAGCTCGCGGCCAAGTTCGCCGGCATCGCCCGTGAGGTGGTCGCGCGGCGCGGCGGCGAGGTGATCGAGCTCCGTGGCGACGAGGCACTCGCAGTGTTCTCGTCGACGCGCCAGGCCGTACGCGCCGCGGTCGACCTGCAGGAGCGATTCGTCGAGGAGACGATCGACGACCCCGAGCTCCCGCTGCCGGTAGGGATCGGGCTCGACGCCGGCGAGGCGGTCCCGGTGGAAGGCGGGTATCGGGGGGGCGCGCTCAACCTCGCGGCTCGCCTGTGCGGACAGGCGAAGGCCGGCGAGGTCCTCGCGAGCCGAGGCGTGACCCATCTCGCGCGCAAGGTCGACGGGGTGCGCTACGTCGACAAGGGCACGGTGCGGTTGAAGAACCTCACCGAGCCCGTCGATCTCGTGCGCGTCGTCCCCGAAGGCGCCGACCCCGCCGAGCGGCTGCACGCAGCCCTCCCGGCCCCCGAGGCCGCACCCCGTCGACCGGCCGGGCGCATCCTCGTCGCGGCCGCGGTCGCGATCGCCCTCGCAGTGACCGCCGTGGTCGTGTTGATCCGTGAAGAACCGACCACGATCGCGGCGGGAGCCGTCGGCCTGCTGAGCGACTCGGGAAGCCTCGAAGGCTCCATCGAGGTCGGGGAGCTCCCTCGAGGCGTCACGCACGGGTTGGATTCGTTGTGGGTCACCGACCAGGAGTCGAGCACGCTCGTTCGCGTCGATCCGGAGACGTTCGGGGTGGACGAGCGCATCCCGGTCGGTGCGGGACCGACCGGCGTGACCACGGCCGAGGGCTTCGTCTGGGTCGCGAACACCGACGACCGCACGATCTCGGTCGTCGACCCGCAGGCGCACCGTGTCGTGCAGACGATCGTCGTCGGCAACGGCCCCTCGGGCATCGTCGCCGACGGCGACCGCGTGTGGGTGGCGAACAGCGTCGACGCGACCGTCTCGGAGATCGACGCGATCGACGGCCGGGTGATCGACACGTACGCCGTCGGAGAAAGCCCAACGGGGCTGACAGCCGCCGAGGGCGCGATCTGGGTCGCGAACGAACGGAGCGGGACGGTCAGCCGAGTCGCCTCCGGCGAGGGCGAGACGCAGACGGTCCCCGTCGGCCGAGGTCCAGTCGACATCGAAGCCGGTCTCGGGATGCTCTGGGTCGCCAACGCCGGGGACGCCACCGTCACGAGGATCGACCCCTCGACGGGGTCGGTGACTTCGACCGAGCGGATGGGGGGAACGCCCGTAGCGTTGACGACCACCCCAGATGGCGTGTGGGTTGCGAACGCCGGTGACGGATCGGTGGAGCGGATCGATCCCGAGACCGCTCGGGTGAGCGAGACGTACGACGTCGGCAACGCTCCGCAGGCGTTGGCCGGCACCGATGGCGGGGTTTGGGTCGGCGTCCAGGCGGCCCCGGCGACCCACCGCGGCGGCACGCTCCGCGTGGTCGCGGACGCCGGCCTCGAGACGATCGATCCGGCGGGCGACGAGGTGGGTGGCCTCACCGCCTCGGTCATGGCTGCCTCGTACGACGGGCTGGTGAGCCTCCGGCGGTCGAGCGGGCCAGCCGGAATGACGGTCGTGCCGGATCTCGCGGTCGCGCTCCCCATGCCCACCGACGACGGACGCAGCTACACGTTCCAGCTCCGCGACGGGGTTCGCTTCTCCGATGGGAACACACTCACCCCCGGTGATGTCGTGGCGAGCTTCGAGAGGATCCTGACCAGTCCGAAGACGGGATTCACTGCCTCGCTGTTGCCGGAGCTCGTCGGGGCATCGAACTGTACTGAGAAGGATCAGTCGGCCTGCGACCTGTCTCGAGGCATCGTAGCGGACGAGGCCGCAGGGACGGTCGCCTTCCACCTCGCGAGACGGGCTCCTGACTTCCTTACGATCCTGTCGACGCCCAACTTCGCGATCCTGCCCGCGGGCACCCCCCGCGATCTCGACGGCGAGCCGCCGCCGGGCACCGGCCCGTACGTGATGCGCGAGGTCGACCCAGACGGGTCCGCCGTCCTCGAGAGGAACCCAGAATTCCAGGAGTGGTCCGCGGAGGCGCAGCCGACCGGGTTCGCCGACCGCATCGAGATCGTGGCCGGGGTCGACCTCGAAGAGCAGTCGGCGATGGTGGAACGGGGTGAGGCGGATCTCACGGGCGACTTCGTGCCGCACGGCCTGGTCGATGCCCTCGAGCGGCGCGCGTCCGACCAGCTGGTGCGGTCCCAATTCCCCGCCATCTTGGGTCTCGCTCTCAACACGGCGATCGCCCCGTTCGACGACGTGGACGCCCGACGGGCGGTGGCGTTCGCGCTGGATCGGGCTGCGCTCACCCGACTCGCCGGGGAGACGTTCGGCCGCCCCGAATGGCCGGTGACCTGTCAGATCATCCCGCCGAACATCCCTGGGTACGCGCCGTACTGCCAGTTCACGAGGGCCGGCGCCGACACCGAAGGGACTTGGGCGGGGGCCGATCCCAGCGAGGCTCAGTCGCTCGTGAGTCGTTCGGGAACGGCCGGATCCAAGGTCGTGATCGCGGTGTCGCCGTTCTTGGAGATGGTGGCGGACGAGGTCGCGACCACGCTTCGTGACCTGGGCTATCGCCCCAGCGTTCGCCGCCTCGAGATCGACCAAGTGGTCGCGGCCCCATCCGACCTGCCCGCCGGCGTGGACGTCTCGTTCGTCTTCTGGGCGCAGGTCTACCCGTCGGCCGCGGAATTCCTCGTGCCCTTGCTCGGATGCACCGAGCCCGATGGAACCCCCGTGGTCGAGGGGGTCGAGCAGAACTCGATCAACCTGTCGCGCTTCTGCGACCCCGACATCGACCGACGGATGCAGCAGGCGCTCGACCGTAAGCTCACCGACCCGTACGCATCCGCCCGTGCCTTCGGAGCGATCGATCGAGACCTGGTCGATCTGGCGCCGCTGATCCCGGTCGCCAGCGGCATCACGGTCCAGCTCGTCTCCGAGCGGGTCGGCAACGTCCAGGCCAACCCCCAGCTCGGGGTGCTGCTCCCCCAGATGTGGATCCGCTGACCTCGCGGCGCAGTGAATCGAGGCTCCCTCCGCACAACGGGTGCGACCACCGGGTTTGACGCTCCGCGCCCGCCGACGTAGGAAGGGAACATCCTATGGCCGGGATGCTCCTCACACCGAGGAGCACTGCACCTTGGAGTGACGATGCGCGCGGAGGCGAGAGCCCCTTCCCCATCCGCGGAGTTCGAGTGCGCGACCTGTGGCGCGCACCTCGATCCGCTGCACCTGGACGTCGCCTCGGAGCGAGCGAGCTGCTCGTTCTGCGGCACGCCACAGGACGTCGTGGTCGCGACAGACCCGCCGTCCCCGCGCTCGCTCGACGTCGGCGAAACGCTCAGACGCGGCCGGGAGACACGGGGGGAGACGCTCGAGCAGGCCGCGCAGATCACTCGGATCCGCCGGACGTACCTGCGAGACCTGGAGCACGGCGACATCCAGGCGTTCGACCCCTATCCGGGCCGGGTGTACGCGCGTTTCTTCCTGCGCGAGTACGCGGGGTACCTCGGATTGGAGCCCGGCCCCCTCGTGCGTCGGTTCGATGCCTCGCCCGACCCCGTCGTCGTGCCCATGCCGCCCCGACCGAAACAGGCACGACCGCCGCATCCGCGGCGATGGGCCGTGGGCGCGACGCTCCTGCTGATCGCGCTGTTGGTCGTGGGTTCGGTCGCGGCCCGCGACGGCCGGGAGCCCGACGCCGTCGCCGCTCCGCCGAGAGCGGTTGTGGACCCCCAGCCGCCCAGCAGGGAGCCTCCGACGCCGCCGCCCGCCGACGACACGTCGGTCCACGCCGTGATCGAGCTGTCCCGGGACTGCTGGATCCTCGCGATCGTCGACGGCGAGGCCGTGCGCCAAGGGACCGTTCCCGCCGGGGAGACGGTCCGCCTGCGAGCGGACCGCCGGATGGAGCTGCGACTGGGCGACGCGGGCGCGGCCGAGCTCACGGTGAACGGGCGATCCGTGCGCACGGGAGCCTCGGGGGCGATCGTCGACCTCGCGTTCGCGCTCCGCGACGGCCGCGTCGTCTCGGTCTGACCCACACGGACGTCGCCGCCGCTTCGCTATCGTTCCGCGCGATGGCTCACCGAGTGACCCTGATCCCGGGCGACGGTATCGGCCCCGAGGTGGCCGAGGCCGCTCGCCTGGTGCTCGACGCGGCCGACGTCGGCATCGAGTGGATCGAACGCGCCGCCGGCTCCGCCGCCCTCGACGACCACGGCGAGCTGATGCCCGAGGCGACGTTGCGGGCGATCCGCGACAGCCGCGTCGCGCTCAAAGGACCCATCACGACGCCGGTCGGAACCGGATTCCGCAGCGTCAACGTCGCCCTTCGCCAGGGGCTCGACCTGTTCGGCGCGGTCCGGCCCGCTCGCGCGCTGCCGGGCGTGCAGATCCGCCACCCGAGCGTCGATCTCGTCGTCGTGCGCGAGAACACCGAGGACCTCTACGCAGGCATCGAGTTCGAGCGGGGGTCCTCGGAGGCCGCTGCGCTCCGCGAGGAGCTTCGGACGCTGGGCGGATACGAGCTGCGCGAGGATGCCGGCATCACGGTGAAGCCGATCAGCGTGAGCGGCACGCGGCGCATCGTCCGATTCGCGTTCGAATACGCGCGCGCGAACGGGAGGAAGCAGATCACGGTCGGCCACAAGGCACCCGTGATGCGCTACTCCGACGGCTTGTTCCTGCGGACGGCCCACCAGGAATCGCGGGCCTATCCCGACATCGGATGGGAGGAGGTCCAGATCGATCATCTGACGAGCCGGCTGGCGAGCAGGCCGGGCGAGTTCGACGTGCTGCTGCTGCCGAACCTCTACGGCGACATCCTCAGCGACCTCTGCGCCGGGCTCGTCGGCGGCCTCGGGCTGATCCCGGGAGCGAACATCGGATGGGAGTACGCGGTGTTCGAGCCCGTGCACGGCAGCGCACCCGACATCGCCGGGCAGGGCAAGGCGAACCCGATCGCGATGATCCTGTCGGGCGCGATGATGCTCCGCCACCTCGGGCAGCAGACAGCGGCCGAGAACGTGGAGTGGGCGGTCGACGAGGTGCTGGCTCGCGCCGAGATCCGCACCCCCGATCTCGGCGGCTCGTCGACGACGATGCAGGTGGCTGAGGAAGTCGCGACGCAGGTCACAGCCTGGGAGCACAGCCCGAGCTGAACGCTGCGATCCTCAGTGGTCGCGCGGATGGTCGTGGCGCCCGTCGCGGCCCCGACCGGGGTCATCGTCGAGTCGTCAACAGCCGGGTTGGCCGTGGTTCCCACAGCACCCATGGACGAGCGCCCTGGCGCGATTGCGGAACGTCAGCCCGACCTTCTCCACGAACCCGTAGTCGGGGTTGCGCCAGTTCGTGAAGGACCCCTCGATATGCTCTCGCACCCGTCCGCGGAACCGCATCCCCTCGATCGTACCCGGCGCGCAGACTCCGGCAGGCGTGGTTGGAACCCCCCCGCGCGAGATGCCACGATGCGCATGTGATCGAGCCTCCTCCGCCACCGGACCCCGCCGCCGGCGACGGCCGCACGTCGCTCCGCCTCGCCGGCTTCCTTGCCGGAGCCCTCGGTGGCGCGCTCGTCTGCATCGGGGCGTTGCTACCGTGGGCGCGAACGGGTCTCGAAGGGCTTCCCCAGGCGCTCACCCCCACCTACTACGGCATCGACCTGCCGGACGGCCTGATCGTGCTGGCGCTCGGCCTGGTCATGCTCGTCTGCCTGGGCATCACCCGCGCGTCGCGAGCCGGCAGCCGAGCGAAGTGGGCCGCGGCCGGCCTCGTGACCGCGGCGGTGCTCGCGGTCGTCGTCGCCGGCGTATCGCTCGCCACGTCACCGGACCGCCTCGAGAACGAAGCCGTCGACGAGGTGCTCGCCGACCTGGGGCCCGGAGGCACCGCGACCGCCGACCAACGCGCACAGGTCGAAGAGCTGATGCGGGTGCGTCCTGCCCAGGGCCCCTTCGTGGCCCTGGGCGGCGGGGCGCTCGGCGCGCTCGGTGGATCGCTTCTGCTCCGGTGGGTCCGGCGCGACACCACGCAGACGGATGTACGCCGGGCGGATGAGTTCGGGCCACACGAAACGTGATAGGACTGCCGGCCATGCACAGCCCACGATCGATCGCGGTCGGGGCGATCGTGGGCCTGATCTCGTTGCTCCCGTCGCTCCCGAGCTCCGCGCATCAGCCCGAGAGGGGCGAGCTCGGAGGCTCCGCGCGGCAGGGATGGCCCGTGATCATGGCTGCGGGCGACATCGCCGCCCCCGGTGAACCGAGCCGCGGGCAACGCCAGACCGCGGCGTTGATCGGCCGGCGTCGATTCACGGCCCTGCTCCCGCTCGGCGACACGCAGTACGACGACGGCCTCATCGGCGACTACCGGGCGTCGTACGACCCCACCTGGGGGCGGTTCCTCAAGAAGACGCATCCCGTTCCGGGGAACCACGAGTACCACTCGGACGCTCGCGGGTACTTCCGGTACTTCGGCAAACGCGCGCACCGCACCCACGGCGGCTACTACAGCTTCGACCTGGGGCGATGGCATCTGATCGCCCTGAACTCATCGCACGGCGGCGAGCCTTCGCAGGCACAGCTGCGGTGGCTCCGCCGCGACCTGCGTCGCAACCTCGACCGGTGTGAACTCGCGTACTGGCACCATCCCCGGTTCTCGAGCGGCACCCTTCACGGTTCCGACCCGGACATGGCGCCCTTCTGGCGAGCGCTGCACGCACAGGGCGTGGACGTCGTGCTCAACGGGCACGAGCACCACTACGAGCGGTTCGCCCGATCGCTGCCCGGCGGGCGTCCGTCGGCCAACGGCATCAGAGGGTTCGTCGTGGGCACGGGGGGGAACGGCGGCAACTCCCCGTTCGGAGACGCTCTCCGTGGGAGCCGCAAGCGCATCAAGGGACTCGGACTGATCCGGATGCAGCTCCGCGCGTCCTCGTACTCGTGGAGGTTCGTCCGCGTGGACGGAACGGTGGCCGACCGCGGGTCGACCGCGTGTCACCGATGATCGGCGATCAGAGCTTCGCGAGATCGGCGCACTTGGCGCGGATCTCCTCGGCCGCTCGCTGCAACGCCTCGAGCTCCTGCTCGTTCAGGTCGAGCTCCACGATCTCCTCGACGCCCTTGCGCCCGAGCTTGGCCGGCACGCCGACGTAGACGCCCTCGATGCCGTACTGACCCGTCGTCCAGGCGCAGACTGGCAGGAGCCGATGCGTGTCCTTCACGATCGCCTCGACCATCGCCACGACCGAGGCGCTCGGCGCGTAGAACGCCGAGCCGGTCTTGAGCAGCCCCACGATCTCCGCCCCTCCGTCGCGCGTGCGCTGGAACAGGCGCTCGAGCACCGCGGCGTCGACGAGGTCGGGCAGGGGCGTGCCGTCGACCGTGGCGTGGCGTGGCAGCGCGATCATCGCGTCGCCGTGCGAACCGAGCGTCATCGCCTCGACCTTCGACGGGGATGTGCCGGTGGCCTCCCCGATGAAGTGGCGCAGCCTGGCGGAGTCGAGCACCCCGGCCATGCCGATGACCCGCTCCTTCGGGAAGCCCGATGACTCAGCGGCGAGATGGGTCATCTCGTCGAGCGGGTTCGAAACCACGACGATGATCGCTTCGGGCGAGCCCGGCACGACGCTGTCGATCACCGAGTTCATGATCGCGGCGTTCTTCGCGAGCAGGTCCATGCGGCTCATGCCGGGCTGCCGCGGGAACCCTGCCGTGATCACGACGATGTCGCTGCCGGCGGTGTCGGCGTAGTCGTTCGTGCCGACGATCGTGGGCTCGTAGCCCTCGATCGCGGCGGCCTGCTTGAGATCCAGGGCGAGACCCTGCGGCTTCCCTTCGATGATGTCGATCAGGACCACGTCGCCCAGGCCCTTCTCGAGGATGCGCATCGCGGTCGTCTGCCCGACGAAGCCGCTCCCCACGACCGTGACCTTCATGTCTGCTCCTTGGGTTCGGGCTGCCTTCCACCCCAAGGCTATCGAACGTCCGATGCCCGGCGGCAGCGGGCTAGAAGCTGGCGGTCCTGGGGGTCCGCCCGAACAGCGAGTAGCAGAGCGCTCCGATCGTGCCGAGGAAGAAGATCGCGAGCGCCCATCCCACCCTCGAGTTCGAGATCGCGTCGACCAGCATCCAGAACCAGAACACCGTGGCGAGGATGGACATCGTGAAGAGGGAGAGCACGACGAACGTGGACGGCGAATCCAAGCCCGGGCCCGACCAGTACATCGCGAGGCAGCCCAGGAACGCCAACGTCGCGACGACGCCGAAGAACACCATCAGCCCAGCCGTCCCTCGACGCCGGGTCGGCGGCGCCGTGGCTACCATCGCGCTCCAGCCGTAGGCGGCTTGGTCTGGAGGCGGAGCGGGCGGCAGGTCCTCGAGGTCGAGCCCGACCGGCACCGCCGGCAGCTCCATCGGTGCGCCGCAGTTCATGCAGCGGGAGATGCCGGCGTGGTTCACCGACCTGCACACCGGACACGACTTCGTATCGGCCACCCGAACGTCCTTTCTGCTCCGACCTGGGAAGCATCGGCCCCGGGACGGACGAACTAGAGCCCGGCGATCACCGTGTCGGCGAACTGGAACGTTCCCGCCGGCGGACGGTCGTCGCCTGGCGCGCGCAGATCCTTCGGGAGATGGGTGCCGTCGGCGAGCACCGACGCCACCGAGGCCTCGAGCCGGTCGCCCGCATCGTCCTCGCCGACGTGGCGCAGGAGCATCGCGCCGCTCAGCATGGCGCCCACCGGGTCGGCGGTGTTCGTGCCGGCGAGATCCGGAGCGGTGCCGTGTGTCGCCTCGAACACCGCCAGATCGACCCCCTCGGGCCCCCCGAAGTGCCCGCCGGGAGCCACACCCGTGCCGCCGATCAGCCCCGCACACAGCTCCGCGGCGACGTCACCGTAGAGGTTGGGCATCACGAGCACCTCGAAGCGTTCCGGCGCCTGGATCAGCTGCATGCACAGCGCGTCGATGATGCGATCCTCGAAGGCGATGTCGGGGAAGCCGGCAGCCACCTCGCGAGCCACCTCGAGGAAGAGCCCGTCGCTGAACTTCATGATGTTGGCCTTGTGGCCGGCCGTCACCTTGGATCGACCGCGCCGGCGAGCTTCCTCGAAGGCGAACCGTACGATGCGCTCGCTCCCCTTCTCGCTGATCGATTTGATGGAGACCCCGGAGTCCTCGCGGATGCGCCGGCCGGTGGTGTCCTCGACGAACCCGATCAGCTCCTTCACCGCCACGGTTCCCATCTCGAACTCGAGTCCCGTGTACATGCCCTCGGTGTTCTCGCGCACGACGACGATGTCGACATCGTCGTAGACGCTCGGCACGCCCGGGTACAGCCTGCACGGGCGCACGTTCGCGTACAGGTCGAGCGACTTGCGCAGCTCGAGGTTGGAGCTGCGGAGGCCGCTGGTGACCGGTGTCTCGATGGGGCCCTTGAGCGCTGTGCGGTTCGCGCGGATCGAGTCGAGGGTCTCGGCGGGCAGCGCCCGTCCCGTGCGCGAGAACGCTCCGGCGCCCATCGGCTTGCGCTCCCAGTCGATCGCCACCCCCGTCGCCTCGATCGCTCGCCGGGCGGCCTCCATCACCTCGGGGCCGATGCCGTCGCCGGGGATCAGGGTGACGCGGATCGCCAAGCTGCGTCCTTCCTGCCCGTGGTCGTGCGGGACCCGCATGTCGCCTTTGTTCGGCCACGGAGCCGCCGACTATCCTGTCAGAAGCCCGCACGCACCACGCGGGCCCTCGGCGAGCGTTCGAGCACGCCCCGGACCCAAGGATGTGGCCACACGTGAGCGAGAAAGGGCTGCGGGAGGTCGTCGCCGCCGA
>DATFFT010000070.1:0-11365 GCA_035249905.1 Actinomycetota bacterium | reverse complement strand
GTAGCGGCGTTGCCCCTCGGCGTAGATCGTGTCGAAGGCCAGCGACGACTTGCCGGAGCCGGACAGCCCGGTGAACACGATCAACCGGTCACGGGGGAGCTCGAGCGTGACGTTCTTGAGGTTGTGCTCACGGGCGCCGTGGATGACGAGGCGGTCGGTGCCCATACGGCACGCCAGTGTAGTGGCGCTCGCCGACATGCCTGGCGCGAACGCCTATCCTTCGCCGGATGGACCGCGATCTCCGCGAGACCCCGCTCTATCGCGAGGTCGAGCGCTTCTTCCGCTCGGTCCTCGAACCGGGCTTTGGGCAGGCATGGCCCGCAGGGGATCCCATGCCTTCCCCCGACGGCGCCGAGATCGCGTTCCGCGGTGAGCGGCTCGACCGGCTCGAAGGGCAGCCGGTCGGACGCATCTGTCTCGTCGGCTCGGACGGAGCCGGCCTGCGGACGATCACCGACGGTCCGAACGACGACAGCGAGCCACGCTGGTCGCCGGACGGTGGGCGCCTGACGTTCCGGTCGGACCGGGAGCGGAAGGGCCGCCATCGCCTGTACGTGCTCGATCGCGGGGCGATCGGGGAGGCCGGCGCGCTCGGTTCCTTCCCCGGCTCGGTGGAGTGGCACCGGTGGTCACCCGACGGCTCTCGCATCCTGGTGGGCGTCGCCGGCGACGCGGCCGAGCAGGCGGACGCCCTCGGATCGGGCACGCTCGGCGGCGAGCGAGAGGCCCCGCCTTGGGTACCGGACGTCGAGTCGTCGGACCTGGGCGACGCCGAGCGCCGGACGATCTGGCTGGTCGAGGCGGCGACCGGCATCGCGCGTCATGTATCCCCCGCGGACCGCAACGTCTGGGAGGCCGACTGGTGCGGCAACGACTCGATCGTCGCGGTGGTGTCGGACGGCGCCGGGGAGGACGCGTGGTACGGCGCCGGGGTGTCGATCTTCGACGCCGGGTCCGGAGATGAGCGCTCGCTCGTCTCGAGCGACGTGCAGCTCGGCTGGGTCACCGGATCGCCGTCGGGCGACCGCATCGCGGTGATCGAGGCCGTGTGCAGCGACCGGGTGGTGATCTGCGGCGACCTGCGCGTCGTCGATGCCACCACGGGCGGGACCACGCCCGTCGATCTCGGCGATGTCGACGCCTCTCGCGCGCACTGGCTCGACGACGATCGCCTGCTGGTGTTCGGCCGGCGTGGCCTCGACAGCGTCGCGCTCGAGGTCGCGCCCGAGCGCTCGTCCGTCGTCGAACGGTGGGTGACGTCGGGTTCGGTCGGAGAGCTGTATCACCCGTCCGGCGCTGCGCTCGGTGACGGCATCGTCGTACTGACCTCGTCCCACACCCGGCCACCATCGATCGTGGCGGTCGGCGCCGACGGCACCGAACGCGACGTGGCGGCGCCCCGCCAGCCCGGTGACGAGGTGGTGCTCGGGGCCGTGGGCGCGCGCACCCCGATGCGCTGGACCGCGTCCGACGGCCTCGAGATCGAGGGACTGCTCACCACGCCACTCGGCGAGGGGCCGTTCCCGCTCGTGCTGAGCGTGCACGGCGGCCCGATCGGCACGTCGGACGATCGTTTCCCCGGCGCGTTGCACGCGCTCCTGCTGACCAGAGGGTTCGCGATCCTGCAACCGAATCCTCGAGGCTCGGCCGGCCGCGGCCAGGACTTCGCGGCCCGCGTCGTCGGCGACATGGGCGGCGCCGACGTCGGCGACGTGCTGACGGGCGTCGACGCGGCGATCGAGGCGGGGCACGCGGATCCCGACCGGTTGGTGCTCACCGGGGGGAGCTACGGAGGTTTCATGGCGGCGTGGCTCCCGACGCGGGATCGGCGTTTCAAGGCGTCGGTCGCGGTGTCACCGGTGACCGACTGGTGGTCGGAGCGGTTCGATTCCAGCCTCGGAGCGTGGGTGGGCGACTTCCTCGGGGGTCAGCCGCGCGACGTGCCCGGCGAGTACACGACCCGCAGCCCGGTGCTGGGAGTGGCGAACGTGACGACTCCCGTGCTGCTCACGGCCGGCCGGCACGACCGCGCGACCCCGGTCGGCCAGGCCGTCGAGTACTACCGGGCGCTCCGGGAACGCGGGGTGCCGACCGAGGTCGTCTTGTATCCGCAGGAGGGACACGGCGTCAGCGATCTGCCCGCCCTCCTCGACCTCGCCACCAGGACGGTCGCGTGGTTCGAGCGCTTCCTGCCGGGCGAGGACGGCGGGCGCTAGGCTTGCCTGCCATGACGACCCGCGAGGAACTCGAGGCTCTTCCCACCAAGGAGCTCTACGACCGCACGATCGGCACGGCCAAGCGTCGGCTGGACGTAGGCTTCTTCTGGGACCTGCTGAAGGCCCTGCCGGTGGCCGAGGAGGTCATCGGCGACGACCAGCGGAGCAAGACCGACATCCGCCGGCCCCTCGCGTTGCTCAACGACCTGCTCTACGACGCCGACTCCGGTCCCCTCGGCGAGGCGTTGCGGCCGATGTACGTCGACTACCTGCTCGAGCACGAGGGAAGCGAGGGCGTCGACCCCGACGCGACGGAAGGCCGCGACGACGCCTGAGCGCGACCTCATCTCGTACCGAGACGAGTTCCCGGTCCTCGAACGCACGTCGTACCTGATCAGCGCGTCGCTCGGCCCGGTCTCCCGGCGTTCGCGGGCGATGCTCGACGACTACCTCGACGCGTGGGCGGCGAAGGGCGCGCCCGACCTCCTGTGGTTCGAGGACATCTTCCCCCGCATGGCGGGGCTGAAGTCGTCGTTCGCCGCGCTCGCGGGGTGCGACGCGGACGAGGTCGCGATCACGGCGAACGTCTCGATCGCGCTGTCGACGATCGCGTCGGCCCTCGACCTCTCGGGCGATCGGCGCCGGGTGATCCTCTCGGAGTTCGACTTCCCAACCGACGGCCACGTCTGGCTCGCCTGGGCGGAGAAGACCGGGGCCGAGATCGTGTGGCTGCGCTCCCCCGACGGCCTGACGATCCCGCTCGAGGTCTACGACGAGGCGATCGACGAGCGGACGGCGCTCGTGATGGTGAACCGCGTGCTCTACCGGTCGAGCGCGATCGTCGACGCCGCCGCCGTGTGCGCGATCGCCCGCGAGCGCGGCGCCCTGTCGTTCGTCGACGACTACCACGGGCTCGGGATCGTCCCGCTCGACCTGCACGACCTCGGGTGCGACCTCTACACGGCCGGCACGCTGAAGTGGATGTGCGGTGGTCCGGGCATGGTGTTCCTCTACGCGCGGCACGAGGTGCTGCCGACCCTGGAGCCCGCGGTGACCGGATGGTTCGCGAACGAGGAGCCGTTCGCGTTCGATCTCGAGCACCTGACCTACCATCCGACGGCACGACGCCTGGAGCACGGGACGCCCCCGGCCCCGGTGTTCTTCCTCGCGCAGGGCGGCATCGACGTCATCTCCGAGGTGGGGGTCGACCGGATCCGCGCGCGGCAGGGCGAGCTGACCGACCACGTCATCGCGCGGGCCGACGAGGCGGGACTTACGGTGCGGACCCCTCGCGACCGGGCCGCTCGAGGTGGCGTGGTGAACGTGAAGGTGGGCGAGGACGCGGGCGCGATCTGTCACGAGCTGTTGGCGCGCGGCGTCTGCACCGACTTCCGGGGCGACGGGTTGCGGATCAGCCCACACTTCTTCAACACCGAGGCCGACGTCGACCGGTGCTTCGAGGAGCTGGGGGCCGTGCTGACCACCCGCTAGTCCGTTATGGACGAGTGGTCCGCGACGACCTCACCGGCACGCACCACCAGCTGGATGTCGTCGAGCGCGGCTACGTCACCGAGCGGGCTCTCCCCCACGACGAGCAGGTCGGCCGGCGCGCCCACCTCGATCGGAGCGCGGACGAACGCCTCGAGGCACGCTTCAGTCGTCAGGCCTGCCTGACGGAGCCAGCGCAGCTCGGTCACGTGCAGGCCCGACGGGATCGGCCCGTTGCCGAGGTCGGTGCCGTAGACGACCTCGCCGCCCGCCCGGTGGAACCTGGCGAGGTTGTCGAGGGCGCATCGCAGCTCCGGCGTGTCGCGGCCGAAACCGTGGATGTCGAGCGTCGAGATCCACCGCATGCGGCCGGCTGCCGCAGCGATCGTCGCGTCGTCGAGGCGTTCGCTCCACGGCGTGTGTGCGAGCTCGCCGACGCCGGCGCCGAGCGCTCTCGCGACCTGCCCGGCTCCCTGGACGTGCGCGGTGACCGGGAGATCGCGTTCGGCAGCCGCGTCGCAGATCGCCGTCAGCACGGCGTCACTCGGCGTCGGGCCCGCCTCCGAGTTGAGGGAGACCTTGATCGCGACCGCCCCGCGCTCGGCGAGCTCCGCGATCGCCGCGGCCGCGCCTTCGGCGTCCTCGATCACCAGACCGGTTCCTGGGGGAGCCCACGTGGCCAGGGTCGGATACCCGCCGGGCGCCGTGAACATCGGGCCGGCGGCGCGGATGAACGGACCGTTGAACCCCGGCATCTCCGAGGCCTCCGCGAGCGGGAAGATCAGCTCGGACGGCCACGCGAGGTCCCGCACCGCGGTGACGCCGCGCCGGACGATCGCGCCGGGATCCCCGAGCTCGACGTGCACGTGACGGTCGGCTCCGGCCGGCATCAGGAACCCGTCGACGGCGATCAGCTCGTCGCTGTCTCGGACGGGTCCGAACCGACCGACCTCCACGATCGAGCCACCCTCGCAGGTCACCTGCACGTCGGGGGTCGCCCGGCCGGGGCCGAGCCATGCGAGCGGTGCGCGGATCGCGAGCCGAGCCATCGCGGCTGAGCCTAGTCCGGCCGCCGACCGCAGGTGGGTTGCGGGATCGGCAACGCCGCCGATGCCATCGCCCGCCCGGCGGTGCGATGCTCGTGGTCACGGCGTGGACAGGAGGGCAACCGGATGGGCGGGCGGTACGACTTCGTGATCGTGGGAGGTGGCTCGGCCGGCAGCGCGCTCGGCAACCGCCTCTCGTCTGACCCATCGAACCGCGTGCTCGTGCTCGAGGCGGGTCGCCCCGACTATCCCTGGGACGTCTTCATCCACATGCCGGCCGCGCTCGCGTTCCCGATCGGCAGCAAGTACTACGACTGGAAGTACGAGTCGGAGCCCGAACCGCACATGAACGGCAGGCGGATCTACCACGCGCGCGGCAAGGTGCTCGGCGGCTCGAGCAGCATCAACGGCATGATCTTCCAGCGAGGGAACCCGCTCGACTACGAGCGCTGGGCGTCGGACCCCGGTATGGAGACGTGGGACTACGCGCATTGCCTGCCGTACTTCAAGCGCATGGAGCGCTGCCTCGCCGCCGACCGCGACGACGGGTTCCGTGGGCACGCGGGGCCGCTCGTGCTCGAACGGGGGCCCGCGACGAGCCCGCTGTTCGGCGCGTTCTTCGAGGCGGTGCAGCAGGCCGGCTACCAGCTCACCGACGACGTGAACGGGTTCCGGCAGGAGGGGTTCGCGCCCTTCGACCGCAACGTGCACAAGGGACGCCGGCTCTCGGCGGCACGTGCCTACCTGCACCCGGTGAGCTCCAGACCCAACCTCGACATCGAGACCCGGGCGTTCGTGACGAGGATCCTCTTCGAGGGCACGCGCGCGGTCGGCGTCGAGTACGTGCATGGGCGGAACGGCTCGCCGAAGCGAGCGATGGGCGGCGACGTCGTGCTCTGCGGGGGCGCGATCAACACGCCCCAGCTGCTACAACTCTCCGGGGTCGGGAACGCGAAGGACCTCCAGGCCGTCGGCGTCGACGTCGACGTCCACGACCTGCCGGGCGTGGGCGAGCACCTGCAGGACCACCTCGAGGTGTACGTGCAGTACGCGTGCACGCAGCCCGTGTCGGTCGCGCCCGGCATGAAGATGTGGCGGCGTCCGTTCATCGGGGCGCAGTGGCTCTTCCTGCGGTCGGGGCTCGGTGCGACGAATCACTTCGAGGCGGGGGGGTTCGTGCGGTCGAACGACGACGTCGACTACCCGAACCTGATGTTCCACTTCCTGCCGATCGCGATCCGCTACGACGGCTCGGCACCGGCCGGCGACCACGGCTACCAGGTGCACATCGGGCCGATGTACTCCGACGCCCGCGGTTCCGTGAAGCTCAAGAGTGCCGACCCGCGACAGCACCCCGCATTACGCTTCAACTACCTCTCGACCAACCAGGACCGCCGCGAGTGGGTCGAGGCGATCCGCGTGGCCCGGAACATCCTGACCCAGCCGGCGTTCGACCCGTTCAACGGCGGCGAGACTTCACCAGGGCCAACCGTCGAGGCCGACGAGGAGATCCTGGCTTGGGTCGCGAAGGACGGCGAGACCGCCCTGCACCCCTCGTGCACGGCGCGCATGGGCGTCGACGAGATGTCGGTGACCGACCCGCTCACGATGAAGGTGCACGGTCTCGAAGGACTGCGGGTCGTCGACGCCTCGGTGATGCCCTACGTCACGAACGGCAACATCTATGCCCCGGTGATGATGATCGCCGAGAAGGCCGCGGACCTGATCCTCGGGAATACGTCCTTGGAACCGGAGAAGGTCGACTTCTACCGGCATCGAGGCTGAGCCGGCGAGTTCGCGTGACGTGGCGTCACGCCACGTCGCGCACGGGCCCTGCTCGGTAGCGGACTCCCCCTGGGCGGCGCCACACGAGCTCGCCGTCGTCGGCGCGCTCGATCGACCATCGGTGCTCGTGCAGGAGCCTGTGGTGGAACGAACAGATCAGGGCGAGGTTGTCGAGGTCCGTGGCGCCGCCGCGTGACCACCACTCGATGTGATGGGCCTGTGTGAAGCGCCGCGCGTCGCAGCCCGGGAACCGGCACCCGCCGTCGCGATGGCGCAGCTGGCGCATCATCCATGCCGTCGGCTCGCGAGACATGCGTCCGAGGCCCGCGATCGTGCCGTCGGGCCGCTCCACCACCAGCTGCACCCGGGCGTTGCACAGCAGCCGGTGCAGCGAAGGCCCGGCGATCACCGGGCCGCCCTCGATCGCAGCGTTCGCGTCGGCGTCGTAGAGGGCCTCGAGGTCGGCGTGCACGATGACGGTGGCCCGGTCCTGGTCCTCGTGGCCGGCGAGGCTCGCCGAGCAGAGGGCCACCAAGGCGTCGGCCCGGCGCGAACCCGCGTGGTGGACCGACTCCTCCCCCGGCATCGCGGGGATCTGGTCACCGATGCGTTCCAAGGCTCGGGCGACGACGGCGCCCTGCGCCGACGGCAGCTCACCGTCGAGCAGGAACCGGCGCCCGTCGTCGGCGTACCGCCACTCGAGCCAGCGGGTGCGCTCATCCTGCTCGGCCTCCCGGCGGCGCTCCCTGGCCCGAAGCTCGGCTGTCCGCCGGAGGGCGCCGGATGGAACGGTCCGCGCCCATCGCAGTAGCGCGTCCTCGTCGTCGTGGGTCGCGAACCTCGAGAGCTCTACGACCTTGTCGATACCGATGTCGCCCCGTTCGAGGGCGTCGGCGGTGGCGGGAAGCCGAGCGAAGGCCCTGCCTGCACCGAGCCAGCGCTCCGCCTTCCAGCGGGAGACATCGAGGTTGATCGACGTCCACTGCGCCATGTCGCGCGCACCGTCGTCGACCCAGGCTTCCCGAGACTCCAGTCGGGCGAGAGTCTCCAGCAGGTCACGCTGACGAGCGGCGATCTCGCGATGGAGGCGGTCGACGCGCTCGATCAGCGCTTCGGTGCGTGTGTCGTGCGGTGCCACAGCGATCCGATTCCGGGGGAGGACCGGGTACGATCAAGCTATGCTACTCGAACACATGTTCGGTTGTCAAGGCCTTTCATCCCGTCCGTCGCCGGCCTTGGCGGCTGCATCCCTTCTAGGCCTGTTTCGCTCTAAGTCCTAGGTTGCATGGATGGACACCGGCGCTCGCACACCGATCCCATCCTCCCGGCATCGGGATCGGCTTCCCCGCCCGCGACACGGGGGCTGGGTTGCCATCGCCCTCGTCGTACGATCGTGCTCACGGTCGTCGCAGGAGTCGTCTGGACGTCCAACCTCGAGCCGCTCGGGCCGGGGGTGCACGGATTCCATGTGCGCACCGGCCCTGTCGCCGGATCTCGCGGAGACCGCCCGGGTACAGAAGGTCGACGCCTTCGACGTGATTGACCGGCTCCGTCCTCACGCTCCGAGCGAGGTCCGGGACGACGTTCACGTACGTTTCTCGGTCCGCAAACGACGGACCGGCGCCGGTGACGATCGAGGGTGCGCCTGACGGCGGCGACGGCATCGATCGACACATCGTTCGCGCGATCCCCGACCTGAACCGCCCAGGCGAGCCAAGCTCCTTCCGGTCCTTCGAGCCGTTCGCGATCCAACCTGGCGGGGAGGCGGCCCTGGAGATGGAGATCCGCGTGTCTCACCGCGTATGCATCTCGAGGAACAGCGCGGTCTCCTGGTTCGAGGAGCCTCTCATCTTCACGGTTCTCGGGATCGAACGACGACGGTCCGTCGAGACGGAGGTGCAGATCAACCTCCGCGGCACCGAGCCGAGGGAGCGTTGATCGTCGCCTGCTCGGCCCTCACGCGACGCCGGCTTCCCTGAGCTGCTTCAGCTCACGCCTCAGGTCGTGCACCTCGTCGCGGAGCCGGGCCGCGTACTCGAAGCGAAGGTCCTTCGCCGCCTGGTGCATCTCCTCCTCGAGGCTCTGCACGAGGCGCTCGAGCTCCTCGGTCGGCATCTCCGGATGCGCCGCCCGCTGACGCCTGGGCTTCGTCGGGGCCGTGGCCTTCGGATCGTCCTCGCCCCGCAGCGAGAGCAGGATGTCGGTGACCTTGCGCTGCACGGTCGTCGGGTCGATGCCGTGCTCGGCGTTGTGGCGCTGCTGGATCTGGCGCCGGCGCTGGGTCTCGCCGATCGCCGTCTTCATCGAATCGGTCACGGCGTCGGCGTACATCAGGACCGTGCCGTCGACGTTCCGCGCCGCCCGGCCGATCGTCTGGATCAGCGACGTCTCGGACCGAAGGAACCCTTCCTTGTCGGCGTCGAGGATCGCGACGAGCGAGACCTCGGGTAGGTCGAGGCCTTCGCGCAGCAGGTTGATGCCGACGAGCACGTCGAACTCCCCCAGTCGCAGGTCGCGCACGATCTCGATGCGCTGCAGCGTGTCGACCTCGGAGTGCAGGTACCGCACGCGGATGCCCATCTCGACCAGGTAGTCGGTGAGGTCCTCGGCCATCTTCTTCGTGAGGGTGGTCACGAGCACTCGCTGATCGGCCTCGGACCGGGTGCGGATCTCCTCGATCAGGTCGTCGACCTGTCCCTTCGTCGGCCGGATCTGGACCTCGGGATCGACGAGCCCGGTGGGCCGAACGATCTGCTCGATCACCTTCGACGAGTGCCGCAGCTCGTAGGAACCGGGCGTGGCGGACATGTACACCACCTGGTGCGCCCGCCCGGCGAACTCCTCGAACTGCAGCGGCCGGTTGTCGATCGCGCTCGGCAGCCGGAAGCCGTGCTCGACCAGCGTGGTCTTGCGAGAGAGGTCGCCCTCGTACATGCCGCCGAGCTGGGGCACCGTCACGTGCGACTCGTCGATCACGACGAGGTAGTCGTCGGGGAAGTAGTCGAGCAGCGTGAAGGGCGCCGTGCCCGCACTGCGGCCGTCGATGTGGCGTGAGTAGTTCTCGATGCCGCTGCAGAACCCGACCTCGCGCATCATCTCGAGGTCGTAGCTGGTGCGCATGCGCAGCCGCTCGGCCTCGAGCAGCTTGCCCTCGCCCTCGAGCTCGGCGAGCCGATCGTGCAGCTCTTCCTCGATCGTGACGAGCGCACGCTTCATGCGCTCCTCGCTCGCCACGTAATGCGAGGCGGGGAAGACCGTGAGGTCGACGATCTTGTCGTCGACGATCTCGCCGGTGACGGGGTCGAACTTCGAGATCTTCTCGACCGTGTCGCCCCACCACTCGATGCGGTACCCGGTCTGGTCGTACGGCGGGAACACCTCGAGGGTGTCGCCCTGTACCCGGAACGTGCCGCGGGCGCGGCTGACGTTGTTCCGTGAGTACTGGATGTCGACCAGCCGCTGCATCGCGAACTCGAGCGGGATCTCGGTGCCCTTGTACGGCCGCAGGATCTGCCCCTCGTACTCCTCGGGCGAGCCGAGCCCGTAGATGCAGGAGACGCTCGCGACGATCAGCACGTCGCGCCGGCCCAGCAGGGCGGCGGTCGCCGAGTGGCGGAGCCGCTCGATCTCGTCGTTGACCGAGCTGTCCTTCTCGATGTAGGTGTCGGTCGACGGGATGTAGGCCTCGGGCTGGTAGTAGTCGTAGTAACTCACGAAGTACTCGACCGCGTTGTCGGGGAACACCTCGCGGAACTCGTTGGCGAGCTGTGCCCCGAGCGACTTGTTCGGCGCGATCACGAGCGTCGGCCGCTGGATCTGCTCCACCACGTGGGCGATCGTGAACGTCTTGCCGGTTCCGGTGGCCCCCAGCAGCGTGACGTGCTCGTCGCCGGTCTGCACGGCGGCCGCGAGCTGATCGATGGCGGCGGGCTGGTCGCCGGCAGGCCGGAACTCGGAGCGCAGCGTGAACGGGGGCATGCATCGAGTGTATGTCCCCCGAACGACATCGGTCGGTCGCCCGATGTATCGGCGGGTGGCCCGTGGAACCCTGGGTGTTCATTCCCCCAGAGGCACACGATGCGCCGACACTTCCTCATCTCGATCTTCCTCACCTGGCTGGTGGTGGCCGGGTCGATGCCCGCGTCGGCGGCCGCACCCCGCGTGTACGAGGGTCGGACGTCCCAGAGCTCGCGCATCGGATTCGAGGTCCGGAAGCGGGCGAGCGGGGAGCTCCGGCTCAGGTCGATCCGGATCCGGAACCTGGTCCTCACCTGCGAGCTCGACGCCTCGATGCAGCGGTGGGCGGTGGAGCTCGCCTGGGCGGGAGCGGGTGCACGCATGGACGGCCGGCGCCTCGACCTGGATCTCATGGATCCGTTCAGCGCCCTGCACGTCGACGGAAGGTTCGGCGCGCTGCGTGCGGGGGGCGGCCTGCTCTTCTCCGTGCCCCAGCTCACCCAGGACGGGCGGGCGCAACTGTGCACGACCGAGGCGCAGTCCTGGATCGCTCGCCGAACGGTGCCGGCGCCCCGACCCGCAAGGGCGAGAGGGAGTGCGGCCTCCGGCGTCACCGTGATCCGACGTGAGGTCGGAACCGTCACCATCACGCTCACGCGCTCCCACTGAGCGGCATCCCCGGTGCCGCACCGGGGCGTCCGTACACTCGACGCGTGCGGACATGCCCCAACTGCGGCACCGAGAACCCCGAGGAGGCTCGGTTCTGCATCGCGTGCGGAACCCCCCTGCAGGCCTCAGGCGAGGAACGCCGTTT
Source organism: Actinomycetota bacterium (assembly GCA_035249905.1). GTDB lineage: Bacteria > Actinomycetota > UBA4738 > UBA4738 > HRBIN12 > JAOUEA01. Next base: position 59 of record DATFFT010000070.1, on the reverse strand, counting down.
GATCACGGCTGTGTTCACCGACGTCGCCGACCTGCAGCGACGGATCGAGCCCGGCACCG
>DATFFT010000069.1:0-7161 GCA_035249905.1 Actinomycetota bacterium | reverse complement strand
TCGGATCGGGGAAGCCGCCAAGGCGCTCGGCGTGCGCGTCGAGACCCTCCGTCGCTGGGAGCGCGAAGGCAAGCTGCGGGTCGAGCGCACGAGCGGCGGACAACGCACGGTGCCGGCGGCGGAGGTCGCCAGGCTGCTCTCAGAACGGCGGCAGGACGAGCCGATCGCGGCCGCGAGTGCCCGCAACCGCTTCCCGGGCGTGATCACCGAGGTCAAGCGCGACGAGCTCGCCGCGACGGTGGAGATCCAGGCCGGGCCTCACCGCGTGCTTGCGTTCATCACCCGCGAGGCGGCCGATCAGCTCGGGCTCGAGCCGGGCATGGAAGCGGTCGCCACGGTGAAGGCGACGAGCGTCATGGTGAACCTTCCCGAAGACTGAGCCCGAAGCTCAGTCTCCCCCGATCATCACGCCGGTCGCCTTGGTGATCGCCGTGACCTGACGTCCACGACGACCTCGGCCATCAAGGCTCCGATCGTCACGCTCACCACTCTGCCCCGAGCTGGTCCTCGCGCTGCTTCTCGTATGTCTCCATCGCTCTAGCTTCCTCGCCATTCAACGCCAGCGTTCCCTGGTTGTCGCACCATCGAACTCGATATAGTTCGGCTCGAGCGTGGAGGAGGCTGCATCGTGCGGGGACTCATCATCACCATGACTGCGCTCACGCTCATGCTGGGCGCATGCTCGGACGACGACGGGTCCGGCGGTGACGGCGCAGCCGAGCCGATCGAGTCCACCGAGCTCACGGTCTTCGCCGCCGCGTCGCTGACCGATGCGTTCGGCGAGGCGATCGGCCCGGCGTTCGAAGCCCCGCACGAGGGCACCACGGTCGTCTTCAACTTCGCCGCGTCGGACGCGCTCGCGGGACAGATCCAGAGCGAGGGCACGGCCGACGTCTTCGCGAGCGCGAGCGGAACGTGGATGGACGCCGTGCAGGAAGACCCGGGCGTGGTCGACCGGAGCGACTTCGTGCAGAACCGGCTCGTGATCATCACCCCGCCCGACAACCCCGCCGGCATCGCGTCGATCGACGACCTCGCGGGCGACGGGGTGCAGCTCGTGCTCGCGGCCGAGGGCGTGCCGGTCGGGGACTACTCGCGCGAGGCGCTCGGCAACGCCGGCATCGTCGAAGAGGCCGAGGCGAACGTCGTTTCGAACGAGGAGGACAACGCCGCGGTCGTCGCGAAGATCGTGGCCGGGGAAGGCGACGCCGCGATCGTGTACGAGTCCGACATCTCGGAGGCGGCCGCCAACGACGTCGCCTCCGTGGAGATCTCCGACGACGTCAACGTGATCGCGACCTACCCGATCGCGGTCGTCGAGGGCGCCGCCAACGCCGACCTGGGTGCCTCGTTCGTGGAGTACGTGCTGAGCGCCGACGGGCAGGCCGCGCTCGAGCGGTACGGCTTCCATCCGATCACCTGAGGAGCGAGCCGGCATGCGATCACGGACCCCGACGGCGCTGTGGATCCTCGCAGCCGTCGGCGCGGTCTTCGTCGCGCTGCCGCTCGTCGCGCTGCTCGTCCGCGCGCCCTGGGCCGACATCGCGTCGTCGCTGAGGGGGGCAGGCGCCGGCGCGGCCCTGCGCCTGTCGATCGTCGTCTCGGTGACAGCCACGATCCTCTCGGTCCTGCTCGGTGTACCGCTCGCGTGGATCCTCGCGCGCACCCGGATACGGGGCCGCTCCGTCCTGCGGGCCGTCGTCGTGCTCCCGGTGGTGCTGCCGCCGGTCGTCGGCGGCATCGGCCTGCTCGCGGCGCTCGGGCGGGGCGGCGTCGTCGGCCGGTGGCTCTTCGACGCGTTCGGCGTGCAGCTGACGTTCACGACGTGGGGCGCGATCCTCGCTACCACGTTCGTCTCGATGCCGCTCGTCGTGCTCGCGACCGAGGCGGGCCTGCGGTCGATCGACGTGCGCTACGAACAGGCGGCCTCGGCCCTCGGCGCCACCCCCCGCTACGCGATCCGGCGCGTCGTGCTCCCGATGCTCGGTCCCCAACTGGCCGCCGGGGCAGTGCTCGCGTGGGCGCGCGCGCTCGGCGAGTTCGGTGCGACGATCACGTTCGCCGGCAACCTGGCCGGGCGCACCCAGACCCTGCCGCTGGCCGTGTACGAGACGCGGCTCACGGATCCGGGCGGGGCGATCTTCCTCTCGCTGATCCTCGTCGTGATCTCGGTCGTCGTGCTCGTCGCGATGCGACACCGCATCACGCAGGCGGCCTGACCCGGGCGCCATCGGCTGCGAGGATGCCGCCATGGGGCTCCACGCGGAATTCACAGCCCACCGGGGCACGTTCGACCTCGACGTGGAGCTCGACGTCGAGGACGGCGGGATCTTGGCGCTGCTGGGACCGAACGGCGCCGGCAAGTCCACGGTCGTCGACGCGCTGATCGGCACGCTGCCGATCGCCGAGGGCACGATCGAGATCGACGGCGAGCGCATCGATCTGCTCCCGCCCGAGGAGCGTCCGATCGGCGTCTGCTTCCAGGACGACCTGCTCTTCCCGCGGCTCTCGGCGCTCGAGAACGTCGCGTTCCCACTCAGAGCGCGGAAGCTGCCGAAGGAAGACGCGCGACGCCGGGCCGGGCAGCTGCTCGGCCGGCTCGCGCCGGCGGTCGACGCCGACGCTCGCCCCAGGTCGATGTCTGGGGGCGAGCGTCAGCGCGTGGCTCTCGCACGCGCCCTGGCGCCGGAACCGCGCCTGCTGCTGCTCGACGAGCCGTTCGCCAACGTCGACGTCTCGGCCAGGCCGGGGCTCCGCTCGCTCGTGCGCGAGGTCGCGGCGACGTTCGGAGGGTCCACGGTGCTGATCGCGCACGAGCCGCTCGACGCGTTGACGCTGGCCACGCGCGTCTCGCTGATCGAGTCGGGGCGCATCACGCAGTCGGGTACGCCCGAGGAGATCCGCTCGTCACCTCGGTCCGCGTACGCGGCCGACCTCGTCGGCGTGAACCTCTTCACCGGCACCCTGGCGCCGCTCCCGGACGGCGGCGCGGTGCTCTCCGGTCCCGATGGCGACATCGTGGTCGCGCCCGATCGCGCCCTCGTCCCGGGAAGCACCGCGCTGGCGAGCATCAGTCCGATCGACATCTCGCTCCACGCGACAGAGCCCGAGGGTTCGGCTCGCAACGTGTTCCGCGGCGAGATCGTCGAGGTGGCGCTCGACGGCGACCGGGCCCGGGTGCGGCTCGCGAGCCGCCCGCCGCTCACGGCCGAGGTCACGGCCGCGTCGGTCGTTCGGATGGAGCTGCGCCCGGGGATGAGGGTCTGGGCCAGCTTCAAGGCCGTGGAGGTCTCGTTGCAGATCGAGGGCGATGACGGTACGGCGCCAGCAGCCGGTACCCTTGGCCGGTGAAGACGACCGAACGCGAGTCGATCGAGGCCCCCGAGCCCCAGCGGGCGCCGGCCGGGAGTGCCGAGCAGCACCGCAACCCGGTCCTGCAGTTCCTCGGGGAGCTGCCGGGGCTGATCCTCATGGCGTTCGTGCTGGCGCTGCTGATCAAGACGTTCCTGGTGCAGGCGTTCTTCATCCCGTCGGGATCGATGGAGCCGACGCTGATGCCGGGCGACCGCGTGCTCGTGCTCAAGGTGCCGTATTACTTCGGTGACCCGTCCCGCGGCGACATCGTCGTCTTCGAGGATCCCGACCCCGGCGGCACGCCCGACCGGGGCCTCGTCGGCGGGTTCTTCCACTGGATGTTCGAAGGACTCGGCGTGCAGCGGCCCGACAGCGAGGACTTCATCAAGCGTGTGATCGGAACCCCCGGCGACACGATCTGGGCCAAGGACGGTCAGGTCTTCGTGAACGGCGAACCGATCGACGAGCCCTACCTCACGCAGACCACCGACGACTTCCCGAAGGATACGGTGCCCGAAGGGCGGCTGTTCGTGATGGGCGACAACCGCGGGAACTCGCTCGACTCTCGCTTCTCACTCGGTCTCGTGCCGATCGACAACGTGGTCGGGAAGGCCGAGGTCATCATCTGGCCGCCGAGCGATCTGGGACTCATCTAGTCCAGGCTGGACTATTCCTCGTCGTCCGATCCGCGACGGCGACCGAAGACCGGGTCGCCCGCCCGCGGGCCGACCGGCAGCTCACCGGGAACGAGCAGCCGTGCGAACGACCAGACGATCGCCGCGATCCCGAAGCCCGCGAGCCACACGATCAAGGGCGGATCGTCGAGCGCGAAGAACTCCTGTGAAGGCGCCCACGTCACCGCGATCACGAACAGGCCCGCCATCGCCCAGATCAACGCGAGCCGCGCCCTCGTGAGGGGCGCCGCGATGATCGAGAGCACGAGGAAGCCGATCCACGTGAGCACCATGACCGCGGTGGTCTGGGCCTCGACGAGCGAGACGCCCGGCTCGTCACGGGCGAGCGAGTACGCGAGCAGGGTCGCGATGGCCGCGAGCGTGCCCGTCGGGATCGCGAACCGAAGCACGCGCTTCACGAACCCCGGCCGGAAGCGGTCGGTGTTGGGCGCGAGGGCGAGGAAGAACGAGGGGATGCCGATCGTGAGCGCGCCGACCAGCGTCAGGTGCCGAGGCAGGAACGGGAACACGAACCCGAGCACGCCGGTCGCGAGTGAGATGAGCATCGCGTAGACGGTCTTGTTGAGGTACAGGCCGCTCGTGCGCTCGATGTTGCCGAGCACGCGGCGGCCTTCGGCGACGACGGGCGGCAGCGAGTCGAAGGTGGAATCCAGCAGCACGAGCTGGGCGACCGCGCGGGTCGCGTCGCTTCCCGACCCCATCGCCACCCCGATGTCGGCGTCCTTCAGCGCGAGCGCGTCGTTCACCCCGTCGCCGGTCATCGCCACCGTGTGCCCGTGGGACTGCAGGGCCTGCACCATCGCGCGCTTCTGCTGCGGCGTGACACGACCGAACACCGAGTGGGCCTCGAGGACCCCAGCCAGCTCGTCGGAGTCCTCGGGCAGGCCCCGCGCGTCGATCGGCTCATCGGCCCCCTCGAGGCCGAGCCGGGACGCGATCGCCCCGACCGTGCGTGGATCGTCGCCGGAGATCACCTTCACGGTCACGTCCTGCTGCCGGAAGTACCGCAGGGTGTCGGCGGCGTCGGGGCGTGGCCGGTCCCCCAGGATCGCGAGCCCCGCCACCTCGAGGTCGGATGGAAGCCGATCGCCGGTGAGCGCGCGAGCGTGAGCGACGAGCAGCACCCGCTGGCCCTGGTCGGCGAGCTCGTGCACGCGCTCGCCCACCGATCCGGCGTCGGCGATCGCGACGAGCATCACGTCGGGAGCGCCGAGGAACCAGGCCCCTTCTCCGTCGAAGGCCGAGCCGCTCCATTTCCTCGCCGAGGAGAACGGCACACCGTCGGCGGCCTGCCAGCCGCTCGAGTCCGCGAACCGCTCCGCGATCGCCGTCGTCGTCGCGTTGGGCGAGGGGTCAGCGGCGGCGAGGGCGCCGAGCGCGGTCTCCAGGAGCTGACCGTTCCCGTCGAGCGGCTCGACGTCCTCCACGGCGAGCTTGCCCTCGGTGAGCGTGCCGGTCTTGTCGATGCAGAGCACGTCGACGCGCGCAAGGCCTTCCACGGCCGGCAACTCCTGCACGAGCACCTTGCGCTGCGCCAGGCGCACGACGGCGACGGCGAACGCCAGCGAGGTGAGCAGCACCAGCCCTTCCGGCACCATCGCGACCGTGCCGGCCACCGCGCCCGACATCGCCTCCCTCCAGTCGCCCGGAACGGCCCGGATCTGACTGAGGAACAGCAGTGCGGCGGTCGGCACGATCGCGAACGTCACGTACGTGAGGATCGTGTCGATGCCCGAGCGCAGCTCGGACCTCGTGAGCGTGAAGCGGCGGGCGTCCTCGGCCAGCTGGACGGCGTACGCCTCCGCGCCGACCTTGGTGGCCCGGTACCGCCCGGCGCCGGCCGCCACGAAGGAGCCGCTCAGCACCTCGTCGCCGGGCGACTTGTCGACAGGATCGGCCTCGCCCGTGAGCAGGGACTCGTCGACCTCAAGCCCGCGGGAGGCGAGCACTTCCCCGTCGACGACGATCTCCGAGCCGGCGGGCGCGTCGAGCACGTCGTCGAGCACGACGTCGCCGACCGCGAGCTCTTGGACCCCACCGTCGCGCACGACGCGGGCCTTCGGGGCGGTGAGCACGGTGAGCCGGTCGAGCGTGCGCTTCGCGCGCAGCTCCTGCACGATGCCGATGCCCGCGTTCGCGATCAGCACGATGCCGAACAGGGCGTCCTGCAGCGGGCCGACGACGAGGATGATCGCGAGCATCGCGCCGAGGATCGCGTTGAAGCGCGTGAACACGTTGGCGCGCACGATCTGCGCGACCGTTCGCGTCGGCGCCGCGGGAACGTCGTTGACCTGGCCGCGCGCGACGCGCTCGGCGACCTCGGCGGCGGTGAGCCCGCGCTCGGGGTCGACGTCGGCGGTCGTGGTGGCGGCCATGTCGTTAGGCCGTGAGGCCGCGCTCCTTCGCCCAGGCGTCGAGCAGGCCGTAGGCCTCCTCGTCGGGGATCGGGCCGCGTTCCAATCGCAGCTCCATCAGGAACTCGAGCGCGTCGCCGACCAGCGGCCCGGGCTCGATGCCGAGATGGTCCATGACCTGTTTTCCGTCGAGGGGCGGACGGAGCGAATCGAGGTTCTCCTGCTCGGCGAGGCGGGCGATCCGCTCCTCGAGGTCGTCCTGCAACGCCTGGAACTTCGCGGCGCGCCGCTCGTTCCGCGTGGTCACGTCGGCGCGCGAGAGTTGGTTCAGCTTGTCGAGCAGCGGGCCGGCGTCGCGCACGTACCGTCGGACGGCTGAGTCGCTCCAGCCCTCGCCGTACCCGTGGAAGCGAAGGTGCATCTCGACGAGCTTCCTCACGTCGTCGACCACCCCGTTCGGATACCGGAGCTCGCGCAGGCGCTTCTCGGCCATGCGGGCGCCCACCACCTCGTGATGATGGAACTGCACGCCCTCGGGGGTGATCTGCCGGGTCGAGGGCTTCCCGATGTCGTGCAGCAACGCGGCGAGCCTCAGCACCTCGTCGCGCTCGCAGCGCTCGATCACCGCGTAGGTGTGCCGCAGCACGTCCTTGTGATGATGCACCGGGTCCTGCTCGAGCTCGAGGGCCGCCAGCTCGGGCAGGAACGTGTCGGCGAGCTTCGTCGACACGAGGAGATCGAGGCCCTTCCCGGGATGA
>DATFFT010000068.1:0-2922 GCA_035249905.1 Actinomycetota bacterium | reverse complement strand
GGGTCGTCGGAGACGGTCTCGACCTGCGGTCCGGCCAGCAGCAGATGCGCGTCGAGATCGTGGGGAACCCCGGCGGCGAACCCGTTCAGCACGCCCACGGGATCCTTCAAGCGGTCCCATCGGGAGACCTGCACCACGAGGGGCGCGGTGGCCGGCACGGGGGCGCGTTCGATCATCTCGGCCGCGCGGCCGACCCTGATCGACGAGCCGTCGGCCAGCGGCACGGTCGGGTCCCCGCTCGGCGCCTCGAGCACTCCTGCCGCGGCGAGCACGGCGGCCACCGTGGCGTGTTCGATCGGCACGTTCTTGGGCGAGGTCGCGTCGATGCACGGTGGGATGATCGCGACCTTGGCGGGGTCGAGGTCGTCCCACACGTAGGGGCCTCGAGTGAACACGGTGGCTGCGGCGGCCCGTGCGTCGCCGAGCAGGAACCGCCACGCTTCGCGAGCGAGGTCGTTCGCAGTGTCGATGCCGACGTGACAGACCCAGATCACCTGAGCGCCGGTCGCGCCCAGGAGCGGCGCCAGACCGACCGTCTGCGGGTCGTGCAGCGTCACGACGTCGCCGGGTCGCACGAGGGATGCGAGCAGCTGGAGCTCGTGGCGGAGCGTCGCGTCGTAGACGGATCGCTCATCGGGCCCGAGCGGGCCGCCGTCTCCGGGGGCGCCGTGGAGCCGGTTGTGCACGCGCTTCGTGACCTCGAAGAACGGGGGGCCGCCCTCGATCACGAGCCACCTCGTCCTGACTCCGGCGTCGAGCGGGTAGCCGAGCAGGGCGTGTAGCAGCTCCGCGACGCCGCCGCCGTCGGCGGTCGAGTTCACGTGCCACCAGGTGTGTCCGTCGAGCCCGGCGGCGGCGGTCGCGACGGCCCGCTCGTAGCGGCGTAGGTCCGAGGGCCGGGTCAGCTCGTCGAACACGGCCGAGCTCTGCGGCGGGACGGCGATCTCGTGCATCGCAGCATCATCCCAACACCGGAGACCACTCGGTGTGACCCGCGACGATGTTCCGGCATCGCCGGGGCGCCGGAGGGGGTCTGTTACCCTTCGGTCATGAAGGAGTAGCGCCCATCGGGAGACCGGTGGGCGTTCTGCGTTTCCGCGCGAGACAGGGGTGGGGAAGGCATGGAGTTCGAGATCGGCATCGGGAAGACCGCCCGGCGAGCCTACGCGTTCGACGAGGTCGCCATCGTTCCGTCGAGGCGCACGCGTGATCCCGAGGACGTGAGCATCGAGTGGGAGATCGATGCGTACACGTTCCGGCTTCCGATGATGGCGAGCGCCATGGACGCCGCCGTCTCGCCGGCGACCGCGATCGAGGTCGGCAGGGTCGGTGGCCTGGCCTGCCTCAACCTCGAGGGGCTCTGGACTCGCTACGAGGATCCCGAGCCGATCTACGAGGAGATCGCCTCGCTGCCGGACGAGAAGGCGACACGGCGCATGCAGGAGCTCTACGCCGAGCCCGTCAAGGAAGAGCTGATCGGCCGCCGGATCGAGGAGATCAAGGCAGGCGGCGTCGTCTCGTGCGCCTCGCTCACGCCCCAGCGCGTGGAGCGCTACTCGAAGCTCGTGCTCGACGCAGGCCTCGACGTCCTGGTGATCCAGGGCACCGTGGTCTCCGGCGAGCACGTCTCGAGCAACCACGAGCCGCTGAACCTGAAGGAGTTCGTGCCCGCCTTCGACATCCCGGTGATCGTCGGGGGCTGTGCGTCGTACTCGACCGCCTTGCACCTGATGCGCACGGGCGCGGTCGGGGTCCTCGTGGGCGTCGGGCCGGGCAACGCGTGCACGACCCGCGGTGTGCTGGGTGTGGGCGTGCCACAGGCCACCGCGATCGCCGACGCCGCGGCCGCTCGACGGGAACACCAGCACGAGACCGGTCGGTACTGCCACGTGATCGCCGACGGCGGCATGCGCACGGGCGGTGACATCGCGAAGGCGATCGCGTGCGGCGCCGACGCGGTGATGATCGGTTCGCCGATGACCAGGGCCTACGAGGCGCCCGGGCGCGGGTATCACTGGGGCATGGCGACGTTCCACCCGACGCTGCCCCGTGGGGCGCGGGTGAAGACGCAGCAGGTGGCCTCGATCGAGGAGATCCTGGTGGGGCCCGCACACGAGAACGACGGCACGTTCAACCTGTTCGGAGCGCTGCAGACGTCGATGGCCACCACGGGCTACGAGACGATCAAGGAGTTCCAGAAGGCGGAGCTCGTGATCGCGCCGTCGATCAAGACCGAGGGGAAGACCTACCAGACCCAGCAGCACGTGGGGATGGGCCACTGAACAGCCGCGCCGACGCTCCGCGCCCGGTCCTCGTGGTGGACCTCGGCGCGCAGTACGCGCAGCTGATCGCCCGGCGTGTGCGCGAGGCGCACGTCTTCTCGGAGATCGTTCCTCACGACATCACGCCCGAGGAGCTGCGGGCCCGGCGGCCCGCAGGATTGATCCTCAGCGGCGGTCCGGCGTCCGTGTACGCGGATGGTGCTCCACAGGTCGACCCGGGTCTCCTCGAGCTCCGGGTGCCCGTGCTCGGCATCTGCTACGGGCACCAGCTGATGGCGCAGGCCCTCGATGGCGAGGTCGCGGCCACCGGCCGGCGCGAGTACGGGGGGACGTCGCTGTCGATCGACGATCGCGGCCCGGGCGTCCTGCTGCAGGATCTTCCCGCGAACGACCTCGTCTGGATGTCGCACGGCGATGCCGTGACGCGGGCGCCCGAGGGGTTCCGGGTCACGGCGAGGACCGAGCAGATCCCGATCGCGGCGATGGAGGATCCCTCGCGCGGTATGTACGCCGTGCAGTTCCATCCCGAGGTGTCGCACACGCGCCACGGCCAGGACGTGTTGAAGCGGTTCCTCTACGACGGGTGCGACCTGCTCCCGGACTGGACGCCGACGAACATCATCGAGGACCAGGTGGCGCG
>DATFFT010000067.1:0-13411 GCA_035249905.1 Actinomycetota bacterium | reverse complement strand
CGACGTTGCGGGCCGAGAGGGGACCGGGACCGGGCGCCGCGTTCGCGACGCCGATCAACAGCGGCTCACCGGGACCTCGGATCGGGCCACGCCCGGCGAGGCCCTCCCGCTCGGCAGCGGTGAGGCCGAAGGGGTTCTCCAGGTCGTAGAGGGGTCCCCTCGGATCGCGGCCCTCGGTCGGAGCGCACGGGGAGCCGTCGGCGTTCACGCAGGGCTCCTCGGCGTCGGGATCGAGATAGGGATATGCGACCAGGTTCTGGCGGTTGGGGGTCGGCTCGAACGGCACCCAACCGTAGGACGGGAACAGCACCTCGACCCATACGTGCAGGTTGTGGTTGGTGACGACCAACCGATCGGAGGACCCCTTGATCTCCCCCGGGGTGAATCCCACGGCCAGCCTCGCGGGGATGCTCAGCGTGCGGAGCATCGTGGCCATCGTGGCCGCGAACTGCTGGCAGAACCCCCGCTTCGTGACGGTCAGGAACTCCACCATCGCCCGATCGCTCGACGAGGCGGGCACGTCTTCGTCGTAGGTGAACTCGGTGGTATCGGTGAGCCGTTCCTGGATCGCGATGATCTTGTCGTACATGGTCGCGCCCGAGCCGAGCGTCCATCGCGAGGCCTCGTTCCCGATCTCGTCTGGCAGATCGGGCGGCACGAGGGTGTACCGGACACCGCTCTCGGTCGCGGTCGGCTGTTCCTGACGTAGCTCGTCGGGGCTCGGCTGGACGACGTCGGCGGTCACGGAATACGTGAGGCCCTCGCCGAGGCCCTCGTCGATGGCGATCGAGCCTCCCTCGGGATCCCACCGCATGCCGTCGATCGGCGCCGTGGTCGACAGCGGGGGATGAGGCATCGGGAGCCAGGGAAGATCGAGCTCACCGGTCGTCGTGAACGTCACCTCGGTCGTCTCCTCGGTCCGGTCGGCGGGCGCGGAGGAGACGAGCTGTCCTCCCGGCACGACCGGCACAACCGCCGGATCGGCATCCGGTCTCCAGACGCGGCCGTCGAAATTCGGAAGGGCGACGAGGCGCCAGTACCGCCCCACGTCGGCCTCGACCTCGAAGTAGGGAACCTGGTCGTCGCGCTGCAGCCCGTTCTGCACCGAGACGAGCGGGTCGATCCGGAGTCGATCGTCGCCCGAGGTCGAGAAGTCGATCACCCCTTGCGATCCGAAGCCCGGCACGACGATCGGGGCCAACGCGGCGACCATGACGGCCCCCGCGGCGACGCGCCTCGCGCCCCGCCCTGCCGCGACGTCCAGCCGGGCGGCCCGGCCGGGGCCGGTCCAGACGGGACCCCATCCCTGCACGCGCCGGAGTCCGTCAGCGAACAGTATGGCGGCGGCGGCGGCGAGGAACAGCAACCCGAAGATCGGCCTGATCACGTCCTCGAGCACGGAGTCGGCGAACCCGACCAGGGCCACGGGCGGCATCAACGCGAGCAGCGGGCTACCGGCCCGAAACGCCAGGGAATGCGCAGCGAAGACCGCGGCCCACACCCCTGCCGCGCCCGCCAGCATCAACGGCCGCAGGGGCGGCGCCGGCGCGACCTGCACCCTCGCTTGGTCGCCCACGCGGGCTGCTGCATCGAGCGCTGCCCGGAGCGTCTCGGCCGTCGGGAGCCCGAACCATGTCGTGTCGGGGAAGACGAGCAGCCCGATCGCGATCGCGAAGCCGATGAGGCTCGCGATCGAGGCGAGCACGAGGCTCCGGCGCTCCAGCAGGGTGGCGATCACGGCGGAGATCAAGCCCGCGAGGAGCAGGCGGAGGGTCGGGCCGTTGCCCTCGAAGACCCGCCCGAGGGCGAGCGCCGACGCCGCGGCGACGAGCGCGGTCGCCACGCCGGCGGTCAGACGCTGCGTGCGAGCGGACGTTCCCTGGGTGCGTGCCATCGTTCCTTCAACGTCGTCGAGGGGGTCAAGACGATGCAGTCCCATCCGGCGCGGGCGAACGCCAGCGTCGCCTGGGTCGCGCGACCCTCGAGCTGGGCGGCGCGTCCGGGCGGGAGGCTCAGCGGATCGACCGGGTGCACGAGGACCACGAGCTTCGGGCCGAACCCGGCCCCGGCGCGGATCAACGAGGGGAGCTCTCCGGGCGCGGGCGGCGCGGCAACGTAGACGAGGGAGGTCTCGGTCGAGGCGCCGGTCCGCAGGTGCGCCAGCGACGGGCCGACCGAACGTGCCGAGGCGTGAGTGATGCCGGCGAGCGCGTCGAGGAGCCGTTCCTCGCTGAGGCTCGCGGGCGGCGCTTCCGTCGTGCCGAGACGGAGCGCGAAGCCTCTCCGCGCGAGCTGCACTCCGAGCGTGGCCGCCACCGACACGGCTCGCTCGAACGCCGGTGAACGGGAGTGCCCCAGCGTATGCCCCCGATTGTCGAGGAAGACGAGTCCCGTGGCGCGCTTGGACGACTCGTCCTGCCGGATCATCAGGTCGCCGGTGCGAGCGACCGATGGCCAGTGGATGCGGCGCAGGTCGTCGCCGACCTGGTACTGCCGCATCGTGTAGTACTCCTCGCCTGTGCGGAACAGCTGCCGGGCCCGCGCGGCCCCCCAGTTCGGTCCGAGCCCCTGGTCGGGATCGGCGAACAGATCCTCGATCTCCGGCGTGACGAGGAGTTCGTCGATCTCATCGAACTCCAGACGCTGGCGCGTGAGCGCGAAGGGATCGGTGACATCGACCGAGAGCGGCCCGAGCCGGTAACGCCCGCGCGTCTGCGGCAGCACCGAATAGGCGACCTGCTCGTGGTCCCTGGCGGGCAGGCCCGAGACCACGAGCCTGGCGGGCCTGCCGAGGTCGGCGGGCAACCGGTCCTCGAGCAACAGGAACGGCGAGGGAACAGGAGCCTCGTTCTCGATCTCGAGCTGCACCGTCACCCTGGTTCCCGGCGGCACGCGGACGTCGGAGAGCCGGCGTCGGATGCGGAGCCTCGTTCGCCCCCACCGCACGAACGCGCCGGAGAGGAACGGCAGCGCCACGAGACCGATGCCGACGACCTCGATGCCCGAGGAGCCCACGATGCGCGCCGTGACCCACATCGCCAGGCCGGCGCCGAAGACGACGAGCCCCCGGCCCGACGGCATCAGGGGTTCTCCGCCACCGGGACCGGCACCTCGTCGAGGATCTCCTCGAGCACCACGTTCGTGGACCGACCCGTCATCACGGCATCGGCCGTCACGATGATGCGGTGCGCCAACGCCGGCACGGCCAGCGCCTTGACGTCGTCGGGGATCACGAAGTCGCGTTCGTCGGCCGCCGCGAAGGCCCGCGCCGCTCGAAGGATCATCAGCGACGCTCGCGGGCTCGCGCCCAGGTAGACGTCGCCGTGACGCCGGGTGGCCTCGACGATGTCGACGATGTAGCGGCGCAGGGCGGGCGCCACGTGCACCCGCCGTGCCTGATCGATCATCTCGGCGACACCCGGGGCGTCGTTCACCGCCGAGATCTCCTCGAGCGGGCGCGCATCGGTGGAGTGGCTGTCGAGGATCTGCGCCTCGATGTCGGCGCTGGGATACCCGATCGACAAGCGCATCATGAACCGGTCGAGCTGAGCCTCGGGCAGCGGATACGTTCCCTCGTGTTCGATCGGGTTCTGCGTCGCGATGACCATGAACGGGGTTCCGAGCGGATGGGTCTCGGTGTCGATCGTGACCTGGCGCTCCTCCATGCACTCCAGCAGCGCCGACTGGGTCTTCGGCGACGCGCGATTGATCTCATCGCCGAGCACGATGTTCGCGAAGATCGCTCCCGGCTTGAACTCGAAGTCGCGCTGTTCCTGGTTGAACACGTTCACTCCGGTCACGTCGGTGGGCAACAGGTCCGGAGTGAACTGGATGCGCCGGAACGAACAGTCGATCGATCGAGCGATCGACTTCGCGAGCATCGTCTTGCCGACGCCGGGCACGTCCTCGATCAACAGATGTCCTTCGCCGATCAGCGCGACGAGTGCGAGTCGAATCTCGGCGTGTTTGCCGCGTACGACCCGCTCGACGTTTGCCTCGATCTCGTGGAAGCGAGCGGCGAACCGCGTCCAATCTTGGGAGCGTTCCTCGACCTCCAAACGACACCTCCGACTCGCCGCGCGGATTCCGACAGGGGCAACCCGGTCATGGTACGCCAGATGCCGTGGAAGGCAGAGGGGGTTCCGGCGCCTGAACGACCGGGAGGAAGGCGCCGCTCGACGGCGATGTCGGCGACCGGGCCGGGATCCGCGGACGCCCCGCGCGGCCCCTTCGCAACTCCAGGCATCGCGTGCGGCCCGGCCGCCGCCCGAGAGATTACACCGTTGTGATTCTGCGTGTCGAGACCTCCTGCGCGGCGAGCCGCCGGTAGACTTGCCGCCATGGGACGTGCGCTCGTCCTCAACGCGACCGACCTGCCGTTGGCGGTCGTGCCGGCGCGCCGTGCCGTGGTGCTCGTGCTGAAGGAGAAGGCCGAGGTCGTGCTCTCCAACGGCATGATCTTCCACTCGGAGCATCTCGTGCTCGAGGCGCCCTCGGTCGTGCGCCTGCGCCGATACGTTCGCGTGCCCTACCGGCTGCACGCGCCCCTCACCCGCCGGGCGGTGTTCGCTCGCGACGAGTGGGCCTGTCAGTACTGCGGATCCACGGCCGAGAACCTCGATCACGTCCTGCCACGCTCTCGGGGGGGCATGCACGCATGGGAGAACGTCGTCGCGGCCTGTCGCCGGTGCAATGCGAAGAAGGAGGACCGCACGCCCGCCGAGGCCGGCTTCCGACTGCGACGGCAGCCCTATGCGCCCCGTGACGGCTTCCACCTCACGCTCGGCCATCTCGAGCCGGGCTGGGAATCCTTCCTGATCTAGAGCCCCACCCGGGATCCGCCCCCTCGCGGTGCCGATCCGGTGCGGTACCAACGGTCGTGCAACCCCTTCGACGGCGCCGTGACCCCGTGCGCGCGAGCGTCGAACACATGTTCACGTTGACGTAGTGGAGGGTTGGTGGCATAAACGTGTGGCTCAGTGGAGGAAAGGGGAGGAGGCGTGGCCGAACTGCTCGGCACGCACAGCTACCAGCTCGACCCGAAGGGCAGGGTCTCGCTCCCGGCGAAGTTCCGGGCCGCGTTCGTCGACGGCTGCTGGATCACCGTGGGACAGGACCGCTGCCTCTACGTCTTCCCCAGGGCCGAGTGGGAGCGGCGCTCCGACGAGGTCGCGTCTCCACCCCTTTCCGACGCGGACGGCCGGGCGTACTCGCGCATGTTCTTCGGCTCCTCCGAGGAGGCGAGGCTCGACGGGCAGGGGCGGGTGACGATCCCGCAGCGGTTGCGCGAGGCCGTCGACATCGACAAGGAGGTCGTGGTGCTCGGCGTGCGTGATCGCATGGAGGTCTGGGATCGCCAGACGTACGAGAGCTACACGCAAGGCTTCACCGACGCGTACCAGACCGGTGCGCTCGATCCCAGGAGGTAGCACGCACATGGCGACGACCGATCCCGATGCCGCCGAGCAGACGAAGCTCGGCACCGAGGTGCGGCAGAGCCTGTCGCTGATCGGCATGACGGCGTTGACGCTGCTCGTCTCGATCGGCATCGGCATCCTCGCCGGGCAGCTGGGTTGACGTGGATGAACGGCGCCGGGCCGGCGGTTCGCCTCACGAACCGGTCATGGTGGCCGAGGTCCTGCACTTCCTGGTCGGCGGTGTCCCCCGGGCCACGGTGGTGGACATGACGCTCGGCGCCGGCGGACACACGCATGCGCTGCTGGACGCCGGCGTCGGCCACGTGATCGGGATCGACCGCGATCCCGATGCGCTGGCGCTGGCCCGCGAACGGCTGGCGCAGTTCGGCGAGCGATTCCGTTCGGTCCGCACGACCTTCGCGGAGGTGGACGCCGGGGTCACCGGCGGACCGGTCAACGGGGTGCTCTACGACCTCGGCGTCTCGTCGATGCAGCTCGACACCCCCGAGCGCGGCTTCGGCTATCGGGCCGACGGTCCGCTCGACATGCGGATGGCCGGCGCGGGCGCCGACGAGCCGTCGGCCGCCGACCTCGTGAACACGTTGCCCGAAGGCGAGCTGGCCGACCTGATCTTCCAGCTCGGCGACGAGCGCCGGTCGCGCCGCATCGCGCGGGCGATCGTACGCCGGCGGCCGATCTCGACCACCGACCAGCTCGCCGGCGTGATCGTGGGCGCCGTTGGACGACGACCGGGGGGCCCCCACCCCGCGCGTCGCACGTTCCAGGCGCTCCGCATCGCGGTCAACCGGGAGACCGAGGAGCTCGCCGCCTCCCTGCCTCAGGCGGCCGGGCTCCTCGCTCCCGGGGGCCGCGTGGTGACGATCGCGTACCACTCCGTGGAAGACCGCATCGTCAAGCGGGCCTTCCGCGACGACGACCGTCTCACGGTGTTGACCAGGAAGCCGATCCGTCCCTCCGATGAGGAGGTCGCGCGCAACCCACGATCGCGCAGCGCGATCCTGCGGGCCGCCGAACGTGCCGAGGCGGCGGCGTGAGCACCCCGGCCAGACAGCTCCCTCCACCCAGTGTCGCCGAACGTGAAGCGCCACTGACGCGGCGCCTCGCGGCGCGCCCGACCCCCTCCACCCCTCCCCAGCGTCGGGCGCGCCGCGGGTCCACCCCCGCGTTCTGGGTCCTCGCCGCGATCGTCGTCTCCTCGCTCGTGTTCACCGTGGTGGCCCTGAACGCGGTCGTCGTGGACGCGACCTACCGGACGACCGCCGTGCAGAGCCAGGTCCGGCGGTTGCGCGAGGTGAACGATGAGCTGGGCATCGAGGCCGCTCGCCTCTCATCGCCCTCCCGCATCGGGGAGTGGGCCGACACGGTGGGCATGGCCGTGCCCGCTCCGGGGGATTCCGTGATCCTGCGAGTGCCCGGCGAACGCCCCGACACCTCCGGCGCGCAGGGCGACGGCGCATGAGGCGCCCGCCGGTCACCAGGCTCGTCGCGATGCTGGCCCTGATGCTGCTGGCGTTCGCGGGGATCGTGGTGCGGCTGGCGTCCCTGCAGGTGCGTGACAACCCGGAGCTCGAGGCGCTCGGCCTGCAGCAACGCGTGCGGTCGATCACGCTGCCTGCCGCGCGCGGCGAGATCGTCGATCGCTCCGGCGTGCCGCTGGCCGTGTCACGCGAGGCGCGGGACATCTACGTCGATCCGAGCTACGTCGTTGACCCCGAGGGCGAGGCGGAGACGATCGCGGAGGTGTTGGATCTGCCTGCGCGAGAGGTGCGGCGAGCGCTGGAGGGCGACGGCACGTTCGTCTACATCGACCGCCAGGTCGACCTGGAGGTGGCCGAGGACCTCGAGGCCCTCGCGCTGCCGGGCATCGGCTTCCTCGAGGTGCCGGAGCGCTACTACCCGGCCGACGTGCTCGCGGCCCAGGTGCTCGGGTTCGTCAACATCGACGGGGAGGGGGCGGCCGGGCTCGAGAGCGCCTTCGACGACGAGCTCGCCGGCACCCCGGGGGAGCGGACGGTCGAGCTGTCGGCCGACGGTCTCGCGATCTCGACGGGCCTGGATCGCACGGTCGAGCCGGTTCCGGGGTCGACGGTCCTCACCACGCTCGACCGGCAGATGCAGTACATGGTCCAGGCGGCCCTGGAACGCGCGGTGAGGGCGAACGGCGCGCTGGGCGGCACGGCGGTCGTGATGGATCCAGCGACCGGCGAGGTGCTCGCCATGGCGACCTATCCGTGGTTCGACCCCAACGACTTCGGTGACGCGCCGCTCGAGGCGATGCGCAACCGCGCCGTGACCGACGCCTTCGAGCCGGGCTCGGTGAACAAGATCATCACGGCCGCCGCGGCGCTCGAGACCGGCGCGGTCTCGTTGCAGCGGCGGTTCGCCGTTCCGGCGAGCATGGAGGTCGGCCCGTTCACGATCCGCGACTCGCACGTTCACCCCGTGGAGTCGATGACGATCGGCGACATCATCACCGAGTCGAGCAACATCGGAGCCGCCTTGATCGCCGAACAGGTCGGAAGCGAGACCCTCGACTCCTTCATGAGGAAGTTCGGCTATGGACGGGCGACCGGGATCGGCTTCCCGGGCGAGGCCTCCGGCGTGCTCCTGCCGGGAGACCGATGGGACGAGGTGATCCGGGCGACGGTCTCATACGGCCAAGGCATCTCGGTGACACCCATGCAGCTGGCGAACGTCTACGCGACCATCGCCAACGACGGCGTGTGGAGGCAGCCGAAGCTCGTGCGAGGGTTCGAAGGGCCCGACGGTACGTTCGATCGGGCGTCGACGCGGAAGGATCGACGGGTGATCCGCCCCGATACGGCGGCGCTGCTCACCCGGATGCTGGCGGCGGCCGTGGAAGAGGGGACCGGGGTCAACGCGCAGATCCCCGGCTACCAGGTGGCGGGCAAGACCGGAACCTCGCGCAAGCTCGTGGCCGGACGATACGTGCAGCGCTACCACGCGTCGTTCGCGGGGTTCCTGCCCGCCGCCGACCCGCGCGTGGTGATCGCGGTGTCGATCGATGAGCCTCGCACGGTCTACGGTGGCCTCGCGGCCGCGCCGCTGTTCCAGGAGATCGCGCGCTACGCGATCCAGCGTCTCGCGATCCCGGCAGCACCACCGGTGGCTCTTCCGCCGCACGCAGGAACGTCCTGATGGCTACCGGCCGGAGGCCGGGAGCACGGGTAAGCTGCGAACCGGTGTCTTCCCCTCCTGGTTCCCCCTCGAAGGTGTCCTCGCCTGCGTTCCCGCCGATACCGTTGTCGGCGCTCGTCGAGGCCGTGCCGGCGGCCGAGACGCGCGGCGATCTCGCCGTGTCCATCCTCGACGTGGCGTACGACTCGCGTGCGGTCGGCGCCGGCGCCGTGTTCTTCTGCGTGCCCGGCGGGTCGATGGACGGGCACGACTACGCGCGGGACGCACTCGATGCCGGGGCCGCGGCGATCGTGGTGGAGCGCTGGCTCGATCTGCCCGCCACCCAGGTATGCGTGCCCTCCGTGCGTGCGGCGATGGGGCCGATCTCGGCCGTCGCGTTCCGCGACCCGGCGCCCGGCATGACGATGCTCGGGGTGACCGGGACGAACGGGAAGACGACGGTCACCCACCTCCTGGAGGCGATCGTGCGCCGGTCCGGCCGGCGCCCGGGGATGATCGGCACGACCGGCGCCCGTGTCGACGGGGCCCCCGTGCCCCTCGACCGGACGACACCGGAGGCCCCCGACCTGCACCGGCTGCTCGCTCGCATGCGGGAAGCCGAGATCGACGTCGTGGCGATGGAGGTCTCGTCCCACGCCCTCGATCAGGACCGCGTGGGCGGTGTGGTGTTCGACGCGGTCGCGTTCACGAACCTGTCCCAGGATCATCTCGATTACCACGCGTCGATGGAGGAGTACTTCTCGGCGAAGGCCGAGCTCTTCACGCCGTCGCTCGCCCGGCGAGGCATCGTGAACGCCGACGACCCCTGGGGTCGACGGCTCGCGGGGTCGGCGACGATCCCGGTCTCGACGTTCTCGGTGGCGGCCGGATCGGATCTGCGAGCGACCGACCTGCACGTGTCGCGGACGGGGTTGGAGTTCCGGGTCGACGAGCTGCGGGTCCGTTCTCGGTTGCGGGGTGGGTTCAACGTCTCGAACTGTCTCGCGTCGATCGCCCTGGCCCGGGCCGCGGGGCTGGACGACGACGCGACCCTCGCGGGCATCGCCGACGTGAGCGAGGTTCCCGGCCGCGTCGAGCCGATCGAGGAGGGGCAGGAGTTCCTGGTGGTGGTGGATTACGCACATACGCCGGATAGCATCCTCGGCGTGCTGCAGGCCACGCGCCCGCTGACATCGGGCCGGCTCATCGTCGTGTTCGGTTGTGGGGGGGACCGCGACCGCGCCAAGCGACCCCTGATGGGGAAGGCCGCCACCTCGACGGCAGATCTGACGGTCGTCACCAGCGACAACCCGCGCTCGGAGGACCCGCTCGCGATCATCGCCGAGATCGAGCGGGGCGCCACCGAAGGGGGTGGGCACTATGTGATCGAGCCCGACCGGCGAGCCGCGATCGATCGGGCCGTCGCGACGGCGGAGCCGGGCGATGCCGTGGTGATCGCCGGCAAGGGTCACGAGCGCTACCAGGAATTCGCGGACCGCACGATCGAGTTCGACGATCGCGAGGAGGCTCGGCGTGCTCTTCGGTCGCTCGGGGGCTCCAGATGATCGCGCGGCCGCTCTCGACGATCGCCGAGGAGGTCGGCGGTAGGCTCGTCGGAGCCGACGCGCAGGTGACCGACGTCGTCACCGACTCCCGGATGGCTCGACCCGGCGCCCTGTTCGTGGCGCTCAGGGGCGAACGTGCCGACGGCGCGGACTTCGTCGACGACGCCTTCCGCGCCGGCGCGGTGGGAGCGATCGTGCCCGAGGGAACCGCATCGGCCGGCCAGGCGATCCTCGTCGGCTCCACCGACGCGGCGCTCGTTCGGCTCGGCGCCGCCGAAGCGAGGCGGCTGACCGCACGCGTCGTGGCCGTGACCGGCGCCAATGGGAAGACCAGCACGAAGGACATGACGGCGGCGGTCGCCTCGGTGAGGTTCGTCACCCACGCGAGCCCCGGCTCGTTCAACAACGAGATCGGCCTGCCGATGACCCTGCTCGGCGCGACCGCCGAGACCGAGGTGATCGTCGCCGAGATGGGAGCGCGGCGCAAGGGCGACGTCGCCGCCCTGTGCGAGATCGTGAGGCCGTCGATCGTCGTCGTGACCAACGTCGGGCTCGCCCACCTCGAGATCTTCGGATCGTGGGACGCGATCGTGGAGGCCGCGGCCGAGCCCGTCGAGGCCCTGGCGCCCGACGGGTGGGCGGTGTTGAACACCGACGACCCGGTCGTCTCCGGGCTCGGATCACGTCACCCGGGCCGCGTCGTGACCTTCGGCGAACATCCGGGCGCCGATGTGCGTGCCGCCGACGTCTCGATGGGTGAGGACGGCGCGGCGTCGTTCACGTTGCAGACCGACGAGGGCCGCGCGCCGGTCACGCTCGCCGTCGCGGGTGAGCACATGGTGCCCGATGCGCTCGCGGCCGCCGCCGTCGGGTCGATCCTCGGCGTGCCGCTCGAGGAGGTGGCGCGGGCACTGTGTTCGGCAACCGTTTCCCGCTGGCGCATGGAGACGTTCTCGACGTCCGGCGGCGTCGTGGTGATCAACGATGCGTACAACGCGAACCCCGAGTCGATGGCCGCTGCCCTGAAGGCGGCGCGCGCGATGGCACGAGGGGGTCGCATGATCGCGGTGCTCGGACACATGGCCGAGCTGGGACCGATCGCCGACGAGGAGCACGAGCGGCTCGGCGCCCTGGCGGCGCGGCTCCGCGTCGATCGGCTCGTCGCCGTCGGCGAACCCGCGAGGCTGATCGCGATGGCTGCCGTCCGTGAGGGCTCGCGACCCGACGACGTCGCCGCGTACGACGATGCCGGCGACGCCCTGAGCGACGTGCGCGCCCAAGCGCGTTCCGGCGACGTGGTGCTGGTGAAGGGTTCCCGCGTCGCCGGACTCGAGTCGCTGGCGGAGGCGCTGCGGTGATCTCCATCCTCGTGGCCGGCGCGATCGGCTTGGCCGTCACGCTTCTCGGCACCCCCCTCGCGATCCGGGCGTTCACCGTCTGGGGATGGGGCCAGCGGATCCGCGAGGACGGTCCGCACACGCACATGGAGAAGATGGGCACGCCGACGATGGGAGGCATCGTGATCCTCGTCGGACTGCTCCTCGCGTATCTCGCGGCCCGCGTCACGAGCGGAGCCCCCACCGTGGTGGGGCTCGCGCTGGTGATCGCCGTCGTCGGATTCGGGCTGGTGGGGTTCCTCGACGACTTCATGAAGGTGCGGAACCGTCGCTCGCTCGGGCTGACGAAGGTCCAGAAGTTCGGTGGCACCGCGATCGTCTCGGTGCTGTTCGGATGGATCGTGGCGCGGTCGAGCTCCCAGACCGGCATCTCGACCAACCTGTCCTTCATCCGCCCGACCGCGCTCGCGCTCGGCGTCTTCTTCCTGGTGTGGGTCTTCTTGATGCTGACGGCCTCCTCGCACGCGGTGAACCTCACCGACGGGCTGGACGGGCTCGCTGCCGGGTCGAGCGCCCTCGTGTTCGCCTCGTACGTGGTCATCGCGTTCTGGGAGTTCCGCCACCTGTGCGTGGGGGCGGAAGGCATCGCGAGACAGGGATGCTTCGATGTGAACGGCGCAGCGATGCTCGACAACGCCGTCGTCGCGTCGGGCATGATGGGGGCGTTGGCCGGGTTCCTGTGGTGGAACGCCGCCCCGGCGCGCATCTTCATGGGCGATACGGGCTCGCTCGCGATCGGCGGTCTGCTCGGCGCGCTCGCGATCACGACGAACACCCAGCTGCTCCTCGTCATCCTCGGCGGGCTGTTCGTGATCGAGACGATGTCGGTGATCCTGCAGGTGATCTCGTTCCGGGGGTTCGGACGGCGGATCTTCCGCATGTCGCCCATCCATCACCATTTCGAGCTGGCCGGCTGGCCCGAGTTCACCGTGATCGTGCGGTTCTGGATCATCGCCGGCCTCTGCGTCGCCGTCGGGCTGGGGCTGTTCTACGCCGACTTCATCCAGCGAGGAGGGCTCGAGTGAGCGGCCGGTTCGCCGGGCAGCGGGTCGTCGTCGTCGGCGCGGGCGTGGCCGGAGCCTCGGCCGCACGCGTGCTCGCCGCCGAGGGCGCGACGGTCCGCGTGACCGATGCTCGGCCCGAGTCGGAGCTATCCTCGGTGGCCGCGCTTCGCGAGGCCGGGGTCGAGATGCTGACCGGCGGCCACGAGCCCTCACACCTCGACGGGGCGTCACTCGTCGTGACCGGGCCGGGAGTGCCCGCCCGTTCGCCGATCCTCGCCTGGGCCCACGAGCGCGGCCTCCCGGTGTGGAGCGAGATGGAGCTCGGCGCTCGGCTCGCGGAGGTCCCCTACATCGCGGTGACCGGCACGAACGGGAAGACCACGACGACGGGCATGATCGAGGCCTGCCTTCGGGCCTGGGGCGTCGACGCGGTCGCCTGCGGCAACATCGGCTACCCGTTCCCGCAGGCCGCCCGTGAGGAACACGAGGTGCTGGTCGTGGAGTGCTCCTCGTTCCAGCTGCGCATGCAGCGATCGTTCCATCCACGGGTGTCGGTGCTGCTCAACCTCGCGCCCGACCACCTCGACGAGCACGGCTCGTTCGATGCATATGCCGACGCGAAGACGCGGATCTTCGCCCGCCAGGTGCGCGACGACACGCATGTCGGCAACCGCGACGACCCCGCGGCGGCCGCACGCTCGTCGGCGGCCGCCTGCGACGTGGTGTGGTTCCGGGCGGGTTCGCCGGGGGAGCGGGAGGTCGGCTACGACGGTGAAGGCCTCGTCGCGCACCTCACGCCCGAGCCCGAGCGCCTCGGTCAGGTCGTCGGCGGCGCGGGGTTCCGTGCCGACGCCGCGGCGGCCGCCGCG
>DATFFT010000066.1:0-2635 GCA_035249905.1 Actinomycetota bacterium | reverse complement strand
CCCCGACGAGATCGAAGCGGCCTATCGGGCGATCGACGAGTGGCGGCGGTACGAGCCCGAGGTCGACCTCTACGTCAGCCCGTGCTACGCGATCGACCTCCCGTCTGAAGACGCCGACGAGCTCGCGGTGCGCCTCCCGCTCACGTCGTTCCTGCGCTGGGTGAATCTCACGGGCTGGGCCGGCCTCGCGATCGGGAACATGCAGCTCGTCGCCCCGACCGACGAGGTCGTGCTCGCGGCCGGGCTCGCCTGGGAACGCCGGTAGTCGCGCGAGGTTCTCGTTGAAAGCGGCCAGCCCGGTTGGTACGTTCGCCGGGCCGGTGGCCGAGCGAATCCGCGCCTGGGGAGTCGTAGGAACCGTGCCGCGGGCCGCCGCGGCCGCGCTGGTCGTGTTCGCGATCCTCTACGTGATCGTCATCGCCGACCCGCCGGACGAGTTCGGAGGCGGGAACTGGCGTACGACGAACACCGGCTCGGCGCTCGACGACCCGAGCACGTTCCTGACGACGGTGCTCGACGGTCTCACCTTCGCCGGGCTCCTCTTCATCGTCGCGAGCGGGTTCTCGCTCATCTTCGGATTGATGCGGGTCGTGAACATGGCCCACGGCGCCTTCTACCTCCTCGGCGGCTACATCGCATACGAGATCCAGCAGCGGATGACCGGGTCCGGGTTCGGTCTGAACCCGACCGAGGTGAACACGCTCGAGTGGGTCGTCCCGTGGCTCGTCGCGATGGTGTGCATCGGCGTCTTCGGGCTGGCCGTGCAGCAGCTCCTGCTCCGCTGGAACCAGGGGCAGGACCTGCGGCAGGCGCTCATCACCATCGCCGTCTCGGTGATCGTGGCGGACCAGGTCATCGCGCACTTCCCGCGGACCGTCCCCGCCGGCACGCAGCAGTTCGGCGGGAACGCGGTCAGCATCTCGTGGCCGGGCTGGACGAACCGCCTGGTCGACCTGCACGTCGGCGGAGTCAGCTACTCGCTCTCGCGGCTCGTGATGCTCGCGCTCGGCGTCGCCGTCGGGATCGTGCTCTTCCTGTGGCTGCACAAGACGAAGACGGGCATGGTCATCCGCGCGGGCGTGGACGACCGGCAGATGACTGCGGCGATCGGGATCAACATCCAGACGACGTTCGCGCTCGCCTTCCTCGTCGGCTCGGCGCTGGCGGCCTTCGGCGCCACCGTCGGCGGTTCCCAGGCGTCGATCGCACAGGGCCGCGATGGCGAATGGCTGCTGTTCTCGCTCGTCGTGGTGATCATCGGCGGCATGGGCTCGCTCGCGGGTGCGGCCGTTGGCTCCGTGCTCTACGGGCTCGTGTTCGCCTTCGCGGTCGCCTATCTCCCGACGACCGGCAACGAGTGCTGCACCCAGTACTCCGTCGTGCTCACGTTCGCGCTGATGGCCCTCGTGCTCGCGTTCCGCCCGCAGGGCCTCTTCGGGAGAGCGGCTTGACGGTCGACCGGACGAAGCTCGCGACCGAGCGTGTCATCGGCGTCGCGGCTCTCGTGATCGCCGTCCTCGCTCCGACGCTGTTCAGTGAGTTCTGGCTCAACTCCATCCTCACCCAGGCGCTCATCCTCGGCATCGGCGCTGCGAGCCTGATCTTCCTCTCGGCGTACGGCGGCATGATCTCGCTCGCGCAGACCGGCCTGATGGGGATCGCGGGCTACGCGCTCGCGAACATGGTCACGCAGCGGGTCCCGGGCGGGGAGACCAAGGGCCTGCTGCTCGGCTGGGACCCCACGGTCGGGCTCGTGGCCGCGATCCTGCTCACCGTCGGCATCGGGCTCGTCTTCGGCGCGGTTGCATCGCGGAGCTACGGCATCTACTTCCTGATGCTGACGCTGACGTACACCGTCATCGCGTTTCTCTTCGTCGGGTCGGTGACGCTGATCGGCGGCTTCTCGCCCGTGGCCGGCGTCGACACCTACACGCCCGGGTTCATCGGGGACATCGTGACGGACAGAGAGCGCCTCTACTACATCACGCTGATCACCGCGGTCTTCGTCTATCTGCTGGTCAGGTACCTCGTCCGGACGCCGTTCGGCGTCTCGCTCCAGGGCATTCGCGACGAGCCCGTGCGGATGGCGTCGCTCGGGTACAACGTCGCCCTCCACCGGACGATCGCCTTCGGCATCGGCGCGTTGATCGCCGCGCTTGCCGGGGTCCTCAATGCGTGGTGGTTCGGGCAGCTCTCGCCGACGACGATGGGCCTCGACGCGACGATTCAGATGCTCGTGATCGCCGTCATCGGCGGGCTCCGCCGCATCGAGGGCGCGTGGCTCGGCGCGATCGCGTTCCTCATGATCAACAACGAGATCACCAATCGCATCCCGTCCTCGGGCCTCCCGGTGATCGGCGGCACGTTCAACACCGTGATCGGATTCATCTTCCTGGCGATCGTGATCGTCTCCCCCGACGGGCTCATGGGCCTGTGGGATCGCATGTGGGACGCGCTGCGTCGACGGGGCGGCCCGCCGCACGCGGAACCCGAGGGGACCGAGCCGGCGGCGGTCGCATCCTCGTGAGGCGGGGTGGAAACCGTCGGACGACTTGGCGTAGGCTCACCGTGCTCATTCACTTTCACGTGCAGGCACCGAGAAGGAGGGTCATATGAAGGTAGGGAAGTGGAAGCT
>DATFFT010000065.1:0-2017 GCA_035249905.1 Actinomycetota bacterium | reverse complement strand
CGCGCGGAAGCACCGCAAGCTGATGCCGACCGGCGGGGAACGGCTCGTCTGGGGCCTCGGCGACGGGTCCGACCTTGATCCCGTCGAGACGCCCTTCGGACGGGTGGGCGGGCTGATCTGCTGGGAGAACATGATGCCGCTCGCGCGCACCGCGATCTACGCGAAAGGCGTCGATATCTGGACCGCGCCCACGTGGGACAACGACGAGAACTGGATCGCGAACCTCCGGCACATCGCCCGCGAGGGCCGGGTCTACGTGATCGGCGTGTGCACGCTGCTGCGGGGGAGCGACATCCCCGACGACATCCCGGGCCGTGAGCTCTGGGGCGGCGAGGACGACTGGGCGAACCCCGGCTGGTCGGCGATCGTCGACCCCGACGGTCAGCTGCTCGCCGGCCCGCTCGTCGAGGAGGAGGGGATCCTCACCGCCGAGATCGACGCGCAGGTCGCTCGGGCGCAGCGGTACCGGTTCGATCCCGTCGGCCACTACAGTCGGCCCGACGTGTTCACGCTGGTGGTCAACGACTCGCCGAAGCGGTCGGTGACGTCCGAGTAGCATCCGAGGGTGCCCGCGAAGGAGCAGCTCACCCGCGACGATCCGATCGAGGAGCGCGCGCCTGAGATCGTCCGGCGCCTGTCCGAGGCGTACCCGGACGCGAAGGTGGCGCTCAACTTCACGAACCCGCTCGAGTGCCTGGTCGCGACGGTGCTCTCGGCGCAGTCCACCGACGAGACGGTGAACAGGGTCACGGCGACGCTGTTCCAGAAGTACCGGACCGCGGAGGATTACCTGCGCGTGCCCGAAGACGAGCTGAAGGCCGACATCCACGCGACGGGCTTCTTCAACCAGAAGGCGATCTCGATCCGCGAGGCGTGCCGCCGGATCGTCGAGGAATACGGCGGCGAGGTGCCGGGAACGATGGAGGACCTGCTCACGCTCCGCGGGGTCGCCCGGAAGACGGCGAACATCGTGCTCGGGAACTCCTTCGGGCTCGTCGAGGGGATCGCGGTCGACACGCACGTCAACCGCGTCTCTAACCGGCTCGGACTCTCCGATCAGAAGGATCCGGTCAAGATCGAGGCGCAGCTGATGGAGCGCATCCCGAAGGCCCGCTGGTTCGACTTCACGTACGTGCTGATCGACCACGGCCGCACACTCTGCACGGCGAAGAACCCGAAGTGTCCCGAGTGCCCGGTCGAGCCGCTGTGCCCGGCGAGCCAGGCGTGAGCGCCGAGCGGCCGGCGAGGCCGTTGGTCGTGGCACACCGGGGCGCGTCGATCGAGCAGCCCGAGAACACGATCGAAGCGTTCGAGGCAGCGATCGACGCCGGGGCAGATGCCGTCGAGTTCGACGTCCGCATGACGGCCGACGGCCATGCGGTCGTGATGCACGACCCGGACGTGTCGAGGACGACCGATGGGCGGGGCCTAGTGTCGGAGATGACGCTGGAGGAGATCCAGCAGCTCGGCGTGCCGACGCTTGATGAGACGCTCGCATGCCTGAACGGGCGCGCCGCCGCCGACATCGAGATCAAGAACCTGCCGGGGGAGCCGAGATACACGCCGGAACGAGAGGCTGCCGTCGAGGCGACCCTCGCCGCGCTCGACTCGGTGGGTTTCTCCGGCCAGGTCATCGTCTCGAGCTTCAACCCCTCCTCGATCACCCACAGCCGACAGCTCGCGCCGGAAGTGCCCACGGGGCTCCTCACCTCCTACGACGTGGACGCGGACGAGGCCCGGCGGCGCGCAGCAGCGGATGGGCACCCCTGGGTCCTGCCGTTCGTCTCGAAAGTGCTCGATGCGGACGAAGGCTTGGCGGAACGCGTCCACGCGGATGGCATGCTCCTAGGAGTGTGGATCGCCGACGATCCCGAATCCGCGCGGAAACTGTTCGCGCTCGGCGCCGACGCCGTCGCGACCAACGACCCCCGCGCGATCGTGCCCGTGCGAGATCTTGGCGTCGTGGGATCGTGAGCGATCACACTCTGCCTGACATGCTCCGTGTCACGCTGTTCGC
>DATFFT010000064.1:0-17395 GCA_035249905.1 Actinomycetota bacterium | reverse complement strand
TCGCCGCCGCCCGCGGGGAGATGGAACGGGCGGCCGCCACCGCACGCGACGTGCTCGCCGCCGCGGGCTTGGCCCCCGACGCCGACTTCACGATGGCCCTCGCCGCGGCGTCGGCCGAGCTCGGTGCGGCCGACGAGCAGGTGCGCGGGTTGCGAACCACGATCGAGGCCGGGGCCGATCTCGATGCGCGCATCGCGGCGGCTCGGACCGAACACGACCTCGCCGATCGCCTCACGTCCGACCTGCAGCCGGGCCGGTTCCTCGCCTTCCTGCTCGAGGAGGAGCGGCGTGCGCTCGCGGGGCTCGGCAGCCTGCACTTCGAGGAGCTCAGCGGCAACGCCTACCGGTTCACCGACGACGACCGGTTCGAGGTCCTCGATATGAACGCTGCGGGCACCGAGCGGCGGGCCGACAGCCTCTCCGGCGGAGAGACCTTCCTCGCGTCGCTCGCCCTGGCGCTCGCCCTCGCCGAGATGGTGGCACGGGGTGGGGGCCGGCTCGACGCGTTCTTCCTCGACGAGGGGTTCGGCTCGCTCGACCCCCAACATCTCGACCGGGCGATGGACGGGGTCGGGCGGCTCGTGGCCGACGATCCCCGCCGGCTCGTCGTGCTCGTGAGCCACGTCGAGCAGATGCGAGAGATGCTCGAAGACCTGATCGTGCTCGACAAGCACGACCTCACCGGCGAGACCGTGGTCGTGGCGGGCGCCACGCGATGACGCGGCCCTAGGCCGTTCGGACCCGGACGGATGGGGGTGTGTCGGACCCCACTCGGCCGACTGAACCCGTGCGGAAGTCCTGCCGATAACCAACCAACGACGACCAGACCCGACCTCGGCAGGAGCGCTTGTGGTCACCACGAAGAACGGGACGGGCATCGCCAGGATCGCGACCATGAGCCTCGCCGTGCTGCTGCTCACGGGGGTGATCGGCTCGCTGGTGATGGGCTTCAGGGCTCGCGGCGCGGCCCTGGACGACATCCGGGAACAGGCCACGGCGATCACCGACGCGTCGCTCGGCCTCGTGCTCAAGCCCGACGACCTCGGCTCCGTCGCGTCCGGCTCGCGCACCTCCACGCTCAGCGATCAGATCGGCAGGGTCGTGATCGACCCGAGCGACTTCGACTCGGTCACGTTGTGGTCCCCGACGGCGGACATCCTGTACTCGACCGAAGAGGGCCGCATCGGCAATCGGCTGGCCGGCGAGGGTGAACGGATCCGCTCCGCCCTGCGCGAGGAACCACAGATCAGGACGAACGACGGAACGGTCTCCGTGATGGTGCCGATGCGGTTCGAGTCGGGCGTCGGCGACCCCGCCGTCGTCGAGCTGACGACCTCCGCGGGGCCGGTCGACTCCGCCGGGGGCCCCTGGCGAACGATGGCGTGGTTCAGCGGCATCGCGCTCCTGTTCGTGGGAGGGCTGCTCGTGTGGGACCGGCGCCACCCCCTCGATGCGCGGTCGGAGCGAGTCACCCGCACGGGCGTGGCCGGGTCGGTCGTCGCGGCGGCGAGGCGACCGATCGCCATGCCCTCCCCCGGTGTGAAGGAGGAAGGCGACGCGAGACGGAAGGCGGAGGACCGCGCCCGCGCGGCGGAGGAGCGCCTGCATGTGCTGCAGGATCAATACCGGAAGACGCTCGACGAGCTGCAGGAGGCGCAGAACAACCTCCGAGAGGCGACCAGCACGACCTCGGACCCGGCATCCGAGGAGCGGGCGATGCAGGCGGAGCAACGCGCCTCGATGCTCGAAGAGCATGCGCGAAGCGCCGTCGAGCGCGCACGCGCCCTCGAGGAGCGATCCAGCGAGCTCGAGGACCGAGCCCGGCTCTTCGAGCGGCAGGCGAACAGCTCGAAGGCCGAGCTCGCCGAGATGACCCGGCTCCTCGCCGAGCGTCCGGCCCTCGGCGAGGGAAGCCTCGACAGCGCTGAGCAGGAGATCATCGGTCTGCGGGCCGAGATCGAGGGAGCCCAGACGCAGCTCTCGTCGGTCCGGCGGGAGTTGGAGACCGCACGAGCGCGGGCCGTTCATGCCGGCGATCTGGAGAGCGAGCTGGAGAGGCTGAAGGCCGAGCTGAGGAAGGCGCGCGAGGCCTCGACGGATCCGGCGGCCGGGTCCTCCGTATCGCCCCGCGAGCTCGACGATCTCCGTGCGGAGGTGCGAGCGCTCCGTGCCGAGGAGCAGCGCGCGGCGATGCTCCAGGACGAGCTTCGCTCGGTCAAGGCCGAGCTCGAGAGCGTCGCCGCCTCGCATCGTGCGGAGCTGATCGAGCGCGAGGTCGAGCTGGAGGAGAAGGTTCGCGCCGCGCGGGAGGAGTTCCAGGGCGAGCTCGCTCGCGCGGAAACGCGCCACGCCGAGGAGCTGGAGGCCAGGGACGAGCACGCGAACACGCGCCTCGCGAGCGTCGAGGATTCCGCCCAGCAGCAGGTCGACGCGGTTCAGCGCGAGCTCGGCGAGCGCACCAAGCGGTTCGCCAACGCCGAGGACGAGATCGCGATGGCCCAGGCCGAAGCGGCGCGGCTCAGCGGTGAGCTCACGGTCGCCCGCGCGGAGCTGGAGACGACGGTCGCACAGCTCGCCTCCGAGTCGGATGCACTGGGCAGGGCGAGCGAACGCCTGCAGGAGCTCGAACGAACCTCGTCTGAGGCGACCGCGCGCAGCGAGCGCCTGGCCGCGGAGCTCGAGGCCGCGGCGAAGGACAACGTCGACGTCAACCGGCGTCTCCAGGAGCTCGAATCCCGCCGGCAACTCGAGCTCGCCGACGCGGAGGGGCGGGCCGACCTCGACGAGATCCTGCGGGTCACCCAGGAGCGGCTGGCGGGCCAGACGGAGAAGCTGATCGCTGCGGAAGAGCGCGTGCACGCCCTGGAACGCGAGGCTCAGCTCGCCTCCACCAAGCTGGAGGAGACCGAGAGCGAGCTCCGGCAGCAGCAGATGGCCGCCGCGATGCGGCACATCCGGGGAGGAGACGGTGACGCAGCCGACGAGGCGTCCCCCGGCGTGCCCAGCCCCGACGTCGCCCCGATCGAGGATCGCCGCGCGACCTCGCCGTTCATGCAGGAGCTCTCGACCGATGCCCGCAAGTCACTGACCCGCATCATGGGCATCACGCAGGTCCTCAAGCACAAGCCAGACGGGAAGGATCAAGCCCAGCTCGTGCGGCAGCTCACGACGCACACGCGTCGACTCGAGCACATCGTGGCCGACCTGGCCGACGCGGACCGCCTCGTCCGCGGCGAGGTGGAGCTCACCGTGCGCCGGACCGACCTCGAGCCGCTCGTTCGGCGGGTCGTGGAGGAATCCGGGATCGACGCGGACCACGAGGTGCGCATCGAGACCGAACGCGTAGTCGTCGCGGTCGACCAGCTTCGCACCGAGCAGATCCTGTCGGGCCTGCTCCGCGCGGCGGGCGACCGGACTCCGGCGAAGCAGGCCATCGCGGTCCGGCTCTCCGCGACCGACGGCGGAGCCCTCATCGCGGTCGAAGACCCCGAGCCGTCCTCCGATGCGTCGCTCGGCCCGATGGTCAAACGCTTCGCCGAGGTGCAGGGAGGGTGGTCCAAGGTCGAGAGCCGCGAGAACGGCGGATCGTCGTTCAAGGTCTTCCTGCCCGACGGGGCGAGGACCGAGCGCCCCGAAGGCCCCACCGCGCCCGACGAGGGTGCGGTCGACGACGCGCTGCACATCGTCGTCGAAGGGGCGGGGCCGAGCGCGGTTCCCCAGTCGAGCGCGAGCGCCGACGGGAACGCACTCGTGCAGGAGCTCCACCGGCTCTCCACCGCGGAGGACTGAGGCGGCCGGCGGGGCGGCGAGGGGGCGCCCCGACGGCCCGCCCGGTGGAGGCGGCTCGTGCCGGCTCGTCAGCGCCGCCGGAGCACGAGCGCGTCGCCCTGGCCGCCGCCGCCGCAGATCGCCACGGCGCCGAGATCGACGTCGCGACGCCGCATCTCCATCGCAGCGGTCAGCACGAGTCGCGCGCCGCTCGCACCGATGGGATGCCCGAGAGCGACCGCTCCGCCGTTCACGTTCACGATCGCCTCGTCGAGGTCGAGCATGCGGCTCGCGTGCAGGGCGACGGCGGCGAAGGCCTCGTTGATCTCGACGAGCCCGAGATCCGACGTCGCCAGCCCGGCCTTCTTCAGCGCCCGCTCGAGCGCGAGCGCGGGCACGGTCTGCAGCGAGGCGTATCGGTCGGCCGACATGCCGAACGCGACGATCTCGGCGATCGGCTCGAGGCCGAGCTGGCCGGCGCGCTGCTCGCTCATCACGACCACCGCGGCCGCGCCGTCGGAGATCTGCGACGCGTTGCCTGCCGTGACGGTGCCATCGGCGGTGAACGCCGCTCGAAGGCCCGCCAGCGCGTCGAGGGTCGTGTCGGGGCGGATGCCCTCGTCACGGCCGACGACGACAGGTTCCCCCTTCCGCTGTGGCACGTCGACCTCGACGACCTCCTCCGCGAGCCGACCGGCTTCCCATGCGTCGTGTGCTCGGGCATGGGATCGAACGGCCCATGCGTCCTGCTCCTCGCGGCCGATGCCGAGCTCGGCGTTGATCGCGTCGGTGCCCTCTCCCATGTGCCTGTCGTCGAAGGCGCACCAGAGCCCGTCGTGGATCATCGAATCGAGCATCGGCGTGTCGCCCAGCCGCGCGCCTTCCCGAGCCTTGGGCAGCACGAAGGGCGCGTTGGTCATCGATTCCATGCCGCCCGCGACGGCGACGTCCAGCTCTCCGGCACGGATCATCTGGTCGGCCATGGCCACGGCCGATGTGCCCGACAGGCACACCTTGTTGATCGTGATCGCCGGGGTCTCGATCGGGATGCCGGCGGCGATCGCGGCCTGGCGGGAGGTGATCTGCCCCTGCCCAGCCTGCAGCACGTGGCCCATGATCGTGTAGTCGACCTGATCGGGCGCCAGTCCCGCCCTCGACAGCGCCGCTCCGATCGCGACCGCCCCCAGATCGACGGCCCGGAGGGCGGCCAGGGCGCCGTTGAACCGGCCGATCGGCGTGCGTGCACCTGCGACGATGACGGAAGCCGTCATGTCGCCAAGTCTATCCGTGCCCGTGAACAATGCCGCGCACGACGAACCTCAGGATCTGGCCGACAACGCCCGTTC
The DNA here is from genome assembly GCA_035249905.1 of Actinomycetota bacterium. Lineage (GTDB taxonomy): Bacteria > Actinomycetota > UBA4738 > UBA4738 > HRBIN12 > JAOUEA01. The sequence continues at coordinate 12,281 of DATFFT010000064.1, read as the reverse complement.
GATCACCTGGAGGATCTCGTCGCGCACGAGCTCGTCGCGCGCGATTAGCGCATCCCGCAGCGCGGTGTGCACGTCGGCGTTGAGCTCCAGCACCTCGCGGACGCGCTGGCGCTGCTGCTCGAGGATGTCCTCGACGCGTTGGCGCGCTTCCTTGTCGGCCAGCACCTTCCCCACCAGGTTCGGTCCGCCGATCGGTCCGTCGCTGATCGCGTCGAACGAGATGAGGGAGCCGGCCATGCCGAACGAGCCGACCATGTTGGCTGCCAGCGTGGTGGCGTGGGCGAGGTCGGCGGCCGGCCCCGTGCCGGTGTCGCCGATGCACAGCTCCTCCGCCACCAGCCCGCCGAGCGCGATCGCGATGCCCGCCTCGATCTCGGTGCGCGTCCGGGTGAACCGCTCCTCCGAATCGCCGTGGGCGAGCAGGCCGAGCGACGCGCGTCGCTTGATGATCGACAGGACCTCGAGACGGCGGTTCTGGCCGACGAAATGGGCCACGGTGGCGTGCCCCGCCTCGTGGGTGGCGACCGCCTCGCGGTCCTGCTCGGTGTAGACGACGGGCTGTTTCAGCCCGATCTCCTCGTTGAACTTCGCCTCGATCACGTCGTCGAAGTTCATCTCCCGCCGGCCCTCGCGCAGAGCGACCAGCAAGCCCTCGTCGAACAGATGCTCGATCATCACCGGTGTGTAGCCGAACGTCTCGTAGGCGATCCGCTCGCGCATCGACCGGTCGTCGAGCTGTTGGTGGTGGCGCTTGCGGTCGAGGAAGTGGTCGATCAGATCGATGCGACCCTGCTTCGTCGGCACGTCGAAGTACAGCCGGCGGTCGAAACGGCCCGGTCGCACGAGCGCGGGGTCCAACGCGTCGCCCCGGTTGGTCGCGGCGATCAACAGGATGTTGTGGTACTCGCTCTTGATCGGCGTGAGCTGCCGATCGCTGGGCAGGTACGCGTTCACCCACCCGATCAGGCGGGCGCGCAGCCGCTTGCGCAACGGGGGCTGATCGAACGACTGCAGCTGGATCAACAGCTCGTTGACCATCGACCCGCCGTCACCCTGGCCCATGAACGCCTCGGTCGTCCGCTCGAGGCCATCGGGTGCGGGCGTGGACGAGCTCACGCCTCCCCGCGACATGCCGATCGCGTCGATCTCCTCGATGAACCCGATCGCGCCGCCTTCCTTCCGCGCGATCTTCCGAAGCGCCTTGAAGAACGAGCGGATGCGGTAGGCGGTCATGCCCTGCCACATCGATTGGAACGCGGGAGCCGAGATGAACAGGAACGGCACGCCGGCCTGCTTGGCCATCGCCTTGGCGAGGTAGGTCTTGCCGGTGCCGGGTGGTCCCTCGAACAGGATCCCTCTGCGGGGGGTTCCTCCGAGCTCGTCCTTGAACGTGGCGTAGCCGAGGAAGACGTCGAGCGACCGCACGACCTCGTCGACCTGCGTGTCGAGCCCCTTGATGTCGGTCAGCCCGGCTTCCACCTGCTCGGGGTAGACCGTGACGTGGGGGGACTTCCCGTTGATCAGGGGCAGCGCCACCATGAGCAGCACCGGGATCAGGATCAGCAGCGGGAACGCCAGGAAGACCCACCCGTCGGGAAGCGAGGGCAACGTGATCGGGTTGCCGCTCGAGTAGCGCCGGTACAGGTACCAGTCCACGAGGAACACGACGACGAGCGCCCGCACGACGCGCTTGAGCTTGGTGCGCTCGCGCTTGCGGAAGACGTCGGCCCGGCCCTGCTGCAGGAGCTGCGACCCCTTCAGCAGGGCCGCCGCGCCGGTCGGTTCCTTGTTGGACACGGGCAAACCCCCTCGGTCGTGGGCTCGGTCCCGGCGATACCTTCCGAGGGGATCACCCTACGCTGGAGGGGTTCTTCCGGCATCGGTCCTTCGGCCCAGATGACCGACCGTCGGATCCTGGCATCCGGACCGGTTCCGATGGCGGAACCGTTACAGTGCAGGACGTGGCCAGGAAGCGGCAACGCCCCGTCAGCGCCGACGACAAGGCGGTGATCGGCGCCCTGCTGCGGGAGGTGCGACGGGCCGCGGGATACCGTTCGGCGGAGGGGGCAGCCTCCGCTCCCTCGTGCCCGGTCTCGCGGCAGACGATCTACGCGTACGAGCGGGGGGGTTTGGTGCCCTCGCTGGCGCAGTTCCTGGAGCTCGTCGAGTTCTACGTGCTGGGCTCCGCCCCTACCCCCGCGGCCGGCCGCAAGCCCGAGGCCGACCTCCGCGCGTTCGGCGTCGCCGCGGTCGTTCGGGCGCTGGAGCTCCCCGCCTATCACGTCGCCCACGCGCGCGACCTCGTCACCCGGATGCAGCCGGACCTCGGCGGGCCGGGTCGGAGCGGTCGAGCATGACGATCGAGCTCACCGACATCGACCACGTCGGCATCGCCGTGCCCGACCTCGAAGCCGCCGTCGGCGAGTACCGGCGGCTGCTCGGCGTCGAGCCCTCACACCGAGAGCGGGTCGAGGACCAGGGCGTCGATGAGGTCCTGTTCGCGGTCGGCTCGTCGTTCGTCCAGCTGCTCGGTGCGCTGGGCCCCGACACCCCGGTCGGTCGCTCGCTCGCGACGCGAGGCCCCGGGGTCCACCACGTCGCCTACCGCGTCACGGACATCGAGGAGGCCCTGGCACACCTGCGCGATGAGGGAGCGCGGCTGATCGACGAGGCTCCTCGCTCCGGTTCCCGGGGCACCTCGATCGCGTTCGTGCACCCGCGCTCGTTGGGCGGTGTGCTCGTCGAGCTCGTACAGGAACGGTGACCTACGGCAGGTCGGTGAGGCCTTCCTCGGGCGAGTTGATCAGCACGCTGACGTTGCCCTCGGGCAGGGCGCCGTCGCCCATCAGCTGGTGCACGTGGCCGCCCTGCTCGTACGGATAGACCGACCCGAGCGTCGTGCGGATCGTGCCGTCGACGACCATCTGGTTGAACGCCGCGGCCTGGTCGTCGTTGAACAGGTGTGACCCCTGGTAGCGCTTCTGCATGTACCAGAGGTACCGCACGTCGACGAGCGTGTCGTAGCCGGTCGTGCCGGCGCAGATCACGACCATGCCGCCGCGGTCGGCGACGAAGATCGACGTCGGGATCGTGTCCTCCCCCGGATGGTCGAAGACGATCCGGGGCGATGTCTTCTCGCCGAGCACGTCCCAGATCGCCTTGCCGAACGCCTTGGCCCCGGCGAACCAGTCCTTCCACTCCGGGGAGTCCCACCTGGGCGGCACGCCCCAGTGCGAGAAGTCCTTCCGGTTGATGTAGCCGACGGCGCCCAGCTCCTTCGCGTAGTCGCCCTTCTCGTCGCTGCTCACCACGGCGACCGGGCGCCCGCCGGCGTTGGCGACGAGCTGCACCGCGAGCGAGCCCAGTCCCCCGCTGCCCCCCCAGACGAGCACGACGTCGCCGGGCTCCACGGTGTGCGGGGGCCATCCGAAGAGCATGCGGTAGGCGGTGGCGCCGGTGAGGGTGGGAGCGGCCGCCTCCTCCCACGTGAGGAAGTCGGCCTTCGGCAGGCACTGATGGGCCTGCACCTTGCAGAACTGGGCGAACGACCCCCAGCAGGTGTCGTAGCCCCAGACCCGGAAGCTGCCCGCGAGCCCGGGGTCCTTGCCGGCCTTGATCCAGGGATCGTCGAGGTCCCACTGGCCGGCGTGCACGACCACCCGGTCGCCCACCTGCACGTTCGTCACCTCATCGCCGACGGCGAAGACCACGCCCGAGGCGTCGGAGCCCACGATGTGGAAGTCGGTCGGCTCCCCCCACCGCGCCTGCGTCTTCGTCACGTCGACCGGCACCCCACGCGCCGCCCAGACGTTGTTGAAGTTCACGCCGGCCGCCATGACCATCACGAGCGCGTCGTGCGGCCCCAGCTCGGGCACGTCGATCACCTCGGACTGGATCGCCTTCTCGGGCTCGCCGTAGCGATCGGGGCGCACGAGCTGCGCGTGCATGCGCGCCGGCACCTCGCCGACCGGGGGGATCTCGCCGATCTCGTACAGGTCCTTGGCCATCGGGTCTCAGCCTCCGCCAGCGTCGGGTCTCGGGGGAACGCGAGGCACCCTAACAACCGACCCGGCGCGGCGGCGAACGATCAGATCGCCGTCGATTCACGCCGAAGGCGGAACGTTGCGTTGAGATCGTGCTCGCTGAACGCGCCCGAGGACTCGCCGGTCGTCGCGTAGCGGTAGAGCGCTGCGTTGAACACGCCCGAGCAGGCGGCGCCGATCGCCACCAGGGCGCCGATCGCGAGCACCAGCAGCGGGATGCCGACGACCGGTAGCGCGACCGCCGCGGCTCCGCCCAGCACGACGATCGGCAGCCCGATCAGGAACAGGGCGAGGCCGATCGTGGCCTGACCCGTGAACTGCTCGCCCCAACGCTCGCGGAACAACGAGACCGAACGACGGATCGCCTGGGGCGCACCCGCGCTCTCGTAGAGGATCACGGGAACGACGAAGAACGTGATGACGGTCCAGGCGACGCCGAGCGCGCCGAGCAGCAGCCGGCCGATCACCCCGGCCCGCTCCTGGAGCATGCGCAGGATCATGCCGACCGTGGCGGTGATCAGGGCCCACAACATGAGCTGAGCCAGATGTTGGCGGGCGAGCCCCAGCCCGTCGCGGAGCGTGGCCGGTTCCCCCCGCAGGCGCTTCATCGCCGTGCCGATCACCGCGGCGTTGAAGAAGACCGTCACCATCGACAACACCACGTACATCGCGAACAGCACCGCGTAGTGGGCAACGTTCAGCGACTCGTCGCTCTCGGGTAGCCCGATCCCGACCATGCCCAGCCCGAACGCCGCCATCACGACGAGCGAGCACAGGAACGAGATCGCCGGGAGCACGAGCAGCTCGTGGTCCTGCCTCACCACGGCCCAGCTCGCCTTCACCAGGCGGAACCCTCGCGAGATGGAACCCATCACGACACCCCCCACGTTCGAAGGGGGCGACGATACCGCGCCGCGCCCCCGAAGACGCGGACCCTGTTCGTTCAGGACGGGTGAGCCGCGATCGACGGCAGCTCCGCCACCGGACACGAGCCGGCGCGCGGACACCACGCGCAGTACCCGCCCGGGGTGAGCGAAGGCTCCCGCCCGTTCGAGAGCGCGGCCGCCGCGCGCGCCGCCTCGATCGCTCGATCGGCCGCGTGCTGCAGGGTCTCCTCGGTGACGTCCTCGGCCTGCCAGGTGCCGCTCTCGAGGAACAGCGACGCCGCGCGGTACGGCGGCACCCCGAACCGCAGCGTCATGAGCAGGGCGTAGAACCGCATGTCCTCGGCGAACTCGGGGAACGCCGACCCGGTCTTCAGGTCGACGACGAGCCGGGTGGCGCGGTTGGGCTCGAGCCGGTCGGGCAGACCGAGCACGAGATCGATCTGCCCCGAGAGGACCAGATCGCCTCCGAGCAGCTCGGCGCGCACCCTGAGCTCGCTGATCGGGGCCAGCTCGCGGCGCAGCGGCTTCAGCGGCGGGAACGACGCCTGGAACAGCGAGACCCGCCGGACGACCTCCATCAACGCGTCGTCCTGATCGGAGGGCGGCAGCTCGCGCCAGTACTCGCCGAACCGCTCCTCGCGCTCGAGCACGCGGTCGACCGCGACGCGCGCGATCTCGTGCGGGTCCATGCCGTCGCGAGCCCCGACCTCGACCTCGATCGCCTTGTGGAGCAGCACCCCGTGCGCGCTGCGCGCCGAGTGCGCGAACGGCGGCGCCTCGCCCGCGAGCACCGCTTGGAACAGGCCCTCACAGCGGCCGTGCTGGTTCAGCTTCTCCTTGCCGATCCACAGCTGCTCGGCCAGCTCGAGCTCGCGAGCGGCGCCCTCGATGCGGTCGCGCAGCCGTTGGGCGAGCTCGGGCGGGAAGGTCGGCCGGTCACCGGTGCCGATCAGGTTCTCGAGCGTGCGCCGCTGAGGGTCGGTGAGCTGCACCCGCGCATGGTATGCAGGAGGACCGACATGGCGGAGACCCCCGACGAGATCCTGCGCGCACTCGCCGACCCGCAGCGGTTGGCGATCGCCGGCATGCTCGCGGCGGGTGACCGCTCCGCCGACGAGCTCGCCGCGGCGACCGAGCTCACGGTCTCACGGGTGCACAAGCACCTGAACCGGCTGACGGCCACCGGCGTGGTGCGCGTGAACGACGACCGCCACACGTATCGGCTCGACCCCGAGACCCTGCGATGGGCGGCGGAGCAGGTCGGCCCGCCACGCGAGGTGGGCCTGGCACTGGGCGCGGCCACCGACGACGAGGAAGCCGTGCTGCGCACGTTCTTCCGCAACGGCCGCCTCACCGAGGTCCCGGCCAAGGAGTCGAAGCGCCGGATCGTGCTGGAGCGGATCGCGCTGGAGTTCGAGCCCGGCCGGCACTACGAGGAGCGCGAGGTCAACGCGATCGTGGGGCGCTTCTTCAACGACCACGCGTCGCTGCGCCGGTACCTCGTCGACGAGGGCTTCCTCGACCGTGAGGGCGGTGTCTACTGGCGCGCCGGGGGCCGGGTCGACATCTGACCTGCGCGACGGGGCAACGGCGGGCCGTGCATGGTCCGTCCGGCGATCGAGTGTCCCCGGCGCAGCTGGATCCACAGCGTGAGCGATCCCCCAAGCGTGAGCGCGATCAGGTTGAGCCCGAGCACGAAGGCCGCGCTCACCATCTGCTCCCAGTCGGCGAGGCCGAGCGCCACGCCGATCGCGGCGGCCGCCGGGATCGTCGTGACGGAGATCGCGACCCCGACCGCCGACGCCGCCTGCCGCTCGATCGAGAGCATCGCCGCCACGCCGGCGGCCAGCGCGACGACGACGGTGGCGGGTGACGGCTCGGTGACGAAGGCGGTCAGGACGTTTGAATCGAGGTCGGCCTCGAGCACGCCGAACACGTCGGCCAGGCGGACCAGCACGCCCGACGCGAGGGATGCGGTCACCAGCCCGGCCAGGAGCGTGCTCACGCCGACGAGCGCCGTGCGCCGAGCGCGAGCGACGAGCCCCACGCACGTGGCCGACAGGGGCAACAGGTCGGGACTGATCGCCATCGCACCGACGACGAGCACCGACTGGTCCTGTCCCACGCCGATGCCGGCGATCGCGCCGGCGGCCACCATGTAGGCGAGGTAGGTGACCGAGAGCCGGGCGTTCTCACGGGCCTCTTCGACCACTTCCTCGATCACGATCGCGTCGGCCGTGGAGTCCCAATGGCCGAGGTCGTCGACCCCGACCGATATGACCTCGGTGTCGTCCTCGCGGATCAACGCCGCCGCGCCGGGACGCTCGATCGCCAGCGCGCGGACGCGATCGACGACGTCGTTCGCTGCCGTGGGCTCGACCGCCGCCGTGATCAGATCGTCCCCGTGCGCGACCTCGACGCCGGTCAGGCGCGCGACGTTGTGGACGCCCTCGATCGACAGGGCTTCGACCACCGCATCGACACGAGCGGGCGGCACGAACACACGCAGTTGGAGCACGTCGCGCATCATGCCATCGCGCGCGCGGTCCGGTCGTGGAACCCGACGGATGACAGGACAGCACGGTGACGGTATCCACCGGCCGATGCTAGGGTCCTCGCGTGCCGTCGCCGGCACGATCCCCTCCCTTCCCTGGTCGGTGACGTGTGTCCGTGGAACTCGAGCCGGGGACGAGAGATGCGATCGACACCGATGAGACGACAAGCCCGGGCGCTCGTCGTCATGATCACGGCCGGCCTCACGTTCGCGGCGGCGCCGACGGCCTCCGCCCACCACGTGCCGGGGCCGTGCGACTTCCATCGGGGCGCCGGCACCACGGTGCGACAGCATTCGCGCAACCAGATCCGTTGCGCCACCGAACGCTGGAAGGTGCCCGGCGGGGCGAAGACCGCGTTGTGCATCGCTCGGCGCGAGAGCGGGCTCCTGCCGTGGGCGGAGTCGGCGGACGGTCTCAACAAGGGCCTGTTCCAGCAGCACGTGAGGTGGTGGCGCAGCAGCTACGAGACCTACACGCGACGGGCGTGGTCGTTGTCCAAGCGCATCCTGAACGGGCGCACGAACACGATCGTGTCGATCCGCATGGCCCACGACATCGGGTGGAGGCCGTGGGACGGCAGCAGATGCGGCTGATCTGCGCGGGCGCACGCTCGGACGCCCCCCTCACGGCACGAGACTAGACTCCCGCGCATGGTCACCACCGATACGAACGTCCCGGGGAGCGGCGCCGAGGGCGACGAGCCCGATCGCACCATCGAGTCACGCATCGAGGAGCTCCGCAAGCGCCGGAAGGCAGCCGCCGCGCCGGGGGGTCGCGACTCCGCGAAGAAGCAGCACGACAAGGGCAAGCTCACGGCCCACGAACGCCTGGCCGTGCTGATGGACGAGGGGTCGTTCGTCGAGACCGACCCGTTCGCGGTGCATCGCGCCCACGACTTCGGCATGGACCGGAAACGGCCGCCGGGTGACGGCATCGTCACCGGCTACGGCACGGTCGACGGCCGCAAGGTCTTCGTCGCGAGCCAGGACTTCACGGTCTTCGGCGGCTCGATGGGCGAGGTCCACGCGCAGAAGGTCACGAAGGTGATGGACCTCGCGATGTCGACCGGCGCTCCGTTCGTGGCGATCAACGACTCCGGAGGAGCCCGCATCCAGGAGGGCGCGGCATCGCTCGCCGGCTACGGATACATCTTCGAGCGGAACGTCCGCGCCAGCGGGGTGATCCCGCAGATCAGCGTCATCATGGGACCGTGTGCCGGGGGCGCGGTGTATTCGCCGGCGATCACCGACTTCACGTTCATGGTGCGGGAGTCCTCGCACATGTTCATCACGGGGCCCGACGTGATCAAGACGGTCACCGGCGAGGACATCTCGATGGAGGCGCTCGGCGGAGCGATGACCCACGCCACCGAGTCGGGCGTGGCCTCGTTCATCGGCGAGGACGACGAGGACGTGCTGAACCGGGTCCGGTACCTGTTGAGCTTCCTTCCGTCGAACAACCTCGAAGACCCTCCGGCGTACGCCCCCACCGACGATCCGCGCAGGCAGGCGGAGGCGCTCACCCACATCGTGCCCGACCGGGCCAAGGAGCCCTACGACATGCACGAGGTGATCCGATACGTCGTGGACGACGGCGAGTTCCTCGAGGTCTTCCCGCTGTGGGCGATGAGCGTCGTGATCGGGTTCTCGCGCCTCGACGGCCACAGCGTCGGCGTGATCGCGAACCAGCCGAAGGTGCGTGGCGGCACGCTCGACATCGACGCCAGCGAGAAGGCATCGCGGTTCGTGCGGTTCTGCGACGCGTTCAACATCCCGATCCTCACGTTCGTCGACGTGCCGGGGTTCCTTCCCGGCAAGGAGCAGGAGTACAACGGCATCATCCGGCACGGGGCGAAGCTGCTCTACGCGTTCGCCGAGGCCACGGTGCCGCGCATGACCGTGATCACGAGGAAGGCGTACGGGGGTGCGTACCTGGTCATGAACTCGAAGCACCTGCGCGCCGACGTCTCGTTCGCCTGGCCGACCGCCGAGATCGCGGTGATGGGCGCCGAGGGCGCGGTCAACGTGGTGTTCCGCAAGGAGATCGAGAAGGCCGCCGACCCGGCGACGAAGCGCGCGCAGCTGATCCGCGAGTACCGCGACAAGTTCTCGACGCCGTACGCGGCCGCGGAACGTGGATTCATCGACGACGTGATCGAGCCCGCCGAGACGCGCACGCGCCTGATCCAGGCGCTCCGCATGCTCTCGACCAAGCGCGAGAGCGTGCCGGCCCGCAAGCACGGGAACATCCCGCTCTAGGGAGGTGCGACGACCATGTCCCCTGTCCGCGACGAGGGCGAGCGCCGGTACGAGCTGCCCGACGAGATCACGCCCGAGGAGGAACGCGCGATCCTGATGGCGCTCGAGCGCTACCTGATCGCCGAGAGTCCTCGGCCGGCGCCATGGGTGCTGCAGGGGCGCATCGACGCGACGGGGTTGGGAGCCCTGCAGGCCAGGCGGTACGCCCGTGAGCCGTGGCACGGCCAGCAGGGGCAGTTCGCACGGAAGGGCGTCGCGAGCCTGCACGGGCGCGGCGACGTCCGCTAGTCTGAATCAGACTACTTCCCGAGGTGCACGTGGGCGCGACCAGGACCTCCGGCACCACCGACCGGGACGGCGCCCTCGTCGCGTTCGCCGACGAGGGGTACGGGGCGCCCCGCTCCTGGTCCAACGGTCCCGGCGACCGGTACGGGCCTCACCGACACGACGCGCACAAGGTGCTGTTCTGCCTCGAGGGCTCGATCGTGTTCCACACCGACGACGGGGACCTCGAACTCACGGCCGGTGATCGCCTCGACCTGCCCGCGGGCACCGCGCACGCCGCCACGGTGGGTCCCTCGGGTTGCGCGTGCATCGAGGCCTACGTCAGGGATGGGCACCCGTGAAGATCGCGTTCCTCATCGACCAGCTGTGGTTCTCGGCGCCGGGTGGCATCGGCACCTACATCAGGGAGCTCGCCCCACGGCTGATCGCCGAGGATCCGACCCTCGAGCTCCTGCCCTTCCGGTCGAGGTTCGCCGCGGGCGGCCCGTCCTCCGCTTGGCTGGCCCAGATCCCGCCGGTGACGGTCGTGGACCGGCCGATCCGCGCCCTGTACCCGAGATGGGCGCTCACGGGGCGCCCCGGGCTGCCGCCCGAGCTGGCTCGGGCAGAGGTGGTGCACTCGACGAACCACGCGGCGGTACCACCGAGACGCCGAAGGCAGCGGCTCGTGGTGGCCGTGCACGACCTGGCGTTCGTCCGACATCCCGCGATGTTCCCCAGGGACTGGCGCATGCTCTATCGGGCCGGCCTGCGGGCGGTGGGGCATCGAGCCGACGCGGTCGTCGTGCCCTCGGAGTTCACGGCGAACGAGCTGCGGGAGCGATCCCGGATCGACCCCGCGACGGTGCACGTGACGCCGCTCGCGCCGTCGCTGCCGATCGGCGAGCCTGGCCTCGTCGACGAGACGCTGGAACGGCTCGGGGTGCCGAGGCCGTACGTGCTGTCGGTGGGAACCCTCGAGCCCCGGAAGAACCAGGCGCGACTGGTGCGTGCCTACCGCAGTGTGGCCGCCGGTGGTCGCCCCCACGCACTCGTCCTCAACGGCCCGGACGGCTGGCTCGACGAGGAGCTCCGCCGGGAGCTCTCGGCGGAGGGTCCCGGCCGCGTCGTGCGCACGAGGGACCTCGGGCCACGCGACCTCGATGCGCTGTACCGGGGAGCCGCCGCCTTCGTCTACGTCTCGCTCTACGAGGGGTTCGGTCTGCCGGTCGTGGAAGCGCTGGCGCGGGGGGTGCCGAGCGTCGCGGCTCGCTCGTCGTCGATCCCCGAGGTCGCGGGCGACGCCGCGATCCTCGTGGACCCGCTCGACGAGGCCGCCATAGCCGCGGCCCTCGCACGGGTCCTCGACGACCCCGCCCTCGCCGACGACCTGCGACGGCGCGGTCCCGACCGCGCGTCCGCGTTCTCGTGGCAGGAGACCGCCCGGGCCACGCTCCGCGTGTACCGTCACGTCGTCGGCCATTGACGATGAGAGCGGGGACCCGCGCGTGAAGGTGACGCTGATCTCCACGGTGAAGGACTGCTCGGGGGCGGCCGACGCCTTCCTCGCATCGCTGGCGGCGCAGACGAGAGCGCCCGAGGAGGTCGTGATCGTCGACGGCGGCTCGAGCGACGGCACGGCCGAGGCATTCGGGCGCGGCGAGAGTGTCTCCGTGCTCGTCGAGCCGGGCGCGAACATCTCGCGAGGCCGCAACGTGGCGCTCGCCGCCGCCACGCACGACGTGATCGCGGCGACCGATGCCGACTGCGTGCTCGACCCCGGTTGGCTCGAGGCGATCGTCTCGCCGATCGAGGCGGGCGCCGATGTCTCGATGGGCTGGTACGAGCCCGTGCTCGACACCAGGTTCGAACGGTGGATGGCGGCGGTGAACCTGCCGCTGGACCCCGCAGAGGTCGACCCAGCGAGATTCGACCCATCCGCCCGCTCGGTGGCGTTCCGCCGCGCGGCGATCGAGGCGGTGGGTGGCTACCCGGAGTGGCTCGCGATCGGCGAGGACATGTGGGTGGATCGTCGGTGGCGAGAGGCCGGGATGGACATGCGGTTCGCTCCCGAGGCGATCGTGCGGTGGAGGCTGCGTTCGGGACTCGCCGAGACCTGGTCGCAGTACTTCGGGTACGCGAGGGGCGATGGCCTGGCCGGCATGCACCCCGATCGGCACGCGCTCCGGTTCGGGGTCTACGCGGGGCTCGCGGGCGCACTCGCCTCGGGCCGCAGGTGGCCCCGCGTGCTCGCTGCGGCGGGCGCCGTCGCGT
>DATFFT010000063.1:0-51180 GCA_035249905.1 Actinomycetota bacterium | reverse complement strand
TACGTCGTGAAGCTCCTCGCGATCGCGGAGCTCGACGACGATGCGATCAGCGTGCGCGTGCACCCCGCCATGGTCCCTGCCGCGCATCCGCTGGCCGCCGTGCACGATGCGTTCAACGCCGTCTACATCGAGGGCCGGAGCGTGGGCCAGCTGATGCTCTTCGGGCCGGGAGCCGGTGGGGACCCGACGGCGACGGCGGTGGTGGGAGATCTCGTGGCCGCCGCTCGCAACCTCCTCACCGGTGGCCGTGCGATGGGACATACCCGCACCGTGGACCGGCGCATCCGGCCGATGAGCGACACCAACGGCCAGTACTACATCAACCTGCACGTCGCGGACCGTCCCGGCGTGCTGGCCGAGATCGCGGGCGACTTCGGTCACAACGGTGTCTCGATCGAACGGGTCTGGCAGGAGGGGTTCGGCGACGAGGCCACCCTCGTGTTCATCACCCACCGGGCGCTGGAGGGGGCCCTGCAGAAGACGCTGCAGGAACTGCGCGAGTCGCCGGCGGTGCGTTCGGTGGCGAGCGTGCTCCGGGTGGAAGGTGAGGAGCCGTGAGCGGGACGCACCGATGACCGTTCGCACGGAGGGAGCCCACCAATGGCGCGGGGTGATCGAGGAGTACCGCGCTCGGCTCCCCGTGGGCGACGCCACCCCCGTCGTGACCTTGCTCGAAGGCGGAACCCCGCTGGTGCGGTCGGGGCCGCTGAGCGACGAGACCGGCTGCGACGTCTGGCTGAAGTTCGAAGGGGCCAACCCCACCGGGTCCTTCAAGGACCGGGGCATGACGCTCGCGATCTCGAAGGCCCTCGAAGAGGGCGCCAAGGCCGTGGTCTGCGCCTCGACAGGTAACACGAGCGCATCGGCCGCGGCGTACGCGGCCAAGGCCGGCCTGACCTGTGCGGTGCTCGTGCCGAAGGACAAGGTCGCGATCGGGAAGATGGCGCAGACGCTCGTGCACGGCGCGCGCGTGCTCGAGGTCGACGGCAACTTCGACGCCTCGCTCCAACTCGCGACCGATCTCGCGGATCGGTTCCAGGTCACCCTCGTCAACAGCGTGAACGCGTACCGGTTGCAGGGGCAGAAGACCTGCGTGTTCGAGATCGTCGACGCGATCGGCCACGCTCCCGACCTGCACTTCGTGCCGGTCGGCAACGCCGGGAACATCTCGAGCCATTGGGCCGGCTACTCCGAGTACCTCGCGGACGGCGTCATCGTCGAGCCCCCGCGGATGATGGGGTTCCAGGCGCAGGGGGCGGCGCCGATCGTGCGAGGCGAGCCGATCAAGGATCCGCAGACGATCGCGACGGCGATCCGGATCGGGAACCCCGCGTCGTGGGCCAAGGCGGTGGCGGCCGCGAGGGAATCCGAGGGTTCGATCGGCGCAGTCACCGATCGGGAGATCCTGGCGGCGTATCGTCGGGTCGCCCGCGAAGGGCTCTTCGCCGAGCCGGCCAGCGCGGCGAGCGTGGCCGGTCTGCTGCACCTCCACGCCGAGGGGGCGGTACCGAGCGGCGCCACCGTGGTGTGCATCCTGACCGGCCACGGGCTCAAGGATCCCGAGTGGGCGATCGCCGGCGCGGCGCATCCGGCCGCCGTGCCCCCCGATGCCGGCGCTGTAGCTGCTGAGCTCGGTCTGTAGGGCGCCGTCGCCGCGCTAGGCTCGAGCGATGCGACTCACGGTCCGCGTCCCGGCGACCTCGGCGAACCTGGGTCCGGGATTCGACTGCTTCGGGCTCGCGCTGGAGCTGTGCAACGACGTCGAGATCGACACCGAGCGTGCGAGCGGCGTCACGTGGAGCGGGGAAGGGGCAGGCGAGCTTCCGACCGACGGCTCCGATCTGATCCGGTCGACGATGCGCCGGGTGGCCGGTGATCGTACGCTGCCGGCCTTCGCGATGCACGGCATCAACCGGATCCCGCTTGCGAGGGGGCTGGGCTCGTCCTCCGCGGCCGTGGTGGCGGGGAGCGCGGCCGCGCTGATCCTGCTCGGAGACGATCCGTCGCCCGCCCGTGTGTTCATGCACGCGGCGTCGATCGAGGGCCACCCCGACAACGCGGCGCCCGCCTGTTTCGGCGGGTTCACGATCGCCGTGCCCGAGGGGCAGGCGACGCGGCTCGAGCCGAACGCCGACCTCCGGCCGATGCTGCTGGTGCCGGATCACCTCACGATGCCGACTCGAGAGGCGCGCGCGGCCATGGCCGACCTCGTGCCTCGGGCGGACGCCGTCTACAACGTCGCGCACGCGGCGCTCGCGGTGCATGCGTTCACGCGCGATCCGTCCACGCTCGGCATGGCGCTCCGCGATCGTCTCCACCAGGATGCGCGGCTCCGGCTCGTGCCGGAGGCCCGCGAGGTCCTCGAGGCGGTCCTGGATGCCGGTGTGCCGGCGTGTGTCTCGGGAGCCGGCCCGTCCGTCATCGCGTTCCCGGCCGCCGGGCAGGACGTGCCCGATCCCGGCTCGAGATGGCGCCTGGTGGAGGTATCCGTGCGGCGGTCGGGTTTCGAGGTCGAACGGGTCTGAGATCGCCGCTCAGCGTGCGCACACCCCGTTGTCGACCGATGCGATGAGGGCATCGGGGTCCTCGATCATGGGCAGGAACTCGCTCGTGACGATCGCGTATCCCACGTTCTCGTCGGCGACCGCGCTCGCGAAGACGAGTCCGGCCACCCTGCCGTCGGCCAGCACGAACGGTCCTCCGCTGTTCCCGCGTCGGATCGCCGCCTGTACCTCGTAGATGCGGCGCTCGACCTGGCCGTCGCCGTAGATGTTCCTGCCGACCGGTTCGATCACGGCGCGCACGGCCGCGCTGCCGGCGGTCAAGGAACGCCCTCCCGGATAGCCGAGCACGGCACCCGCGTCGCCTCGTTCCGCCTCGTTCCGCCTGAGGGGAACAGCAGGCAGGCCGAGATCACGTGCCCGAAGCACCGCGACGTCGAGGTCCGGATCGAACGCGACCACGATGGCTTCCGTCCGCATCCCCGAGAACTGCACCGATTGCTCGCTGGTGCCCGCCACGACGTGAGCGTTGGTGACCACCAGGTCGTCGTGAACGACGAATCCGCTGCCCTGGTTGACGAAGCCACTGTTGCAGCCGCCTCCGAGGACCTCCACCGTCGAGTGCCGTGCCGCCCCGATCGCGGTCTTGAGCTGTTCCGCGTCGGGTGGATCGACAGGTGCCGAGGGTTCCTCCGGAAGCCCCACGAACACGTCCGGGTACCCGAGCAGCGACAGGAGTCGTTTGGCTTCGCCTTCGAGCGAGGGAGGCGGGGGCAGGGCGGCGTCGAGCGTCTGCACGATCTCGGATCGCCGGAGTCCGCGCGATACGGCGGGGAAGGGGCCCTCGGCGAGGTTGAGAGCCAGCAACCAGACCGTGAGCACCAGCGCGCCGGCCGATACCGCCGACCCTCCCAACGCATCGACCATCCTGAGCGGCGTCCCGTGCGTCCGCCGACGGAGCTGGCTCCCGGCGATCCGGCCCAGGATGTTGCCGATCGCGCCGGCCACGAGGACCGTGGCGAGCACGAGGGCGAAGCCAGAGGCCGGGGAGCTCGCCAGCTGAGCGACCCGGGGCGCCAGGGTGACGCCCAAGAGCACACCGGCGATCAGCCCGACGATGCCGATCACCTGCAGGACGGCTCCTCTGCGGTACCCCGAGTAGAGGGAACCGGCGAGCAGGGCGATCAGGATCACGTCGAGCCAGGTCATGGGAGCCGCCATCGTCCCACGCTGCCGTCGCCGAGTCGCGTGCCTGCGTCCGGGGACGGCGCCGCGGCACTAGACTAGAGGTCACCCGTGGTTACCATCGCGCACATCTCGGACCCGCACGTCGGCTCGCAGTTCTTCGTGCCCAACCTCATGAACCGGGTGATCGCGGAGCTCAACGAGATGCGCCCCGACGCGGTCGTCGTGAGCGGGGACCTGACGGCCGAGGGGTACCGGCAGGAATACAAGAACTGGGTCGCGTACGCCGAGCGCATCCAGGCTCCGATGCTGACCGTGCCGGGGAACCACGATTCCCGCAACGTCGGCTACCTGCATTTCGAGGATCTGATCGGTTCCCGCATGTGGTCGCACGACGTCGACGGTGTGCGCATCGTGGGGGTGGACTCCAGCGAACCCGACCTCAACGAAGGCAAGGTCGGCCGGGTGCACTACGACTGGGTTCGGCGGCAGTTCGAGGAACCCGCCCAGCTCAAGGTGTTCGTGCTCCATCACCACCTGCTGCCGATCCCTGGAACGGGTCGTGAGCGCAGCACCGTGATGGACGCCGGCGATCTCCTCGAGGTGCTCATCCACGCGGGGGTGCAGGTCGTGCTCTCCGGCCACAAGCACGTGCCCTACGTCTGGCGGCTGGAAGGCATGTACGTCGCCAACGCCGGCACGGTATCGTCGCTCCGCGTTCGCGGCTACACGAAGCCGTGCTACAACGTGTTGGAGTTCGACGATGGCCAGGTGCGCATCCTGCGCCGTTTCCCGTTCGGCGAGAGCCACGTTATGGCGCACTTCTCGCTCGCCGGTGACCAGTTCCACCGGGAACACGAACAGTCCGTGCAGGAACGTACGGTTCCGGTCGGCGACTAGCCGCGCCGAGCTCCCCAACATCCACATGCCCCTCGAAGGAGGCGATACCGCCGATGCGAACCGTCGTGCTCGTGGACGGCGAGCATTATCCGCCCGTGACCCGATGGGGGATCGAGACCGCGATCGAACGAGGACACGAGGTCGTCGGCGCTCTCTACGTCGGGGGGATCGAGAAGATCGACCCTCGGGGGTTTCCCGACGTCGGCGTCCCGACCCTCACGGCGGGCGACGATCGCATGGCGACCCTGGCCCGGGCGATCGAAGACTGGGGGCCGGACGTGGTGCTCGACCTTTCCGACGAGCCGGTGCTGGGCTACCGGGAGCGCATGGAGCTCGCCGGCGTCGCCCTCTCGCGTGGCATCCGATACGAGGGAGCCGACTTCCGATTGGTACCGCCCACCGACGGCGGTCCACCGGTCGATGCGCCGACCCTGGCCGTGATCGGCACGGGCAAGCGCGCGGGCAAGACGGCGGTCAGCGGGCAGATCGCCAGGCTCGCCGCCGGCCGTGGCGAGGATCCGATCGTCGTCGCGATGGGCCGGGGTGGGCCGGCCGAGCCCCAGATCGCCGAGGCGGGAAGCGTCGATCTGGAGCGTCTCGTCGAGTTGGTGCGCGACGGCGAACACGCCGCTTCCGACTACCTCGAGGATGCGATGACCACGGGCGTGACGACGATCGGCGCGAGGCGAGTGGCCGGGGGTCTCGCCGGGGGCGCGTACGCTACGAACGTGCGCCGGGCCGCCGAGCTCGCGGCCGCCCGGCGGCCCGGGTTGGTGGTGCTCGAGGGGAGTGGCGCCACGGTGCCCCCGGTGCCCTGGGACGCGGCCGTGCTCGTGGTGCCCGGCGCCGCGCCGCCCGAGTATCTGGGCGGGTACCTGGGTCCGTACCGCATGTTGCGGTCCGACCTGGTCGTTGTTACCATGGCAGCCGGCCCGCTGGCCGGGCCCGAGAACCTCTCCGCGCTGCGATCCCACGTCCTCCGGTTCTTCGACGAGTCGCAGTTACTGATCACCGATCTCGTCCCCGTTCCGTTGGCCGAGGTACGGGATGCGCGGGTGTTCTTCGCCACCACCGCCCCCGGGGGCGTCGCCGCTCGCCAGGTCGAGCACCTGCGAGAGGCGAGCCGTTGCGAGGTGGTGGGGTGGAGTGCACGGCTGGCCGATCGGGTCGGCCTCGCGGAGGACCTCGACGCAGCCCAGGAGTACGACGTCCTCCTCACGGAACTGAAGGCCGCCGCCGTCGACATCGGCGTCGCGCGGGCCCTGGCCCGGGGGGCGGAGGTCGTGTTCGTGGACAATCGAGCCGTGGTCGTGGAGGGGTCGACCGACCTCGACACGGCGTTGGGCGAGGTCATCGACCTCGCCAGGCGACGAGGTGCACGACGAGGGACGAACCCGTGAGCCAACACATCGATCCGGATGAGGGCCAGTCGGTGAACCTGAGGGAAGCGAAGACGCAGCACATCGTCATCAGCGACCGTGAGCCCGGTCTGCCCTTCTCCAAGGGGCTGATGGCCTCGCAGGTCATGGTCACCGGGCTCTCGCCGTACCGCGCGTACCAGGTCGCCGAGGAGATCGAGGATCGGCTCCGGAGCCAGGGCCGCGCCTCGGTCAGCTCCGACGAGATCGCCGACGTGGCGCTCGCCGTGATCGACGAGATCGCCGGGGAACGCTATGCGAAGAACTTCCTGCGCTGGCGCGACGTCGAACGGCTCGACGTTCCGTTGGTGATCCTGATCGGCGGTACCACGGGCGTGGGCAAGTCGACGATCGCCACGCAGCTCGCCGCTCGTCTCGGCATCGTGCGGGTCGTCGCCACCGACGCGATCCGCGAGGTGATGCGGTCGATGCTGTCGTCCGAGCTCATGCCGACCTTGCATACGTCTTCGTTCCATGCCGACCGCGCCCTTCGGGAGCCGCCCGGGACCTCGGCCGATGCGTTGTTGCTCGGCTTCCGTGAGCAGACCGCGGCGGTCGCGGTGGGCGTCAACGCATTGATCGAGCGCGCGGCGACCGAGGGCACGAGCATCGTGATCGAGGGCGCCCACGTCGTGCCGGGATTCGTCGACGTCGAGTCACATCGCGACCGCATCCTGTCGGTGCCGTTCATCCTCGGCGTCGACGACGAGGGACGGCACCTCTCGCACTTCGCGACGCGCGAGCACGCGATCGCCGCGCGCCCCGCGGAGCGGTATACGGAAGGATTCGAGAACATCCGCAGGTTGCAGCGGTACGTGAAGAGCCAGGCGCTCTCACACGGTGTGCCGGTGCTGCCGAACTACAGCTTCGACCAGGCGATCGCCGTGGTGATGGATCTCGTGATGGAGCGCACCACGCAGCGTGCGGCCGAGATCCGCGAGGCCACCGAGGCCACCGAGGTCACCGCCGAGCCCGACGGCTCGGGTTCCCGAACCGGGAGCGAGCGAGCAGACGAGGCCGTGGTCACCGATCCAGTAGGAGGACAGACGACATGAGGTTGTTCCTCGACACAGCCGACATCGACGAGATCCGCGAGATCAACAGGTGGGGCGTGCTCTCCGGGGTCACGACGAACCCGTCCCTCGTGGCGAAAGAGGGGGAAGAGCCCGACCTCGTCTGGAAGGAGATCCTCGAGACCGTCCCGGGCGACATCTCGCTCGAGACGACCGAACCCGAGGCCGACGCGATGTACGAGCAGGGGGTGAAGCTCTCGCAGATGGCGACGAACGCCGTCGTCAAGGTGCCGATGACCCCCGACGGGCTCGCCGCAGGCAAGCGACTCGTGGCCGACGGCATCAGGATCAACGTCACCCTGGTGTTCTCGCCGGCCCAGGCGATCCTGGCCGCCGAGGTCGGCGCGTACATCGTGTCGCCGTTCCTCGGCCGCCTCGACGACGTCGGCAGTGACGGCATGGGCATGCTGAGGGCGATCACCGAGATCTATGCGGTGCAGGGCTACGACACGAACGTGCTCGCGGCCTCGTTGCGTCACCCGATGCACGTCGTGGACGCCGCCATCGCGGGCGCCGACATTGCGACGATGCCTCACGACGTCTTCACGAAGCTCGTGAAGCACCCGCTCACCGATGTCGGCCTCGAGAAGTTCCACGCCGACTGGCTGACGCTCCAGAGCGACCTGAAGGGAGAGGCATAGCCTCATGGACACCACGATCGACCGAAGCTCCCTCGAGCAGAAGCTCATCCCCGAGCTGCAACGCATCGCCCAGGACATGGGCATCGAGGGCACCCAGCGCCTGCGGAAAGCGGGCTTGATCGACGCCATCGTCGCCCAGGGCGGCAACGGTTCCGGTGAAGGCGGCGCGGCAGCGGGATCGGCGTCGGTCGCCGTCGCCGAGCGCGCCGATGCCAAGGCCCCGGAGACGTCCGAGGACGGCTCGCCCGCATCCGGAGTTGGAACCTCCACCCTCGAACCCGCCGCCGGGGACGGCTCGCGAGACGAGGGCCCCGACCGAGGCGAGGAGCCTCCCCAGGATCGCGATCGGGTCGACGACCGAGGACGGAGCCGCGGAGGTCGTGGACGAGGCGATCGCGAGGAGCGCGGCCGCGAACAGGGCGGGAACCGCGAACAGGGCGGGAACCGCGAACAGGGACAGGGTGGCGGCCAGGAACGCGGCCGCCGCCAACGCCCGTCGCGTGAAGATCGCCGCCGCATGCGTGAAGAGCGCCGGCTCCGCGAGGAGCAGGAACGGGCCGAGGAGCTGAAGAACGCCCCGACCAGGTCCGGCATCCTCGACCTGCTGCCCGACGGATACGGGTTCCTGCGAACGTCCGGATACGCTCCGGGGCCCGAGGACATCTACGTCTCGGTGTCGCAGGTGCGGAAGGCGACGCTCCGCAAGGGCGACGTCGTGGCCGGCAAGGTGCGTCGTCCCCGCGACAACGAGAAGTACCTGGCCCTGCTCGACGTCGAGACCGTGAACGGGCAGGACCCGGAGCAGGCCAAGGAGCGGTCCAACTTCGACAAGCTGACGCCGCTGTTCCCCGATGAGCGGTTCCGACTCGAATCGGGTTCGACGGCCGTCGCCGAGCGCATCATCGACATGATCGTGCCGATCGGGAAAGGCCAGCGCGGCATGGTGGTCTCACCGCCGAAGGCCGGCAAGACCACGATCCTCAAGCAGATCGCGAACGGCATCCTCGCTTCGAATCCCGAGGTTCACCTGATCGTGCTGCTCGTCGACGAACGCCCCGAGGAGGTCACCGACTGGCAGCGGACGGTCACGGCCGCCGAGGTGGTGTACTCCACGTTCGACAAGCCGACCGACCAGCACATCCAGATCACCGAGCTCGTGCTGGAGCGGGCCAAGCGGCTGGCCGAGGCGAAGCAGGACGTCGTGATCATGCTCGACAACCTCACGCGGCTCGCCCGCGCCTACAACCTGAGCATGCCCGCGAGCGGCAAGATCCTCTCGGGCGGCATCGACGCCTCGGCGCTGTATCCGCCACGGCGGTTCTTCGGCGCGGCTCGCAACATCGAGGAGGGCGGGTCCCTCACGATCATCGCGAGTGCCCTGGTCGAGACCGGCTCCCGTATGGACGAGGGCATCTTCGAGGAGTTCAAAGGCACCGGGAACATGGAGCTGCGCCTCGATCGTCAGCTCGCCGAGAAGCGGATCTTCCCGGCGATCAACGTCGATGCCTCGAGCACGAGGAAGGAAGAGCTCCTGCTGCCGCCCGAAGAGCTGGCGCTCGTCATCAAGCTCAGGCGGGTGCTGCACGCGCTCGACCCGGCGGCGGCCCTCGAGCTCCTCACCGACAAGATCCGCGCGACGAAGTCCAACGAGCAGTTCCTGAAGGAGATCGCGAAGAGCGGCAACTGATCCGCGGGGCGCGCGAGGAATAGGCGAGCGTTCTTGGAGGTGCGAGGTACGCTCGTGCGGGTCGGCGAAGGAGACGACGGAATATGAAGCAGGGAATCCACCCCGAATATCAGATCGCGAACGTCCACTGTTCGTGCGGGAACACGTTCCAGACCCGCTCCACGGTGAGCGAGATCCGGGCCGAGATCTGCTCGAACTGCCATCCCTTCTACACGGGGAAGCAGAAGCTGGTCGACACCGGCGGCCGGGTCGAGCGCTTCCAGAAGCGGTACGCCAAGACGCAGGCCGCCCAGCAGGCGGCGAAGAAGAGCTAGCGGCTCGTGGCCGACGACCCGGCGGCGGCTCCGTCGCCCGCGTCGCACCTCTACGGCGGGCAGGCCGTCGTCGAGGGCGTGATGATGCGGGGCGCCCGTCACTGGGCGGTCGCCGTCCGCAGGCCGTCCGGCGACATCCACCTGGAATCGCACGGCATCGACTCGGTGGCCGAGCGGCATCCGATCCTCCGCAAGCCCTTCCTGCGAGGGGTCATCGTGCTGGGCCAATCGCTGGCCATCGGCATGCGGGCGCTGATGGTCGCGGCGAACCAGTCGGTGGACGACGACGAGCAGCTCACCTCGAGGCAGATCGGCGTGTCGCTCGCGATCGCGATGCTGCTGTTCATCGGGGTGTTCATCCTCGGCCCCACGACCCTGTTCACCTGGGTGGAGGGCCGGCTCGGCAAGGGGGTTCCCCTGTTGGTCGGCGAGGGCGTGTTCCGGGTCGCGCTGTTCGTGGGCTACCTCTGGCTGATCGGTCGCACGAAGGACATCCATCGCGTCTTCGAGTACCACGGCGCCGAACACAAGACGATCGCCGCGTACGAACACGACGACGAGCTCGTCCCGAGCAACGTGGATCGCTACCCGAAGGAGCACGTGCGGTGCGGCACGAACTTCCTCATCATCGTCATGATCATCACGATCTTCGTGTTCACCATGTTCGGCACACCGGGCCTGGTCTGGCGGGTGGCCTCCCGGATCCTCGCGATCCCGGTCATCGCCGGGATCGCGTACGAGGCCTTGCGGTTGGGGGCGCGGTTCCAGGGCTCGCTCGTCATGCGGGTGTTGATGGCGCCCGGCATCTGGTTGCAGAAGATCACGACCCAGGAACCCGACGACGCCCAGATCGAGGTGGCGATCGCGTCGTTCGACGAGGTGCTGCGGCGAGAAGAGGAGGCCGCTCAGACGCAGGGCTGACCCCCGCTTCCCCAGCCGTCGGAGCCCTGTGGCCGAAGCGGGTGACGGGCCACGGCCATTGCGCCGACGGGGGCCTTTCCAGCAAGATGCACACGATGGCCGCGCCGGGTTCCCCGGCAGAAGGGAACGATCCGCTTGTCCGAAGAGCAGCAGCGTGAACCCTCGTTAGTGACCGGCGCAGAACAGATCCGGCAGCGCGAGTTCGCGACCGTGCGTCGAGGATACGACCCGGACCAGGTTCGGGCCTATCTGGGGTCGCTCGCGGCCCACGTCGACGAGCTGGAACGCGCGCTCGCGGAGTCTCGGGCGCGGATCGGCGAGCTCCGGTCGGCGCCCCCCACGTCGGAGCCGGACCCATACGAACGGTTGTCCGAGCGGTTCGCCGGCGTGCTCGCATCGGCCGACACCGAGGCGCAGCAGGTCGTCGACGAGGCGAAGAGCGAGGCCGCGCGCATCAGGTCGGAGGCGCAAGCGCAGGCCGAGGATCTCCGCAACCGGAGCTCGCGCTCGCTGATCGCCGCGCAACAGGAAACCGACCGCGTGCTCGAGAACCTCGCGACACGACGAGCTTCCATGCTCGGTCAGCTGCACGACATGCAGGCTCGGTTGCTGGCGGTCGCCGACGATCTCGAGGTCGCGATACAGCCCGCCTCCGATGCAACCGCCTCGCCGGAGCCAACGACCATCGTCCCCGAGGCGGCCGGCGCGCCAGAGCCCGCCGGCACGCCGGAACCCGTCCCCAGCCACGCGGTCACGTCCGCCGCCTCGCCCACGAGCGAAACACCGCGCGGAGCCGACACGCGGTCGGCCGAGACGCCCGCTTCACAGCGGGAACGTGCGGCGGTCGATGTCGGGATCGCTGCGTTGTTCGACGACCCTCCCGCCGACGAGGTGGACCTGCCCGACCTCAGCGGCATCGACCTGGACCTCGATCTCGACGACGAGCGGGGAGAACGGTAGGTCCCCGGGCGTTCGCCCGGTCCGCGGACGATCCGTCGCTCTCCTTGGCATGATCGACGACGTGACCGACGATTTCGATGCACGACTCGGGGAGATCCGGGACCGTCACGAACGGATCGCTGCCGAGATGGCCGAGCCGGGGGTGGCCACCGATCCCGAGCGACTGAGGTCGCTCGGCAAGACCTACGCCGAGCTCGAGGAGATCGTCGTGCCGTATCGGGAGTATCGCGATGCGATCGAGCAGGCCGCCGATGCACGCGAGCTGGCCGCTCGGGAGGCAGATCCGGAGATGACGGCCTTCCTCGAGGAGGAAGTCGCCGAGTCCGAGGCCCGGGCCGCGGACATCCGTGCCCGCCTCGAAGCGATGCTGGTGCCGAAGGATCCCAACGACGGCAAGGACGTGATCGTCGAGATCAGGGCGGGCGCCGGCGGCCAGGAGGCCGCCTTGTGGGCGGGCGATCTCTACGAGATGTACCTGCGCCTCGCCGAGCGCCGCCGCTGGAAGACCGACGTCCTGTCCAGCTCGCCGAGCGACATCGGCGGCTTCAAGGAGGCCGTCCTCGAGGTGCGGGGCCGCGACGCCTACGCGCGGCTGAAGCACGAATCGGGCGTGCACCGAGTGCAGCGGATCCCGGTCACGGAGTCCTCGGGGCGCATCCACACCTCGACCGCGACGGTCGCGGTGCTGCCCGAGGCGGAGGAGATCGAGGTGGAGATCCGTCCGGAGGACCTCGTGATCGATGTTTACCGCTCGAGCGGTCCCGGGGGGCAATCCGTCAACACGACCGACTCTGCCGTGCGCATCGTGCACCTGCCGACCGGCATCAAGATCGAATGCCAGGAAGAGCGGTCGCAGCTGCAGAACCGCGAGAAGGCCATGCGGTACCTGCGCGCCCGGCTGTTGCAGCGCGCCCAGGACGAGGCGGCCGCGAAGGAAGCGGCGGCGCGCCGTTCACAGCTCGGATCGGGCGACCGCGCGGAGAAGATCCGGACCTACAACTTCCCCGACGGACGCGTGACCGACCATCGGATCAAGCACACCTCTCATCGACTCGCGGAGGTGCTCGAGGGCGGTGACGAGCTCGACGTCTTCATCGACCGGCTGAACGCGGTCGAGCGGGCAGAACAGCTCTCCGGCGATGACGGGGGGTCGTGATGAGGCCGTCCCTGGTGGTGCGCCGGGCGGCCGAGTACCTCGAGCGCCACGACGTCGAGGCGCCGTTGCCCACCGCGGAGCGACTCCTGATCGACGTGCTCGGCACCGATCGCGTCGGCATCTACCGCCGCGAGGAGCCGCTGCGGAGCGCCGAGGCCAGGGCGTTCGGGCGGGCGCTCTGCCGCCGCTGCGCCGGCGTTCCGACCCAGCACCTCACGGGCGAGGCGGGGTTCCGGAGGCTCGTGCTCACCGTGCGCCCCGGGGTCTTCGTGCCCAGGCCCGAGACCGAGGTCGTGGTCGACGTCGTCCTCGAGGTACTCGGCCCTCGCCGCCATCCCGTGGTCGTGGATGTGGGCACGGGAACCGGCGCGATCGCGCTGGCCGTGAAGCAGGAGCGCCCGGACGCCACGGTGTGGGCCCTCGATCGTTCCTCCGAGGCGATCGAGCTGGCCGAAGAGAACGCCCTGCGGACCGGGCTCGAGATCCGCCTCGTTCGGAGCGATCTGCTGACGGATCTCGACGACGCGGCCGTCGGACGGATCGACCTCGTGGTGAGCAATCCGCCGTATATCGAGCCGCACCGATACGGGACCCTGCCACCGGAGGTGCGGGCCGATCCGAGCGGGGCGCTGATCGGCGGCATATCGGTGTACGCGTCGCTGTTCTCGGAGGCGGCGGCCCGACTCGAGCCCGGCGGCGCGGTCGTCGTCGAGATCGACGAACGGGATGCCGCGGCGGTCTCGAGGGCCGCCGCCGACGCCGGCGCGATCGAGACCTCCGTGCGCTCCGATCTCACCGGCCAGGACCGAGTGATCGTCGCGACGTGGCCGTGACCGCCGGAACGGTGGAGGCGGCGGCGGAGGCCGCCCTCGCAGGGTCGCTCGTCGTGTTCCCGACGGACACCGTCTACGGGATCGGCACGCGCCCCGATCGTCCAGAGGCGACCGCCCGCCTGTTCCGGGCGAAGGGGCGTGAACGTGGAACGGCGCTGCCCGTGCTCGTGCCCTCGCTCGACGTCGCTCGAGAGGTTGCGGCGTTCGACGAGCGGGCGGAACGTCTCGCGGCGGCGTTCTGGCCGGGGGGGCTCACCCTGATCCTGCCGCGCACCGTCGCATCGTCGGATTGGGATCTCGGCGGCGACGGGGCCACCGTCGGGCTCCGCATCCCCGCCCATCGGCTCGCCTCGGCCGTGCTCGCGGCCGCGGGGCCGTTGGCCACGTCGAGCGCGAATCGGTCGGGGGAACCTCCGGCGACGACCTGTGCCGCGGTGCGCCGGACGTTCGGCGATCTCGTGGCCGTCTACGTCTGTTCCGACGATCCCGTGGACGGTGCCGCCTCGAGCGTGCTGGACCTCGCCCACGGCGCACCGGTCCTCGTTCGGAGCGGCGACGTGGCCTCCGAGGAGATCGAGCGATCCCTTCCCGGGGAGGAGGCACTGCTAGACTCGCCCCCCTCGCCATGAGCTCGATCCTCGCCGTCTGCACGGGCAACATCTGCCGGTCCCCGATCGCCGAGGGGCTGTTGCGGCGATCGTTGACATCGCGGTTCGGCGCCGAGGCCCCGTCGATATCATCGGCGGGCATGTGGGGGGTCGAAGGCTCGAGCGCGACCCCCGAGGCGGTCGCCGCAGCTGCGGAGCGCGGCGCCGACATCGGGAACCACGTCGCCCGCGGGGTCTCCGCGATGCCGCCGATCGACGACGACCTGGTGCTCTGCATGGCTCGTGAGCATCGAGATGCGCTCGTCGCCACGGACGAGCGGTTGCGGGACCGCGTGTTCACCCTGAAGGAGTTCGTGCGTCTGGTGGAGTCGCTTCCTCCGGTCGTCGACGGCGACGGTCCCGAATCCTTGCCCGGGCGCGTGGCGGAGGCTGCGGCGGCCCGCGCCGACGGGTTCTCCGGGAATCCGCACGACGAGGACGTGGTGGATCCGCTCGGGTTGCCGATGCAGAGCTATCGAGCCGTCGCATGGGAGCTCGACGAGTGGATCGGGCGACTGGTCGAGGGGCTGTACGGTCCGGTGGCGGTGGGCGCGGCGAGCGAAGGTTGAACCGAGCACCGAGGTGGAGACGGGACGCATCCCGAGCGGAACGAGGGGAGATGTCGTGATGGGTGAGCGGGAGTACGCGGCCGACTGGGAGGCGCTGAAGGCCACCGATCCGGAGGTCGCCGCGGCCGTCGCGGGGGAGCTCGAGCGCGAGCGCACCGAGCTCCGGCTGATCGCGTCGGAGAACTACGCGAGCTCGGCGGTCCTCGCGGCGATCGGGTCGACGATGAACAACAAGTACGCCGAGGGATATCCCGGCCGCCGCTACTACGGCGGGTGCGAGTTCGTCGACGTGACCGAACAGCTCGCGATCGACCGGGCCAAGGAGCTGTTCGGCGCCGACCACGCGAACGTGCAGCCCCACGCCGGCGCACAGGCGAACATGGCGGTCTTCGGGGCGTTCCTGACCCCCAACGACCCTACCGACTCGGTGCTCGGCATGGTCCTCGCCCACGGCGGGCACCTCACCCACGGATCGCCGGTCAACGTCAGCGGCATGTGGTTCAACTTCGTCGGCTACGAGGTCGACCGCGAGACCGAACAGCTCGACATGGATCGGGTTCGAGATCTCGCCAAGGAGCACCGACCCAAGATCGTGCTCGCCGGGTACACCGCCTACCCGCGAGAGATCGACTTCGCGGCCTTCCGTGCGATCGCCGACGAGGTCGGGGCGCTGCTCTGGGTCGATGCGAGCCATTTCATCGGACTGGTCGCCGGCGGTGCCTACCCCTCGCCCGTGCCCCACGCCGACGTGGTGACCTTCACGACCCACAAAGCGCTGCGCGGTCCGCGGGGAGCGATGATCCTCTGCCGCGAGGAGCACGCCAAGGCCATCGACAAGGCGGTGTTCCCGATGATGCAGGGGGGTCCGCTCGAGCACTGCATCGCCGGCAAGGCCGTGGCCCTCAAGGAAGCGTCGACCCCCGAGTTCCACGACTACGCCGAACGCACGGTGCGTGACGCTCGGGCGCTGGCCGCCGGCCTCACCGACGAAGGGCTCCGGATCGTCTCCGGCGGCACCGACTCGCACCTGCTGCTCGCCGATCTGCGTCCCCTCGGCATCGACGGCAAGGTCGCGGAAGCGGTCTGCGACGAGGTGGGCATCGCGCTGAACAAGAACCAGATCCCGTTCGACCCGAACCCACCGTCGGCGCCGTCGGGGATCCGGGTCGGCACGCCGGGTCCGTCGACGCTCGGCATGGACGAACCGGAGATGCGTGAGATCGCGAGCATCATGGCCGACGTGCTGAAGGCGTCGGAGGATCAGGGGATCAAGGAGAAGGCGCGGAACCGGGTGCGCGACCTCATGCAGCGGTTCCCCGTCTACCCCTGACGTGGCGGTCGTGATCGACGGCTCCGCTTGCGGCACGGGGGGCGGGGCCCGCACACTGGCACCACCGTGAACGCCTATCTGGTGATCTTCCTCGTGAGCGCGGGAACCACGTTCATGGTCACGCCCCTCGTCCGCCGCCTCGCGATCAATGGGGGAGCGATCTCCCAGCCGAACGACCGCACCGTGCACGCCACCCCCACGCCGACGATGGGTGGCATCGCGATGTACGCGGGATTCCTCGTGGCGATGGGCATCGCGTTCGTGCTCCCGGCATTCTCCGACGTGATCCGCGGCAGCCCCGTCCCGTACGCGGCGCTCGCCACCTGCTCGCTGATGGTCGGCCTCGGCGCGATCGACGACCGTCGCGGCATCACCGCGCTGACGAAGTTCACGGCCCAGGTGTTCATCGGGGGCGTGCTCGTGCTGATGGGCGCCACGCTCCTGTACTTCTGGATCCCCGGTCTCGGCGTGGTGGTGCTCGACCCTGACCTGGCCGTGCCGCTCACGATCCTGTGGGTCGTCGCGATCGCGAACGCCGTGAACCTCGTCGACGGGCTCGACGGATTGGCGGCGGGCATGATCGCGATCGCCGCGGCCGCGTTCTTCGTGTACACGATCCGCACGCCGAGCACCTTCGGCGACGTCTCGCCCGCCGCGCTGCTCTCGGCCATCACGGTGGGCGTGTGCCTGGGGTTCCTTCCCTGGAACTTCCATCCCGCGAAGATCTTCATGGGCGATTCGGGCTCGTTGCTGCTCGGCATGCTGCTTGCGATCGCCACGATCGACGGGGTGGGGCTCAATCCGCTGCCGCCGAGCGGCGGCGACATCGCCGCGATCGCGGGCGTGCTGGTCGTGCCGCTGCTCGTGCTGTTCATCCCGTTCCTCGACGTGGCGCTCGCGATCGCCAGGCGCACCTGGCGTGGGCAGGGCATCGGCAACGCCGACAAGGAGCACATCCACCATCGGCTGATGGACATCGGCCACAGCCATCGCCGGGCGGTGCTGCTGATGTACCTGTGGAGCGCGTTGATCAGCGCGAGCGCCCTGGCGGTCGGTCTGATCGATGGCCGGACGACGGTGGGACTCGTGCTGCTCGCGGCCCTGGTGCTCTTCCTCGTGACCGCCCTGCCGGCCCTCGATCGCTGGCGCCGCAGGAGTGATGAGCCGTCGGAGGCTCGGGAAGCGGGCACGCCGGCCTCGTCCGCCTCGGAACCGTCGGGCTGATGACGCGGAAGATCACCCCTTGTCCGTTCCGTACAAGTGGTCGATGATGCATCTCCGAACCCGCGGGTTCCTCACTACGTACTGACAGGTGATGATGCCGCCCGTTCCGAGGCGGTGCGTTCCGGCGGGGGCCAGGAGGGAGAGCGCGTGCCGAACGAGATCGACGTTCGACTGGAACGCGTCACGAAGATGTTCGCGGACGTCGCCGCAGTGGACGATCTGTCTCTCGACATCGTAGAAGGAGAGTTCTTCTCGATGCTGGGGCCGTCGGGCTGCGGAAAGACCACGACGCTCCGCATGATCGGCGGTTTCGAGGATGCCACCTACGGCACGGTCTACCTCGGTGGTCGTGACGTCACCGACCTCCCTCCGTACAAGCGCGACGTGAACACCGTCTTCCAGAGCTACGCGCTCTTCCCCCATCTCGACGTGAAGGAGAACGTGGCCTTCGGCCTGCGACGCAAGAAGGTCGACAAGGCCGAGATCGAGACCCGGGTCAAGGAGGCGATGACGCTCGTCGACCTGATCGGCTACGAGACCCGTAAGCCCCCGCAGATGTCCGGCGGGCAGCAGCAACGTGTCGCGCTCGCCCGCGCGCTCGTGAACCAGCCGAAGGTGCTGCTGCTCGACGAGCCGCTCGGTGCCCTCGACCTGAAGCTGCGCAAGCAGATGCAGCTCGAGCTCAAGCGCATCCAGCAGGAGGTCGGCATCACGTTCATCTACGTGACCCACGACCAGGAAGAGGCGATGACGATGTCGGACCGGCTGGCCGTCATGCGCCTCGGCAAGATCGAGCAGCTCGGCGACCCCGAGACGGTCTACGAGAACCCCGACACCGAGTTCGTGGCAGGGTTCTTGGGCTCCGCGAACATGCTCGAGGGCGAGCTGAAGGAGGGCTCGAACGGCGTGTCGACGGTCGCCCTCACGGCCGGCGGCACGGTCACCGTTCCGGCTGCTCGCGTGCCCTCCGAGGTGCAGGGAACGGTCAAGGTCGGCGTCAGGCCCGAGAAGCTCACGATCACCCGCGGTGAGGACGCGGCCGTGCCGGCCGGGTTCAACCACGTCGCGGGACGGGTCACGATGACGACCTACATCGGCGTGAGCCACCAGTACAAGGTCGAGTCCGTGGGCGGCACGATCATGACCGCCTACGTGCAGAACCTCGGGCGCGAGGAGGCACCCCATCAGGGCGAGTCCGTCACGGTCTCCTGGAAGCCCGAGCACACGTTCGCGGTCGCCCCGCAAGAAGGTTTGGTCATGGAGGAGGAAGAACTATGACGGAGGACCGCAGGCAGCCCGATCCTGCGTTCGCGGGTGCGCTGGCGCGTGGCATGACCCAGCGCAGGCTCTCGCGCCGCAACCTCATCAGGTACGGCGGCGCCACGGTGGGCACCCTGAGCTTCGCCTCGATCCTCGCCGCGTGCGGAGGCGAGCCGGCGGGTGCGCCGGAACCGGGCGAGGGACCGACCGTGGACTTCAACGCCGAGCCCGGGACCGAGATCAACTTCGCGAACTGGCCGCTGTACATCGACCAGGCCAAAGATCCCGACACCGGGGAACGGATCAATCCGTCGCTGCAGGCGTTCACCGACGAGACCGGCATCACCGTCAACTACAACGACGAGATCCAGGCGAACGCCTCGTTCTTCGGTGAGCTGCTGCCCCAGCTCCAGGCGGGCCAGGACACCGGCCGCGACATCATCGTGATCACGAACGGTCGCGAGTTCACGGCGCTCGTCGCCAACGGCTGGCTCACCGAGCTCGATCCGTCGCTGCGGCCGAACTTCGATGCGAACGCGGCCGCGTGGGCCAAGGACCCCGACTTCGATCCCGGGAACAAGTTCTCCATGGCGTGGCAGTCGGGGCTCACGGGCGTGGGGTGGAACACCGAGAAGGTCAGCGCTCCGATCGCAAAGATGGACGATCTGATGAACCCGGACATCGTGGGGACCAACTCCGTCGGCATGATCACCGGCGACATGGGCGACCTGGTCATGGTCAACCTCGGGATCACGCCCGCCGACTCCGGGCCCGACGAGTGGCGGGAGGCCGCCGCCTGGCTCGAGATGCTCAAGGACTCCGGAACCCTTCGGAAGTTCTACGACCAGGGCTATGTCGACGACTTCACGGCCGGGAACCTCGCGGCTTCGATGGCGTGGTCGGGCGACATCCTCTACTACAAGATCTGGGAGGACCAGCCGTACGAGTTCGCCGTGCCCGAGGGGGGGGCGCTGCTGTGGATCGACAACATGCTGATCCCCGCGAACTCCGCCAACCCACAAGGTGCGTACCAGCTGATGGACTGGGTCTACAAGCCCGAGATCGCCCAGATGATCACGGAGTGGGTGCTGTACATGTCGCCGGTGCCGGCGGTGCAGGACCTCATCGCCGACCATGCGTCGGAGGAGAAGGGCGAGTTCGCGAACGACCTGCAGGAGACCGCCGACAGCGAGTTCCTGTGGCCCGACGATACGCTGCTCGCGAGGACGCCGTTCGGCCGCAACCTCACGACCGACGAGGAACGCGAGGAGTGGGACAGCATCTTCATCCCGGTCTCGGAGACGTAAGTGGCACAGGACAAGGCCGAGGATCTCGCGCTCCTCACCGCGACCGTCGCCGGCCAGCCGGCTGGCGAGCCGCCGAAGCGAGCCGACCAGTTCCTGGCCAAGCGGCAGCGTCGCGTCGCCTACGGCATCCTGGCGCCGGGCGGCATCTACCTGCTGATCGCGTTCATCGTGCCGCTGATCCTCGTGGTCTACACGTCGCTGCAGACCGGCGGACTGCTGTCGGGCGGCTACACGTTCACTTGGGCGTTCGACAACTACGTCGACGCGTTCACGTCGTCGAAGATCTTCATCATCCGTGCGGTGGTGTACGCGGGGTTGGCGACGCTCTTCGGCATCCTTCTGGCTTACCCGATGGCGTATTGGATCGCGTTCTACGCCGGCAAGTGGAAGTCGACCCTCTTCTTCCTCATCCTGGTGCCGTTCTTCGTGTCGTTCGTGATCAGGACCGTGCAGTGGAACTTCATCCTCGCCGACGACGGCGTGCTGTTCGGCCCGTTGAAGAGCATCGGCCTGCTGCCCGACGACTTCCGCGTGCTGGCCTCGCCCGTGGCGGTCGTGGCCGGCCTCACGTACAACTTCCTGCCGTTCACGGCCCTGCCGCTGTACGTCGCGCTGGAACGCATCGACAAGCGCCTCGTCGAGGCGGCGAAGGATCTGTACGCGTCGAGGTTCGAGGCGTTCCGCAAGGTCGTGCTGCCGCTTTCGTACCCGGGGTTGTTCGCCGCGCTCGTGTTGTCCTTCGTGCCGGCGACGGGTGACTACGTGAACTCCGGCGTCTTGGGCTCGAACCGCACGACGATGGTGGGCCAGGTCATCCAAACGAAGTTCCTCACCGAGGCGGACTACCCCGAGGCGGCTGCGCTGTCGGTGATCCTGATGCTCGGCATGCTCGTGATCGCCCTCGCCTACGCGAAGGCCCTGGGCACCGAGGACGCGGCGCTCGCCGCGGGGGCGGCATGAGCGCGACCGCCCTCGACCGCGTGACGACCGAAGCACCGCCTCTGCGAACGAAGCGGAAGCGGTGGACCAGCTACATCCTGCCGGTCTTCACGATCGCGATGATCGTCTACCTCGCGAGCCCGGTCTTCATCATGATCGTGTTCTCGTTCAACGACATCGCTGGTCAGCGACAGATCGCCGACTTCACGTGCTGCACGATGAACTGGTGGCGCGAGATGCTGGCGGTCCCGGCCCTGAACGAGTCGGTGAAGACCTCGATCCTCGTGGCGATCCCGGCGGCGATCGTCGCCACCGTGCTCGGCACGTTGATCGGGCTCGTGCTGGGGCGCTACCGCTTCAGTGGGCGTGGCGCGACGAACTTCGTGATCTTCCTCGCGATCGCGATCCCCGAGATCGTGCTGGCATCTTCGCTGCTGTCGATGTTCGTGCTCGGGAAGACACCGATCGGCTACGGAACGATCCTGTTCAGCCACATCGGCTTCGCGATCGCGTTCGTGGCGATCACCGTCCGAGCGCGCGTGCAAGGTCTCGACCGGTCGCTGGAGAACGCCGCTCAGGACCTGTTCGCGACGCCGTTCCAGGCGTTCACGAAGGTCACGCTGCCGTTGATCCTGCCGGGGATCGTGGCAGGTTTCCTGCTGGCCTTCGTGCTCTCGCTCGACGACTTCGTGATCACGAACTTCGTCGGCGGGGCCGTCAACACGTTCCCGACCTGGGTCTACGGCGCGACGCGGATCGGCGTGCCCCCCCAGGTCAACGTGTGGGGCACGATCCTGTTCTCCGCCGGGCTCCTCACCGCGGGTCTGAACCTCGTGGCGAGCTTCCGCGCCAATCGTCGAGCCGAGGCGGCGGCCGCATCCGCGAGCGCGACCCTGCGGGGAGCGTCGGCAGCCTGAGGTCTCGACTTCGTGAAAACTTTCACGAAGTCGGCCCGAAATGCCCTCTGACCAGCGCAGATGCTGCTTTGACGCCCGAGAAGACCACCGCATATACTGTGGCGCCCATGACCCGCCAACAGCCGAACGACGCGTGGATCGGCATGGGCACGGGGTGGGCGATCACGTCGACGATGGTCGGGGGCATCGCCGCGTGGGGTGGTCTCGGATACCTCGCCGACCGGCTGATCGGCACCGACGGGGTCCTGTTCGCGATCGGCGCGGTCCTGGGTGCGGTCGGCGCGATCTATCTGGTGTGGCTCCGGTACGGAAGGGGAGAGGGTGGCGACGGCTGAGCCGGAACGGGAACTGATCCGGCGCATCGCGCCGTTCGCCCTTCCCGCGGCGGGCCTGGCCTTCGCGATCGGAGCGCTCGTCGCCGGCGTCGAGGCCGGTTGGTCGGCGGTCATCGGCATCGCAGTGGTCTCGCTGAACTTCGTGGCCCACGGGCTGTCGACCGCCTGGGCCGCGAGCATCTCACCCGTGCTGCTCTACGCGGTGGGCCTCAGCGGCTTCGTGATCCGCCTCGGCGTCGTCCTCGCCATCATCGCGTTGCTCAACACCACGGACTGGTTCTCGGTCGTCGCCTTCATCGCCGCCGTCGTGCCCTCGACGATCCTGCTCCTCGGAGCCGAGATGAAGATCCTGTCCGGCAGGATGCAGGCCGACCTGTGGTCCTTCCCCGACGCAGGTGCTCACGGGATGCATCGATGACCGCCGCGATCGCGGGGGTGCTGGCCCAGTTCCATCCGCCGTCGACCAAGGACTTCGTCTGGGACTGCTGGGGACCGTCGCTGAACGTCGGCGGCCTGACGTTCTGCCTGAACTTCATCAACTTCCTCGTGCTCCTCGGGTTCATCCTGTTCATCGCGTTCTTCTACTTCGGCCTCCGCAAGCCCTCGGTGGTGCCGGGCCGGATGCAGAGCCTGGCCGAGATGGGCATCCAGTTCGTGCGCGAGAACATCGCGATGCCCATGCTCGGGCACGACAGCGACCGGTTCATGCCGTTGCTCGCCACGTTCTTCTTCGCGATCTTCTTCTGGAACATCCTGGAGGTCGCGCCGGGCATCAACTTCTCCTCGAACAGCCGCATCGCGTTCCCGCTCGTGATGGCGATCGTGGCCTGGGTCACCTACAACGCGGTCGGCGTGAGGAAGCACGGGTTCTTCGGGTACCTGAAGCACGTGATGGTTCCGCCGGGGGCTCCGGCGCCCCTGTACGTGCTGTTGGTGCCGATCGAGTTCCTCACCCAGATCGTGATCCGGCCGATCACCCTGTCGGTGCGACTCTGGGCCAACTTCATGGCCGGGCACTTCCTGCTCGCGGTGTTCTTCCTCGGCACGATCGCCATGCTCCAGGGGGGCATCACGGCGATCTTCGCCCCGTTCTCGTTCGCCATCGCGATCGCGCTGGTGGGCTTCGAGATCTTCGTATCCGGACTGCAAGCGTTCATCTTCGCCATCCTCACCGCTTCCTACATCGGCGGCGCGATGGCCGAGGAGCATTAGCGAAGGAGGCAGCATGTTGGCACTGTTGGCGCAGATCAGCGGGGACCTGGGAGGTCTCGAGACCATCGGGCGCGGTCTCGTGATCGGCCTCGCTGCGATCGGCCCGGGCATCGGGCTCGGCGTCCTGATCGGCAAGTCCGTCGAGGCCATGGCCCGCCAGCCGGAGTACGCCGGACAGGTCAGAGCCACGATGTTCATCGGAATCGGACTGATCGAGGCGCTCGCGCTGTTCGGCATCGCCTTCTCGTTCATCATCTAGGCCGAGGAGGAAGCGGGCATGCTGGCAACGATCCTCACCCTCCTCGCCCAGGCAGAGGAGCACGTCGAGGAGGTCAACGAGGCCTCCGACCTCTACCCCCACTGGGAGGAGCTGCTCGTCGGCGCGCTCGCCTTCGGCATCCTCTTCTACTTCATGTGGAAGTGGGTCTTCCCGCGGGTCGGCGCCCTGCTCGACGAACGCCGGGAGAAGATCCAAGGCGACCTCGAGAAGGCCGAGGCCACGAGAGCGGAGGCCGATCAGCTCCTCGCCGACTACCGCACGCAGCTCGCGGGCGCCCGCGAGGAGGCCGACCGCATCATCGAAGAGGCCCGGCGCACCGCCGACCAGGTCCGCGTCGACCTGCAGACGAAGGCCGAGCAGGAGGCACAGGCGAGCGTGGCCCGCGCACAGGAGGAGATCCGGGCGGAACGCGATCGCGTGTTCCAGGAGCTGCGTGGGCAGGTCGGCGAGATCGCGGTCGAGCTCGCCGGGCGCGTGGTCGGCCAGTCGCTCGACACCGGCGCCCACGAGCGCCTGATCGACGAGTACATCGACCAGGTCGCCGACGGCCGCAGACAGAACTGAGCTCGGGAGATATGGCCCACGACGACCTGATCGACGGCTACGCCGAGGCGCTGTTCACGGTCGCCCGTGCGGAGGGCGCCCTGCCGGCGGTCGAGGACGAGCTGTTCGCGTTCGCTAAGAGCGTCGAGCAGAACACGCCGCTGCGCGAGGCGCTGACCGACGCCGCGTTGCCGGCCGAGAACAAGAAGGGCGTGATCGACGACGTCCTCGGCGACCGCGCCCATCCGCTCACCGTCTCGCTGCTCGGGTTCGTGGTCGACGCCGGCCGCGCCCGCGAGATCCCCAGGATCGTGGAGCGCCTGGCCGAGCTCGCGGCGGGGGAGCGTGACCACGCGCTCGCCGAGGTCCGAGCGGCCGTGGCGCTCAGCGACGAGCAACGCGACCGGCTCGCCGCGGCGCTGTCGGCGGCGACGGGGCGCACCGTCGACGTCAAGGTCGTCGTGGACCCGAGCGTCGTCGGCGGCGTGGTCGCCCGCGTGGGCGACGAGGTCTTCGACGGAAGCGTGGCGAGCCGGCTCGAGGACGCCAGACAGCGGTTAGGGAGCGTGTGACGACATGGCATTGAACATCGACTCGGCGAGCATCGCCGAGGCACTTCGCAGGAACGTCGAGAGCTGGCAGCCGAGCGTCGACCGTGAGGAGGTCGGGCGGGTGATCTCGGTCGGCGAGGGCATCGCGCGCGTCGCCGGGCTCCCGAGGACCATGGCCAACGAGCTGCTCGAGTTCCCCGGCGGCCTGCTCGGCATGGCGTTCAACCTCGACGAGTCGGAGATCGGCTGCATCATCTTCGGCGACTCCGCCGACATCGAGGAAGGCGATCCCGTCACGCAGACCGGTCGCATCCTCTCCGTCCAGGTCGGCGACGCGTTCCTCGGGCGGGTGGTCGACGGCCTCGGGCGTCCCATCGACGATCGTGGGCCGATCCAATCGGAGGAGACCCGGAACCTCGAAGTGCAGGCGCCCAACGTGGTGTCGCGCCAGCCCGTGAAGGAGCCGCTCTACACGGGCATCGCAGCGATCGACGCGATGACGGCGATCGGCCGCGGACAGCGCCAGCTGATCATCGGTGACCGGCAGACCGGCAAGACCGCGGTCGCGCTCGACACGATCATCGCCCAGAAGCAGTACTGGGGAACCGACCAGGCGGTGAAGTGCATCTACGTCGCGATCGGCCAGAAGGCCTCGACCGTTGCCGAGGTGGTCGAGACCCTTCGTGAGCAGGGTGCCCTCGAATACACGACCGTGGTCAACGCCGCGGCATCGGACCCCGCTCCGTTCCAGTACGTGGCGCCCTACTCGGGTGCCGCGATCGGAGCCCACTGGATGTACAACGGCGACGCCGTGCTGATCGTCTTCGACGACCTGTCGAAGCAGGCCGTCGCGTACCGTGAGATCTCGCTCCTGCTCCGTCGCCCGCCCGGCCGCGAGGCGTACCCGGGCGACGTCTTCTACCTCCACTCTCGGCTGCTGGAGCGGGCAGCGAAGCTCTCCGACGAGCTCGGCGGGGGCTCGATGACCGCCTTGCCGATCATCGAGACCAAGGGCGGCGACATCTCCGCGTACATCCCCACCAACGTCATCTCGATCACCGACGGACAGCTGTTCCTCGAGTCCGAGCTCTTCTTCTCGGGCGTGCGGCCGGCCATCAACGTCGGCGTTTCGGTCTCCCGCGTCGGGGGCGCCGCGCAGATCAAGGCGATGAAGAAGGTCGCGGGGCGGCTCCGACTCGACCTCGCCCAGTTCCGTGCGCTCGAGGCGTTCGCGCAGTTCGGCTCCGAGCTCGACAAGGCCTCGCAGCAGCAGCTCGCCCGCGGGGCGCGCGTCGTCGAGGTGCTCAAACAGCCGCAGTACGAGCCGCAGCCCGTCGAACGGCAGGTGGTGGCGATCTATGCCGTGACCGGCGGTTACCTCGACGACTACCCGGTGGACGACGCGAAGCGGTTCATCGAGGAGTTCGCGACCTACCTCGAAACGCGGAGCCCCGAGGTGTTCTCGACGATCCGCGACTCGGGCGACCTGCCCGAGGAGGCCGAGACCCAGCTGAAGGGCGCCCTCGAGGCGTTCAAGGAGAGCTTCTCGCCGACCGCTGCCGGCGCCGGCTCCGAGGCGGCCCTCGGGGAGACCACGCCGCCCGACGAGGTCAAGCCCGATGTCGGGTGGGACCGCATGTCATCCGTCGACGACGACGAAGCGATGGACGCCGACGAGGCGCCGCCCGCGTAGATGGGCGCCCAGCTCCGCGTCGTCCGCCGGCGGATCCGCTCGGTCCAGTCGACGAAGAAGATCACCCGGGCGATGGAGCTCATCGCGTCGTCGCGCATCGTGCGGGCCCAGCAACGCGTGGAGGCGTCGCGTCCCTACGCGATCCAGCTCACCCAGGCGATGGAAGACGTCGCGCGCAACGCCGTCTCGTTCACCCATCCCTTGCTCGAGGAGCGCGAGGAGCCGCGCGCGGCGGGCATGTTGGTCTGCACCTCCGACCGAGGCCTCGCCGGCGCATACGCCGCGAACGTGATCAAGGAAGCAGAGGGGGTGCTCGACGCGATCCGCGGGCGCGGCCTCGAGCCGGTTCTCTACGTGAGCGGCAAGAAGGGCGTCGGCTACTTCCGGTTCCGTGGCATGCCGATCCGCGCCGACTGGCAGGGCCACACCGAGGTTCCCGACTACTCGACCGCCGAACTCATCGGCCGCCGCTTGATCGACGACTTCGCCTCGGGTGAGATCGACGAGCTGCACTGCGCCTACACCGACTTCCGGTCGGCGTTCACGCTGCGTTCCACGGCGAAGCGGTTCCTGCCGATCGCCCCCGAGGAGGTCAGCGGCTCGGCGAGCGACGAGGTCCCCCCGGAGTACCTGTTCGAGCCGGAGCCCGAGCAGATCCTCGACCACCTGCTGCCGCAGTACCTCATCACGAAGGTGTACGCGGCGTTGCTCGAGTCGGCGGCGTCGGAGAACGCCGCCCGGCGACGGGCGATGAAGGCCGCGACCGACAACGCGGACGAGCTGATGAAGGTCCTCACGCGCCAGGCGAACCGGGCTCGTCAGGACGAGATCACGACCGAGATCATGGAGATCGTCGGCGGGGCCGAAGCCCTCGCCGCCGCAGCGGAGGAGTGACGATGGCGCAGACCGAAACGCACGCGAGCGGTCGCGTGACCCGTGTGATCGGACCGGTGGTGGACGTCGAGTTCCCTCCGGCCGAGCTGCCCGAGATCAACACGGCGCTGAGGCTCGACGTGGAGATCGGCGGCGAGAGCACGACGATCACGTGCGAGGTCGCCCAGCACATCGGGGATTCCACGGTGCGGGCGATCGCCCTGAAGCCGACCGACGGCGTCGTGCGCGGGTCCCCCGTCGAGAACAGCGGCGGCCCGATCACCGTACCCGTCGGTGAAGGCGTGCTCGGTCACGTGTACAACGTGCTGGGCGATCCCCTCGACACCGATGCCTCGAACATCGATGCGGACACGCGCTGGCCCATCCACCGTGAGGCGCCGCCGTTCGCCGACCTCGAGCCCAAGAAGGTCATGCTCGAGACCGGCATCAAGGTGATCGACCTGCTCGAGCCGTACGTGCAGGGCGGGAAGATCGGCATGTTCGGCGGAGCCGGAGTGGGCAAGACAGTGATCATCCAAGAGATGATCCGCCGCCAGGCCGAGCAGCACGGTGGGGTCTCGGTCTTCGCCGGGGTGGGGGAACGAACCCGTGAGGGGAACGACCTCTTCCTCGAGATGACGGAGTCCGGCGTGATCGAGAAGACCGCGCTCGTCTTCGGCCAGATGGACGAGCCGCCGGGCGTGCGGCTCCGCGTGGCCCTGTCGGCGCTGACCATGGCCGAGTACTTCCGCGACGAGAAGCACCTCGACGTGCTGCTGTTCGTCGACAACATCTTCCGGTTCACCCAGGCGGGCTCCGAGGTCTCGACGCTGCTCGGCCGTATGCCCAGCGCGGTCGGGTATCAGCCGAACCTCGCCGGCGAGATGGGCGACCTGCAGGAGCGCATCACGTCGGCGGGGGGGCGGTCGATCACGTCGCTGCAGGCGATCTACGTGCCCGCCGACGACATCACCGACCCCGCCCCGCACGCCGCGTTCGCCCATCTCGACGCGACGACCGTGCTCTCGCGCGACATCGCCTCGCTCGGCATCTACCCGGCGGTCGACCCGCTCGACTCCTCGAGCCGGATCCTCGACCCCCGGTACGTCGGCGCGGAGCACTACGCGGTGGCGCGGCGCGTGCAGGAGATCCTGCAGCGGTACAAGGACCTGCAGGACATCATCGCGATCCTCGGCATCGACGAGCTCTCCGAGGAGGACAAGGTCATCGTCTCGCGCGCTCGCAAGATCCAGCGGTTCCTGTCGCAGCCGTTCTTCGTGGCCGAGCAGTTCACGGGCCTGCCCGGCAAGTACACGCCGATCGACGAGACGATCGCCTCGTTCAAGGGCCTCACCGAGGGCGAGTACGACCACCTGCCCGAGCAGGCCTTCTTCCTCGTCGGGGGCATCGAGGAGGCCGTCGAGCAGGCCAAGCAGCTGGAGGCCGCGTAGATGGCGCTCAAGCAGCGAAGGCGGTAGCGCTGTGAGGACGGCGCTCAAGCAGGCGAAGGCGGCAGCGCCGTGAGCGCGCCGCTCGACGTGCACGTGGTCACGCCCGAACGTGAGCTCTGGGCCGGCGAGGCCGAGACGGTGATCGCCCGGGGTATCGACGGCGAGGTCGGCATCCTCGCCGGCCATGCCCCGCTGATGGTCCGGCTCGCGGTCGGACCGCTGCGCATCCATCCTGAGGCCGGCGGCGAGATCGTGGCGGTCGTCGACGGCGGGTTCCTGCACGTCACCAGCGTCGGCGTCGAACAGGGGGAAGCCGGCACCCGCGTCGACGTGCTTGCATCGAGCGCCGATCTGACGGGCGACATCGACGTCGAGTCCGCCCGGGCCCGGGCCGCGGCGCTGGAGCAGCGACTCGTTCAGGATCGTGACACGCAGCTCGGCGAGGCGGAGCTCGAGGATGTCCACGAAGAGCTGCGGAAGGCTCGGGCTCGGATCGACCTCGGGGATTGACCGGTCCCGGACCGATCCCGGCCTAGACTGACACCTCCGATGGAACGACTCATGGTCACCGGGGGCGCACGCTGTGCCGGCACGATCCGGGTCGCGGGCGCCAAGAACTCCGCGCTCAAGCTCATGGCGGCCGCGCTCCTCGCACGCGGCCGCACCCAGCTTCGCAACGTGCCGCGCATCCAGGACTGCCTGACGATGAGCGAGGTGCTCGATCGCCTCGGAGCGGGCGTCGCCTGGCGCGGCGACTCGGTGACGATCGACGCCACCGAGCTGACCTCCGTCGAGGCGCCCTACGACCTGGTTCGGCGGATGCGAGCGTCGACCGCGGTGCTGGGATCCCTGCTCGCGCGGGCCGGCCGGGCACGGGTGGCCGTGCCGGGCGGCGACGAGATCGGTTCACGGCCCATCGACCTGCACGTGCAGGGGTTGCGGAAGATGGGCGCCGAGGTCCGATCCGAACACGGGTTCCTCGTGGCCGAGACGACGGGGCTGCGCGGAGCCGCGATCACGCTCGACTACCCGAGCGTCGGGGCGACCGAGAACCTCATGATGGCCGCCGTGCTCGCGCGGGGCACCACCGTGATCGACAACGCCGCACGCGAGCCCGAGATCGCCGACCTCGCGTCGTTCCTCGCGGCGATGGGAGCGCACATCGACGGCACCGGCACGAGCACGATCGAGGTCGAAGGGGTCGACGCCCTGGTCCCTGCCGATCACGCCACGATCCCCGATCGCATCGAGACGGGCACGTGGGCCGCGGTCGCCGTCGCGACCGGGGGCGAGATCACGCTCGAGGACGCGCGCCCGGACCATCTCGACCTGTTCCTGCAGAAGCTCGCCGACGCCGGCGCCGAGGTCGTGATGACCGAGCAGGGCCTGCGTGTGAGCCAGGCCGACCGCGCCCGAGCGATCGACTTCGTGACCCTGCCGTACCCCGGGGTCGCGACCGACTTCCAGCCGATCCTGATGGCGATGCTCGCGACCGCCGACGGCACGAGCATCGCGACGGAGAACGTCTTCGAGAGCCGCTTCCTCTACGTCGACGAGCTCCGGCGCATGGGGGCCGACATCCGCACCGAGGGCCACCACGCGGTGATCCGTGGCGTCGAACGGCTCTCCGCCGCTCCGGTGCGAGCCCTCGACATCCGTGCCGGGGCCGCGATGGCGATCGCCGCGCTCGTGGCCGACGGCGTGACCGAGATATCCGAGCTCCACCATCTCGATCGCGGCTACGAGGGGTTCGCCGAGAAGCTGCGCGGGGTCGGCGTCGACGTGCGCCGCGTGGAGGAGCCCGCGACCCGGTTGGCGTAGAGGTCAGACCCGATGATGCCCGAGCCTCCGCGCCGCCCCGATCTGCGTGCCGACGGTAGCCCGATCGGCACCCCGGCCGTGCAGGGTTCGGCGACCGCGACCCTGCCCGACGGTCGCCCCAAGGTCACCTGGACG
Source organism: Actinomycetota bacterium (assembly GCA_035249905.1). Classification (GTDB taxonomy): domain Bacteria; phylum Actinomycetota; class UBA4738; order UBA4738; family HRBIN12; genus JAOUEA01. The sequence goes on along the minus strand of DATFFT010000063.1, from coordinate 20,504 downwards.
TTCCTGCCGACCCTGGGTATAGCGCTGCTCGGCTTCCTGCTGGGATCGCTGGCCGCCGCGCCGATCTTCGCAGCATTCGGCGACACGACCGCGGAAGGTGCCAGCGGCGTCAGCGAGCTTGCGCAGGGGCTCGTCGTCGATGTGGTGCTGATCGGCACGCTCTTCGTGTGGTTGCGGAGCCGGCACCCCGGCTGGAGCACCGCCCTGCGGTTGGTGCCGAGCGCGCGCGTCGGCCGTGAGGTGGCGATCGGCGCGGGCCTCGGGGTCGTGGTGCGCATCGTGGCCGGTATCGCGGCCGCCGCCATGATCGCGGTGCTGACGGCGGTCACGGACCGCGACGTCTCGGTGCCCGAGCAGGTCACGGGCGATCTCCACGGGTTCGAGCTCGTGATCTTCGCCCTGTTCGCGGTCGTGGTGGCCCCGATCACCGAGGAGTTCCTGTTCCGAGGATTGATCTACCGCTCGGTCCGCGACCGTCACGGTGTGGCACTCGGAGCGATCGTCTCCGCGGTGCTGTTCGGGGTGATCCACTACGTGCCCGGCCCCTGGCCCGACGCCGTGGCGCTGCAGGTCACGATGGTGGTGACCGGGGTCGGCCTCGCGCTGGTGTACGAACGTCGGAAGACCTTGCTCGCCCCGATCGTGGGACACGCCGCGTTCAACTTGATCGCGGTCGTCGTGATCGTCTACGACGCGCTTCGGTGAGCGTGGGGGGCGTCGCCTCCGGCGGGCTCCGTATGCTGTCGGCCCGGTGGGTAGGAGAGCGCATGTACGAGTTCCCGCGTGAGGACTGGTTCCGAGCCCTGGCGGATGAGATCAACGCGTCGGAGCCATATCGGGCGGCGGCCTCCGACTGGGAAGGCGACATCGCGTTCGTGATCGAGGCCGACCCGAACCGGGGCTTGCCCGACGACGTCTGGGGCTACCTCGATCTGTGGCACGGTGAGTGCAGGGCCGCCCGGCTGGTCACGCCGGAGGCAGGTGCCCAAGCCGCGTTCTCGATCTCGGCCACGTACCGTCGATGGAAGGGCGTCGTGCGCGGCGAGCTCGACCCGGTGCGGGCGATGATGCAGGGCAAACTCCGGGTCCGGGGCGACCTGCCGAAGATCCTCCGGTACGTGCAGGCGGCGCACGAGCTGGTGGCGATCTGCGGCACCGTGCCCACCACGTTCCCCGACGAGGGCTGATGCGCGCGGTCGTCTTCGCCGGACCCGGCAGCGTCGAGATGGCCGATGTGCCCGATCCGACCGTTCGTGAGCCGACCGACGCGATCGTGCGCGTGAGCCGCTCCGCGATCTGCGGCTCCGACCTGCACTTCCTGCACGGCAAGACGCCCACCGCACCGGGAGAGGTACTCGGGCACGAGGCGGTGGGGGTCGTGGAGGAGACGGGCGAGGCCGTGGGGTCGGTCGCGCCGGGAGACCGGGTCGTCGTCTCGTTCGCGGTTGCCTGCGGGGAGTGCTGGTTCTGTTCGCGAGGGCAGACGAACCTCTGCGAACGGGCGGCCGTGTTCGGCGCCGGCCCGTTCGGCGGTGACCTGCCGGGCACCCAGGCCGAACGGGTGCGGGTTCCGTGGGCCGACGTGAACCTGTTGCGGATGCCGGCGGGCGTCGACGACGAGCGTGGGGTGTTCGTCGGCGACGTCCTGACGACCGGATACCATGCCGCCTCGCTCGCCGGCTCCGGTCCCGACGACTCGGTGGCCGTGCTCGGGGCTGGACCGCTCGGATGGTGCGTGGCCGCGTCGCTCCGCTCGCTCGGCACCGATCGGGTGTTCCTGCTCGATCGAGAGGACTCCCGGCTGCAGCTCGCTGCGGCGGCCGGGGCGACGCCGCTGCTCGTGGGGGACCGGAGCGCCGAGAGCGCGCTCGCGGAGGTCACCGAGGATCGAGGTCCCGACGTAACGATCGACGCCGTGGGCTCGGCCGATGCCTATCGCGATGCCGTCACCGCCGTGCGCCGTGGCGGTCGCGTGGTGGTCGCCGGCGTCTACGCGGGCGAGACCGTCGAGCTTCAGCTCGGCGTCGCGTGGGCCAGGGCGCTCGACGTCCGCTTCACCGGCGTGTGTCCGGTGCACCGCGATTGGGGGGAGGTCATGCGGCGGGTCGATGCGGGTGAGCTCGATCCGTTGCCCCTCGTCAGCGACCGGATCCCGCTCGAGGACGCTCCGCACGGGTACGAACGCTTCGAGCGGCGCATCGCCACCAAGGTGCTGATCGAGCCGTGACCGGCATCGGGGTGACGATCGAGAACCCCCGTCCCAGCGGGCTCGCCGAGATGATCGCCGGACTGCTGGAGCAGCAGCTGGCCCGGGAGCCCGCCCGCGCGGCCCTGTTGCGCCCGTCGATCGTGCAGCTGTCGGTTCCCGACGCGGCGGTGGCGGTGACCGTTCGGCTCGCCCCCGACGGCGTTCGGGTCGCCGACGGTGTCGCGCCCGACGCCCACCTGCGGATCGCCGCTCCCGCCGACCGGCTGCTCGCCCTCGCCGCGTCGCCGCTGCGCGCCGGGGTGCCCGATCCCTTGCATCCCGCCGGCCGAGCCGCGATCGCCGATCTGCTGACGCGGCGCGTACGCGTCCATGGACTCCTGCGCCACCCTCGACGCCTCGCGAGGTTCACGTCGCTGCTGTCCGCGCACGAGCGGGCGAGCACGCGCTCGCTCCCGTGGGCGGCCCGCCGCCGATAGGCTCTCGAGCGATGCGGGTCGACGAGCTGGTGCCCGGCGTGCTTGGGGGAGACCGTCGGGCAGTCGCGCGCGCGATCAGCGCCGTCGAGGACGGCGGCGAGGGACTCGAGGAGCTCTCCGAGGGCATCTTCGCCAGCACCGGCCGTGCCGCGACGATCGGCCTCACCGGCGCGCCGGGGGTCGGCAAGTCCACGCTTGCCGCCGGGGTGGTCCGCGTCTGTCGAGCGCGTGACCTACGGGTCGCCGTGCTCGCGGTCGATCCCACCTCTCCGTACACGGGCGGCGCCCTGCTCGGGGACCGGGTGCGCATGCAGGAGCACGCGACCGACCCGAGCGTGTTCATCCGATCGATGGCCACGCGGGGGCACCTCGGCGGCATGGCCCTCGCGGCCCCCGAGGCCGTCCGCATCCTCGATGCGGCCGGCTACGACCGCATCGTGGTCGAGACGGTCGGCGTCGGGCAGGCCGAGGTCGATGTGGCGGCGGCGACCGACACGGCGGTCGTCGTGCTCGCTCCCGGCATGGGCGACGCCGTGCAGATGGCCAAGGCGGGCATCCTCGAGGTCGCCGACGTCTTCGTGGTGAACAAGGCCGATCGGGAGGGCGCACACGAGGTCGTGCGAGAGCTCCGTCAGATGCTCCATCTCGGGGCGGCCCGCGACTGGGACCCCCCCGTGCTCACGACCGCTGCAACGGAGGACGAGGGTATCGAGGCGGTCTGGGAAGCGATCGAGTCGCACCGGACGCACCTGGGGGCGACCGGCGCGCTCGGCGCGAAGCGCCGAGCGCGCCTGCTGCGGGAGGTGGAAGCCCTCGCCGCGGAGCGCTTCCGGCTCGAGGTCACGTCGGTGCTCGAAGCCGATGAGGAGCTCGCGAGCGCCCTGGTCGATCGGCGCGTCGACCCGTACGCGGCCGCCGCTATGCTGGTCGGCAAGGCCGCAGGCTAGCGGCCAGCCGATCCGTCGTCCCGGCGCCCGGCGGCACGAGGCGTCGCCACGGAGGCCCGATTGCAGGACCCGAACGCGGCCCCGCCCCCCGACCAGGATCGATCGCACACCTCCCTGTCGGGCGAACCCGTCCCCGCCCTCGTGGGGCCCGCCGACGTCCCTGCCGATGTCGGCGACCTGCTCGGTCTGCCCGGTGCTCCGCCGTACACGCGCGGCGTCTACCCGACGATGTACCGAGGGCGTCTGTGGACGATGCGGCAGTTCGCCGGGTTCGGCACGCCGGAAGAGACGAACGCGCGGTACCGCTTCCTGTTGGACCAGGGGCAGGGCGGGCTCTCGGTGGCCTTCGACATGCCGACCTTGATGGGGCTGGACTCCGACGACCCGCGGAGCGAAGGGGAGGTCGGCAGGTGCGGCGTCGCGACCGATTCCCTCGACGACTTCGAGACGTTGTTCGACGGCATCCCGCTCGGCGACATCACGACCTCGATGACGATCTCGGGGCCGGCTCCGATCGCGTTCGCCTTCTTCCTCGCGACGGCGGAGCGGCAAGGTGTGGCCTGGGACCGCCTCGACGGCACGCTGCAGACAGACATCCTCAAGGAGTACATCGCCCAGAAGGAGTGGATCTTCCCGCCCCGTCCCCACCTGCGCCTGATCGGCGACCTCATGGCGTTCTGCGCCGAGCGCGTGCCCAAGTTCCATCCGATCAGCGTCAGCGGCTACCACATCCGGGAAGCGGGGGCCACGGCGGCCCAGGAGCTGGCGTTCACGCTGGCCGACGGCTTCGCCTACGTCGAGCTCGGCCTGCGCCGGGGTCTGGACCCGAGCGCATTCGTGCCGGGCCTGTCGTTCTTCTTCAACAGCCACATCGACCTGTTGGAGGAGCTCGCGAAGTTCCGGGCCGCCAGGCGCATCTGGGAGCGGTGGCTCCGCGAGCGGTACGACGTGGCCGACGACGCGGCCAGGCGGTTGCGCTTCCACACCCAGACCGCGGGCGTGTCGAACACCGCTCAGCAGCCCATGAACAACGTGGTCCGCACCGCACTCGAGGCTCTCACGGGGGTGCTCGGCGGCACGCAGTCGCTCCACACGAACGCGCTCGACGAGGTGCTCGCGCTGCCGACCGAGCACGCCGCCCGGCTGGCGCTGCGCACGCAGCAGGTGATCGCGTATGAGAGCGGCGTCGCCGACGTGGCCGACCCGCTCGGCGGGTCCTACGTGGTCGAGCGGGCGACCGACGAGATCGAGGCCCGCGCCGAGGATCTCTTCCACCACATCGGCGAAGTGGGGGGCGATTCCATGCTCGAGGGGGTGCTCGCGGGCATCGAGCGCGGGTGGTTCCAGCAGCTGATCGCCGAGGCGGCGTTCGAGGAACAACGACGGCTCGAGTCGGGCGATCTCGTCAAGGTCGGGGTCAACGCCTTCGCGGACCCCGGCGCCCGGACCGTCGACACGCTCGTGATCGGCCCGCAGGCCGAGGCACAGCAGCGGGGGGCCGTCGCCCGCACACGCTCGAGGCGCGATACGGCCGCGGCCGACGGGGCCCTCGCGCGGCTGGCCAGCGCCGCGTCCGATCCCGACGCCGAGCTGATCGAGCCGCTGATTGCGTGCGCCCGGGCCCGGTGCACCGAGGGCGAGATCGTGCGGACGCTGATCGCGGTCTTCGGCGACTACCGGGAGACGCCCCGCTACTGACGCGGCTTGACGTTCGCGCGGGACGTTGGGTATACAGGTTTCGAAGGAATCGCAACTTCTTGCAACTGCAACTCTTGTCATCGAGAGCGGCCCCGAGGGGGAAGCGTGCACGTACCTGATGGGTTCCTGAACGCCGGCGTGTCGGTGGCGACCGGCGTGGTCTCGGCGGGGGGCATCGGCTACTCCCTCGTACGGGCCAAGGAGTCGCTGTCCGACCGACTGGCACCGATGGCCGGCTTGGTGGCCGCCTTCGTGTTCGCCGTGCAGATGTTGAACTTCCCCGTGGCCGCGGGCACCAGTGGGCACCTGCTGGGAGGCGCGCTCGCATGCATCATGGTGGGCCCGTGGGCAGGCACGATCGCCGTGGCGATCGTCCTGGTGGTGCAGGCGTTGCTGTTCGCCGACGGCGGCCTCACGGCCCTGGGCACGAACGTGCTGTTGATCTCGATCATCCCCGGGTGGGGCGGACTCGCGATCTTCCTGGGCCTCAGGAAGCTGTTGCCCTCCAATCGCGGGTCGGTGGTGGCCGCGTCGTTCGTGGCGGCGCTGCTGTCGGTCGTGATCGCCGCGTTCGGGTTCGTGGTCCTGTACGCGGTGGGCGGCACGGGGAACGCTCCGGTGAGCACCGTCCTGGCGGCGATGCTCAGCGTGCACGTTCTGGTGGGGCTCGGTGAGGGGCTGATCACCGCGCTCACGGTCGGGGCGGTGGTCTCGGTCCGGCCAGATCTCGTCTACGGAGCCCCGGACCTCGTGCCCGATCTCGCGATCGGCCCCGACGTTCGTCGAGGGGTCGTGACGAGATGACGCGCAAGGGTCTCACCGCGGTCGTGGTCGGCGGGCTGATCGTGGCCGGCGGCCTCGCCTTCTTCGTCAGTCCGCTCGCCAGCTCGAGCCCCGACGGGCTCGAGAGGGTCGCGACCGACGAGGGGTTCATCGACACCGCCCAGGATCACGACCTCGCCGACGGGCCGCTCGCCGACTACGGGGTGCAGGGGGTCGACGACGAGCCGTTGAGCAGCGGCCTGTCGGGCATCATCGGCGTCGCGATCACGTTCGGCATCGCGCTGGTGCTCTTCGGCATCTTCCACTCGCGCCGTGACGGTTCCCGGGCCGAGCCGCCCGACGCTCGATCGCACGCCGCGGGCTGACCCGGATGCATCCGTGAGCGGAAGCCACGCTCACGCCCTCTACTACCACGGCCACAGCGCCGTACATCGCCTCGCGCCCGAGACGAAGCTCGTGGCACAGGTCCTCTTCGTGCTGACCGTGGTCGCGACCCCCCGGGAGGCGTTCTGGGCTTTCGGCCTCTACGCCTGCATCGTGCTGGCCGCCGCGGCGGCGGCCGCGATCCCGTTCGGGTTCCTGCTGCGCCGCCTCGCGATCGAGGTGCCCTTCGTGGCCTTCGCGTTCTTCCTGCCCCTGGTCGGCCAGGGTGAACGTGTCGACGTGCTCGGCATCTCGCTGTCGGTCGAAGGGCTGTGGGGCGCGTGGAACATCCTGGCGAAGGCGACGATTGGCGTGATGGCGAGCGCGCTGCTGGCGTCGACGACCACCACGGCGGAGTTCCTCACCGGGTTCGACCGCCTGCACGTGCCGCGCGCCCTCACCTCGATCGCCTCGTTCATGGTGCGGTACATGGACGTGATCGCCGACGACGTGCGGCGCATGCGGATCGCCCGGCTCTCACGAGGCTTCGAGGGTCGCTGGATCTGGCAGGCGAGGGCGATCGGGCAGACCGCGGGGGCGCTGTTCATCAGGGCGTACGAGCGCGGCGAGCGCGTCTACCTGGCGATGTTGTCGCGGGGCTACGCCGGCACGATGCCCGAGATCGGGGAGGTTCGGGCCACCCCGCGTCAGTGGCTCACGGCGTTGGCGCCAACGTTCGTCGCCCTGCCGGTGTGCGTGTTCGCTTGGATGCAGCGGTCATGACCGAGCCGGCAGACCAGGTCGCCCGCGGGCCCGCCCTCGAGGTCAAGGATCTCGCGTTCGCGTATCCGGGCGGCACGCAGGCGCTGTTCGGGGTCGATCTCGCGATCGGACGCGGGGAGCGGGTGGCCCTGCTGGGTCCCAACGGCGCCGGCAAGTCGACCCTCGCCCTGCATCTGAACGGCGTCTATCAGGCGCAGGTGGGGTGGGTGCGGGTCGGCGGGCTCCCGGTCGTCGAGGACCACATGCGTGAGGTGCGACGCCGCGTGGGCATCGTGTTCCAGGACCCCGACGATCAGCTGTTCATGCCGACGGTCCGAGACGACGTGGGGTTCGGCCCGGCGAACCTGGGGCTGCGGGGCGACGAGCTGGAGGAGCGGGTGGCCGAGGCGCTGACGGCGGTCGGCATGGAAGCGTTCGCCGACCGGGCGCCCCATCACCTGAGCTTCGGCCAGCGGCGGCGGGTGTCGGTGGCCACGGTGCTTGCGATGCGGCCGCAGATCCTCGTGCTCGACGAGCCGTCGTCGAACCTCGATCCCGCGAGCCGACGGGAGCTCGCCGACATCCTGCGGTCGCTCGACGTCACGATGTTGATGGTCACGCACGACCTGCCCTACGCGCTGGAACTCTGCCCCAGGTCGCTCGTGATGAACGAAGGCACGATCGTGGCGGACGGGCCGACCGCCGAGATCCTTGCCGACGAACCCCTGATGGCGGCGAACCGGCTGGAGCTGCCGTTCGGGTTCTTCCCCGCGCTCGCCGACGCCGAGCGGCGGCAGGGGGGCGGTCGATCGACGGCGCGCTAGCTCGCCTCGGCCGCGCAGGCCTCGCATCGGCCCGTGATCGCGAAGTGCGTGAGGTCGGCTTCGAAGCCGTGGTGTCGGCGGATCAGCTCTTGGAGCGTGCGGGCCTCTGCGAGCGAGAGCGGGTCGTCCTTACCGCAACGTCCGCACGTCAGGTGCACGTGCTCGGCGTCCTCGGAACGGTGGTACTCCGCGCCCGACTCGAGGTGGGAGTGCGACAGCACGCCGAGTTGCTCGAGCAGCGTGAGCGTGCGGTAGACCGTCGAGGCGTTCACCCCTGGCATGTCGCCCTGCACCGTGCGAGCGATCGTGCTGGGGGAGATGTGGCCCTGGGTCCGCATCACCTCGGTGACGATCGCGCGCCGTTGGGGGGTCATGCGCAGGCCGTGCGAGCGCAGCTCATCCATCACCTCGTTGAGATCGCGTCTCGTCCGTTCCATGGGCGGCATCGTAGCAGCGGACTGCAGATGCAACGCAATGGGTTGCACATGCAGTCGTGGCCGGACCGATAGCATCGGGTTCGATGGCGGTGATGGTCACGGGCGCATCGGGTCCCATCGGGCACGCGTTGGTGCCCCTGCTCGCTCAGAAGGACGAGGTGCGGGCGGCCGTTCGCGCACCGGCGTCGGCCGAGTCCTTGCGCGCCCTCGGGGCGAAGGTCACGCTCGATCGCCTCGACGATGCCGATGCCCTCGCCGACGTGCTGGGTGGCGTGTTCACGATCGTGCACCTGGTCGGCGGTCCGGATCAGGGCGACGACGATGCGTTGCTCGACGCGAACCACGGCTCGACGGTTCGAGCCGTCGCCGCGGCGCGAGCGGCGGGGGTGCGTCGGTTCGTGCTGGTCTCGGTCCCGGGCGCCTCGCCCGGCTCGCCGGTGCCCTTCCTGCGCGCGAAGGGACTCGCCGAGGAGGCGGTGACCACGTCGGGCCTGCAGCACGCCGTGATCCGGAGCGCGCCGGTGATCGGCGCTGGCTCCCTCTGGTTCGCGGCGACGGTCGTCGGCGCGCTGCAGGATCCGCCGGTCGTCTGGGGCCCGGGCGACCGATCGCTCGCTCCGGTGGCGCTGGGCGACCTCGCCGCAGCGATCGCCGTCGCCGACGATCTCGACGTCGACCTGGCGGGGACCTGGGCGCTGGAAGGCCCCGACCCCGTGACCTCCGACGAGCTGCTGTCGATGCTCGCCGGTCCGGCGGTCGTGCCAGAGCATCTCGAGAGGGAGACGGCACGAGCCCGGCTGTCGGGACTGTTGGGGCGTGAGCTCGGAGCACACGTCGTCGACGCGATCACGGGACCGGCGCGCGCCGACGCCGCCCCCGCGGCCCCCGCGTTCGGCGTCTCCCTCACCCCGCTCGAGCGCGCGGTGCGCGAGACGCTGGCGACGGCGGCGGCTCCCGGACGCGGGTAGCATCGCGGCGTGATGGGGGACTTCGTGAGCCTCGAGGTCGACGACGGCGTCGGGATCGTGCGCCTCGACCGCCCTCCGGCCAACGTGATCGATCTACAGCTCGCGACCGAGCTCGGTACGGCGATCGAGGAAGCGGCGGGCCGGGACGATGTCGGTGCCCTCGTCGTGTGGGGGGGCGAACGCATCTTCGCCGCCGGAGCCGACATCAAGCAGATGGTGGACTGGGGCCCCGACGAGGTGCGTCCGACCGTCGACGCCCTCGGAGGGGCGAGCGACCTGCTCGAGGAGATCCCCAAGATCTCGATCGCGGCGGTGAACGGGTACGCGCTGGGGGGCGGGCTCGAGCTGGCGCTCGGTGCCGATCTGCGATACCTGGGTGACGATGCGACGGTCGGTCAGCCGGAGATCCGGATCGGCGTGATCCCCGGCGCCGGTGGCACCCACCGACTCACGCGCTCGATCGGCGTGGGTCCGACCCGGGACCTGCTGTACACCGGGCGCTCGGTCGCCGCCGACGAGGCTCTCGCTCTCGGCATCGCCGACCGGGTCCTACCGGCCGCCGAGGCGTTCCCGACGGCCGTCGAGGTCGCGCGCGCGTTCGCCAGAGGGCCCCGGCGAGCGTTGGCGGCGGCGAAAGCCGCGATCAGGGCCGCCCTCGACGAGCCCGGAGCCCCGGCCATCGCGCTGGAACGCAGCCTGTTCGTCGAGCTGTTCGGTTCCCCCGATCAACGCGAGGGCATGCAGGCGTTCCTGGAGAAGCGCGAACCCCGCTTCGGCTCGAACTGACTGCACCGCAGGCAAGGTCTGCGGATCGTCCCGGGAGGGCGTCACACGGAGCGCCCACGGCGGAATGAACCGTTCGCCTTCACCGTTCGAACAACGTGCAAGCGAGGCCGACACCGACCCGTCATCGGCCCCGCCCGAAAGGATGTGAACGACGTGGCAGACGAGAGGTACCGGGGCGCGGCCGTCCGGACGCTCCCGCGGCCAAACAGGCAGTATGCAGGTGATCGTGTCTGTGCCGAGCCCACGTGCGGCACGAAGCTCTCGCGCTACAACAAGTGGCAGTACTGCTGGCAGCACGAACCCGTGCATAGCTACGTGCCCCGAGGCAAGCGGAAGAGCCGCAAGGTCGCGGCCTGACCCGATCCCGCGACCAGAGATCAGAGCCCCTCAGAGGCCCTCCCTTCGGGAGGGCCTCTCCCTTTGCCGCGGGGGGACGGTCCCTCCCTGCCTGATTCAAGGTAGCCGGAGGGCCGGCCGATGGTTCCTGGGAGACCGCTCCCCCCGGAGCGCACCCACGCCCATGACGAACGAGACCGCCGAGCCTCCTGCGATGCGCGAAGGCGCGTGCCCCTACTGCGAGCGAACGGTGCTCGTCTACGAGGAGCCGCCTCGATGCCCGCTCTGCGCCTGCCCGCTCGACGAACGGGTGATGCACCCTTACCGCTTCCCCGGAGAGCCGGCCCCCGCCGACCCGGAGAGTTAAGCGGTCGATGCGGGGGGCCGGTCCAGCAGGACGATCGGCCGTCTGCCGCGAACGTCGCTGATCAGCTCCACGACGTCGGCCCGCCACAGATCGTCGATCGTGATCGTGCCCTCGGCGAGCCACCCTTCCTCCAGCGCGACCTCTCGGCCGATGCCCGGGAGCAGTCCGGCATCGAGCGGGGGGGTGACCCAGCGTCCGTCCATCGAGACGACGACGTTCGCGATCGTGGCCTCGGTGATCTCACCACGGTCGTTCGTGAGCACGACCTCGTCGGCATCGGGGTGCCGAGCACGAGCCTCCTCGTAGAGGCCCCGCAGGCTGTGCTTGTGGAACAACATCGGGTCGGTGTGGTCCACGGGGTGGCCGAGGTCGACCGCGACGTGCACCGGCTCGGCCGAGGCCACGAAGGCGGTCGCGCCGGCGTCGACCTTGCCGACCCGGTCGACCGCGACGCGCAGACGAGCCGGCCGATCGGGGAAGCGGCTCGCCGCCTGTTCGAGCGCTCGCACCACCTGATGCTCGTCGAGGGCGAAGCCGAAGTAGGCGCTCGAGCTCCGCAGCCTGTCCAGGTGCCGATCCAGATGGAGGATCCCGGTTCCCGGATCGTGTCGGAGGGTCTCGTAGAGCTCGAAGCGTGGGCGCCGCGCCGTGAGCACGCCGGCCTTGGCGACCGTCTCCTCGTACTCGCCGGCGGCGCTCGAGCCCCAGGTGATCCCGCCGCCGACCCCGTACTCGGCCGTGCGGGTCTCCGCATCGAGCACGACGGTGCGGATCGGCACGTTGAACCGGGCCGCGGGCGCGTCCGACCCGGGGGGCCCGAGGAACCCCACCGCCCCGCAGTAGACGCCTCTCGGGGAGTCCTCGAGCTCGGCGATGATCTCCATCGTGCGCACCTTGGGGGCCCCGGTCACCGAACCGCTCGGGAACAGCGCGCGGAAGACGTCGACGAGGCGCACGCCGTCGTCGAGCTCGGCGGCGACGGTCGACGTCAGCTGCCAGACGGTCTCGTAGCGCTCGAGGTCGAAGACGTCGCTCCACCGGACCGACCCGGTTCGCGCGACCCGGCCCATGTCGTTGCGCAACAGGTCCACGATCATCGCGTTCTCTGCTCGGTCCTTCACCGATCCGCGCAGGCGCGTCGCGACCGCCTCGTCCTCTGCCGACCACCGCCCCCGACGGGCGGTGCCCTTCATCGGCCTGGTCGTGATGCGGCGGCCGTCGATGCGGAAGAACAGCTCGGGTGAAGCCGAGAGCACACGGTATCGCCCGAGGTTGAGGTAGGCGGCGTGGGCCGCTCGCTGCGCGTAGCACAGGTCCCGATACAGGCCCCGCTCGTCGCCTTCCACCCGGGAGGTGAGTCGGAGGGTGTGGTTCACCTGGTACGTGTCGCCGGCCGCGATGTGTTCCCGGATCCGTGCGATCGCGAGGTCGTAGGCCGCCCTGTCGATCGACGGACGCCAGGCCGCGGGCGCCCCCCGTGCCCCCCCGTCGTGGGGCTCGGGCAGCACGGTGCGCTCGCGTTCCTCGAACATCGCGAACCATGCCATCGGCAAACGGGCGAAGGGATCGATCGCCGACCGAGCTCGGACGATCATCGAGGGATCGAGTCCGGGAGCCGCTTCGTAGGCGATGAACCCCGCGACCCACAACCCTCTGGCCGCGGCTCCTTCGGCGGCGTCGATCGCGCCGGGGACCTCGTCGGTTCGCAACGCCTCGAGCACGCCCGCCGGCCCCACGAGTCGGAACGAGTCCGATGCGCCGGTCAGGTCGTCGAACCGAGCTTCGATCATGTCGGAGAACGATAGACGGATGTCCCTCGGCACAGCTCGACCGTGGAGCGAGTCGCCGTCGACGGTAGCCTGGAGCGATGGGACCCAGACGATCGGTGCTCGTGGCGATGTCGGGCGGGGTGGACTCGTCGGTCGCGGCGTGCCTCTTGCACGAGCAGGGGTACGAGGTGCTCGGCTCCCACATGCGCCTCGTGCATCTCGACGGCGTCGAGCACGGGTGCTGCGGACCGGCGGCGCGAGCCGACGCCGAGGCGGTGGCGGAGATCGGCGGATTCCCGTTCGAGGTCGCCGAGATGTCCGACGCGTTCGAGGCGGCTGTGATCGAGGACTTCGTGGCGGAGCACGCGGCCGGGCGAACCCCGAACCCGTGCGCGCGGTGCAACGGCGAGATCAAGTTCGGTGCGTTCCTACGGCGGGCCGACGAGCTCGGCATCGACCTGGTGGCGACCGGTCACTACGTGCGGAGCGAGGTCGGTGGCGACGACCGGTCGCGGCTGCTCCGCGGAGCGGACCGCGCGAAGGACCAGAGCTACATGCTGCACATGCTCGGCCAGGAGCAGCTGTCGCGCTCGATCTTCCCGGTGGGGAACATGTTGAAGGGCGAGACGCGAGCGCACGCCGAACGGTTCCGTCTTCCCGTCGCCACCAAGCCCGATTCCCAGGAGTTGTGCTTCGCGCCGGGTGGCGACGCTCCCGGGTTCGTGCGCACCCAGGCGCCGGCGCTGGTGCACCCCGGCGGGGAAGTGGTCGATGCGGATGGCCGCGTGCTCGGCGAGCACGACGGCACCTACGCGTTCACCGTCGGCCAGCGGCGCGGGCTCGGGGTCGCGATGGGCGAGCCCGTCTACGTGCTCGAGGTCGATGCCCCGGCCAACCGTGTCGTCGTCGGTCCGCGCGAGCTGCTCTCGAGTACGGGGCTCGGCGCCGATCGCGCATCCTGGGTCGCGGGGGGTCCGCCGAGCGACGGCCCGTTCGAGGCGACGGTGCGGGTGCGGTACCGGGGCGACGACGTGCCTGCCGTGATCGAACCGAGAGGGGCCGACCGGTTCACGGTGTCCTTCCGTTCGCCCCAGGTGGCGATAGCCCCGGGACAGAGCGCCGTGGTCGACCGTGCCGACGAGGTGCTCGGCGGCGGCCGCATCGTCTCGTCGTTCCGCTGAGTGTTCCGTTCCGCCCCGAAACGCGGGCGGGTCGGCCCGGGTCGCTATCATCGAGGTCCGAGTGCGTCCGTCCCATCGGAGGCCGTGTGAAGCTGCTCCGGCGTCGCCCCAAGAGCTTCGAGATCCAGGTGCAGGACCTCGTGCTGCACATCACTGCTCCCGAGGACTACGCCGAGGAATCCCGCGCCGCGGCGCTCAGCTTCTGGGAGCAGCTCCAGTCATACGCCCTGCGGTATCCCGCGTTCCGCGACAGCAAGCGGCCGCTCGACCGCATCACCGCCGATGCGCCCGACATCGTCAAGGAGATGGTTGTCACGGCGACGAGCGCAGGCGTCGGGCCGATGTTCACGTTCCGGGGAGCGGTGGTCGACCAGGTCGGGCGCTTCCTCGCCGAGCAGCTGCACGAGTTGACCGTGGCCTGCGACGGCGACTACTTCATCCGGTCGCGCAAGCGCATGAAGCTCGGGGTGAGACGGCGCGGCGGCGAGCCGATCACCGTGGCGCTGGCGCCATCGCAGCCCGGCGTGGGGGTCTCGACGACGCTCGGTCGGGGCCGCGGGGGCGGCGGCCCAGACGGCCTGGCGGTGATCGCCGACACGTGCATGCTCGCCGATGCCGCGGCCGCCGGCGTGCAAGCGGTTCTCGGCAAGCCCGGCGGCTTCCATCGGGCCCTCAAGTACCTGCGTGAGGTGCCGGGTGTGCACGGCGGAGTGGTCGTGACGGGTCTCGAGATCGGCGTCGCCGGTGGCGTGGAGATCGCGGCGTGAGCCCACGCACGAGACCGGCCGGCGCATCCGACGAGCGCGAACGGGTGGAGGCCGAGCTGCGGGTCGAGGAGCTCCGCTCCGAGATCGACCACCATCGCTACCGCTACCACGTGCTCGACGACCCCGAGGTCGCCGATGCCGAGTACGACGAACTGATGGGCGAGCTGCGCGAGCTCGAGGGTCGGTTCCCCGAGCTGCAGACGCCCGACTCGCCGACCGTCACGGTCGGTGGGGCGCCCGCCGATCTCTTCGCGCCGGTGACCCACCGCGCGCCGATGCTCTCGCTCGACAACACGTTCAGCTTCGAGGAGCTCGACGCGTGGGCGGCGCGGGTCGAGCGGGTCGTCGGCGACGAGGCACGGTACGCCTGCGAGCTGAAGATCGACGGCGTGGCGTGCGCGTTGACGTACGAGCGAGGTCGGCTCGTGCGAGCGGCGACCCGCGGAGACGGGCGCATCGGGGAGGACATCACGAGCAACGTCCGAACGGTCGCGGGCATCCCGCGAACGCTCGCGGTCGACGACGCTCCCGACCTGATCGAGATCCGGGGTGAGATGTACTTCCCCGTGAGCGCCTTCGAAGAGCTGAACCGGCAGCTGCTCCAGGGGGGTGGCAGGGCGTTCGCGAATCCCCGCAATGCTGCCGCGGGCTCCCTGCGTCAGAAGGACGCGAAGATCACGGCCTCTCGCCCGCTCAGACTCTGGGTGCACTCGTTCGGCTACGCCGACGGCGTCTCGTTCGACTCCCATCTCGGCTTCCTCGACTGGGCGGCCAAGGCGGGGTTGCCGGTCGCGCCGACGACCGAGGCTCGGGAGTCGATCGAAGGCGTGAAAGCCTTCCTGAAGCATTGGGAGGCGAACCGGCACTCGGTGGACTGGGAGATCGACGGCATCGTGATCAAGGTCGACCAGTCCGACCTGCGGCGCGAGCTCGGCGCCACGAGCCACGCCCCCAGATGGGCGATCGCCTACAAGTTCCCCCCCGAGGAGCGCACGGCGCTGCTCGAGAGGATCGATGTGCACACGGGTCGCACCGGCAAGGTCACGCCGTTCGCCGTGCTCGATCCTGTGTTCGTCGGGGGGGTCACGATCACCAACGCGACCTTGCACAACGAGGATGAGGTGCGTCGCAAGGACGTGCGTCCCGGCGACACGGTGATCGTTCGGCGCGCCGGCGACGTGATCCCCGAGATCGTCGGCCCCGTGCTCTCCAGGCGGAAGAAGGGAGCCCGCCGCTGGTCGATGCCGAAGGGGTGCCCATCGTGCGGTACACCGCTCGTGCGGGCCGAGGGCGAGGCGGACCACCGGTGCCCGAACAAGCGGGGTTGCCCGTCGCAGGGCATCGAGTGGCTGTTCCACTTCGCGGGCCGAGGCGCGATGGACATCGAGCACCTCGGCTACATGACCGTGATGCGGCTGCTCGAGGCCGGGTTGATCGAGGACCCCGCCGACATCTATGCGCTCGATGCCGAGAAGCTCTCGCAGCTTCCGGGGTTCAAGGACAAGGCGATCACGAACGTGCTCGAGCAGGTGGAAGCCTCGAAGGACCGCCCGGTCTGGCGCCTGCTCGTGGGGCTCAACATCCGGCATGTCGGTACGCACGTGGCCCAGGTGCTGGCCCGAGCGTTCGGCTCGACAGACGCGATAGCCGCCGCGAGCGAGGACGAGATCGACGCCGTGCCCGAGATCGGCCCCGAGATCGCTGCGACCGTCCGGGGGTGGTTCGACGACGAGGACAACCTCGCGCTGATCGAGAAGCTCCGTTCGGCCGGCGTGCGCACGGCCGACCGGCGTTCCGGCGACGACGAAAGCCGGGTGTTCGACGGATCCTCGATCGTGCTCACGGGTGGGCTGCACGACATGAGCCGCGAGGAAGCCACCGAGCTCGCTCAGGCGGCCGGCGCCCGCGTGGCGTCGAGCGTCTCGAAGAAGACCTCGTTCGTGGTGGCCGGCGAGAACCCGGGTTCGAAGCTGGCGAAGGCCGAGACGCTCGGCGTCGAGGTGATCGACGAGGCGGAGTTCCGGCGTCGGCTCGGACGCGGCTGAGGGGTCGCGATGGCGGCGCACGTGATCGACGGCAACCTCCTCGCGTCAGAGCTCCGAGAGACGATCGACGAAGAGCTGCAGGTGCTCCGCATGTCGGCGGTCACGCCGGGTCTGGCCACGATCATGGTGGGCGAGGAGGCCGACGCCACGGCGTACGAGCGTCACGTGCGCCGGCTCGCGGAAGGCCTGGAGTACCACTACGTCTCGGAGCGGCTGCCGGAGGACGTCGAGATCGCCGACGTGCTCGCCACGATCGGCAAGGTCAACGCCGACCCGCGCGTCACGGGGGTGCTCGTGTTGCGTCCGTTGCCCGCCCACCTCGACGAGGCCGTCATCAACGCCACCGTCGATCCGAGGAAGGACATCGAGGGCCAACACCCAGAGAACGCCGGGCTGCTGGCCCTCGGCCGGCCGCGGTTCGTGCCCTCGACCCCCGCGTCGTGTTTCTACCTGCTCGATTCGTACGCCCGATCCACCGGGGTCGACCCGTCCGAGTTCTACGTCGGGAAGACGCTCGTCGTGGTCGGGCGATCGACGAGCGTCGGCAAACCCGCGATGTGGCTCGGGCTCGAACGGCACGCCACCGTGCTGGCGGCGCACAGCCGCACGGCCGCGTCGGGCCGGCTCGCCGAGGCCACGTTGCAGGCCGACATCCTGATCGTGGCGGCCGGGCAGCCCGGCCTCGTCACGGGCGACATGGTCTGCGAGGGCGTCGTCGCCGTCGACGTCGGGTTCCACACGATCGTCGATCCCGAGACCGGCAAGACCAGCTTCGTCGGCGACCTCGACTTCGACTCGGTGGCCGTCAAGGCCGAGGCGATCACGCCGGTGCCAGGCGGCGTGGGGCCCATCACCGACGTCTGGCTGGTCGGGAACACCCTCGTGGCGGCGGCGCTCTCGGTGCAGGTCGAGCCACGGTTCGGCTCCATCGTGTGAGGCCGTCAGGACGCCGGGGCTAGACTGCCGCAATGCCGGTGGAGATCGACATCGACCACGTGGCGAGGCTCGCTCGCGTGCAGCTCACCGACGACGAGAAGGCGCGCATGCGCGACCAGCTCGCGGTCATCCTCGAGCACGCCGCGAAGGTGGGCGAGGTCGCCGCCGACGACGTGTCGCCGACCGCGTCGCCGATCCCGCAGGTCAACGTCTTCCGCGACGACGCGTCCGACCCCAGCCTGCCGCACGAGGCCGCGATGGCGAACGCCCCGGCCTCCGCCGACGAACGGTTCCTCGTGCCGAAGATCGCGGAGACGGGGTCGTGACCGACCTCTGCGACCTGACCGGGTCGAAGCTGTCGGCGAAGCTCCGCGACCGCGAGATCACGGCCGTGGCGCTCGCCGAGTCGGCGATCGCCCGCCGTGAGGCGCTCGACGATCGGGTGCGGGCGTTCCTCACCCCGACGCCCGAGGTCGCGCTCGAGCGGGCCGCAGCCTTCGACACGTACCTCGCGTCGGGGGCGCCGCAGTCCGGAGTCGCCGGCATCCCCCTCGCGCTGAAGGACGTCTTGACGACGAAGGGCATCCGCACGACGTGCGGGTCGAAGATCCTCGAGACCTACGTGCCGCCCTACGACTCCACCGCCTGGACGCGGCTGTCCGGAAGCGGGTCCGTGCTCGTCGGCAAGACGAATTGCGACGAGTTCGCGATGGGCTCGTCGAACGAGAACTCCGCCTACGGGCCGGTGCACAATCCCTGGGACCTCGACACGGTGCCGGGCGGCTCGAGCGGTGGGAGCGCGGCCGCGGTCGCGAGCGGTATGGCCGTCTGGGCGCTCGGCACCGACACGGGGGGCTCGGTACGACAGCCGGCGTCGCTGTCCGGTGTCGTCGGTCTGAAACCCACGTATGGCCGCATCAGCAGGTACGGGTTGATCGCGTTCGCATCGTCGCTCGACACGGTCGGCACGTTCACCCGCGACGTCCGAGACGCCGCGACCCTGCTCGGCGTGATGGCCGGGAAGGATCGCCGCGACGCCACGAGCCTCGACGCCGCCGTGCCCGACTACGGCGAGGGCATCGGCGGGGGGGTCGAGGGCCTGCGGGTCGGCGTGCTCGCCGAGGCGTTCGGCGAAGGCGTCGAGCCCGACGTCGCCGCAGCGGTCCGCGCCGGCGTCGATCGCCTCGCCGCGCTCGGTGCCGAGGTGGGGGAGGCAACGCTGCCGCACGCCGAGTACGCGCTGAGCGCCTACTACCTGATCGCGCCGAGCGAGGCTTCCTCGAACCTGGCCCGCTACGACGGGGTGCGCTACGGCCTGCGCGTCGACGGCGACGACTCGATCCAGATGATGTTCCGAACGCGAGGCGAGGGGTTCGGGCCCGAGGTGAAGCGGCGGATCATGCTCGGCACGTACGCGCTGTCGGCCGGGTACTACGAGGCGTACTACGGGCAGGCGCAGAAGGTCCGAACGCTGATCCTGCAGGATTACGCTGCGGCGTTCGAGCGGTTCGATGTGCTCGTCTCACCGACGTCGCCGACGACGGCGTTCCCGATCGGCGCGAAGGCCGACGACCCGATGGCGATGTACTTGAACGACATCTTCACGATCCCGGCGAACCTCGGCGGCGTGCCGGCGATCAGCGTGCCGTGCGGGCTCGACTCGAAGGGGTTGCCGATCGGGCTGCAGCTCACGTCGAAGGCGCTCGACGAGGCGACCATGTTCCGTGCCGCCGCCGCCCTGGAGTCAGACCTCGCGCTCGAGCTGCGCCCTCCGCTCCTCAGCGCCGCCTGAGCCGGAGCGAACGTCCGGTTCGGCGATACCCGCTTCGACCGATCCCTCGACCTCGTCGCCGGGCGCTCGCGTGGCGGCGCCGCTCGAGGAGACGATCATCGCCACCGACGCGAGCACGATCGCGCCGCTCAGGAACATCCGACCCGTGAGGGCCTCATCGAGCACGATGACACCGAGCGTGACGGCGACGATCGGGTTCACGTAGGCGTAGGTCGACACGAGGGTCGTGCGCACGTTCCGCAGCAGCCAGAGGTAGGCGCTGAAGCCCACGAACGATCCGGCCACGATCAACCACGCGAGCCCGAGCCACGACGAACCCGAGACCGCACGCACGTCGAGGTCGGCGCCTTCGCCGATCGCGAGCGCGACGGCGAGGATCACGGCGCCGCCCACCATCTGCTGCATGCCGCTGCCGAGGAGCGGAGCCTTCGGCAGCGGCGCCGTTCGAGCGTAGAGCGAACCGACGGTCCAGCAGAGCGTGGCCGCGACCGCGACGAGCATGCCGCCGACCGGCACGCCCGCGCCCGCGCTGCCGGACACGAGCAGGGCCGCGCCGCCGAACCCGCCGATCAGCCCGACGACGACCTTCCAACCGAGCGGTGCCGCCCGGAACACCACCCGGTCGAAGAACGCGAGCCAGAGCGGGATCAGGGCGATGATCAGCGACACGAGGCCGGTCGGCGTGCCCATGTTCTCCGAGACGGCCACCAGCGCGTTCCCTCCCAGCAGCAGGAAGATGCCCACGATGCCCGCGGCCCGCCACTGCCTCGGCCTCGTACGTTCGCCGGTGCGCACCGACGTCCACGCGAACAACACGGCGCCCGCGAACAGGAACCGCGCGGCGGCCCCGAGCAGGGTCGGCACGGTTTCGTTGACCTTCTCGATGCCGAGGTAGGTCGTGCCCCACACGAAGTAGAGGGCGCCGAGGATCGTCCAGACCTTGGCGGTGGACGGATGGGCATCGTCGGACATCGAGGAAGGATAGAGGCCACGCGACGCTGCGAGGTCCTGGTCATCCAACGACGTCTCGCTCGAGCAACCCGGACGCCCTCGCGGGA
>DATFFT010000062.1:0-6182 GCA_035249905.1 Actinomycetota bacterium | reverse complement strand
TCGCCCGGGGACGTAGCTCAGTTGGTAGAGCGCCGGCTTTGCAAGCCGGAGGTCGCCGGTTCGATCCCGGTCGTCTCCACGATCCTGCCGGCCCCTCGGCATACGATCACCTCGTTCCCGCCCGACAGGAGATGGCACATGTCACGGCAGATGCTCAACGAGAAGACCTTCCGGAACGTGCCACCACTGGAGCCGATCACGATCCCGGGGCGGCCGGACGTGGCGCCGAAGGTCATGACGCTCGAGGGCACGATCTGGCGCTCGGCGTTCCTGCTCGTGCTCTCGATCGCGAGCGCCGCCTACGGCTGGTCATTCGGCGACGAGATGTCGGGCACCGTGACCACGATCATGCTGATCGGACTGCTCGGGCTCGTCGTGCTCTCGATCGTCACGGCGTTCAAGCCACGCATCGCGCCGTTCACGGGACCGCTCTACGCGGTCGTCATGGGCTTCTGGGCGGGCGTGATCTCGTTCGGGTACGAGCAGGAGTTCGAGGGCATCGTGCTGCAGGCCGTGTTCGCGACGTTCGCGGTGTTCGCGGGGGCGCTCTTCCTCTACGGCACGCGCATCGTCAAGGTGACGCGGAAGTTCGTGGCGGTCGTGATGATGGCCACGCTCGGCATCCTGCTGATGTACGTCGTGGCGATCGTGCTCGGACTGTTCGGCGTCGAGCTCGGCTTCATCAACGATCCCTCGCCGCTGGGCATCGGCCTCAGCGTGGTGATCTGCATCGTCGCCGCGCTCAACCTCTTCGTCGACTTCTACTTCATCGAGGAAGGCGTGAAGGCCGGGGCGCCCACGTACATGTCGTGGTACTGCGCGTTCGGCCTGATCGCCACGCTGATCTGGCTCTACCTCGAGATCCTGCGCCTGCTGGGGAAGGTGCGGAGCTGATCGCCCGCCGGCTGGTCGTGGTCGCGTCGTGCGCCGCCGTGCTCGCGACCTCGGGTCCGTCGGCCGCCGCCTGGGCACCCCGCTACGAGGCGCGGATATCGCGCATCGGCCCGGCGACCCGCGAGCTGATGACGGGCAGGTCGTGGAGCCCCGGGTGTCCGGTCGGCTTCGCGGACCTGCGCATCGTGCGGGTGAGGTTCTGGGGGTTCGACCGCCGGGCGCACACCGGGCGCATGGTCGTGCACCGCTGGTACGCCGACGAGATGGCGCGGGTGTTCCGCAAGCTCTACGACGTGCGGTTCCCCATCAGGCGGATGCGGCTCGTCGATCGCTACGGGGCCGACGACAAGCGTTCGATGGCGGCGAACAATACGTCGTCGTTCAACTGCCGGTGGCGGGCCGGCGTCTGTTGCCGCTGGTCCCAGCACGCCTACGGCAAGGCCCTCGACCTGAACCCGGTGCACAACCCGTACGTGTGGAGCGGCGGTGTCTCGCCGCCCGCGGGCAGGAGCTACCTCGACCGTTCGGATCGTCGCCGGGGCATGGTGCACCGCCGTGACCCCGTCTGGTGGGCCTTTCGGGCTTCGGGGTGGGAGTGGGGCGGCGATTGGTCCGGCGAGAAGGACTACCAGCACTTCTCCGCCAACGGTCACTAGTCTGGTAAAGACTACCCTCGGGCGCTGCTCAGCCGCAGCTCACCGAGAGATACGGAAACGGGTCGACCGCGGAGCCGCCGCTCGGGTGCCACTCCAGGTGATCGTGGGCCGTCGTGGCATCGCCGGTGTCGCCGACGTAGCCGACCACGGTGCCGGCGCGCACCTGACCCAGCGCCCCGTACGACGTGAGGTGCGCGTTGTACACGTAGCCCGCCGAGCCCTCGACCCGAACCTCGAGGCCCCCGAGCTCGCTCGAGGACGCCGAGGCATATCCGTCGAACGGCGCCACGATCGGCGTGCCCGCGGCAGCGAGGATGTCGTTGCCCAGGTGTCGGTGCACCGGCACGCCGGGCAACCGCACCGTGATGCCGAAGTTGTCGGAGATCGAGTGCCAGCCTCCGATCGGGCAGTGGAGGAAGATGCCCCAGGTCGAGATCCACTCGTCGATCGATCGGCGTCGCTCGCGCAGCGCCGATACCCGGTGCTCGGCGACGCGCCCGGTGCGACGGAGGTGCCGGGAGAGCGCGCGCCGCTCGTGCACCAGGATGCTCCGTACGTGCCGGAACCGCAGCCGGTTCGTCGCCGCGGTCCGAGGCATGTCGTACAGACGTTTCGTCGCACGGCCGATGGCGAGTCGAAGGTCGACCGCCGTCTCGATGCGTCGCTCGCGCAGCTGAGCGATCGTCGTGCCGATCGCCGCCCGTCGCGCCACATAGCTGTCGAGCTCGGAGCGAGCCTGCGCAGGCGAGGCACCGAACGACACGGCCGTCATGAGGATGACGGCCGTGATGGCACGACGAAGTAAGGGTCGAGGAGATGTCATGCGTTGCAGAAGGTCCGAGATGCCTGCCTGCCCTGGAGTATCGGCGGGGAGCCCGCGAATCTTGACCTCGAACCGGAGACGGCACCGTGATGGCGGTCACCTCGCGCCCGGATACCTCCTCGGGATCACGGGTGAAGGCGGTCGGCGACGAGGCCGATGTGCAGGGTATGGATGCGGTGGCGGCGGCTCTCACACGCTCGTCGCTGCTCGTGCTCGGGGGCGCGGGCCTCGTGGCCTCCACGTGGCTGGCCTTCTCGGCGTCGCGACGGAAACGACACGCCCACTTGGCCCCGGATCGAGACCTCGCGCTCAACGAAGCCGAACACGAGCGTGACGTCTCGATCGCGCGTGCGGCCGAGGCCACGGAACGCGAACGTCTGGCCCGTGAACGACTCGCGACCCTCGCTCCGCTGGAAGCCAGACTCGAGATCGCGGAACGCCGGGCCCTCGACGCGCAGCGACGCCTCGATGCCCTCACCCAGCGCGTGGCCGGCGAGCCCGTGTCGCACGACGTCGGAAGCTCCGAGGACACGTCGGACCGACCGACGGAGAACGACCGGCCCGAGCCGGTACCCGGTCGGTCGGCGAGGCTCCGCGCCCGGCTGGCGCGAAGCGCCGCTCGGAAGCGGCGGACCCGCGACCCCTAGCGGCTCACACGGCCAGCACGTCGACGGCGTAGGTGTCGCGAAGCCGCTGCGCGATGACCTCGGCCGGATGCAGGAACCGGGGGGCCGCCCCGTTCCGCCGGGCAACCCCGAGATGCTCGTCGCACAGAGGCATCAGCTCGCAGCGTGGGAACCACCCCACCCGCTCGGGCGACGCACCGCGAACGCCCGCGATCCAGAAGCAGAACTGGCAGATCAGCTGGAGCCGCTGCGGGTACGCGAACTGCGCCCGGTACCCGAGGTCGTGTTCGACGATCCGGCCCCAGAGCGCCACGCGCCCGAGCACTGCGGGGTTCCTCGTCCTTCGAAGGACATCGATGCCGTGGGCTCCGTGCAGCCCGCACGTACAGCCGAGATCGGGGGCCGTGTGCCACCTCGACACGCGGCACCGGGCTTCAACCACCT
Source organism: Actinomycetota bacterium (assembly GCA_035249905.1). GTDB lineage: Bacteria > Actinomycetota > UBA4738 > UBA4738 > HRBIN12 > JAOUEA01. The sequence continues at coordinate 2,739 of DATFFT010000062.1, read as the reverse complement.
GGAGTGGGCGCCACGTGCGGGAGCGCTTGGCGACCGGGCGCAACTGCAGGCTGCGACCGTCACGTGAGCCCGTGAGCGCCCAGGTTCGCCATGCCAGGAGCGGCTCGCTCGACACCTCGACGGACAGGCCGTCGAGCGTCGAGGTCCGGTCGGTCACGACGAGCGCTCGGCGGGACCGGCCGGCGCAGGCTCCCGGTCCGGCAACCGGGTGGGCTCGGGTTCGGGTTCGATCTCGCCGGGAACCGGGATCGTGACCGGCTCGATCTCGATGATGCGCTTGGGCTGTCCGATGTTCATGGAGCCTCCTCGGAGCGCTTCCTCCGAGGGTACTCCCGTCTCGCCGTTCGGGGAACCGGTCGCTCGCACCGCGTCGCCGACTACCGGTTGCGCAGCCGGAAGATCGAGTTGAAGGTGCTGAAGTAGATGCGGCCGTCGGGCGCGGCTTCCATCGAGAGGACCGCCCCGGGGGGGTTGAGCATCGTGACCGGCCCGCCCAGCACATCGTCCCGCGCCGCGTTGAGCGTGACCCGCCGCACCGCTCCTGTGCCGCAGCAGTCTCCGAACAGCAGGTCGCCGTCGCGGCCGGCGAGCCCACAGCCGTCGCAGAAGACCGCGCCGGTGATGCCGATCGGGGTCGAGAAGTTCACCTTCGGAAGTCGTCGCGGCGCCGGGCCGTCCTGGTTCGTGTTGGGGCAGCTCTGGTGCGGCCCCCAGGCGTAGTTGCCGCCGCGTCGGACGAGATTGACCTCGTCGTTGCACGACGGCCCGTTCTCCGTCTCCCAGAGCCGTCGGTTCGAGGGGTCGAAGGCGAACCCGAAGGAGTTGCGGATCCCGTAGGCGAAGATGCGGCTCCGCTTCCCGCTGATCACCGGGTTCGTCCGCGGCCTCGAGCCGTCGGGGTTCAGCCGGAGGATCTTGCCGCGCAGGTTCTTCGTGGTGTCCTGGGCGTTGGCCGCCGAATGACCGTCGCCGACGATCGCGTAGAGCTTGCGATCCGGCCCGAACAGGATGCGACCGCCGTTGTGGTACGGGCTCGAGCTCGCGGGGGTCGACAGGATCGTCGTCATCCCGACGCCCCTGCCGTTGCGCTCGCGGATGCGCACGATCTGGTTGCGGAGCGCTCCCCCCGCCCGGCGGGTCGCGTAGACGTACACGAAGGGCTTCCGTGGCCAGCCTGGATGCACGGCGACACCCAACGCTCCCCGCTCTCCCGAGCCGTTCACGCCCGTGATCCGGAAGAACCGCCGGTCGAAGCCGGTCTTCAGGTTGCGGAACCTGACCTGTCCGGTCCCACGCTCGAGGTAGACGACCGTGCCGTTCGGTGTGAACGTGAACGCGGCGGGGTTGTTCAAGCCGCCGGCGACCTTGACCGCTCGCACGCCTCCGCCCCCCGCCGACGCCGGCGTCGTGACGAGCGTGAGCAGCACGGTCGCGGCGATCGCCGCTGCCGTCAGCGTTCGCGCGATCGGGATGCGCACCATCGTTCGCCTCCTGTGCTCGTTCGTCGTCGGTCGATGCCCCTCGCTCATGCGCGCACGAGCCGGTGGATGCCCTGCCCGTCGCTGAAGAAGATCCGGCCCCCGGGTGCGACCTCCATCGAGTAGACGGGTCCGTTGTGGCCGATGAGCGGGACCCGTTGCGGCGCACCGGACAGATCGTCACGAGCCGGGGTGAGCGTCGCGTACATCACGGGTCCGACGGTCGCCTTGCACGTGCCGTTGGAACATCCGGCGAGGAGCGCGCCACGGTAGGCGGCGCCGAGCTTGCACCGATCGCAGAAAGCGAGGCCTGTCACCGCGACCGGATCCTCGAACGTGTGCTTCGGCAGGATCGGCTCGTCGCCGTCTTCGTTCGTGTTCGGGCATGCCTGACCCGGTCCCCAGGCATAGTTGCCGCCCGTTTCGATGAGGTTGATCTCGTCGTTGCACTCGGGGCCGTTCTCGCTTTCCCAGAGCCGGCCGCCGTCGGGGTCGAACGCGAACCCGAACGAGTTGCGGTGTCCGTATGACCACACCTTCGATCCGAAGGGGTTGGTCGCCGGGACCGAGCCGTCGGGGTTCAACCGCAGGATCTTCCCGCGGACCTCGCCGAAGTTCTGTGCCGTGGCGGGGTCCTCGCCGCCGTCGCCGATCACGACGTAGAGCTTCCGATCGGGCCCGAACGCGATCCGGCCGCCGTTGTGGTTGCTCCGGGAACCGACCGGAGAGTTCAGCAGCACGTCGAGGGCCACGGCCCGGCCATCGCGGATGCGCAGGCGTAGCAACTGGTTCCGGAGGTCCTTCCCGGCGGGGGCCCGCGTGACGTAGACGTAGACCCACGGCCGCCGCGGCCATCGCGGGTGCAGCGCCACGCCGAGGGCACCGCGCTCTCCGTCGCTGTTCACACCCGAGATGCGGAACCACGAGCGATCGCGGTCGGTTCTCGGGTCGATGAGGCGCACGCGGCCGGTTGCCCGCTCGAGGTAGACGATCCGACCGCGTGGCGTGAACGTGAACCCGACCGGTTGATCGAGCTCGGCCACCGTGACCACCCGCACCGTCGGCGGAGCACCCGCAGTAGCCACGGGCATCTCGACGACTCCGGTGACCACGATGGCCAGCATCAGGCTCAGAGCGCCCGGTGCGATGTGCCGACGTCGGTCGATGGTGCTATCCCTCCTGCCTGCGGTCGCACGACGCTACCGCTTCGCTCCTTGAGCGTCGTTCGGGCGACGCTAACGCTTCGCTCCTTGAGCGTCGT
>DATFFT010000061.1:0-3837 GCA_035249905.1 Actinomycetota bacterium | reverse complement strand
GGGGGAGGCGACCGGACCGGGCCCGAGCCTCCGCTCCGTGGCGAGTCGCCCGAGGAGCAGCGCACGGTCGTACGCCGCCCGATCGCGCTCGTCTCCCAGGATCTCGTAGGCGGCGGCGACACGGCGGAACCCGTCGGCCGGGGCGTGCCTCGGGTTCGCGTCGGGATGGTGCTCCCGAGCCAGCGCCCGGTACGCGTGGCGTATGTCGTCGTCGGACGCGTCCGGCGGCACGCCGAGCAGCCCGTAGAGGTCCTCGCCGCTCGTGACGGCGCGGGTCACGGCGTCCATCGCCCGAGTCTAGAACGGACCGACCGAGCGGTGGTGCCGGCCTACGCCGGCGCGAGACGATCGAGCGTGTCGGGCAGGTCGGTGAGATCGGGCAGGGTTGCCGAACGCGGCACCATGCTCGACTTCCCCAGGCGATCGATCCAGACCGCGGGCAGCCCGAGCTTCGCGCACGGCTCGATGTCGTGGAACAGCGACGCGGCGACGTGCACGTGACGCGAGCGCTCTGCTCCGGTCCGGCGGAAGAACGTCTCCCAGTGCCCGAACGCGGGCTTGTACGACCCGATGTCACTCGCCACCACGCGCTCGTCGATCTCGACGCCGATCGAGGCCACCGATGCGTCGAGCAGGTCGGGGTCGGTGTTCGACAGGATCGCGAGCTTCCATCCTCGTCCACGCAGCTCGGTGAGCGCCTCCGGCACCTCGGGGAACATCCTCCAGCCCGGCAACGAGGCGGCGAGGGCAAACGACTCGCCCTCGGGAACTTCGACCCCGAGCTCGGTGGCGACCCGGGCCATCGTCTCGGCCATCACGTCGCGATAGGGGATGCCTCGGCCTTCCTGCACGTCCGGCTCGATGCGCATGTACGCCTCGAGGAGCGCCTCGCCGTCGATGCCGGGCCACAGTCGCTCCAACGTCGTCCCCACTCCACCGAGCCAGTCGACGAGGGTTCCGTAGCAGTCGAACGTGGCCCAGCGATCGCTCATGGCGGATGAGTGTACGCAGCCGGTAACGGCAGGAGTCGCGGCAGCTTAGGCCGGCGAGAGGCCCGGCCCCCCGAGCTTGGGGCGCAGCGTGCCCGGCGTCGAGCGCTCCCGATCCGGCTCGTCCTGTTTGACCTGGCGCGAGACGGCCAGGCCGACCGACCGCTCCTCGTGCGCCCTCGGCTCGCGGCGCTCGACGTCGGCGAAGAACGCCTCGACGTCTTCGCGTTCGAGCGTCTCGACCTCGAGCAGCTTCGCGGCGAGCGCGTCGAGCTTCGTGCGGTTCTCGGTGAGGATGTCGAGCGCGACGTCGTGAGCCTCGTCGATCAGCTCGCGCACCTCGTGGTCGATCTCGAACGCCACGGCGTCGGAGTAGTCCGGCGTCGAGCCCCAGTCCCGACCGAGGAACACCTCTCCCTGCTTCTGTCCGAGCGTGCGTGGCCCGATCGAGTCGCTCATGCCGTACTCGGTCACCATCTGCCGGGCGATCTTCGTGGCGCGTTCGATGTCGTTGCCCGCTCCGGTCGTGACATCGCCCGCCACGATCTCCTCGGCGACCCGGCCGCCCATCAGCATCGCCAGCTCGTCGCGGAGCTGCTCGCGTGTCATCAGGAAGCGGTCCTGCTCGGGCAACGTCAGGGTGTAGCCGAGCGCCCGGCCTCGCGGGATCACCGTGATCTTGTGCACCTCGTCGGTGTTCGGCAACACGTGGGCCACCATCGCATGGCCTCCCTCGTGGTAGGCGATCAGCCGCCGTTCCTGCTGGTCCATGATGCGGCTCTTTCGCTCGGGGCCGGCCATCACGCGATCGACGGCCTCCTCGACCTCCTTCATGGAGATCGCCTTCTTGTTGCGGCGGGCGGCGAGCAGCGCGGCCTCGTTGATCGCGTTCGCGAGATCGGCGCCGGTGAACCCCGGGGTGCGGCGGGCGAGCACGGCGAGGTCGACGGTCTGGTCGAACGGCTTGCCTCGCGCGTGCACCCGCAGGATCGCCTTGCGGCCCTCGAGGTCCGGGCGGTCGATCACGACCTGCCGGTCGAACCGTCCGGGCCGCAGCAGCGCCGGGTCGAGGATGTCGGGACGGTTCGTCGCCGCCATCAGGATCACCGTGGAGCGCTGGTCGAAGCCGTCCATCTCGACCAGCAACTGGTTGAGCGTCTGCTCGCGCTCGTCGTGACCACCGCCGAGCCCGGCGCCGCGTTGACGGCCGACGGCGTCGATCTCGTCGATGAACACGATCGCGGGCGCGCTCGCCTTCGCCTGCTCGAACAGGTCGCGCACCCGCGCGGCGCCGACCCCGACGAACATCTCCACGAAGTCCGAGCCCGAGATCGAGAAGAACGGCACGCCGGCCTCGCCGGCCACGGCTCGGGCGAGGAGCGTCTTGCCGGTGCCGGGCGGGCCGAAGAGCAACACCCCTCGCGGGATCTTGGCGCCCATCGCCTGGAACTTCGACGGCTCCTGCAGGTAGTCCTTGACCTCCTGGAGCTCCTCGATGGCTTCGTCGACGCCGGCGACGTCGGCGAACGTCGTCTTGGGCTGGTCCTTCGTGACGGTCTTGTGGCGGCTGCGGCCGAACTGCATCACGCGCCCACCGCCCCCCTGCGCGCGGTTCATGACGAACAGCAGGATGCCGCCGATCAGCAGCACCGGCAGGATCACCGTGAGCAACGTGCCCAGCAGTGGGTTGGGCTTCTGCGCATCCACCTGGGTGGGGACTCCGGCCTTCTTCAACAGCGCGGCGAGATCGTCGGCGTAGTCGGTCGGATAGGTCGTGCGGTACTCGCTGCCGTCGGACAGCCGGCCCGCGACGGTCTGGTCGCCGTCATGGATCGTCGCCTCGGCCACCCGTCCGTCGGTGACGGCCGACTCGAACTCGGTGAGCCCCATCTGCTCGCCGGAGCTCTCACGCCCGAGGAACGAGACGATGAGCAAGAACACGAGCGTGCCCAGCACGATCCAGAGCGTGGGTGTGCGGGCGGCCTTCTTGAGCGGGGTCTCGGGTGGCTGGCTCAGGATCGGCTCCTCGACGGGGAAGGCGTCCGGCCCGGCGCGACGCCGGATCGCCCTGTGGCCGATGGTAGCACCGGCTCCGGACGAGGATGTCCCCGGTTCGCGCGCTCAGGCGCCTCCGTAGGCCTCGGGCTTCAAGGTCGCCACGTACGGCAGATTGCGGTAGCGCTCGGCGAAGTCGAGGCCGTAACCGACGACGAACTCCGGCGGGATCTCGAACCCCACGTACCGCAGATCGAGCGGCACCTTCTGCAGCCCGGTCTTCCGCAGCAGGGCCGCGACCTCGAGCGAGGCCGGCTTGCGCGCGGCCAGGTTCTTGAGCAGGTACTTGAGCGTCAGGCCGGAGTCCACGATGTCCTCGACGAGCAGTACGTCGAGCCCGTCGAGATCGTGATCGAGATCCTTCAGGATGCGAACGACCCCGCTCGTCTTCGTCGCCGCCCCGTACGACGAGACCGCCATGAAGTCGAACTCGAGCGGCAGCGCGACGTGCCGGGCGAGGTCGGCCATCACGACGAACGCTCCCTTGAGCACCCCGACGAGCAGCAGCGACTTGCCCGCGTAGTCCCGCGTGATCTGCGCGCCCATCGTCGCGAGCGCTCCCTCGATCTCGTCGGTCGAGATCAGGACCTTCTCGATGTCGGGCTCGTAGGCGCTCACGGGAAACCGGAGTGTAGCGCCCGCCGCGTCGTGGGTGATGCTCACAGGTTCTCCCCTGCCGTCGTCTCCGGTCCGGATGGGGAAGCCACGCGAACATACACCCGGTCGCGCCGGGCCGTTCGCGCGCCCGGCAGGTCGCGCCGACGCCCCGGACGGCCGGCGGCCAGGTCGAGCA
>DATFFT010000060.1:0-15518 GCA_035249905.1 Actinomycetota bacterium | reverse complement strand
TCCTCGGCCAGGCGGTCAAACGCATGGTCGACCGCCCCCGTCCTTCCGTCGCCGACCCCGCGGGCACCCGGGCGATGATCGCGCCCCCGATGGGCACGTCGTGGCCGAGCAGCCACCCGGCGGTGCTCACGGCGTTCACCGTGGTGGCCGGGCGCGAGCTGGAGGCCGGAGCGGTCGCACGCGGGAGCCTGACGTCGCTCGGGCTTTCGGTCGCCGCATCTCGCGTCTACCTCGGCGTGCATTACCCGAGCGACGCCGTGAGCGGGTTCCTCATGGGCAGAGCGGTCGCGGCGCTCTGGCCCAGGGCCGGGGGGCGTCGACCGAGCGAGGGCTCTAGCTCGTCATCAGGGTGAGCGGCTTCCCGATCTTGCTCTTGGTCGAGCGGGCGACGGCGTCCGCCGCTTCGCGCAGGGCGACGCTCGCCGGCGCGTCGGGCTCGACCACGACGATCGGCGCACCGATGTCGCCGCCCTCGCGCATCGCGGGCATCAGTGGAACCTGCGCCATCAAGGGCACACCGAGGTGCTCCGCGGCGGAATGCCCGCCACCTTCCCCGAAGATCGCCTCGCGCTCGCCGCAGTGTGGGCAGATGTACCAGCTCATGTTCTCGACCACCCCGATCGGGCGCAGGTTCGTGCGCTCGGCCATGCGCCCCGCTCGCTCGGCCACGGTGCGCGCCGCTTCCTGCGGCGTGGTCACGACGAGCATCGACGCGCCCGGCAAGAACGACGCCAGCGAGATCGAGACATCGCCGGTGCCGGGCGGCAGGTCGCACAACAGGAAGTCGAGGTCGCCCCAGTAGACGTCGCCGAGGAACTGCTCGATCGCCTTGTGCAGCATGGGGCCGCGCCAGATCACCGGCGTCTCCTCGGGCACGAAGAAGCCCATCGAGATCACCTTCACGCCGTGGCCCTCGAGCGGCAGGATCATGTTGTCGAAGCCGACGGGTTTGCCCGTCACCCCGAGCATGCGGGGTACGCTGAAGCCCCACACGTCGGCGTCGAGCACGCCGACGTTGCTGCCCCCGGCCGCGAGCGCCGCCGCGAGGTTCACGGTGACCGACGACTTGCCGACGCCGCCCTTGCCCGACGCCACCGCGATCACCGAGGTCGACGGCGGGAAACGGATCTTCTGCTGGGGGGTCGGGGCGCCACCGCGCAGCTGCGAGACGAGCCCTTCGCGCTGCTCCTGGCTCATCGGGGTGAGCCGTACGTCGACGCGTTCCACCCCCTCCAGCGGCTGCACGGCGGCGGTCACGTCCTGCGTGATGCGGTCCTTCAGGGGGCAGCCTTCGATCGTGAGCAGCACGTGCACCTCGACGCGCTCGCCGTCGACGGCGATCGATTCCAGCATGCCGATGTCTTCGATCGGCTTTCCGATCTCGGGGTCCATCACGCCCCGGAGGGCCTGTCGAACCTGCTCTTCGGTGATCAACGTCGGTCCCTTTCCCTCTAAGCTTGATTCGCACGGTGTTGGCCGTGGAAATCCATGATACGTCGGAGGTGTGCGAGTGGCGGAGCCCTCACCGATCGAGGTCCACAAGGCGCTGGCCGACGATACGCGCTATCGCCTGTACCGCACCCTGCGTCTGTCGGGTCGCGCGGTCTCGGTCCGTGAGCTGTCGTCTCGGCTCGGCCTGCACGTGAACACCCTTCGGCCCCATCTGCGCCGGCTCGAGGAGGCGGGTCTCGTCTCGAGCGAGGCGAGGCGAGGCACGTCGGTCGGACGCCCGCAGACCGTCTATTCCGCGGTCGACCGCGAGGCGAGGGAGGGCCGGGACTACCGGCTCTTCGCGGACATGATCGCCGGTCAGATCAGCGGTGCTCGGCAGCGCGCGCGTTCGGTCGAGACCGCGCGTGAATGGGGGGCCTACCTCGTGGGCCGTTCGGCGCCGCCGCCGGGCGCGCGGAGCTCGAGCGGCCCGAACCTGGCCGTGCTGCAGGCGGCGCTCGCCGAGGCGGGATTCGACCCCCGGTTCCGCCGTCGGGGGCGAGGCCGGGTCGACATCACGCTCCGAGACTGCCCGTTCCGCGAGCTGCTCGACGACCACCGTGAGCTGGTGTGTGCGCTGCATCGCGGGCTGGTCGAGGGCATGCTCCAGGGCTCGCGGCCCCCGATGCGCCTGGGAGCGTTCGAGCCGCTCGCCGAGCGTTCCGCGGTGTGCCGGCTCACCGCCGTGCCCGAGTGATCGCGTGGGCTGGCGCCTACGTACGCATCATCACCGACGAACCGCGTACGCAGGACTGAAGTCGGGGGCAGGGGCTTCCGATGGTGACGTGGAGCACCCGAACGGCGGTTGCCGCCGGGGATGACAGGCACGCTCATCGGAGGAACAGGCATGGAGCGAACGGCCACGACGTCGTCGGACGGCACCCCAATCGTGCCGGAGTTCAACGGCTGGCTCGAACGGCTCGTCGGCGGGGAAGGATCGGACCTGCATGTCAAGGTCGGGTCGGCGCCGATGATCAGGCTGCCCAAGGGGCTGCATCGCCTCGACCGCGATCCGTTGACCGGCATCGAGTGCCAGGCGATCGCCGAGGGCATCATCCCCCCCGACCGCATGCAGCGGTTCGTCGAGAGCGGTGAGGTCGACTTCGCCTACTCGATCCAGCACGTCGGCCGCTTCCGCGTGAACGTGTTCCGTCAGCGGGGATCCGTGAGCATGGTGCTGAGGAAGCTTCGCTTCGGGGGTCCGCCGTTCGAGGAGATCGGCCTCCCCGATGCGGTGCGGACGATCTCGGACGAGCCTCGTGGCCTCGTGCTGGTCACCGGCCCGACCGGGTCGGGGAAGACCACCACCCTGGCCGCGATGATCGACTACATCAACAAGACGAAACCGGTGCACATCGTCACGATCGAGGACCCCATCGAGGTGCTGCACAAGGACGACGTCGCGTCGATCAACCAGCGGGAGATCGGCAACGACACCCATGACTTCCTCGTGGCTCTCCGAGCGGCGCTGCGGCAGGACCCCGACGTGATCCTGATCGGGGAGATGCGCGACACGGAGACGGTTCGCGCGGCGATCCAGGCGGCGGAGACCGGGCACCTCGTGCTGTCGACCCTGCACACGGTGGATGCGACCGAGACCGTGAACCGGGTGATCGACTTCTTCCCGCCGTATCAGCAGAAGCAGGTGCGCCTTGCTCTCGCCGGCACGCTGCGAGGCATCATCTGCCAGCGGCTCGTGCCGACGATCGACGGCGGGCGGACCCCCGGCCTCGAGATCCTGATCAACACGGGCCGTGTCGCCGAGCGCATCGCAGACCCCGACAAGACCCATGAGATCAAGGATGTGATCCAGGACGGCCGCTTCTACGGCATGGTCACGTTCGACCAGTGTCTGCTCCAGCTCGTGCAGCAGGGGACGGTGACGGTCGACGACGCCATCCAGGCGGTTTCGAACCGCCACGATTTCGAGCTGGCCATGCAGCAGGCCGGGATGCCCCTGCCGGTCTAGCGCAGCGACCGCCGGCCGCACGATCTCGGTTCAGGCGGTGGTCGCGCGCCGACGCCGCCCGACGGCCAGGCCCGCACCGACGGCCGCTCCGACGGCCAGGCCGACCGCGCCCGCCGCGATCCACGCATCGCCGTCCGATGGAGGCGACGTCGATGCGGCCAGCGGCTGCACCTGAGCCACGTTCTCAGCGCCCGTGTCGCCGACCACGACGACGCCCGTCATGCCCGGGTGCAGGGTGCAGGCGAAGGGGTAGATGCCTTCGTCCGCGAACGAGGTCGTGAACCGATCGCCCCGGCCCATGTCCTCGTAGTTGCCCCACCCGGTGCCGCTCACGTTGTGGGCGACGGGATCCCGGTTCACGAACGTGATCGTCTCGCCGGTCTCGGCGTGCAGCGTCGAGGGCGTGAAGCAGGCTCCTTCGAGCTCCACCCGGTTCCCCTGAGCTTCGTCCGGGGCGCAGTGCCCACCGCCGCCCGCGGTGGCGGCCGTCACGCCCGCCAGGGCGCCGATCGTGCCGAGCGCCGCGATCGTCGCGATCCTGTGTGCCAGCCTCATCGTTGCCTCCGATCCGTCGACCTTCGATCTACCCCTGCCTACACCGGCCGCCACCGGGGGGTTCCGTTCCCGATCTAGGCCCGATCGACGACGGGATCGATCGATTCGGCGATGGCGATCGCGGCGCCCTTGCCGAGGACGGTCTCGAGCCGGAACGTGTAGCCGGCGTCCTGCCAGATCAGGATGTTCCCGGTCACCAGCAGGCGCAGCGGCTCGTCGCCGCTGATGAGCTCCAACTCGTGCTCACCGGAGGTCCAGAACGCCGGGCGCCCTTCCACGATCACCTCGCCGAAGCGATCGGTCTCGGCCGAGAGCAGCTTGGAGGCCACCTCCCAGTCACCCTCGAACTGCATCAGGACCGCCCCGCTCTCGGTGCCTGCGATCACGGGCAGGGTGGTCGTGGGCAGCCAGGCGTTCACGATGCGGCGGGCGACGTCGTCGGGCTCGAAGCCGACGATCGCTTCGTCCACCCACGTACGGTCCGGCGGCCCGAGAGCCATCGGCAGCGCCGCAGGGAATCCCGCGGCCGCCTCGGCCTGCGCGAGCGTGACCTCTCGCCCGAGGTCGTCGGGGGTGGCGACGTTGGTGGGCAGCGATGTCGGGCGGTCGGGAAGCACCCGCACGGCGACGGCGCCGATCTCGATCACGAGGCGAGCCGCGAGCGCCGCGCCGGCGAGGAGCAGCAGCGCCGCCGCGATCGCGAGCAGGGTGCGCCGGCGGCTGGGCATCGAGAGCCGGGGTGAGACGAGGGAAGGCCTCTCGTGCATGGCCCTGATCGTTGCGCCCACGTCTCGCACGACATCGGGGGACCTCGGCCAGTCGATGTGCTCGCGAGCGGCGGCGAGGGCGTCGTGCAACGCGGGGTCGGTCATCGGATCGGGTCCTTCGCTCATGCCCGCTCCGCCTCCACGGTGTCGGCAAGCTCGGACCGGAGCCGACTCATGCCCCTGGAGAGCCGCGACTTCACGGTGCCCAGGGGCACGCCCAGCGTCTCGGCCGTCTCGGCCTCGGTCAGCTCGAGCAGGAACCGACAGGCGATAACGATGCGGTCGCGCTCGGGCAACCGGTCGAGGGCGGCCAGCAACGTCTCGGCGTCGGCGCGGTCGAGGACCCTGGACTCCGGTGAGGGGGCCGAGCGCCGAGGGTCCGATGCCGCCACCCTGGCGGCGAGCCCCTCACGCCGCCTGGCCGATCGACCGCGGTTGCGGGCCTCGTTCGCGACGATTCGCAGGATCCAGGGCCGGAACGGCGCCCCCGGTCGGAACCGGGGCAGCGCGTAGTAGGCCTTCACGAATGCGTCCTGCACGGCCTCCTCCGCCTCGCCACGATCGCGCACGACCAGCCAGGCGACGCGGAACGCGATGTGCTGATACCGCGCCACCAGCTCCTCGAACGCACCCACGTCCCCGTCGCGTGCACGCGATACGAGGGTGACGTCCTCCGATGGCCGGCCCTGCGAGGGGCGCTGGTCGTTCACCGTCCGATCCGTCATACACCACCGACGTGGCGGAGGTTCCATCCCGGACATGGCGAGGGCGCCGGCGAAGCCGGCGCCCTCGTGAGCGGCGGGTCGCTCAGGCGGTATCGTCCCTCGAGTCGGGCGACGAGGCCGCCTCTGCGATCGTCGTGAAACCCGCGACCAGGCCGGAGAGCTCCATCGGCACCACGACCTTCGACGCCGGCGACGCGCCCACTGTCCTCAGGGCCTCGAGGTACTGCAGGCGCATCGTCTTCTCGTCGGCGCCCATCGCCTGCTCGTTGATCGTCCTCAGCGCGAGGGCGAACCCCTCGGCTCGAAGGATCGCGGCCTGCCGTTCGCCCTCGGCCGTGAGGATCGCCGACTGCTTCGAGCCCTCGGCGTTCAGGATCGCCGCTTCCTTGTTGCCCTCTGCGACCGTGATCGCGGCGGCCTTCGCGCCGTCGGCCTCCGTCACGACGGCGCGCCTGGTTCGCTCGGCCGACATCTGCCGGGTCATCGCCTCCTGAACCGACGCAGGCGGGATGATCTCCCGGATCTCGACGTTCGTGACCTTCACTCCCCACCGTTCGGTGACCTCGTCGAGCTTGATGCGCAGCAGGGTGTTGATCTCGTCGCGCTTGGCGAGCATGTCGTCGAGCGGGATGTCGCCGATGACGGCTCGCAGCGTCGTCGAGGCGATGTTCAGCGCGGCGCCGGCGAAGTTGCCCACCTGGACGACGGACGTCTGGGCGTCCATCACCTTGTAGAACATCACGAAGTCGACCGCGATCGGTGCGTTGTCCTTCGTGATCGAATCCTGTCGCGGGATCTCCAGGTAGAACTCACGCAGGTCGACGCTGATGCCCCGATCGATGAACGGGATCAGGAGCACCAGGCCCGGTCCCTTCTGGCCGAGCAAGCGACCGAGCCGGAACACGACCAGGCGTTGGTACTCGGGGACGATGCGGATCGCCTTCGCAAGGAACAGCACGATCAGCCCGATCACCACGACCAGGGCGATCAGGGCAGCACTGATCTCCATCAGCGACTCCTCTCCTCCTCGGCCGACGTGGATCCGGCCGTCTCGAGCTCTGCAGGTGCGATCTCGACGATCAGCGTGAGGCCGTCGAGCTGGGTGACCCGAACCGGTGTGCCGGCCGGGATCGTGGAGCCGTCGGACATCGTGGCGCGCCATTCCTCGGAGGAGACGCGGACGATGCCCTCGGGGTTCAGCCCCACGCCGATCGCGATCCCCTGCTTCCCGACCACCGTTTCGGTCCCTTGGGCCGGCGGCAGGCGGCGGACGCGCAACACCTTTCGCAGGACGATGGCGAAGAAGGCGCCGACGAACACGGCCGTGCCGATCAGCACGCCCGGGGAGACGACGACGCCGCCGGCCCGGTCGTACAGGAACCACCCGCCCAGCAACAGGCAGATCGTGCCGGCGATGCCCCAGGCGCCGAACCCCGGCGCGTTCAGCTCGATGATCATCAAGGTCGCCGCGGCCACCAACAGCAACACGCCGATCAGCTGCACGGGCAACACGCCGAACGACACGATCGCCAGGATCAGCAACGCCGTGCCGATCGTGCCGGAGAAGATGTGCCCCGGCACGAGGAGCTCGAGCACGATCAGCGCCAGCCCCAGCCAGAAGAAGATGAACGCCAGGGTCGGGTCGAGCAGGGTGTGCAGGAACCCGACGAACCCTCCCATCGAGCGATCGACGAGGGGCGCGCCGGCGATCTCCAGCTCGGACCGCTCGCCGTCGCCCAGCGTGACGGTGCGCCCGTCGACCTCGGCGATCAGATCGGCGGTGGTGGGCGCGATCACGTCGATCACGTCGTCGTCGAGCGCCTGTTCCGCGCTGATGCTCACGGCATCGGTCACGAACGTCTCGGCGACATCGGCGTTCCGGTCTCGCTGCTCGGCGATCGACCGCATCGAGGCGGCGGCGTCGTTGACGGCCTTGTCCGATCCGACGGCGCCATCGATGCCCACCGGAGTGGCGGCGCCCACGTTGGTGCCCGGGGCCATCGCGGCGATGTTGCACGAGAGCAGGACGAAGGATCCCGCAGAGGCGGCGCGCGCCCCCGACGGTGTGACGTAGCACAGCACGGGCACCTCGGCGTTCAGGATCGCCTGCGTGATCTCCCGGGTCGACGAGACGAGGCCACCCGGCGTGTCGATCTCGATCAGCGCGGCCGCCGCCCCCGCCTCGGCCGCCTCGGCGATGCCCCCCGTCAGGTAGTCGGAGACGAAGGGGTCGACGACGCCATCGAGGTGCAGTCGGACGACCGACCCTGCTGTCGGCGACTGGGCTGCGGCGCCGCCGGCGAGGAGACCGATGACCACGAGGGTGATCGACGCCGTGAGCCGAGCAGCGTGATCCAACCGAGTCGTCGTCATGTCCGTGTCACGGGTTCGCCACATGTTGTGGTTCGGTTCTACTTCCGTTCCGCCTGGAACCGAGCCTAACCTGCGGACGAACCCGCTACAGGCCGCCGTCACGGCAGATGCGAACGGACGGTCTCGGAGTACGATCGAACAAGCATGACCCACGCCCTGGGGTCGTGTCCCGCAAGCCGCGATCGTCCGAGGCTCCGTATATCGGAAGGAACACCGGGTGCAGGCTCGCAACGACGGACCACTCCTCCCGAAAGAGGAACAGCAACTGATGGAAGGGCTCCTCGCCGGCGACGACGATGCCGTCCGTGCGCTCTACGCGCGGTACGGCCGGCCGATCTACTCGCTCGGCTACCGCCTGCTCGGAACGCGCGAGTCCGCCGAGGAGCTCACCCAGGACGTCTTCCTCACGGCGTGGCGCAAGGCCGCGCGTTTCGATCCGACCCGTGGCCGACTGTCGACGTGGCTGATGACGATCGCCCACAACCTGGCGGTCGACCGGCTTCGCAGAGAGACCGGCGTCTCGCGCCCCACCCTCGTGCTCGTCGACGAGGTGCCCGACGCGCCGGGACTCGACGAGGAAGCCGTGCTGGTCGAGCGCGACGCCGCGATCCGTGCGCTGTCGTCGCTCACCGAGGCGGAACGGCGCCTGGTGGGCCGTGCGTACTTCCGCGGCATGACCGCCCGCGAGATCGCAGAGACCGACGGCATCCCGTTGGGAACGGTCAAGACGCGGCTGCGCTCGGCGATGATCAAGGTCAGGAAGGCGAACGAAGGTAAGGAGCTGCTGTGACCTGCACCGCCGTGCGCGATCGCCTGACGGAGCGTGCCCTCGGAGGCCTGTCCGCGCGCGACGCCACCGCGATCGACCGCCACCTCGCGTGGTGTGCGGCGTGCCGGAAGGAAGCCGGTGAGCTGGAACGTGCTTCGGCGACCCTGGCGTTCGCCGTCGCGTCCGACGATCCACCTGAGGCGCTTGAAGGTCGCGTCGTCGAGGCGGTTCGCCGGTCGGTCGCGGATCGCAACCGGCGGAACGCGCCCACCCCTCGTCGCAGCCGCCTCACGCTCGTCGCCGCCCTCGCCGCCATGCTCGCGGTGCTCGGCACCGGATGGGGCGCGGTGATGGCGAACCGCGCGGCCCGCTCGGACCTGGCCGCCCAGCGTGAGGTCGCCCGCACGCAGAGCGCGCTGGAGCGTTTCCAGGAGCTCGTCACCTCGCTCGAGTTCGGCGACCCCGAGAACGAGGTGCTCCTCGGCTCGTTGAACCCGGCGAAGACCGGGGGAGGGGGCGGCAGCGCTCTCACGCTCGTTTCACCCACGATCGCCGACATGGCGATCGTGCTCGTGGAGGGCGTGCCCGACGATCTCCGCGAGCATCTGCCGCTCACCGTGCGGCTCCGAGGCCCTGAGGGGGCGTTGTTGGTCGGTCGCATCGACGGTGACGGCCTCGACGACAGCGGCGCGGGCACGGTGACCCGGGAGTTCGGCGACCTCACCGGTTACGACACCGTGATCGTGCGCGACATCGGTGGCCGCGTCGTGCTGCGAGGTTCCATGCAGACGCGCGCGACGGTCGCCAGCCCGAGCCCGTAGGCATCGGCCCCTCGCGACGGTGTTCGGGACCGTATCCTTGCCGCATGCGCTTCGGGCTGACCCTGCCCCACTACGGATTCTCACTCCCCGAGGGGGAGCCGATCACGTTCGAGGCGGTGGCCGACAGCGCACGACGTGCCGAACGCCTCGGGTTCGATTCGGTGTGGATCTCCGACCACTTCTTCTACTCGTTCGGTCGCTACGGCGCCGATCCCACCCCGATCGCGGCGATCGAACCGTTGACGGCGATCGCGGGGCTCGCCTCGCTCACCGAACGGATCCGACTGGGAACGCTCGTGCTCGGGGCGCCGTTCCGGCACCCCTCGATCGTGGCGAAGATGGCGACGACGATCGATGCGATCTCGGGCGGCCGCCTCGACCTCGGCGTCGGTGCCGGCTGGCTCGAGCAGGAATTCGACGCGTTCGGCTACCGCTTCGGTTCGGTCGGTGAACGGTTCGACGCCCTCGGGGAGACGCTGCAGGTCCTGCAGGGCCTGCTGTCGGGCGAACCGACCTCGTTCGACGGGCCGACCGTTCGACTCCGCGATGCACGTTCGTTGCCGGTCTCCGCGCAGCCACGCATCCCCGTGTGGATAGGAGGCAAGGGCGGGCCCCGGGTGTTGCGGCTGGCCGCCCGCCACGCGGATGGATGGAACGGCGCCTGGCGCTGGACGCCCGAGACCTACGGCGAACGGGCGGCGGCGGCTCGATCGGCCTGCGAGGAAGCCGGTCGTGATCCGGCGACGTTCCGGCTGTCTGCGGGCCTCTACACCCTGTTGGGGGAGGACGACCGGACGTTCCGAGCGACGTTCGCGCGCGGCGCCGCCTCGATGCCCGGCGACGCGTTGCGCGGGGAGACCGACGAGACCTGGCGGGCGGACACCCTGTCGGGCACGCCCGAACAGGCGATCGAGCGCGTGCGAGCGTTCGAGGAGCTCGGCGTGGAAGAGATCGTGGTCGCGCCCTGGGTGCTGCCGTTCTCGGAGCAGGAGCCCGAGATCGTCGAGCTGTTCGCCGAGCGCGTTCTCCCGGCGTTCCGGGCAGACCGACGAGACACGTCCGAGCCCGCGCTCGATGCCCTCGGAGCCGCCGTCGCGGTGCTGCGGGCGGCCGATGAGCCCCTGCACTGGACGGTGATCCAGGACCGAGCCCTGCGAGCCGGCCACCTCGACCCGTTCACGACGCCCAACGTGCGGAAGGATCTGCTCGCCGCGCTGCGCCTCGGGGTGCGCGACGGGGCGCTGGTCACCGTCGACCGAGGGGTGTACGGGCTCGCCCCCCGGCCCGACGACGGATGACGGGAAGGCGTTCCTAGCCGTTCTGTGACTTCGGCGGGCGTCCGCGTCGTTTGCCGGTCGCCGTGCGCTTCTGGGTGGGCTTCTTCGCACCGGCGGACGAATTCGCCACGGCGCCCTTGCGCCGTCCGGGCCGAGGCTTGCGGGCACCCGCGACGAGCTCGGCGACGTGCGTGGAACACATGTCCTTCACGAAGTTGCCACGTGATGCTTTGATCGTGACGGTCTCGGCAGCCGGTCTGCCGCAGACGTCACACACGAGGATCGTCTTCTCCGCCATGGCCTGATCCTTTCGGTCGGTCGGTCGGTCGTGAACGCGGTTCAGGATACGCATCGATCGCGCACGTTGCATCCCGGACCGCAGCTCGAGGGCAGGTAGCTACGGGCGGTAGGCAATCGTCGAGAATCTCTCGAGTTTCTCGAAGCGATGCTCTGCCTCTACCCACCGCACCGTTCCCGAACGCGACCTCATGACCATGGAGTGCGTCGTCGCCCCGTCCGGCCAATACCGCACGCCTCGCAGGAGCGAACCATCTGTGATCCCGGTGGCCGCGAAGAACACGTCGTCGCCGCTCACGAGGTCATCGGTCGTCAAGACGGCATCGAGTCGGAAGCCGGCGTCGAGCAGCGCGTCGCGCTCACGCTCGTCCCGGGGGTAGAGGCGCCCCTGGATCGCCCCGCCCAGACACTTCATGGCGGCCGCGGCGATCACCCCCTCGGGCGTGCCTCCGATGCCGAGCAGCAGGTCGACACCGGTCCTTGGTGAGGCGGCGGAGATCGCGCCGGCCACGTCGCCGTCGGTGATCAGGAAGACGCGCGCACCCACGCTCCGCACGGCGGCGATCATGGCTTCGTGCCGGGGACGATCGAGGATCGTGACGCTCACGTCCTCGGGCTTGACCCCCTTCGCCTTCGCCACGAGGCGAACGTTCTCCTCGGGCGGCGCCGTCACGTCGATCGCGCCGGCGGCCTCGGCGCCCGTCGCGACCTTCTCCATGTAGACGGCGGCGCCCGGGAAGAACATCGTGCCGCGTTCGGCGAGCGCGATCACCGAGACGGCGTTCGGTTGGCCGACGGAGGTCAGCCGGGTGCCGTCGATCGGGTCGACGGCAACGTCGGCTCCGGGGCCCTCGCCGTTGCCCACCTGCTCGCCGTTGTAGAGCATCGGCGCCTCGTCCTTCTCACCCTCGCCGATCACGACCTCGCCGCGCATGGAGACGGTGTCGACCATCAACCGCATCGCATCGACGGCCGCCGCGTCGGCCGCGTTCTTGTCACCGTGGCCGATCCATCGCCCGGCGGCGAGACCGGCAGCTTCGGTCACCCGGACGAGCTCCATCGCAAGGTTCCGGTCCGGACGCGTATCGCTCACGGCCCCTCCTCACATCGGCCCGGCGCTCGGTGGGCGCCGGAGAGCGCCCCTCATCCTATCGGTGCCGGGCCGAGGCCCCGCTGCGCGTACCACTCCAAGGTGCGGTGGATCGTGTCCTCCACCGGGGTGTACCTCAGCCCGAGCTCGCGTTCGGCGTGCGACGCGTCGAAACGATGCCCGTGCAGCAGGGTTCGCACGGTCTCGGGGCAGATGCCGCGCCTCCGGACGCTCGCGCCGATCAGCACACCGCCCGCCGTCGCGAGGACACGCGGGGCGAACCAGACGCGTCCCGGCCTTCCCGACGCGGCTCGCAGCAGCTCCACGGCGGTGCGAACGTCGAACGAAGCGCCACTCACGAGGTAGCGGTGACCGGGGATGCCTTCACGCTCGGCGAGCAGGTGCGCTGCCGTGCAGTCGTCGACGTCGACCACGGACAACCACGTGTTCACCAGCACCGGGAGCCTGCCGTTGACGATCTCCAGGAGCAGCCGTGCCGATCCCTCGACACGTCCGGGCCCCTGCACCGACGACGGGTTCACGCTCACGACCGACACGCGCAGCCGCTCGGCCAGCGCGAGCACGTTCCGCTCCCCGAGGAACTTGGAGCGTTCGTAGTCCGAGAGGAACGTGCCGCGATGCGGAGTGCCCTCACGGCCGATCTCGCCCCGCCGCTCGCCGATGGTCGCCGCCGACGAGGTGTGCACCACTCGAGCAACCTTCGCGGCGGCGGCGGCACGGACCACCGCGCACGCTCCGTCGATGTTGACGCGCAGCATGGGTCCGGGGTCCCGCAGGCACATGGCGTTGACACCGGCCGTGTGGAAGACGGTGGCGCATCCGCGCATGCCGCTGAGCAAGGCGCCGTGGTCGAATAGGTCGCCGCGGACCACCCCCGCGCCGAGGGCGGCCAACGCCTCCGCGCCTTCTTCGGACCGGGCCAGTGCCCGAACCTCGCGCCCGTCGGCGATCAACCGACGCAGCACCGCCCCGCCCACGAACCCCGTGCCCCCTGTCAGGAAGACGGGGCCGCTCACCGGTCAGCGATCCGACGCCGTTCGATCGCGATCCGACAGGACCGACAGGAACCGTGCGAGGTACTGCACGGCGGAGATGATCGTGACCACGGCCGCGACGGCCATGAGCCACTGGTCGAGGTACCAATCGTCGATCCGAACGTCGGGTCGCCAGATCGCGAGCGTGATCGCCACGAATTGGATCGTCGCTTTCCACTTCCCCCACATCGACGGCGTGACCACGATGCCGTCGGATGCGGAGACCGCTCCACGGAGGCCCATGATCAGCAGCTCGCGGCCGACGATCACGAACGCGACCCACGGGGAGGCGCGGTCGACGGCGACGAGGGCCAGGAGCACCCCCGAGACCAGCAGCTTGTCGGCCGCGGTATCGAGGAAGCTTCCGAACGTCGACGTCTGCTTCCAGCGGCGTGCGAGGCGCCCGTCGAAGAAGTCGGTGGCCGCCGCGAATCCGAAGAGCAGCGCGGCCGTCGGCTCGACCCACGGCGCGGGATCCCGTGCGAGCACCATCGCCATGACGACGGGCGTCAAGGCGATGCGCAGGTACGTGATGAACGCCAGGAACGCGGCGGCTCGCTCGTCGGGAGTGCTCATGGGGTCGTGAGCGAATCGTACCGGCTGCGCCGATCGCCTACGGGGAGGCGAGCATCGCGCGCACCTCGGCGGCGGTCGCGCATGCGAGGGCGGACGAGGCGAGCGCCCGGGCGTCGTCGAGGGAAGTCGAGCGCACGGCGTGCTTCACCGCTGCGATCGCGGGTGCCGCCATCGAGAGCTCGCGGACGCCCAAACCGAGCAACACAGGCGCGGCGAGCTCGTCACCTGCGAGCTCGCCGCAGACGCCGACCCAGCGGTCCCGTGTCGCCGCTCCCTCGACGGTGATGGCGATGAGTCGGAGCACCGCCGGATGGAGCGGGTCGTTGAGGTCGGCGACGTGCTCATTGCCACGATCGGCGGCCATCGCGTACTGCGTGAGGTCGTTCGTTCCGATCGAGAAGAAGTCGCAATCGCCAGCGAGGGTCGACGCCATGAGCGCCGCCGACGGAACCTCGACCATGATCCCGACCTCGATGACGGGTTCGGCGCCGCCGCCCGGGGCCCGCTCGTCACCGACCTGCGCGCGCGCCTCCTCGAGCGCGACGCGCGCCGCGGCGAGCTCGTCGGTCGTCGCCACCATGGGGAACATGATCCGCAGCCGATGGTCGGCGGCCACCCGGCACAACGCGCGAAGCTGCGCCCCGAGCAGCTCCGGTCGCTCGAGCCCCAGCCGGATGCCTCGCATGCCCAGGAACGGGTTGGTCTCGGGCTCTTGTTCGAGTCCGGCGATCGGCTTGTCGGCGCCCGCGTCGAGGGTCCGAACGAGCAACGGCCGCCCTTCGAGTGCCTCGGCAGCCGCGCGGTACGCCGCTTCCTGCTCGCGCTCGTCGGGAAGCTCGGCGCGATCCATGAACAGGAATTCGGTGCGGAACAGCCCGATGCCGTCGGCGCCGGCCCCGACCGCCGCCTCGACCTCGTCGGGTCCGCCCACGTTCGCGGCCACCTCGACGGCGACGCCATCGAGGGTCACCGCGGGTTCGGTGGCTCGATCTCGCAACGTCGCGAGGCGCTCCTCACGCGCACGTGCCTCGTCCTCCAGCCCGGCGACGACATCGGCGGGAGGATCGATGCGCACCTCGCCGGCCTCGCCGTCGATCGCGGTCATGGACCCTTCGGCCAGTTCGAGGAGTCGCGACCCGATCCCCACCACGGCCGGAATGCCCAACGCTCGCGCGAGGACGGCGGCGTGTGAGGTCGGCCCGCCGTGGGCAGTGGCGATGCCGCGCACCATCTCCGGGTCGAGTCCGGCGGTGTCGGCTGGAGTGAGGTCGGCCGCGACGAGGATGCCGGGAGCCTCGAGGCGAGGCGCGGGCACCGGGGCGTCGATGATTCGTGCGAGCACCTGGTCGCCGACGCTCCGCAGATCGACCGCTCTGGCCTGCATGTACTCGTCCTCGAGCGACGCCCAGGTCGCGGCCATCTCATCGACTGCGTCGCGCCAGGCCCTGGCCGCCGTGAGCCCGTCGTCACCGATCGCGGCCCGCGCCGGGCCGAGCAACGCCTCGTCGCGCAGGAACAGCAGGTGGGCGTCGAAGATGCTGGCCTCGTGCTCCCCGGCTCTGGCGGCGACGCCGTCGCGCTGGCCGGCGATCGCGTCGGCCGTCTCGCGCAGGGCGGATCCGAGCGCGGCGAGCTCGATCGCCGGCTCCTTCCCCTCGCCTTCCGGCACGTCGAGCGCGGGGGTGTGGAACCGCCGGCTCGGACCCACGGCGATACCGGGCGAGGCGGCGTAGCCCCGCAGCACCTCGCCCCG
>DATFFT010000059.1:0-66406 GCA_035249905.1 Actinomycetota bacterium | reverse complement strand
GCGACCCCCCCACCAGATGATCCGTGAGGCCAAGACGATGCTCGGCGTCGATCCGATGCGCTCCTGACCTCGTCGAGGGCGACCCGTCTCGCGGCCGATCGGACGATCATTCGGCGACCGGACGATCCGGGGGCGGCATCGGCGTCGTCTCCGGCATCGACGTCGTCTCGGGGGCGCGCGCCGACCGGGCCCGCGCCTCGTCCTTGACGTCCCTCGCCGTTCGCTCGACACCCGAGCTCCACTGCTCCAACCACCTGCGGGCGATCGGGATGCCGCCGACACCGAACGCAACCACGGCCGATCCGACGACCATCACGAGGAGGGCGTAGAACAGCCCCGTCACGACCGCGGGAGCCACCTGCAGTTGGTCGAGAGCCGCGAAGACCCCGACCACGAGGACCGCGAGTCCCGCGCCCTTGGCGATGATCGAGCCACCGCGCACGGCGCCGAGCACGGGAGTCAGCACATCCGTCAGAACCTTCGCCACCAGCGCAGCGATCACGATGATCACGACGGCGATGATGACGTTCGGCAGGTACCGGATGAGGCCCTCGAGCAGGTCGCTCACGGGGTTGGGACCCCAGATGCCGAACGCGACCTGGAGGGCGATCAGGAAGATCAGCCAGAACACGACCACCCCGATCACGTCCGAGGGCTCGGTCTTGCTGCGCTCGAACGCATCCCGTAGCTGTCCGCGCTCGACGAAGCCGTCGAATCCGACGCGCTCGAGCAACCTGTTCGCGAGCTTGGAGAGTCCCTTGGCGACGAACCAACCGATCAGCAGGATGACGAAGAACCCGAGCAGTTTCGGCGCGAACGTGATGACGTCGTGCCAGGCCTCCTCCAGGCCGCCTTCCAAGTCGACTTGGGCGAACAGTGTCATCGATCCCTCCGATGCGGTCATCGGGCCCCTCCGGTCACGGTCCCCTGTGTGGCAGGCGTATTCCCGCAGGCTCTTCCAGGCAAACCCCGAGTCGCACACGGCTTCCAAACCGTCGGGCGGTCGCGCTACCCTTCGCGACGTGGCGGAGACCTCCGGCTTCCTCGACGATCCTCAGCTCTTCCGGCGCATCCTCGAAGACTCCACTGCCGCCATCGTGTTGATGACCAACGAGCCGGCCTCGAGGGTCCTGTACGCCACGCCGCGGGTGCACGACATCTCGGGATTCACACCCGACGAGCTCGTCGCGCGGACCGATCTGTGGGTGAGCCGGCTCCATCCGGACGAAGGTGCGACGATCGACGCCGAGTGGTTGCGAGCGGTCGATACCGGCCGGCGCTTCGAGGCAGAGTACCGGTTCATGCATCGCAACGGGCAGTGGCGATGGTTCCGCGAGACCGCCTCGCTCGTGCGCGACGACGCCGGGGTCGTCCGCTACCGCCAAGGGTTCCTCGAGGACATCACGTCGGAGCGGCTCGCCGAGTCGCAGGCGGCGCGGTCCGAAGCACGGTATCGGGCCCTGGTGGAACGGCTCCCCGTGATCGTGTACGTCGTGACCGACGAGACCGAACCGCGGAGCCTGTACGTGAGCCCCAACGCGGTCGACATCGTCGGCTACGAACCCCAGCACTTCGTGGGCGACCCGTCCTCGTGGCTCGACTCGAAGCACGAGGACGACCGGCGAGCGGTACGGGAAGCCTGGTCGGACGCGGTCCGCACGCGGCAGGCCTTCCACGCCGAGTATCGGGTCCTCAGGCCCGACGGAACGATCGTGTGGCTTCGCGACCAATCGCTCCTGGTTCGGGACGGATCGGGACGGGCGTTGTTCTGGCAGGGCGTGCTGCTCGACATCACCGCCGAACGCGAGATCGAAGTCATGCTGCTCCGGACGGAAGCCCGGTACCGGGAGCTCATCGAGCACCTGCCGGTGATCGTCTACATGGACGCCTACGACGATGCGACGCCGAGCAGGTACGTCAGCCCCAACGTGCTCGAGGTGCTCGGACATCCAGCCGAGGCGTTCATCGCCGACACGCACTTGTGGACCCGGCTCGTCCACCCCGACGACCTCGATCGCGCCCGGACCGCCTGGGAGCACGGGTGGTCGACGGCCACCAGCTGGTCGGTCGAGTACCGCTACGTGCATCCCGACGGACATCACGTCTGGGTCCGCGACGAGGCCCGCATGGTGGTCGATCCGGCGACGGGAGGGCAGACGTGGCAGGGCGTGATCGTCGACCTCACCGACGCCAAGGAGGCCGAGGTCGAGC
The DNA here is from genome assembly GCA_035249905.1 of Actinomycetota bacterium. Lineage (GTDB taxonomy): Bacteria > Actinomycetota > UBA4738 > UBA4738 > HRBIN12 > JAOUEA01. The sequence continues at coordinate 64,195 of DATFFT010000059.1, read as the reverse complement.
GGCGGCGCTCCGAGCAGCGCTACCGGGTGCTCGTGGAGCGGGTCCCCGCGATCGTCTACGAGATGGGGCCGGACGACGAGCGTCGCACGTTGTTCGTCTCTCCCCACGTCGAGGAGATCCTCGGCTACCCGCGACAGGAATGGCTGGATCAACCCGACATCTGGGCAGAGCTGCTCCATCCCGAGGACCGCGAGATCGAGCTCGCCGCTCACGACCTGCACAACGAGACCGGCCATCCCTGGCAGCGCGAGTACCGGCTGATCGCGAGCGATGGACGAGAGGTGTGGGTCCGCGATCACGCGGAGCTGGTGACCGACGCCGAGGGCACACGCTGGCTCGGCGTGATGATCGATATCTCCCCGCAGAAGGAATCCGAGGAACTGCTCCGTCTGGCCCGCGACGAGCTCGAGCTGCGCGTGCTCACCCGGACCGCGGAGCTCGAGGACGCCAACGAGATGATGGGCCTCGAGATCGAGGAGCGGCGGCGTGTCGAGGCCGAACTGCGACACACCGAAGAACGCCTCCGTGCCATCGTGAACCACATGCCGGGCGTGGCGTACACATGGCGCGTGCTGTGGCCGGACGAACAGCTGGAGGACCCCTTGCCGTTCATGAGCCCGCGCATCGAGGAGCTGCTCGGGTACTCGGTGGAGGAGTGGCAGCGCAGCCCCACGCTCTGGCGCGAACGGGTCCATCCGCACGACCGGGAACGGGTCGTGGCTGCCACCGAGCACACGCGTCGGACGGGCGAACCGTTCAACGAGGAGTTCCGCTACCTCGCCAAGGACGGCTCAGTCGTGTGGGTCCTGGAGCAAGCGACGCTGCTGGATCGGGACGAGCTCGGTCGGCCGTCGAACCTGCAGGGCGTGATGCTCGACATCACCCCCCGCAAGCACGCGGAGGCGGCCGAGGAGCGGTTCCGCCGGCTCGCAGAGCTGAGCCCGGTCGTCGTCTACGAGTTCGAGCTGGAGCACACCGACGACGATGTCCGTATCGACGTCCGGTACATGAGTCCCAATGCCGAGCGATTGCTGCGCATGCCGATCGATCGATGGATCGGCGACGTCGACGCGTGGTTCGATCACATGCATCCCGACGACGTCGGTTGGATGCGGGAGTCGGCTCGGTCGGCGTGGACCATGGGTGAGCCGTGGAACCAGACGTTCCGCATGATCGCGGGCGACGGTCGGATCGTCTGGATCCTCCATCGAGGAGGCACCATCGAGCGCGACGCCGTGGGACGCCCCACCTTGTTCCACGGTGTCATGATCGATGTCACCGAGGACCAGGAGGCCCACCTCGCGATCGCCGCGTCGGCGTCTCGCTACCGTTCGATCGTCGACACGATGCCGGCCGTCCCGTGGAGCGAGGTCGTCGACCCGGCCTCGGGGACCAGCCGGTACGTCTTCATCGGCCCCCAGGTCGAGGCGGTCTTCGGCTATCTCCCCGACGAGCTGATGATGGAGCCCGAGCACTTCTTCCGCATCGTTCATCCCGAGGACCGCGACCGACTGCGGGCCGCGAGCGACCGGTGCGACGCGACCGGAGAGCCCTGGGACGAGCTCTACCGGCTCCTCCACCGCGACGGGTCGCTTCGCTGGATCTTCAGCTACGCGACCCGCACGTTCGAGGACGGCCGCCCGGTGTGGAACGGCATCTCGGTCGACGTGACTCGCCACGTCGTAGCCGGATCGATCCCCGTCCCGGCGGACGCCGCCGACGCCGAACGGGCGTGATCAGCCCGCGGGCGAGCGCAACACGCGCACGTTCTCGGGCAGGTACGGATGCAGCTTCTCGGGCAGCACGACCGAGCCGTCGGCTCGCTGGTGGTTCTCGAGCAACGCGATCAGCGTTCGCCCGATGGCGGTCGCCGTGCCGTTCAGCGTGTGCGGAACGCCGGTCTTCCCGTCGCTCGATCGCATCCTGGTCTGGGCGCGACGCGCCCCGTAGTCCGTGTAGTTGGAGCACGACGTGATCTCTCGATAGCGCCGCTGCGCCGGCAGCCACGCCTCGATGTCGTACTTCTTCGCGGCCGCCCCGCCCAGGTCCCCCGCCGCGATGTTCACGACCCGGTACGGCAGATCGAGGTTCCCCACGATCTCCTCCTCGATCGAGACCAGGAACTCGAGCTCGTCCCAGCTCGATCCTGGGTCGCAGAAGGAGAACATCTCGACCTTGTCGAACTGGTGGACGCGGAACATGCCGCCCATGTCCTTGCCGTAGGTGCCGGCCTCACGGCGGAAGCACGTGGAATAGCCGGCGTAGCGGAGCGGAAGGGCATCCTGCTCGAGGGTCTCGCCCATGTGCAGCGCGGCGAGCGACACCTCCGAGGTGCCGACCAGGTAGAGCTGATCGGCGTCGGTCCGGTAGATGTTGGCTTCGTCGGTCGGCAGGAAGCCGGAGCCGTACATCACTTCCTCGCGGACCAGCACCGGAGGGATGACGGGCACGAAGCCCTTCCCCACCAGGATGTCCATGGCGTGACGCATCAGGGCGAACTGCACGAACACGAGGTCGCCCATCACGTACACGAACCGGGACCCGCTCGCGCGGACGGCGCGCTCGACGTCGAGCACGCCGAGCGCCGCGCCGAGCTCCGCGTGGTCTTTCGGCTCGAACGCGAGCTCGGGAGGCTCGAGATGACGACGGGCCTCGACCGCGTCCTCGTCGGTGAACCCGTCGGGGGCGCTGTCGTGAGGGAGGTTCGGGATCTCGGCGAGCAACGAGGTCAACGCCTCGTCGGCCTCGGCGAGCTGCGGCTCGAGCTCCTTCAGCTCGGCGGACACGCGGGCGACCTCGGCGATCAGCCGCTGCTTCTCGTCGCTCTCCGCGCGGCCGATCGTCTTCGACGCCTTGTTCTGCTCGGCGCGGAGCTCCTCCACCTTCGCGGTGAGGGTCCGCCTGCGCTCGTCCGAAGCGAGGATCTCGTCGACGGCATCGGCGAGGTTCCGGCGCGCGAGGCCGGCCCGGAACCGCTCCGGATCCTCCCGGATCGCCTTGATGTCGAGCATGCTGTTACGGGACCTTGACCTGGTCGCCCTTGGCGTCGGCATGTGCGGGCTGCGCGGCCTTCCCCTGCTGCGGAGCCGTCCCCGATCCGCCGTCCATGATGCTCTGACCGTGGAAGATGCCGCCTTCCTCGACGACCAGCGTCTTCGACGTGACGTTGCCGTCGATGCGCCCGCCCCGGGCGAGGTGCGCCTTGCCTTTCACGACCACGTTGCCCTTGAACTTGCCCGCGACGCTGACGTTCTGGGCCCGTATGTCCGCCTCGACCTGGCTCTGCGGCGACAGCGTCACGTCGCCGTCGGCGTTGATCTGGCCCTTCACCTGACCATCGATGCGCAGGTTGCCGGCCGACACGACGTTGCCCTCGAGGCGCGCGCCCGTGCCGACGATCGTGACCTCACCGTTGTCCTCAGCCATGCCGCCTCCTTCGTCTCGTGCCCGTCGTTCGGCGCCGGCGTTCGTCGGCGCCGTCGCCTCGATCGGGTCCGCGTCGTCCTCGTCGCGTCGGAAGATCATCGAGCCTCCACGGGCTGGGCGTCGGTCGCCATGGCGTCGCGGATCGCCTCCGCTTCCTCGGTGGAGAGGTTGTACGAGCTGGAGCCCATGGTCACCGGCTTCGCGTAGACGCGGGTCTCCTGCCTGCCGTTGATCGACGTCAGCACGACCCCGGTGCCGTGGTCGTCCAGCAGGGCGCAGGAGAACGAGAGCCGTCCACCGACGTCCTCGAACGCGTCGAAGCGCAGCAACGCGACGTGTCGCACGCTGCCATCGACGAGTACCTGCTGACGCTTGTCGGTGGCATTGAGCGCCCGCGCCGCCTGCTCGAGGCGCTCGATGCGTTGGGCCTGGCCCGTCAACACCCCGCGCAGCGCCTCGCTCATCTCGATCGGGCCCTCGGACTCCCTGGTGCGGCGGCCGCCCCCACCCAGGATCGAGAACAGGACCGCGAGCACGGACAGGACGATCGCGATGAGAGCGACCAGGGTGAGCGTGCTGTCGGACAGGGTCATGGCGACCTCGTGGACATCGACGGTCGGTCCGAGGGCCGTTCAGGCCTGCGGGGGCCTCACTATACGACGGTGCGATGGACCCCCGGACCGATCACTGGACGTCGCGCACACGGAAGGACACCGTGGCGATCGCCAGGAGTCCGAGCGTGTCGGCGGCCACGACCAACGCCGCACGCGCGGGCGTGACGACCGACCCGTCCCCGAGCTGCATGTCGTTGAGAGCCCCACCCGATCGAGCGATGCGTCGATCGCCGCGGCGCCGATGCCGTCGATACGCCCCAAGACCTCGAGGTTGCGCCTGCCCGAGAACCGGGGCGCACCATATCCCGCCACGTGAGCCTCAAGGCTCGAACGAGATGACGAACCCGTGACGACGACCCGCTCTGGTCGCGAGCGCGTTACCATCGTGGCCGCATGTCGGCCCCCCTGACCGAACCCTCCCTGCGCGAACGTTCCGGTGACGAACCGGGAGCGCCCATCTCGCCCGCGCTGGCCCTGGTCGGCTCGCTGCTGGTCGGTCGGTACGAGATCCGGGCGGCGATCGGGCGAGGCGGCATGGGCGAGGTGTTCGAAGCGGTCGACCGGCGGCTCGGACGCACGGTGGCGATCAAGGTGCTGCGTCCCGAGCTCGCCGCCGACGAGCGGTTCCTCGCACGGTTCCGGCGGGAAGCCGCGACCGCCGCGCGCCTGACGCATGCCGGCATCGTCGCCGTGCACGACATCGGCGAGGACGGCGGCAAGACGTTCATCGTGATGGAGTTCGTCGCCGGTAGGACGCTCGCCGAGGTCGCGAGGAGCCGAGGGACGCTCGGGCCCGACCGCATCAGGAGCGTGGGCGTGGCGGCGGCGCGCGCGCTCGCACACGCCCACGAGCGTGGCATCGTGCACCGAGACGTCTCGCCGGCCAACATCATGGTGACCGACGACGGGGCGGTGAAGATCCTCGACTTCGGCATCGCCCGGGGCGGGAGTGCGGCCCTTCGGTCCAACGCCGCCTCGCGGGGCACCCTGCCGTACGTGGCGCCCGAGGTGCTACGGGGTGCACGGGTCGACGCGCGGGCGGACGTGTACGCGCTCGGCGCCGTGCTCCGCGAGTTGGCCGTCCACGTCGACGACACGAGGCTGCGCGAGGTGCTGGTGCGCGCCACCGCCGCGGACCCGGCCCACCGGATCCCGTCCGCGGCGACGTTCGCCGATGCGCTCGGCCGTCCGGAAGGCTCGATCGAGCCCGCGACGGCGAGAACCATGCCGCTGAAGGGGCGCACGGACGGGGGAACCACCCCGATCGTTCGACTCGCGACCCGGCCGCTGGGCTCGGCCCCCGACGTGCGGGCGGCTCCAGAGCCCGCGCGTGGCGTGGCGGTCACGCGCGCGCGAAGGCGACCACGAGCCCGGCGCGTCACTCGTGCCATCGTCTCCGGAGTGCTCGTCGCGACGGCGGTCGGGGGCGCGCTCGTACTCGGCGAGGTCGTCACCACGGTGCGGGCTCCGCAGGCCGCGGCCAGCGTCACCGGACCTGCCGAGGTGCCGGCTCCCGGCCGCCTCGAGGCCGAGGCCTCGTGTGACGGGCTCTTCTCGACGGGGGTCGATCTGGCGTGGTCCGGAGCGGCGCCGGTGAAGGGATACGAGATCTGGCGCCGGGGCGGCACCGACGGATCCACCCTGGTCGCGCGCGTGCGCGGCGTGCACACCGAGTCGTTCCGCGACACGGGCCTGGGCATCGACGCCTCGTACACCTACCGGATCCGGGCCTTCGACGGTGCACGGGTGAGCGACTGGTCGAACGGGGCCGAGGCCTCGACCCCCCTCCTCTGCCTCTCCTAGCAGCCGGACCTCCGCAGGGTGCGACGCGCGGCAGGGAACCGCAACATCTCCCCTCGCCCGCGTCCGACCTCGAGGCTATCGTTCACGCATGGCACGACGGCTCCGTCCCCTCGCCGACCGTGAGGCGATCCTGGCTCTGGGACTCGCCGGGGCGGGGTTCCTCTCGCTCGAGGCCACCCTGCCTGCGGCGGGCGCCCTCGCGGTCCGGTCGATCCGAACGCCTCGAAGCGCCGACGGCACCGGGCCGGCGGTCGGCGTGCTCGTGTTCGCGGTCGCGTGGGTCAGCTTCCTGCTCGGCTACCCCACGCTGCGTGCGATGTGGCTCACCGCCAGCGAGTACCACGACCCCGTCGCGGCCGCGGCGTTCGTCGGCGGCTGGCTCGGGCTCGCGGCGGCGGCGATGCTGCTGGCGAACTTCCTCTGCCGCTGCCATCCGGAGCGGTTCGTCGCGCGGGCCGCGGCACGGGCGGGCATCGTCACGGTGATCTCGGCCGGACTGCTCCAGCTCGCGTCGATCACGCGCGAGATGCTCGAAGACCCGGCCCGCGTCTGCGGCGTGAGCCTCGCCGACTGCCTGGGCACCCCTCCGTGGGGCTCACTCGGCCCGGCCCTGACCATCGGCGGCGCGTGGTTCCTGATGTCCCTCGGTGCCGCACGCCTAGCGCAGGCCCGTCGCGGCACGACCTGACCCCTCGGCAGTTACGACACCGCGCCCGCCGACGGATGCAGGAACGGCACCACCGGGCGACGGGGTGCGCGGAGCACCTCGACGAGCGAGGGCGGAGTGATCACCCGTGCTGAACCTCGCCGCGGCATCGGTGTCGGCGAGTCGTAGCCCGAGGGCGTCCAATGCAGCAGCCGCATGCCGAGCACCAGGAACGGCTCGTGGTCGGCCAGCACGAACGCCCCGTCGGGGATCGACCCGAACGGCGCAAGGTGATGTCGCTGCGAGCGGCTCCCCGGGTCGAATCGCTCGGCGTGCAGTCGATCGTCGATCGGATCGGCCCTGTTCTCCCCCGGGTGCAGGTCCTGCCAGATCTCGACGAACCGAACGTAGTCCTCGCGACGACAGAGCGCGCATGGGCGGTGCCCGGCGGCGAGCGCGGTCGCCTCGTCGAGGAAGAACAGTTCCGTGAACTTCCCCGCTTGCATGAGCGGCGACCGGTGCCAGCCCCGGTACTCCAACCGGCACGCGATCCATCGCCGAACGCCGAAGAGCCGCCGGATGCGGCCGTGCTCGTCGTGCATGCACCCGCGATTGCCGTAGACGAGCCCCCGAGCCGGGTCGGCGATCGGCTCACCGAGCGGGGTGACCCGGTTCTGCAGCGGCATCGCCGCTACGGAGCGACGTCGGGTCCGTCGAGCACGAGCACGTCGATATCGCCGTCGAGCAGATCGACGACCCCCCGCCGGTACTCCACGTAGTGATCGCTGGCTCGGTGGGCCTGCAGCGCGTCCTCGTCGCGGTACCGCTCGAACAGGTGGAAGGATCCTCCGTCGTCGCCGCTGCGTCGGTACAGGTCGTAGCGCTCGCATCCGGGCTCGGCGCGCGTGTGCTCGACCATCCACGCGAGCAGAGCGTGCAGCTCCTGCTCCCGGCCGGCGAGCGGCGTGAACGAGGCGAAGACGTTGACCGGCGGCATCGGACGGGCATCGTAGCCGACCGGGAGGCTGGATCCGGAGCTCTCCGATGGGTAGATGACCACCTGAGGATCCCGAGGCGACCTCGTCCTGTGGACCTCCGATCAGGATCTTGACGTGTCGGATCGGAACTTCGAGGCCAGCTCCGTGCGCGAGCGAACGCCCAGCTTGCGGTAGATCCGCTTGAGGTTGGCCTCCACCGTGTGGATGCTGACGAACAGCGCAGCGGCCGCCTCCCGGTTCGTGCTGCCCGCGGCCACCAGCGCCGCCACCCTGTTCTCGGTCGGGGTCAGGTCGAACGACGAGGGAGCCCGTCCGCCGATCCGCGCCAGCTCCGCACGCGTCTTGTCGGCCCACAACGCGGCGCCCAGCCCGTCGAAGACCTCCACGGCCTTCGTGAGCGTGTCCCGAGCCTCCCGCTTCCTCTTCGCGCGGCGCTCCACCGCTCCGCGCACCATGAGGGTCCTCCCCAACTCGAACGGAAGGGGCAGGCGATCGTGTTCCCGCACCGCCTCATCGGCCGCGGCGGTCGCACCGGCGAGATCACCTCGGGCCGCAAGCACCAGCGCCCGGCACCTGGCTCCGGTGGCGACGGCCCAGGCCCGGTCGAGGTTCCTGCCGGCCTCCTCGAAGGGGGCGAGGAGCGCCTCGGCGTCGTCGAGCCGCCCGAGGGCCACCAGCGCCTCGACCTCGTCCGGGACGAGACGGAAGTAGGCGGGCTCTCGAACGCCCATGGCCTGCTCGAGCTCGAGGGCCCTGGACAGATGCGCGTCGGCCTCGGCGGGGTGGTCCAGGGAGAGCTCGAGGAACCCCAGGACCGCCAGGTTCGGGATCAGGAGAAGGACTTCCCCCGCCTCCTCGGCGACCCGCAGCCCCTCGAGAGCTTCCTGCCTCGCCGGGTCGGCCCGCCCGAGATGGGCCTGCACCAGACCCATAGCGAAGTGGCCTTCCGACGACAGGGCCCCCATGCCGATCCGCAGGGCGGCCGCCCTGCTCTCACGGGCGTGCTCCATGGCTGCATCCCAGTTGCCCGCCCGGCACTCCAGCTCGGCGAGGTGGTACAGGATCTGTGGGATCGGGCCGGTGACGCCGTGCGCCACGGCATCTCCCAAGAGCTCGGTGAATGCCCCGCGCGCCACGTCCAGGCGATCGGTGAACTTGAGGAGCTGCGCTACGACGAAGCTCGCACGCAGGACGTGGGACTTGAACTCGCCCTCCATGTGCCCTTCCAGGGCGATCCCGCGATCGAGCAGCTCCTGATCGACCCCGCGTCCGAGGAGGAACTCCACGAACGGATACGCCTGGAACGCTTCGGCCATCACGCGTGGGTCCTGCAGCTCCTCGGCCAGCTCCAGCGCGGCGAGAGCATGCCGTTCCGATGCCGCGAGGTCTCCCCTGAACAGCCAGACGTACCCCAGGTTCTGCTCGATCAGCGCTCGCAGCGCGAGATCGTTCCCCCCCTCGCCCCGAGCGGCCTCGAACACCGCCCATGCCCCCCGCCACCCTTCGGCCTCGGCGAGACCCATCCCCAGGTCCAGCAGCACGCGGGCCCGAGCCGGCCCGGCCTCCGCGAGGTCCACCGCGTGCTCCAGGACGTTCCGCGCCAGCGAGGTGTCCCCGCACTCGTAGTGGGCCACACCCGCCTGGTGGGTCCGACGCACCAGGTCCTCGCCTCGGTCCGGCGGCGTGGCGCGGCGGGCCATCTCCCAGAGCTCGGCCGCGGATTGTGGCGCTCCTCTCGAGGAGGCCAGCAGGGCGGCCTCCTCGAGGGCGGCGGCGACGGCGACGTCCGGGCCCTCGACGGACAGCGCCAAGTGGCGGGCTCGTTCCTCCGGGTCGTGGACGATCGTCGCGAGCCTCGCATGCAGCTCGCGCCGTCGGGCCGGCGGGATCTTCTGTTGGACGGAGGATGCGAGGAGGGGGTGGGTGAATCGGAGGCGGTCGCCGAGGACCTCGACGACACCGTGCTCGAGCGCCGGATCCAGGCGATGGTCGACCTCGGCAGGATCGGTCGCGGCAGCGACGGCATCCAGTGTCGGTGTCGACAGCGCCGAGACGACCTCGAGCGCTTCGAGGGTCTGGGCGGGAAGGCCTTCGAGGCGATCCTCCACGAGTTCCTGGAGGCGCCCGGGGATCGGAGGCTGCTCGCCGACCGCGATCTCACCTCCACGACGCAGGAGCGCGCGACCGATCTCCTGGGCGAAGAAGGGATTTCCTCCCGAGGTCTCGTGGAGACGAAGGAGCGTGGTTCGCTGGAACTCCTGGGTCACCTTGTCGCGGATCACGCGTTCGATCGCCTCGGCGGAGAGCGGCCCGACGTGGACGCGATGCACGCGATCATCGGGGAAGGCCACCGCGACGCCCAGGGGATCATCGTCGGGATCGGTGCCTCGAGCAGCGGACAACAGGCCAACCGGGTCGTCCTTGAGGCGGCGCACGACGAACTGGAGCACCCTCATCGACGGAACGTCCATCCACTGGATGTCGTCGACGGCAGCCACGACGGGGGTGATGGAGGCCACCGACCGAAGGCATCCCAGGACGGCCAGCGAGATGGCCCGCTGGTTGGCACGGGCGCCCGAGCTCGGGGCCCGCAGGAGGGCCACCTCGAGGGCCCGGCGCTGCGGCTCGGACAGGGTGGGAAGAGCCTCCTCGAGGACCGGCTCGAGGAGGTCCCCGAGGGCGGCGTAGGAAAGACGCGTCTCCGCCTCGACCGGGCCGCATGACAGCGTGCGGTAACCCCGTTGCAGGGCGCTCGCCAGGCCTCGCCTCCATACCGTGGTCTTCCCGATGCCGGGTTCACCGAACAGGAGCAGGGCGCCCGCGCCGGTCGGGACCGAGTCCAGGAAGCGGTCGAGGATCGCGAGTTCGGACTCGCGGCCGAGGACGTCTTCGGTCAACGCATCATTCCCTTCTGTGCCGCCAGGATTCTAAGAACGGCGGTCCGAGGCTGGAGCTACCCGGCGGCCATGCGGCCTTCCATGGCTTCGAGCTTGGCCGCGTCCCAGGTCAGGGCACCCCCGTCGATCCGAACGCTCTCGGCGGCCATGCGGCCTTCCATGGCTTCGAGCTTGGCCGCGTCCCAGACCGGCGCTTCGATGCTCGCCGCCTCGTGGATGCCGCCGCCCGCCATCCCGGTGACCGCGCGATCTCGCGACGCCACGGTGAGCGCCACCGCGCTCATGATCAGCGCCGCGGCGGCCAGGGCGGACACGGCCGCGGTCCAGAGCGTGAACCCCGCCGGTCGGGCCGAGACCCCGATCGTTCCGGCTTTCGTGCCCATGATTCCCTCCTCTCACCTCGGTACCGGATAGGTACCGATCCGTGAGCCCGAGGCTAGGGGGAGCGGCGGCGCGAGGAATCCCTGAGATCAGTACCGATCGAGGCAGGGGCCGGTACGCCTTGGCGTTTGGAGCTGGTGGGCGAGGGGGGAGTTGAACCCCCACGTCCTCTCGGACACAGGAACCTGAATCCTGCGCGTCTGCCAATTCCGCCACTCGCCCGAGTGGGAACGGAATGGTAACAAGCGGGTCCGTCGAGCCGTCCCCGAACGAGTGAACGCGAGAACCGCCCTTCGCCCATCTACCTCGTACCGGGTAGGCGCCGATACCTGACGGCCTCGGCGGTCGGCGTGATCTCAGGCGAGGAAGGCCGAGCGGCGACGCTCACGGGCTCGCAACACCCTCGGGCGTAACATAGGCGCCTGGAACGGGGCCCCGCACGCCCCGTGCGCGACCTGTGCCCAACCTCCGTGACTTCGAACGACGCCTGGGGGGCCTCGTGGAAGGCCTCTTCTCCAAGACGTTCCGTTCCGGCCTGCAGCCGGTCGAGCTCGCGAAACGCGTGATCAAGCAGATGGATGCCGGGCGTACCGTCGGCGTGAACGAGGTCTGGGCGCCGAACCACTTCCAGATCGCCCTGTCGACCGAGGATCACGAGCGGCTCGAGCAGGCGGAAGCCGCGATCGCTCGGGAGCTCGGCACGGTGATCCGCGACAACGCGAGCGAGCGGGGCTGGGGACTGGTCGGACCCCCCGAGGTCGAGTTCGAGGTCGACGAGCACCTGCGCAAGGGCGACTTCCGCTGCACGGCTTCGCTCGTCGAGGGCCCCGAATCGATGCAGCCATCGGCCGCGCCGGCGCCCTGGCTGTTGGTCCGTGAGGACGGGCGCGAACGCACCGTCGAACTGCGAGGGGAGGTCGCGACGATCGGCCGCCTCCCAGGATGCGAGGTGACGCTGAAGGATCGAGGGGCGTCGAGACGACACGCCCAGATCCGGCTGAAGGACGGCGTCGCGACCCTCACCGACCTCGGTTCCACGAACGGCACCGAGGTCAACGGGCATGCCGTGCAGACCGCGACCCTCGACGACGGCGACCGCGTCACGATCGGCACCACCGTCCTCGTCTTCCGGAGGGGCTGACCGGTGCCGCACGCCGTCCTGGCGCAGAGCGTGACCCCGTTCGCTCTCTCGGCCCTGAAGTACGGCCTGTTCGCCCTGCTCCTGCTGTTCATCTGGCGCTCGATGCGATGGGCGGTGCGCGGCCTGTCGGTCGAGTCGGCCACGCGGTCACGGCGGAGCTCTCGCAAGGGAGGCGCCGCAGCCGAGGCCGCCTTGCCGCCCGGTCCCTCGAAGGTGGTGATCCACGCGGAGGGCGCGAAGCCGCGCACCGTTCCGGTGGGAGGCAACATGGTCATGGGCCGCGCTCCCGAGTGCGAGCTGGAGCTCGAGGACACGTTCGTCTCGCAACAGCATGCCCGCCTGTTCGCGAAGAACGGCTCGTGGTACGTCGAGGACCTCGGCTCCACGAACGGCACGTTCGTGAACGACCAGCGGCTCGCGGCGCCCGCGATGGTGCAACCGGGAGACCGCGTGCGGGTCGGCACCACGGTGCTGGAGCTCCGGCGATGAGGATCGACGTCGGTGCGACCACCGACATCGGGCAGGTCCGCGAGGGCAACGAGGACTCCTTCCTGGTCGAAGCGCCGCTCTTCGCGATCGCCGACGGCATGGGCGGACACCGCGGCGGCGAGGTCGCGTCGCGGCTCGCCCTCGAGACGATCGAGGTGATGTTCCGAGACGGTGAGGGCTCGCTCGCCGACCAGGTGCGCGCGGCCAACCGCGTGGTGCACGATCGTTCGCAGCAGGACCGGCAGGTGAGCGGCATGGGCACCACGCTGACCGCGGTGCTCGTCGACGACGGCATGGCTCACGTCGCACACGTCGGCGACAGCCGTGGTTACCTGCTGCGAGCCGGCGACCTGCGCCAGATCACCGCCGACCACACGCTCGTGGCCCGCATGGTCAAGACGGGCGAGATCAGTAAGCAGGAAGCCGACGTGCACCCGAACCGCAACGTGCTCGTCCGCTCGGTCGGCACCGAGCCGACGGTCGCGGTCGACGAGGACGACGTTCCGCTGCTCGACGGCGACCGCCTGCTGTTGTGCAGCGACGGGCTGACCGACATGGTGGCCGAGGACCAGATCCTCGCGATCCTGGAGGCCGAGCCCGACCCGCAACGCGCGGCCGATCGGCTCGTGAAGGCGGCCAACAGGGCGGGCGGCGTCGACAACATCACCGCTGTCGTGCTCGACGCGCACGCCGAGGAAGGTGATCCGCCGCCGGGTGAGCTTCCTCACGAGTCGCGGCGGCCGGGCACGAAGCGGCTGATCGTGGGTGGGCTCGTGGCGGTCGTCGTCCTCGTCGGCGCGCTGTTCGCCGCGCGCGCCTACGTGGACCGGCAGTGGTACGTGGGGGAGGCCGACGGCAGGGTGGCGGTGTTCCGCGGCATCCCGGCGCGTCCGCTCGGCATCTCGCTCTCGAACGTCGACACCCAGACGGAGCTGCCGGCGGGCGAGGTGACGACCCTGGAGGTCTACCGGGATCTACCGGACGGCATCAGCGCCGAGAGCCGCGAGGACGCGTTCGCGATCGTGGAGCAGATGCGCACCGACGTCCAGGAGCAGGCGAGCGCCCAACCCGGCGGGAACGGCGGCGGCCCGTGAGCGAGGTCGCGCTCTCGGCCGGAGCGAGCCCCGAGCGTCGACGAATCACCGGGCTCGGCCTGCTGATCGTCGCGCTCGCGATCTCGCTCGGGGCGTACGCGATCGCCGGCCTCGGGCTGCGGGCTCGGGTTCCCCGTGACTTCGTCGTGTATTGCCTGGTGTTCTGCGGGGCCTTCGTGGCCGGATGGCTGGTCGTTCGCTGGGCCGCCCCCCGAGCCGACCCCGTGCTGTACCCGACCGCGACGGCCCTCGCTGGGCTCGGCATCGCGATGCTGTATCGCATCATGCTCGCCCGCGGGGAATCGACGATCGCCCGCGAGCAGGCGATCTGGCTGCTGGTCGGGCTCGCGGCGTTCTGCGCGACGCTCTGGTTCGTCCGCGACGACCGGCAGCTCAACGCCTACACGTACACGCTCGGGCTTGTCGGTATCGTATTGCTGCTGCTGCCGGTCGTGCCCGGCATCGGTCGCGAGATCAACGGTGCGCGCCTGTGGGCCCAGATCGGGCCGTTCACGTTCCAGCCCGCCGAGTTCGGGAAGATCTTCATCGTCGTCTTCCTCGCGTCGTACCTGACCGACAAACAGGAGCTGCTGGCCGCCGGCGCCGGACGGTTCGGGCTTCCCCGGGCCAAGGACCTGGGCCCGTTGCTGCTCGCTTGGGGGGCCTCGCTCGCCGTGCTCTTCCTCGAGCGCGACCTCGGCGCATCGCTGCTGTTCTTCGGCGTCTTCGTGGTGATGCTCTGGATCGCGAGCGGTCGCGCGGCGTACCTGTGGATCGGCCTCGTGCTCTTCGCGGCCGGCGCCTGGGCCGGCTACGTGCTGTTCGACCACGTGCAGATGCGCATCGACACGTGGCTGAACGCCCTCGACCCCGACAAGGTCAACGGCCTCGGCTACTTCCAGCTCGCTCAAGGATGGTTCGCGTTGGCCACCGGGGGCATCGTCGGCACCGGGCTCGGCCAAGGCTCGCCGACGCTGATCCCCTACGTCGGCAGCGACTTCATCTTCGCGGCCTTCGGCGAGGAGCTCGGCATGGTCGGCGCGGTTGGGATGCTGTTGCTCTACCTGATCCTGATCGCGCGCGGCTTGCGGGTCGCGATGGAACGCTTGGACACGTTCGGGAAGCTGCTCGCCACCGGGTTGACGACGATCCTCGCGCTGCAGACGTTCGCGATCGTTGCCGGCGTGACGCGGCTGATCCCGCTCACGGGCGTGCCACTGCCGCTCGTGAGCTATGGAGGCTCGAGCCGCGTCGCGACGTTCATCATGCTCGCGCTGCTGATCCGGGTGTCGTCCGGGCCGATGGAGCGATCGGGTGGATAGGCGCATCCGCCGCCTCGGCATCGGCCTCGTCGTGCTGTTCGGACTGCTGTTCGCCCAGCTCTCCTACGTACAGGTGATCCACGCCGACTACATCAAGGCCCGGCCGGCCAACGCCCGGCGGCAGATCATCGCGGAGTACCGCGTCGAGCGCGGCCCGATCATCTCCGCCGACGGGGTCGTGCTCGCCAGGAGCGTTCGGAACCCGGACGGGCGATCGGAGCTGTTGTTCCGACGCCTCTATCCCGACGGACCCTTGTTCGCGGGGGTCACGGGCTACTACTCGCGCATCTACGGACGCGCCGAGCTCGAGCAAGCGGCCAACCCCTACCTGTCGGGCGACGCGCCCGAGCTCGCCGTCTCGACGTTCACCGACCTGATCCTGGGCCGCCAACGCAAGGGCGGAGCGGTGATCACGACGATCCGCGCAGACCTGCAGCGAGCCGCGGCGGACGCGCTCGGCGACCTTCCCGGTGCCGTCGTGGCCGTGGAGCCAGAGACCGGCGACGTGCTCGCGCTCTACGCCAACCCGACCTACGACCCCAACGCGATCTCCTCGGGCACCGACGAGTCGATCAACGAGGCATGGGAGGCGATCAGGACCGACCCCGACAAGCCCCTGATCTCCCGCGCGAAGGACGAGCTGTTCCTGCCGGGATCGACGGGCAAGCTCGTCACCGCGTCGGCGGCCCTGGAGAACGGGGTCGACCCCAACGAGGTCCGCTGGCCCAATCCGAGGTTCCTCGACCTGCCCCAGACGTCCAACACGCTGGCGAACTTCGGCGACTCCCACTGCAACGGCGGCTCGCAGATGGTCTCGATGGCCGACGCGTTCCAGGAATCGTGCAACGTCACGTTCGCCGAGATCGGCCTCGACCGCGGCGCGAAGGAGATGAGCGAGCAGGCGCGAGCCTACGGGTTCTGCGCCACCGACCCGCCCGATCAGGTCGAGTGCGAATCCCCGACGATCCCGTTCGTGCTGCCATGGGCGAACGGACGCTTTCCGGTGCCCTCCTATTTCGCCGACCGACAGCCCCAGCTCGCCTTCTCGGCGATCGGGCTCGACAACGTGCTCACGAACCCGCTGCATCTGGCACTCATCTCGGGCGCGATCGCGAACGACGGCGTGATGATGCAGCCTCGCCTGATCGCCGAGGTGCGCGACCCGACCGGCCGCGTGGTGCGGGAGTTCGAGCCCGAGCAGTACGGGCAACCGATCAGCGACGGCAGCGCGAGAGAGATGCGCGCCATGATGCTCTCGGTCACGCAGGGCGGCACGGCCTCGAGCGCGTTCTCGGGCTTCCCGATCCCGGTTGCCGGCAAGACCGGCACGGCGACCAACGGGGAGGACCGGCCCCCGAACGCGTGGTTCACGGCGTTCGCGCCCGCGGATCAAGGCGACGTCGCCGAGATCGCCGTGGCGGTTATCGTTCTCGACGGCGGGAACCTCGGGAACGAGGCGACGGGCGGACAGGTGTCGGCCCCGATCGCCAGGGCGGTCATCGATGCGTATCTGTAGGCATGGCAGAGGGAGACGTTGACGCGATGAACTCCGTGCTCGGCGAGCGATACCAGGTCGAGGCGCGCATCGGCTCGGGCGGCATGGCCGAGGTGTACCGCGGCTTCGACCAGGTGCTGAACCGCACGGTCGCGATCAAGGTGCTCCACACGCAGTTCGCGCGCGACACGAGCTTCGTGCAGCGATTCCGACGCGAGGCGCAGGCCGCGGCCCGGCTGAACCAGCCGAACATCGTTGGCGTCTACGACACGGGCTCCGACGACGGCACGCAGTACATCGTGATGGAGTTCATCGAGGGCCGCACCCTCGCCGAGTTCATGGCGACCGGCCGCCGCCCGACGCCGGTGCAGGCCGCGGAGATCGCGCAGAAGATCGCCGCCGCGATCGCGGCCGCACACGCGCAGGGCGTGATCCACCGCGACATCAAGCCCGGGAACGTGATGGTGACCCGCGACGGCACCGTGAAGGTCATGGACTTCGGCATCGCGCGCGTGCTCGGCCCCGAGACCGCGCCGCAGACGAGCGCGGTGCTCGGCACGGCCTCCTACCTATCCCCGGAGCAGGCGCAGGGCGGCCCCGTCGACGCCCGCACCGACATCTACTCCCTCGGCGCGGTGCTGTACGAGCTGCTCACCGGGCGCCCGCCGTTCACCGGCGACACCCCGGTCGCGGTGGCCTACAAGCAGGTGAACGAGACCCCCGCCTTGCCGTCGTCGATCAACCCCGACGTGCCCGCGCGTCTCGACGCCGTCGTGATGAAGGCGCTGTCGAAGAACCCCTCGAACCGCTACCAGACGGCGCAGGAGTTCTCGGCGGACGTGGGGCGCGTGATCGCCGGACAGGAGGTCGAGGCGACCCCCCTGATGACCGCCGGCATGGGCGACGCGACCCAGGTGATCTCCCGGCCGTCGACACGGACCGCCGTGCTGCCCCCACACGAGGAGCCCGAGGGTTCCGGCCGGAAGGTCTGGCTCGGCATCCTCATCGGCGTGCTCGTCGTCGGGCTGTTGGCCGCCGGGGGCTACCTGCTCGTGAACAGCCTCACCGGCGACGACCAGGGCACGGTCACCGTGATCGTGCCGGACGTGGTCGGCGAGCCGCGGGCCGAAGCCGAGGCGGTGCTCGAGGAGCGCCGCCTCGAGGTCGAGGTGCGGCGGCGTGAGGTCGACCCCGAGGAGGCGCAGCCCGGCACCGTCGTGGCTCAGGACCCCGAGGAGGGCCGAGAGGTCGCGAGCGGGTCCGCCGTCACGATCTTCGTGGCCGTCGAGCCCGAAACCGTGGCCGTCCCGGATCTCCAGGGACTGACGGTCTCGCAGGCCCAATCGGCCCTCAGGGACGAAGGGCTCACGCTGGGCTCCCAACTGCAGGAGTCCAGCACCGAGATCCCCGCCGGGCAGATCGTGCGGTCCGTACCCCCGGCCGGCGACGAGGTCGAGCCGGAGACGGTGGTCGACGTCGTCGTCTCGACCGGTCCGGAGATGGTCGAGGTGCCCGACGTCTCCACGGGCTGCCTCTCGCTCGGCGCGGCCCGGCAGGCCGTGACGGCCGCCGGGCTCGTGTTCGAGGAGGGAGAGCCGGTGCCCTCGAACCCCGAGCAGTGCCCGAACCCGAGCCGCGTCCTCGGTCAGGAGCCGGCGGCCGGCACGGTGGTAGAAGCTGGATCGACGGTGACGGTCTTCCGGGGCGGCGGTGGCGACGTCTGAGCAGCGGGGTAGCGTGAGGCGATGACGATCGCCTACGTGACCGAGGACTTCACGCCCGCGGAGCGCGCGGTTCTCGCCCGTCACTTCACCAACCTCGAGGGGCCGGTCTTCGCCCTCGTCGACCTGCCCGAGGCGGTCAAGGGCGCGATGTTCGCGCGCTACTCGCGCACGACGAAGTCGCTGCGGCGCCTGTTCCTCGACGAGTTCGCCGGCGACCTCGACGAGATCGCGGGCGCGCAGGGGGGGTCGGTGAAGGCCGGCAGCGAGCGCGCCGCGCGCCTGTACGACTCGGTCTTCGTGGAGTACGGCGACGATTCGGTCGCCCAGCTCGGCGGGGTCCACCTCGCGTGCGAGCAGTCGTCGCAGCTGCTGGCCAAGGCGCTGGAGTGGGGGCGCCTGGCCGCCTACCTCGAGCAGTCGACGCGGTACATGCGCTACGACGACCGCCCCGGCGGCGCGTGGCGGGCGACCGTGCCGCCCGAGCTCGAGGGCACACCCGCGGGCGAGAGATACGCGGCGTTCCTCGACGAGGCGTTCACGACCTACGGCCGCATGTACGAGCCGATGGAGGCGTGGTTCCAGCGGCGTCACCCCAAGCAGGAAGGCGATAGCGACTTCGTCTACCGCCAGACGATCATGGCGAAGACCTGCGACACGCTGCGGGTGCTGCTTCCGGCGGGCACCCGGTCGAACCTGGGCATCTACGCCACGGGGCAGAGCTACGAGCAGCTGTTGATGAGACTCGCGGTGCACCCGCTCGCCGAGATGCGCGGATACGGCGATCTGATGAAGACCGAGCTGCGCAAGGTGATCCCCGATTTCCTCAAGCGCGTCGACGTCGAGGAGCGCGGTCTGGCGTGGTCGCGCTATTGGCAGGCCACCGGCGAGCAGATCGGCCAGCTGACGGCGCGGGTGCTCGCCGACGCGGAGGTCAAGCCCGAGCATCGCGACGAGGTCACCCTGGCCGACTACGACCCCGAGGGCGAGACGAAGATCGCGGCGGCCGTGCTGTACGCGTCGTCGGCGATGCCCGACGATCAGCTGCTCGCGCTCGCACGAACCATGTCCGCCGAGGAGCGGGGCGAGATCCTACGGGCGAGCGTGGGCGACCGGTCGAACCGGCGCCACAAGCCCGGCCGCGCATGGGAACGCACCGGCTACCGGTTCGACGTGCTCTGCGACTACGGGGCGTTCCGCGACCTGCAGCGTCACCGCCCGCTCACGATCGAGTGGCAGCGGCTCACGACCGAGCACGGTTACGAGACGCCGCCGCAGATCGACGAGGCCGGGCTGCGATCGCACTGGGAGCGGGTGATGCAGGCGAGCGCCGAGACCGAGCGCGCCCTGCTCGACGCCGGGTTCGTCGAACAGGCGCAGTACGCCGTCTCGATGGCCTATCGCATCCGGTTCGTGATGCAGATGACCGCTCGCGAGGCGATGCACCTCACCGAGCTTCGATCGCAGCCGGCCGGCCACCCCGTGTACCGGAGGGTCGCCCAGCAGATGCACCGGCTGATCGCCGACGTGCACCCGGCGATCGGCGAGATGTTCGGCTACGTGAGCTATGACGATGTCGATCTGGAGCGTCTCGAGGCCGAACGCCGCACCGAGCTGAAACGCAAGGCCCTGCGGGAACGGTCGACCGGGGCGTGACGGTCGCAGGCTCGGTCAGCGCCGTCGTGCGCTCCGGCAGCACGACCGAGGTCGAGGTCGATCCTCCCACGGCGGAGGAACCGGGGCTCGCGGCCGATCACGTCTGGTACGTGGGTTCGATCGCCAAGCAGTTCGTGGCCGCGTGCGTGGCCTTGCTCGAGCGCGACGGAGCGCTCGCCCTCGGCGACCCGGTCTCGCGGTTCGTGCCGCGGCTCCCGGCGTGGGGCGATCGGGTCACGATCCGTCACCTGGTGCATCACACCGGCGGGGTGAAGGAGCGCTCGCGCACCGGCCCCGGCGTGCCGGTCGACGGCGTGCCCGCGTGGGGGAACGAGGACCTGCTCGACGCCCTCCGCGAGGTCGCCGACCTCGACTTCGAGCCGGGCTCCCGCTACGGCTACTCGAACCGCGGGTACCTGTTGCTGGCCGAGGTCGCTGCGGTCGCGGGCGGGAGCGCGCTCCGCGATCTCGCTCGCGAGCGCATCTTCGACCCTCTCGGCATGGTCGACACGTTCTTCCGCGATCGAGAGTCGCCGCTGCCAGAGCGGGCCCTGCGAGGGCATTTCGAAGTCGACGACGGGAACGTCTATGTCGAACCGGCGCGCTTCCACGCCGTGGGAGCCGGGGGCCTGTGGACGACCGTCGACGATCTCGCGGCGTGGAGCGCGAATCTCGACGAGGACCGACTCACCGATGGGTGGCTACCCGAGCGACTCACGACCCGAGGAACGCTCGACGACGGCACGCCGATCCACTACGCCTGGGGCCTGTCGGTCAGAGCCCACCGAGGGCTGCCGATCGTGAGTCACGGCGGGAACTTCCCGGGTTGGGAGTCCAAGATGGTGCGGTTCCCGAGCGAGCGTGTGACGGTGATCGTGCTCGCGAACCGGGAGGACCTCGACGTCTCGGCGAGGGCGTTCAGGCTCGCCGACGAGGTCCTCGCGGGCCGCCTGGACCCCGATGCGCCCCACGCAGACGACACGTTCGACGGCGTCTGACCTGGGCCGATGCCAGGAAACGGACGGAAATCCGCGGAATCATGCGGAATCCCGGTACGCTTCCCGGGTTCTCACCACACCTGGGGAGGTGTTCGCATGAACAAGGCAGAGTTGGTCGACGCGATCGCCGACAAGTCCGGCATCGCGAAGTCCACGGTCGACGAGGTCATCAAGGCGATGACCGAGACGGTCGAGGCCGAGGTCGCCAAAGGCGACAAGATCTCGATCCCCGGCTTCATCTCGTTCCAGAAGGTGAAGCGCGCGGCGCGCACGGGCCGCAACCCCCGCACCGGCGAGACGATCAACATCCCGGCGAGCTCGACGGTCAAGGTGACCGCGGGCGCGCGCCTGAAGAGCAGCGTGAAGTAAGAGGGATCCCACTTCTCCGCACGACCGCGGGCCGGCGCCGAAGGCGCCGGCCCGCTCCCATCCCCGGGGCCGGCGGGCTCCACGGCTGACGCACCATCGGTTTCGGTACCCTGAACCTCTCCAATGGATCGCGAGACCCTGCTCCTCGTCGCCATCGTGATGCTCGCCGTCGCCGCGTTCGCGGTCGGGTTGAGCGGCTGGGTCCTGCTCTCGCGCGACCGGAAGCTGCGCAACTCGCTCGCGGCGACGAGCCATCCCGAGGTTCCAGAGGCCCGCTGAGATGCTCGAGCTCCTCGACCTGCGTGAGCGGGGCGAGCGTCTCGACGCCACGAGGCTCGAGACCGACCCCACCGTCGCCGACACAGTCGCCGGCATCCTCCAACGTGTCTTCGTCGAGGGCGACGACGTCCTGATCGAGCTCGCGCACCGGTTCGACGGCGCCGACCTCGGCGGTGGCGGCGTGCTCGTGACCGAGCAGGAGCTCGAAGCGGCCGACGAGACGACACCACCCGAACTCAAGCTCGCGATCGACGACCTCATCGAGCGGCTGCAGGACCTCGCCACGCGGCAGCTCCCGCGTGAATGGTGGGACGAGCGAGACGGCGTTCGTTTCGGAGAGGTCGTGCGTCCGCTCGCGTCGGTCGGCTGCTACGTCCCCGGCGGACGGGCGGTCTATCCGTCCTCGGTCTGCATGACCGTGGTGCCGGCGGTCGTGGCCGGGGTGCCCGAGATCGTGCTGTGCACCCCGCCGCAGGCCGACGGGTCGATCCCGGCTCCGGTGCGCTATGCGGCGCGGAAGGCGGGCGCCCACTACGTGGCGAAGACCGGCGGGGCACAGGCGGTCGCCGCGATGGCCTACGGCACCGAGTCGATCCCTCGGGTCGATCGCATCGTGGGACCCGGGAACGCCTACGTGACCGAGGCCAAGCGCCAGGTCGCCGGCAGCGTCGGCATCGACGGACTGGCCGGTCCCTCGGAGCTCGCGATCGTCGCCGCAGGCGATGTCGACATGGGCACGGCCGCCCTCGACCTGATCGCGCAGGCCGAGCACGACCCGCAGGCACGCACGTTCTTCATCACGCCTGATCCCGACCTGGTGGACCGCGTCGCGAAGGCGCTCGACGAAGGGCTCGAGGACGCCGGACGACGCGAGATCGTCGACGCCGCGCTCGACTACACCAAGGCGGTGCTCGTTCGGGACCTCGGCCACGCGGCCGAAGTCGCGAACGACTTGGCCTCCGAGCACCTGCTGCTGCTGCTGGACGACCCGCGGGCCTTCCTCCCGCTCGTGAGGAACGCGGGCGCGATCTTCCTGGGGCGGTGGAGCGCGGTGCCGTTCGGCGACTACGGCGTGGCCTCGAACCACGTGTTGCCGACCGCCGGCACGGCCCGCTTCTCCAGCGGCCTGCGGGCGTCGGACTACGTGACGGTGAGCTCCGTCGTCGAGCTCGACCGCAGCAGCGCCTCCCGGTACGCGCCCGGCGCATCGGCGATCGCCAAGGCCGAGGGCCTGGTGGGCCACGCGAAGGCGATGGATGCTCGCGCGGCCGAAGCCGAGGTCGTCGAGTCGTGACCGGCGCACCGCAGCCCCGCTCCGGGGTCCGCGAGATCGAGCCGTACGTCTCGCCACAGCTCGACGTGGCCGCCCGTCTCAACACGAACGAGTGTCCGCACCCGCTGCCCGCCGACTTCGCGGACGAGCTCGCCGACGCCGTCCGAGTCCTGCCGTTGAACCGCTACCCCGACGGGCAGATGACGAGGCTCCGTGAGGAGCTCGCCGCGCGACACGGCCACACCCTGGAAGGAACCTGGACCGCGAACGGCTCCAACGAGGTGCTCACGGAGCTCCTGCTCGCCTACGGAGGCCTCGGGCGGCGAGCCGTGACGTTCGAGCCGACCTATCTTCTGCACGCACGCCTGTCGCGCCTCACGAACACCGAGGTCGACCCGATCGAGCTCACCCCCCCGTTCGCGTTCGACGAGTCGTCGATCGACCGGGCGGTCGCGGCCGCTCCCGACGTGGTCTTCGTCTGCTCCCCGAACAACCCGACGGGCAACGCCCAGCCTCTCGGAGCCGTGGCGACGCTCGCGGAGCGGCTTCCGGGGGCCCTCGTGATCGTCGACGAGGCCTACATCGAGTTCGGTGGTGAGAGCGCGCTGAAGCTCGTCGCCGACCACCCGAACGTGGCCGTCGTCCGCACGTTCTCGAAGGCGTTCGCGATGGCGGGCGCCCGTCTCGGGTACGTGCTGACCACGCCCGACATCGTGGCCGATCTGCAGCGGGTGCGGCTGCCGTACCACATGTCGTCGCTGACCCAGGCCGCCGGCATCGTCGCGCTGCGGCACTCGGCCGAGGCGCTGTCGCTGCTCGATTCGATCCGCGCCCAGCGAGACCGCATCGTGCGCGAGCTCTCCGAGATGCCCGGGGTCACGGTGTTCCCGAGCGACGCCAACTTCGTGCTGTTCCTGCCGCCCGAGACCCACGACGCCGGGCAGGTGTGGCAGGGGTTGCTGGATCGCGGCGTGCTGGTGCGCGACCTCACCGCCGTGGTGCCCCGCGCCTTGCGCGTGACGGCCGGTGCGGAGCACGAGGTCGATCTGTTCCTCGCCACCCTGCAGGAGGTCCTTTCCGCATGAGCCGCACCGCCAGCGTCACTCGCACCACGGATGAGACCGACATCACGGTCGAGCTGAACCTCGACGGCTCGGGTGCGGCGGCATCCGACACCGGGATCCCGTTCTTCGACCACATGTTGCAGCAACTCGGGAAGCACGCTGGATGGGATCTCGACGTGACCTGCAAGGGCGATCTGGAGGTCGACGGCCACCACACCGTCGAGGATTGCGGCATCGCGATCGGGACCGCGCTGACCGAGGCGCTGGGGGACAAGGCGGGCATCCGCCGGTTCGCCTCGATCACCGTGCCGCTCGACGAGGCGGCGGTCGAGGTCGTCCTCGATCTCGCCGGCCGCGAGTTCGTCGTGCACGAGGTCGCCGTGCCCTACGAGACGATCGATGGCTTCGACACCGGTCTGATCGAGGACTTCGTGCGCGCGTTCGCGCGATCCGCCGGCCTGACGATCCACGTGCACCTACGATACGGGCGATCGCCGCATCACATCTGTGAGGCCGAGTTCAAGGCGATGGCCAAGGCCCTCGGCGATGCGTGCGGCCTCACCGGGGGCGGCGGGGTGCCGTCGACCAAGGGAACGCTCTAGGCCCGACGGGAACGAGGAACCGAGGACATCCGATGACCCAGACGATCGCCGTGGTCGACTACGGCTCCGGCAACCTGCACTCGGTCTCGCGCGCGATCGAGCGCGTCGGCGGCCGCGCGCTCGTCACCCGCGACGCCGGGGAGATCTCGGGCGCCGACGCGCTCGTGATCCCCGGGGTCGGACACTTCGGGTCGTGCATGCGGGCGATCTGCCACCTCGGCCTGGACCGATCGATCGAGGAGTTCCGCGCGACGGGCAGAGCGGTCTTCGGCGTCTGCGTCGGGATGCAGGTGCTGTTCGAGGGCAGCGACGAGGATCCGGAGCCCGGGCTCGGCGTGCTGCCGGGCCGCGTCGAACGGCTCGGCGACGACGTGAAGGTGCCGCACATGGGCTGGAACACGGCGGACGTGACCGCCTCCCACCCGTACACCGACGACCTCCCCGTCGGCACCCGCTTCTACTTCGTGCACTCGTTCGCACCCCCGGTCGACGGATACACCGTGGCGACGACCGTCTACGGCAGCAGCACGTTCTCGGCCGTGGTCGCGCGGGACAACGTCTTCGCGACCCAGTTCCACCCGGAGAAGTCCGGCGAGGCCGGCCTGCACGTGTACGAGCGGTTCGTGAGGTCGCTGGCATGATCGTGGTGATCCCGGCCATCGACCTGCGCGGCGGACGGGCCGTGCGGCTGCTGCAGGGCGATCCCTCGAGCGAGACCTCCTACTCGGACGACCCGACCGAGCTTGCGACCCGCTTCCAGGAGGAAGGCGCACGCCGCCTGCACGTGGTCGATCTCGATGCCGCTCTCAGCCAGGGGAACAACCGCCGGCGGGTCGAGGCGATCTGCCGGTCCGTCCAGGTTCCCGTGCAGGTGGGTGGGGGCATGCGGACCCACGCCGACATCGACGAGGTCCTCGACCTCGGCGCCAGCCGAGTGATCCTCGGCACCGCGGCTGCGACCGACCCGGCGTTCGTGCGGCGCGCCGTCGAGGAGCACGCCGAGGCGATCGTGGTCGCGGTCGACGTGCGTGGGGGCAACGTGATGGTGCGAGGATGGCAGGAGGAGGGACCGCCCCTCGAGGAGGCGATCCCGGCGCTCGATGACGCCGGCGCGTCCCGCTACCTCGTGACGTCGATCGCTCGCGACGGAACGCTCAAGGGCCCCGACAAGAAGCTCTACGAGCGGGTGCTGCGGCTCACCGACACCCCCCTGATCGCGAGCGGGGGTGTGCGCGACGCCGACGACGTCTGGGCCCTGCGCGATCTCGGCTGCGAAGCGGTCGTAACCGGGAAGGCGCTCTACGAGAAGACGCTGAAGCTCGCGCAGGTGGTCAGGGGATCGTGACCCTCGCCAAGCGCGTGGTCCCGTGCCTCGACGTCGACGCCGGCCGGGTCGTCAAAGGCACGAGGTTCCAGGAGCTGCACGACGCCGGCGACCCCGTCGAGCTCGCCGCCCACTACGACCGGGAAGGCGGGGACGAGCTGGTCTTCCTCGACATCACGGCGACCCTGGAAGGCCGGGCCGCCACGCTCGACGTGATCGCACGCACCGCCGAGCAGGTGTTCATCCCGCTGACGGTCGGCGGCGGGGTGCGCAGCGATGACGACGTACACGAGCTGTTGCGCATGGGCGCCGACAAGGTCGCCGTGAACTCCGCCGCCGTGCGAGACCCGGTCCTCCTGCAACGGTGCGCCGACCGCTTCGGCACGCAGTGCATGGTGGTCGCGATCGACGCCAAGCGGCGCGTGGACGGCGACGGGTGGGAGGTCGTGGTCGACGCGGGACGCACCCCGACCGGCCGGGAGGCCGTGCGATGGGCCGTCGAGGCCACCGCCGAGCGCGGCGCGGGCGAGGTGCTGATCACCTCGATGGACCGAGATGGCACCGGCGAGGGCTACGACCTCGCGCTCGTGAGGGCGATCGCGGACGCCGTTCGCGTGCCGGTCGTGGCGAGCGGCGGCGCCGGTACGCTCGATCACTTCGCGGAGGCCTTCTCCGCGGGCCGGGCCGACGCCGTGCTGGCGGCGAGCCGCCTGCACTTCGGTCAGCTCACGATCCGGGAGATCAAGGGATACCTGCGCGACCGAGGCATCGAGGTGCGACCGTGACCACCGACGAACGCCCGGCAGGCCCCGACGATCTCGACCGATCTCCCGTCGATCTCGACTCGCTGCGCTACGACGAGCGCGGGCTGATCCCCGTGATCGCCCAGGACGCGGAGAACGACGAGGTGCTGATGATGGCGTGGGCCAATCGCGAGGCGCTCGAGCGCACGCTGGTCGAGGGACGCATGGTCTACTGGTCTCGCTCCCGGCGTGAGCTCTGGCGCAAGGGAGACACGAGTGGGCACGTGCAGCACTGGCAGGAGCTGCGCGTGGACTGCGACGCCGACGTGATCGTCGCCCGCGTCCACCAGGAGGGCGCCGCCTGTCACACGGGCGAACGCAGCTGCTTCTTCCGCTCGCTCCGAGGGCGGTAGCGGCGCACCTTGCTCAGAGCTCCCCCTGCAGGCGACGATCGGAGCCGTGAGCGAGCCGCGACCTGACCGACTGCGACGCGCGATCGTGGAAGCGCTGAGGGACGGCTTCTTCCGAACCGACGTCGATGGCGCGATCGTCGAGACCAACGACGCCTTCTGCACCCTGGTCGGATACACGGAGCGAGAGATCCTCGGCATGGAGCCACCGCACCCCTGGTGGCTCGAGGATCCCGAGGGCGGCGAACGTTCCGGCGACAAGATCGCGGGTCTCCTCGACGGCGCGATCGATGGCATCGAGTTCACCGACACGATCGTGAGCCGGGACGGCCGGCGGCTGCACGTGAGCGCCTCGGTCCGCGTCCTGCGCGATGACGACGGCGACGTCACCGGCTCCGTCGGAACGCTCGAGGACGTCTCGGAACGATCCGCTGCACAGGC
Organism: Actinomycetota bacterium; assembly: GCA_035249905.1. Taxonomy (GTDB): domain Bacteria; phylum Actinomycetota; class UBA4738; order UBA4738; family HRBIN12; genus JAOUEA01. Next base: position 37,009 of record DATFFT010000059.1, on the reverse strand, counting down.
CCGCGCCGGTCACCTCGGGGAGCTGGGCGAGCTGCTGGCGAGGAGTGTGGAGGAAGACGAGGTCCTCGACGTGATCCTCGACGGAGTGATGGGGACCGTCGGGCTCAAGGGGGCGGGGCTGTTCCTTCCGGCGAACGAAGGAGCGCTGGAGCCGAGGCGCCATCGCGGGATGGGATGGACCCAGGATGAGCCCGCCCTGGCGCTGAGCGCCGACCTGCCGATCACCCGCGCGTTCATCGAGGGAACCCCGTACTTCTTCTCGGATCGAGACGAGATGGAGCGCGCGTTCCCCGATGTCGCGCCCCTGATGAACGTGAAGGACGATCATGCTCGCGCGACGCTGCCGCTGCTCGGTCGGCGCGGTCCGGCGGCGGTGCTGCACCTGCTGTTCAACGGCGTCAACGAGTTCTCCACGGAGGAGCGCACGTTCCTCGGAGAGGTCGCGACGCGGTGTGGCCTCGCGCTCGAACGGGCGAGCCTCTACGACGAGCAACGCCGGGACGCCGTTCGTGCGCAGCGACTGCAGGAAGCGTTCGCGGCGATGGCCGCCGCGGGCAGCCCCGCTGAGATCGCACGGATCGCCTTGCAGGACGCCGTGCCCGCCTTCTCGGCTCGCGCAGGATCGCTCTCACTCGTCGACGACGAGGGCTCGAAGCTTCGCCTGTTGGCCTTCGAGGGTCCGGGCCCTGCGGGAGCCGAGGGACGGGACGTCGTGTCCTTGGCGGCAGACCTGCCCGGCACGGACGCCGTTCGACAGCAGAAAGCGATCTACCTGGGGGATCGAGCCGCGATCGGTGAGCGGTACCCGGACCAGGTGGCCCTCAGCGAGAAGGACGGGGACCACGCCTGGGCGGCCTTGCCGCTGATGACCGGGACCCGATCGATCGGCCTGTTGTTCGTCAACTTCCCGACCACGCAGGCATTCGATGCACCTCAGCGGCTCGCGCTCGAATCCATGGCCGATCGAACGGCTTCCGCGATCGGACGAGCACGGAGAGCTGCGCACGAGCATGAGGTCGCGGTCACGCTGCAACACAGCCTGCTCCCCGTGGTGGCGGATCGCCCGTCGGTGAGGATCGCCACGAGATACGAGGCGGGCGCGCAAGGTCTCGACGTCGGCGGCGATTGGTACGACTCGATCCGCCTCCCGGACGGACGCATCGCGTTCGCCGTGGGAGACGTCGTCGGCAAGGGTCTCGAAGCCGCGGCCACCATGGGGCACCTTCGTAGCGCCCTCGGCGGCCTCGCCCTGCGGGGCGAAGGCCCCGGTGCCGTCCTCGAGGGTCTCGATGAGTTCGCGCGTGCCGCCATGGGCACCCATATGGCGACCGTGGCCTACGCCGAGCTCCATCCGAACGACGGCACCGTGCGCTATGCGTGCGCCGGACATCCGCCTCCCATCCTCGTGCCGGCCGACGGTCCGGCTCGGCCCCTCGACGGGGCCAGATCACCGCTCCTGGAGATGCTCGATCTCCCTCGCGCCCGACCGGTCGCAACGGCGCGCATGGACCCTGGCGACACGCTCGTGCTGTACACGGACGGACTGACAGAACGTCGGGACGAGACACCCGACATCGGGCTCGATCGCCTCCTGGGCGTGCTCGATGCCTCGAAGCACGAAGACCCGGAGGTGATCTGCGACGTGCTTCTGGATCGGGTAGCCCCGGTCGGAGTGCGTCGGGACGACATCGCGATCCTCTGTGCCCGCCGGCGAGAGATCGCGGCCGTCATCATCAAGGTCGACGCGGCCGCGGACCGGCTCGTGGAGATCCGTGCCGACGTGGAAGCCTGGCTGCGCGGCCACCAGATCCCCGCGCCCCTGCGGGAGGATCTCGTGTTGGCGATGGCCGAGGCGAGTGCGAACGCGGTAGAGCATGCGTATCGTGACGGGCGTGTGGGGGACATCACGATCGAGGGTTCCGTGGACCAGGATGTCGTGCTGAGGATCGTCGACCGCGGCACGTGGCGGTTCGGTGAGGGAGACCCGGATCGAGGACGGGGCATGCATATCATGCGATCGCTCGTCGACGACATGGAGCTCATCCGTCGACCCGACGGCACCACCGTCGTGCTGCGGAAGCTGCTGGCCGGAACGGGTTGATGGATCTCCGGCTCGACATCGAGAGCGGATCCGGGGCGGTCGTCGTGGGCGTCAAGGGCGAGATCGACCTCTCGAACGCTTCCCTGCTGGAACGACGACTCCTCGACGCGTTCGACGGGGGCAAGCCGATGGTCGTCGACCTGACGGAGGTCGCGTACCTCGACAGCTCGGCGCTGGCGTGCCTGCATCGAGTCTCGGTCGCCGCGGGCGACCGCGCGGTGCAGCTGCGCGTCGTGGCAGGCGAACGTGGCATGGCGAAGCGCCTGCTCTCGATCACGGGGCTCGACGAGGTGCTCCGACCGTGTGGGACGCGTGAGGAGGCGCTGGCGTCGATCTCCTCCGAGCACTGAATCCGTAGACTCTGCCGCGTGCTGAAGCTGGTGATCCCGAAGGGCTCCCTCGAGGAGCAGACCCTCCGGTTGTTCGAGGCGGCCGACCTCACGGTGCGCCGCTCGTCGGTCCGCGACTACCACGGCTCGATCGACGACGACCGCATCGAGCGGGTGAGCGTGCTCCGCCCCCAGGAGATCCCCACCTATGTGGCCGACGGGCTGTTCGACCTGGGCATCACCGGTCAGGACTGGATCGCCGAGACGGGAAGCGACGTCGAGGTGCTCACGAGCCTCAGCTACGCGAAGACCGGCACCGGCCACGGCACGAACATCGTGCTCGCGGTCCCGAACGAGCACCCGGCCAACAGGGCGAAGGAGATGCCCGAGGGCTCTCGCATCTCCACGGAGTTCGTCCGCATCACCGAGCGATTCTTCGACGAGCTCGGCATCGCCGTGAAGGTCGCGTGGAGCTACGGCGCGACCGAGGCGAAGGTCCCCGAGATCGTCGACGCGATCGTCGACGTGACCGAGACGGGAAGCACGCTCCGAGCCCACGGCATGAAGATCATCGAGACGCTGTTGACATCCGAGCCCGTCTTGGTCGCGAACCGTGAGGCCGCCAACGACATGGTGAAGCGTGCGGCGATGGACGACATCACGACGCTGCTGCTGGGCGCGCTCGCAGCCGAGGGTCGCGTGCTGATCAAGTTGAACGTGAGCGAGGCCCACCGCGACGCGGTGCTCGCCGTCGTGCCGTCGATGAAGGCCCCGACGATCTCCCCGCTGGCCAACGGCGGCTATGCGATCGAGACCGTGGTCGACAAGCGTGGCGTGAACCGCCTGATCCCCGAGCTGAAGGCCGCCGGCGCCACCGATGTCCTCGAGATTCCGATCACCAAGATCGTCCCCTGACCCGCGTCGTCCTCGTCGTCGTCCCGTTCGGGGACCCTCGCGAGCTTGACCGCCCGATCGCTCGACCGTACTCTCGCGACGCAACCCGCCGGGGAGGGTCGGATGCAGAGCGCGGTGGCACGTTCACTCGTGACGGCGATGTCGGCGCTCGCCCTGCTCACGGGCCTCGGGACCTCGGCCGTCGCCGCTCCCGGGAAGCTCGACACGACGTTCTCCGGCGACGGCCGCGCAACCGCGTTCCCGAAGGGCGCCGCCGGCTACGCGGTCGCCATCGACGCCAAGGGTCGCATCGTCGTCGCCGGTTACACGCTCTCGGCGAACACCCGGATCGCGGTCGCTCGCTTCCGCCCCAACGGTACGCCCGACCCGAACTTCGGCGGAGGCGACGGACGGGTCACGATCGACCCGGGGGGCACCGACTACGCGTTCGACGTGGCGATCGGATCGAACGGACGCATCGTCGTCGCCGGCACGCGTGAACGCCGCTCGGGCAGCCGGATGGCCGTTGCCGCCTTGACGAGACGCGGGGCGCTCAACCGGAGCTTCTCGTCCGACGGCGTCGCTTACGTCTCCTTCGGCAAGCGGTTCCAGAGCGCCAACGCGCTCGCGATCACCGGCGCGGGGAGGATCGTGCTCGGCGGATCGACCTCGAACGGCAGCACGAGCAGGTGGGCCGTCGCCCGGCTGAACCCCGACGGCTCGAGGGACCGTAGCTTCGGGGGTGACGGCCGGGTCACACTCGACCTCAGCCGGAGCGGCGAGCAGATCAACGACCTCACACCGGTGCCGGGCGGGAAGATCGTGGCCGTCGGATCGGTCGAGTCGGGGCTCTCGCCGCGCATCGCGATCGCCCGCCTGGGCCCGGGAGGCGCCCTCGACCGCACGTTCGGCAAGCGCGGTGTGAAGCTCACCAACGTCCGGAACGGCGCCGACACGGCGTACGGGGTCACGCGGCAGCCCGACGGGAAGCTGATCGTGGTCGGCCACGTCGCCAACGGCGGGAAGGCGGACTGGGGCGTGCTGCGCTACGGCGCCAACGGTCGCCTCGACCCCACCTTCCACGGCGACGGCATCCGCATCCTGCGGTTCGGACCGGACTACGAGTTCGCGCAGGCCTCCGCGGTCCAGTCCAATGGACGCATCGTGGTGGTCGGCCGCGTCCGGCGCTCGAACAACGATCAGTTCGGAGTGGTACGGCTCAAGGCGAACGGCTCCCACGATCTGAGCTACTCGACCGACGGACGGCTGGTCGTCGATTTCGACGGGGGCAGCGACACCGCTCGCGACGTCGTTTTGCAGGCGAACGGCAAGATCGTCGTCGTCGGCGAGGCAACCGTCGGAGGAACGCGCCGACTCGCCGTCGCGAGGGTGCGGGCGTCATGACCCTGGTGTTGACACCCTCGGGAGCCGATGTCAGAATCCCTACAGATGTTTGAATCGACGTTCAATCTGGGATCTGATCTGGGATCGCGTCAGGTATCGGCCGCGTAGGGGCGCGCTCCGGACGCGGTTCTGCCGCGTCACGCGCGCCAGGGGGACCTCTCGGTGGATGAGAGGTCCTTTCCGCTTTCTCGGGGTGGACTCGAAGTAGGGGGCACAGATGGGCAACACGATCGAGGAACGCATCGCACGGGAGGCCGAGGCCCTCGAGCTCGAATGGGAAACGAGCCCGAGGTGGCGCGGCGTCGAGCGACGGTACTCGGCCGAGGACGTGATCAGGCTGCGCGGGTCGTTCCCCATCGAACACACGATCGCGCGCCTGGGGGCCGAGCGGCTCTGGGAGCTCGTGACCCGGACCGAGTATGTCAGCGCTCTCGGCGCGCTCACGGGGGGCCAGGCGGTCGAGATGGTGAAGGCGGGGCTACAGGCGATCTACCTCAGCGGGTGGCAGGTGGCCGCCGACGCCAACCTGGCGGGCCAGACGTATCCGGACCAGTCGCTGTACCCCGCGAACTCGGTTCCCGCGGTGGTGCGCCGCATCAACAACGCGATGGCCCGCGCCGACCAGATCGCGTGGGGCGAAGGACGTGACGTCAGTTCGGTCGCACCGATACTCGCCGACGCGGAGGCCGGCTTCGGCGGGCCGCTGAATGCGTTCGAGCTGATGCGCTCGATGATCGAGGCCGGCGCGGCGGGTGTGCACTTCGAGGACCAGCTCGCGAGCGAGAAGAAGTGCGGCCATCTCGGCGGCAAGGTCCTCGTGCCGACCGACGGATTCGTTCGGACCCTGACGGCCGCCCGTCTCGCGGCCGACGTGGCCGGCGTGCCGACGCTCCTGGTCGCCCGCACCGACGCGCTCGGGGCCACGCTGCTCACCAGTGACGTCGATCCTCGCGACCGACGGTTCACGACCGGCGAGCGTACCCACGAAGGCTTCTATGGGGTGACGAACGGCATGGAAGCGGCGATCGCTCGAGCGCTCGCCTACGCTCCATATGCCGACATGCTCTGGTGCGAGACCGCGACCCCCGACCTCGACGAGGCGCGCGCCTTCGCCGACGGGATCCACGCGATGTACCCGGACACCCTGCTCGCCTACAACTGCAGTCCTTCGTTCAACTGGAAGCAGCACCTCGACGACGCGGCGATCGCTCGGTTCCAGAAGGAGCTCGGAGCGATGGGGTACCGGTTCCAGTTCATCACGCTCGCGGGGTTCCACGCCCTGAACGCGAGCATGTTCGAGCTGGCCCACGGCTACGCGGGCGAGGGCATGAGCGCGTACGTGCAACTGCAGGAGCGGGAGTTCGCGATGGAGGCCGAGGGCTACACGGCCACCCGGCATCAGGCCGAGGTCGGCACCGGGTACTTCGATCGGGTCTCGACCGTGATCTCCGGCGGCGGCTCCTCGACGCTGGCCCTCAAGGGCTCGACCGAGGAGGCGCAGTTCGCGGAGTGACCGCCTGAGCGGCGAATCGAAGATCGGCCTCGAAGGAGTCCAGGGCGCTCGCCCGGTCTTGGTCCCTGGCTCGGAGGATGGATGATGGGTGAACGGTCGCCGTCACGAGTGGATGGAACGAGGCGGGCACGAACTTTCCTCTGTGCTGCGTGACTCGGAAAGCCGTGCCGAGCATGCTCTGTGCAGCGGTGGCACCCATGAGGACGACGATGTCGGGTCTGACGGCCCGCATCTCGGCTCGCAGCCACGGCTCGCATGCCCGCACGTGTGCGAGCGAGGGCTTGCGATGGATGCGTTTCTTCCCTCGAGCCTCCCAACGGAAATGCTTCACGACGTTCGTGAGGTACACGTCGCGGAGCGGGATCCCGACATGATCGAGCGCCTGCTTGAGGAGCCGCCCGGCGGGGCCGACGAAAGGCCGACCCTCGATGTCCTCCCGGTCCCCGGGCTGCTCGCCCACCAGCATGATCCGGGCGCGCGACGAGCCCTCACCGAAGACCGTCTGCGTCCCCGAACGCCACAGCTCGCATCCGCGGCACGTCCGCGCGACCTCCCGGAGTCGCGGCACCCCCGCTCGCCGCGGAACCCACGCCGATGCGTCGTCCGCCATCACGCGAACCTCGACCTCGGCACGCCACCGGCCGTTTGACGTCTGACTCGGAGATTCATCGTTCGCGCCCGGCGGCGACGCCGCTCTGTCTCGACGCTCACCCCGGAGAACACCTCTGCCCAGTAGGCACGGGCGACACCGTTGGGTCCGCCGCTCGTCGTGGGCTTCATGCGGCCGTGTTTCCCCGGCAGGGCGTCGCTCACACCTGTGAGTGTGTGAGGCACCGTCGTGGGCGGAGGCGTAGCGTACGTCGGAGATGAGCGAGCGTTCGTCCACAGGCCGCCGGAGATCGACGCGACGTTGGCTGTGGCGACCACGGCAGCGGACCGAGCTACTCGTGGGCCTCGCGCTCGCCGTGGTCCTGCCGGCCGCCGCCGCCTGGCTGGTGACATCCGGCGAGATCCTCGACCGTGTGTCCAGCGCCCCGTTCCTGCTCGCGGTGCTGGGCCCGACGCTCGTCGGGCGTCTCGGCGCCGGGGTGCTCGCATCGCTCGTCTCGAGCGGTCTGATGCTGGGCTTCGAGATCCCTGCCCGAGATGGATCGGGCGAGCTCGAAGTCCTGATCGGCATCGCGGTGTTCATGGCCCTGTCGTTCCTGGTCGCATACTCGCTCGCCTCGAAGGATGCGGCGCGCGACGAGACCGACCTCGCGGGCTCGGAGATCGAGTCGCTCGCCCGTACGCTGGCCGCCGAGCGGAACACGATGCGCCAGGTGCTGCAGCAGATGCCAAGCGGTGTGGTCGTGGCAGACGCGGCAGGCACCATCATCGTGCGCAACGCCCGGTCCCGCGACATCCTCGAACCGGGCGAGGATCCGGACGGGCCGGACCCCGGGGGAGGGCGTTCGTGGAGCGCACGACGGCCAGACGGTTCTCGCTACCGAGCCGGAGAGCTTCCGCTCGATCGGTCGCTCATGACCGGAGAGATCGTGCTCGCCGAGCGGATCGAGGTCGAGCGTCACGATGGCACGGCCGTGACGGTCGAGGTCGATTCTGCGCCTATCCGATCGACCGATGACGAGTCGATCGAAGGCGCCGTCAGCGTGTTCCAGGATGTGACCGAGCGGATCGAGACCGAGGCGCGGCTCGCTCGGTCGATCCGGCGCCTGCAGCAGGTCCAGGCCGTCACCGACGCCACCCTGTCCGGGCTCGGTTTCGACGATCTCGCCCGGCGGCTCCTCCGCACGCTCCGTGCGGTGCTCGAGACCGACTCCGCCACGCTGCTGTTGGTCGATCGATCGGGAAACGAGCTCGTCGAGCACTCGACGGTCGGTGTCGAGACGGACGGCTCCGAGGTGACCGTCCCCATCGGGTTGGGCATCGCAGGCACGATCGCGAGCACCGCCACCCCGCTCGTAGCGAACGACCTCCGGACGCTCGAACCCCAGCGCCACTGGCTCACCGACGTCATGAGCTCGCTGATGGGTGCTCCGCTCGTCTATCGGGGCGAGGTCAAGGGGGTCATCCACGTGGCGACCATGGAACCGCGCGGCTTCACCGCCGAGGAGTTGGAGGTCCTCGAGCTCGCCGCGAACCGGATCGCGTCGGCGCTCGAGCGAGCCTCCCTGGCCGACGGCAGGGAGGCGATGGCCCGAGCGCTCCAACGCAGCCTGGCGCCCGAGACGCTCCCGGAGATCGAGGGGGTCGAGCTCGCCGCCGTCTATCGACCGTACTCGCCGAACGACGAGATCGGCGGGGACTTCTACGACGTCTTCCCTCACGGCGACGGCTCGTGGTGTGCCGTGGTCGGCGACGTCTCCGGGAAGGGTCCGGGCGCAGCGGCCGTGATGGGGTTTGCGGCACACACGTTGCGCGCATCCGGCCGATACGAGTCCCGGCCGAGCGCCGTGCTCAGGGCCTTGAACGACGCTCTGATCAGGACCGAACGGGTGAGCGCGGAGCGGTTCTGCACCGTGTGCCAGATGCGCCTGCGCCCTGGTCCCGATCATCTCCGTGTCACACTCTGCCTTGCAGGGCATCCGCCGCCATTCTTGGTGCTGGCCGACGGCACGACCGAACGTGTCGGACAGGCGGGAACGATCCTCGGTTCGTTCGATGATCCGACCCTGCACGACGTCACGATCGACCTCGGATCCGGCGACGCGTTGATCGCCTATACCGACGGGCTGATCGAGCACCGGGATGTCGGCGTCGAAACCGGGGAACACCGGCTCAGGGAGTACCTCGCTTCATGCAGGGGACGCTCCGCGGCCGAGATCGTGCGGGGCATCGAGCATCGCCTGCTCGAGGAGTTCATGCCCGACGACGACGTCGCGCTCGTCGTGGTCAGGAGGCCCTGACGGCCGGCAGCAGCTCCTTCTCGGCGAACGTCCTGAACCCTTCCTGATCGTCGCCCACCTGGTGGAACCACACGCCGTCGTATCCCGCACGCTCGTAAGCCTCGACGGATCCGAGGTAGTCCCTGAGCTCGGGGCCGACGACGACGCTGGGCCGCAGGTCGTCCACTCGCACGAGCTCGGTCGCATCCTCGAAGTGCTTCGGGAGAGCGAGCTCGGCGTTCAACGATCCGGGCAGCGCCAGGTTCGGCCAGCAGCGCATGACCGTGTCCATCGCCGCCTCGGGGTCCTCGTCCCAACACACGGTCATCTCGCCATATGCGATCCGCCGGTCTCCTGCCTCGGCCCGGTAGGTCGAGAGCAGGTCGGCGTCGGGTGAGGTGCCGATCAGGCCGTCGCCGATCTCGGCAGCCAGGGAGACGGCCTCACTCCCGCTCGCGGACACGAGCACCGGTGGCGGGTCCTCGGGCACCGAGTAGAGCCTGGCGCCGTCGACCACGAAGTGCTCGCCACGGATCGTCACCAACTCTCCCGACCAGAGCGCCCGGATCGCGGCGACCGCCTCGCGCAACATGTCGCGACGAACGTCCGGCCGCGGCCACCGCTCACCCGTGACGTGCTCGTTGAGGTTCTCTCCCGTGCCCACTCCGAGGAACGAACGTCCCGGCATCATCGTGGCGACCGTTGCGGCGGCCTGAGCCACGATCGCCGGATGCATCCTGATCGTCGGGCACGTCACCCCGGTCCCCACCTCGATCCGGTCGGTCACCGTTGCGATCGCCCCCATCACCGCCCAAGCGAACGGGCTCTCCCCCTGCTCGTCGATCCAGGGATGGAAATGGTCGGAGAGCGCAGCGAAGTCGAAGCCGGCCTCTTCGGCGCGCACCGCATCGTCGACGAGCTCCGACGCCGATCGTTCCTCGGCGCAGAGCTTCACGCCGATCTTCATGCCATCTCCTCGAGATCCGCACGCTGGGATTCCTCGACCTCGGCGAGGATGTCCTCGAAGGCGACATCGGGCCACTGAGCGACCTGCGATCCATCGCCGTCTTCCCGGCCCACGTCTGCCGGCGACCGCTCGAGTCGACCGGGGAACGGATCCACGTAGTCGGACATATGCCCCTCCTCCATCCGCGCCCTCCCTTGGCGTCGGTCGTCCGTACCCCGGTTCTTCGGCTTCTACACGATGCGACGGGGCCGGTTCGAACGTTTCGCCGTGGGGCGCGGGGGGAATCGCTGGACGCATGAGCGATCCTGCTTCCCAACGCATCGGCTCACGGATCCGACGGCGCCTCGGCGTCTCGCTGTTGGTCGGACCACTCTTCGGCCTCGCGGTCGGCGCGCTCATCGCGGCGCTGGCGTTCGACACGTGGGGCACCGGCAGCATCATGGTGCTCATCGGCGCGGCGATCGGCGGCACGATGCTTGCGCTGCTGTGGGGTGGCTACTCGAGCCTGGAGTCCCCCGATCCGGGGCATGAACCCTCGGACACCGAGCGTCCGATCGCCGACCGCTCCGAGCTGGTCCGCGAGGAGTCCCAGGACCAACTCGATGGGCCCCTCGAGCAGTGACTCCCGCGACGAACGTCACCGGTAGCGGGTTGCCGTGCGACATCTCGTGTGCAATCGCGTGCCGCGACCGGATCCCCCTCGAGGGATCCGAGGTCGGCTGTCGCTGCGGCCGCTCCGCCACCGAGCTCGGGTCGGGCCGCTGCTGTGAGTGACGCCGAGAACGGGGCCGGGAATACCGGAACGTGTCCGGTCTGCTCGCGAGGCACGATCGTCGACATCGTGTACGACTCGGTTCCCGGTTCACGAGAGCCGGTGCAGCGGGCCGATGCGACCGAGCTCGTGATCTACTCGTGCGGCCATCGCGTGCCCGGCCCCTCGCTCGCCTCCGCCGACGAGGAGCGACTCGACGTAGAACGTCGAGCGTCTTCCGAAACGGTCGATCCCGGGCCGTCCTCGCCCCAGGACTGAGGCGGAACGAGCGACCCTGCCGTCGCTAGGCCGCGGCGGCCCACTCGTCGTCGCCGGCGAGCAGTTCGAGCACGGCGCGCTCGACGCGTTCGCGAACGGCCTCATCGTCGTCCGAGAGGGTCCGAGCCGGGACCGGGGCGATCGTGCGACCTTCCTTGAAGCGATCGAAGATCCGGGGGTCGATGTAGGAGGCGCGGCAGACCGCGGGCGTATTGCCCATGTGCTCGGCGACCCGGCCGACGGTCGCCGTGACCGCTCGGCGCCGGGAGGCCTTCGATCCCTCGAGCTCGGCCTGCGCGTGAGCGATGTCGATCGCGGCCAGCATCGTCGCATGCCAGGTCCGGAAGTCCTTCGCGGAGTGTTCGGGGCCGAGCAGGTCCTTCAGGTAGCCATTGACGTCGCCCGATCGCACGTCGCGCCAGCGTCCAGCTTCCCGGTAGGCGAGGAGCTCGACTCCCCCGCCGCGCCGCCGCTTCATGCGGCCCAGGAGCGGGGTGAGCCTGGCATCTCGCACCTCGTGCACGCGCCGGGCGCCGCCCTTGCCCACGTAGTCGAAGATCAGCCTGGGCCCGTCGATCGTGACGTCGCTCTTGCGGATCGTGGCCAGTCCGAAGGAACCGTTGGCGTCGGCGTAGGCCTCGGATCCGATCCGGAACGTCGTGCGGTCGAGCAGCCGCACCGCGACCGCCAACACCCGCTCCTTCGGAAGACCGTCGAGATCGAGATGCGCATCGATCGCCGACCGCATGCCGGGCAGGGATCGGGCGAACTCCTCGATGCGTCGAAACTTCCGCACGTCCTGACGTTCCCGCCAGGCCGGGTGATAGAGGTACTGTCGCCGACCGGCCGCGTCGTTACCCGCGGCCTGCAGGTGTCCCTCGGGGTCGGGGCAGATCCACACCTGCGTCCAGGCGGGCGGGATCGTCAATCCCCGGATGCGCTCGAGCACGGCCGGATCACGAAGGGGCCGGCCTCTGGCGTCCTCGTAGGAGAATCCCTTTCCACGACGGCGGCGTGCGATGCCCGGCGTCGTGGGATCGACTCGATGCAGGCGTGGCACCCGGGTCACATGCCCGCGTCCGGACGGGGCCAAACCGCCCCGAGGTCTCGGCGACCCGCCGCCGTCAGGCCTCGGCCTGACGCCGGAGCTTCTCGAGGGTCTGGGTCAGGATGCGCGAGACGTGCATCTGGCTGACGCCGACGTCCTGCGCGATCTCGCTCTGGGTGAGTCCCTGGAAGAACCGAAGGAAGAGCACCCGCCGATCACGCGGCGAGAGCTCCGCGACGGTCGGCGCCAGCGACGACCACTCCTCGAGCAGCTCGAGCGACGGGTCATCTCCGCCGATCGTTTCGATCGGAGCCTTCCCCTCGCCCCCGATCGGAGCGTCGAGCGACGACGTCGAGTAGGCCTGGACGGCGTCCATCGCCTCCACGATGTCGTCGGTCGTGACGTCGAGATGCTCGGCCAGCTCCGGGATCGTCGGTGAGCGTCCCAACGACTGCGTTAGCTCCGGCAGCAGCTGGTTGATGCGCACCGCAAGCTCCTGCATGCGCCGCGGCACCCGCAGGGCCCATCCCTTGTCTCGGAAGTGCCGCTTCAGCTCTCCGACGATCGTGGCGGCGGCGAACGTCGAGAAGCGTACGTTGCGGGAAGGGTCGAACCGATCGACCGCGTTCAGCAGGCCGATGTTGGCCACCTGGATCAGGTCGTCGAGCGGCTCCCCTCGACCGGCGAAGCGCCGGGCCAGGTACTCGGCGAAGGAACCGAAGCGTAGGACGATCTCGTCGCGCGCAGCATCGTCGGGGAGCCGTGCGAACAACGCCGAAACCTCGTGGTCCTCGGCGGTCTGGCCCGAGCCGGCCGACACGTTCGGGTCGAGCCGTCCACTCACCGTGGCACGGCCCGGACGAGAAGCTCGATCCCGCGGTGACCATCGATCTCGATCACGTCCGCGTCATCGGTCAAGCCCTCGATCAGGCGCCAGGCGATCCCGCTTCGCTCGACGAGGCCGGAGACGTCGTCCCCGTCGACCCACAGCGCGAGCCTGAGGCCTTCTGCGACCGGCTCCAGGTCGGCGTAGAGCCGCGTTCCGGTCTCCCCCCCCGTCAGCAGCAGCGCGGAGGCCTCAGCGGCCGCGATCCGAAGATCGTCGACCGAGTCATATGACAGGTCGAGCTTCGAGGCGACGCTCGCGACGACGGCCCGGACGATCGAGATCGAGCCGGGATCGGCCGGCATCGCCAGCCGCACGGACCCTTTGAGCGTGTCCACCGTTTCCTTCCCTGATACTGTCCGGTCGAATGACGCAGATCAGGCGTCGTTCGTCACGATACGGGAGATGTCCGTGGAACCGTCGTTCGAAACGCGGAAAAGGGGCATATGGACGGTCGTCGAGGTGCGGGGCGAGCTCGACCTCTCCACGGCCGATGCCCTGCGGTCTGCTCTCGACGGTGCGTTCGACGCCGATGCGCCGCACATCGCGATCGACCTCACCGATGTCACGTTCATGGATTCGAGCAGCCTCGGCGTGTTGGTGGCGACGCTCGAGCGAGCTCGCGAGCGCGACGGTGAGCTGCGCCTCGTCGGCGTGCAGGGCTCCCCCGCCAAGGTGATCGCCCTCACCGGCCTCGACTCGGCGTTCACGATCGAGGTTTCGGTCGAGGACCTGCCTGCGTGAGCCACCGGCTCGGCCCCTCGGAGCCTCGAGCCGAGGTTTGGAACCGGGCCGCCTCCGGTATGAGGCGATTGAGGATATGGCAGCCTTTCCCGTGAGACGTAGGTGACCGAGCCCGTCGTGATACGACTCGACCCAACCCCGCGAGCGGTCAAGCTCGCCCGCGACGCTCTCGATCGCTTCCGCGGACGGCTTCCGGACCGTACGATCGAGGATGCCCGGCTGTTGATCAGCGAGCTCGTGACGAACAGCGTGCGCCACGCGTCGCTTCCACCGGATCAGCCGATCGAGGTCAAGCTCGGCCTCGATGGTCGGCGGTTGCGCGTCGAGGTGGTCGATCAGGGGCCCGGCTTCCCGTCTCGTCCTCGCACGGAGGGCCCGCCGAGCGGCTTCGGCCGGGGCCTCTTCCTCGTCGATCGGATCGCCACCGCTTGGGGCACGCGGACCGACGGCGCCACCCACGTCTGGTTCGAGCTGGAACCGTCGGACACCACCGCCAGCACGTCCTGATCCCCGGGCTCGGTCTCAGGTTTCGAGAGGCACCGGCAGGGGTACTGCCTGCCCGCGAAGGCTTCCTCGACCGCAAGGAACCAAGATCTGGAGGGAGGACCACCCCGATGGCGATGATCGAGATCGACGAGGTCGTCCGAGGACGGATGGTCGGTACGGGGATCACGACCGGCGAGGTGCACCCGCGAGGCCGGGTATGCGCGAACGAGAGGTGCACGACGGTCCTGTCCATCTACAACCCCCGAGGTATGTGTTGGCAGCACGAACAACCGCATCCGTACGTCCTGCAGGCCCCAAGGAAGCGACGGAAGGATGCGCGGGTCGCCGAGCGCCGATTCCGAGACGTGGGGATCTGATATGACCCCTGCGCGACCAAGTGTGCGGCGGCCCCCCCTGCCGCATGCGGCGGACCGAGGCAGGGGGCTGGGGCGCGAGCCCTCGCCCCCACCTCGGCCGCCGGCGCCATCGCCGCAGCCGGAACCGACACCGATGCCACCGCCCGAGCCGGGTCCGACGCCGCCGCCGGCGCCCGTGCCCGAGCCGTCACCGGTTCCGCCGCCGCCGACGGTCGGAGCTGTGTGCCGGAGCAGTGGAGCCTTGCTGGTCTGAGGCACGCCGCCCGTTCGACCGGCAGCGGAGTCGAGAGGGGGCGGGGGTAGGATGCCCGGGCCATGAACCCGGTCAGATCGTCCCTGCTCTGGGCCTCGGAGAGCCCGGCCCTCGGCACGAGGCTTCCTCGTATGCGGTTCGTGCAGCGATCGGTCGCCCGGTTCATGCCCGGCGAGTCCGCGGAGCAAGCGTTGGCCGCCGCCGAACGCATCGCCCAGGAGTTCGGGGTCTCGGCCGCGTTCACCCGGCTCGGAGAGAACACGCGGGACCTCGCGCTGGCGGCGGAAGCCTCGGGCGAGTACCTGCGGCTGCTCGATCGGATCGAGGAGGCCGGGCTCGACGCCGAGGTCTCGGTCAAGCTCACGCAACTGGGGTTCGACCAGGATCCCGCCGTGACGGCCACCCACATCGAGCGGCTCGTGGACCGGTCGGCCGAGCTCGATCGTACGTGCTGGATCGACATCGAGTCCTCCGACTACGTCGACGGCACGATCGACCTGTACGAACAGCAGCTCCGCCGATCGCCGAACATCGGCCTGTGCCTGCAGGCCTACCTGCGGCGGACCTATGACGACATCGTCCGGCTGCTGCCGTCCGAGCCATCGATCAGGCTGGTCAAGGGCGCATACCGGGAACCAGCCGGTATCGTGTTCACGTCGAAGGCCGCGATCGACGAAAGCTACTTCCGCCTCGCCCAGCACCTGGCGGCGGGAGGGTGCCGACAGCTCGTGCTCGGCTCGCACGACACCGACCTGATCGCGCGCATCGAGAACGAGCTCGGCGGGCACGACCGGTTCGAGATCGCGATGCTCTACGGCATCAGGGTCGACCAGCAGCGGCGGCTCGCGAAGCAAGGGCATGCCGTGCGAACGCTGATCTCCTACGGTCCGTCGTGGTACCCGTGGTTCATGCGTCGCATCGCCGAGAAGCCGGTCGAGAACACGCTGCTGGCGCTGCGCAACCTCTTCTGAGCGTCGCGGCGCCCGTAGACTCCGGCCATGATCCGCCGCCTGCATGGATCGATCGCCGCAGCGCTCACACCGATGCGTGACGGCGGCCGCGCGGTCGATCTCGACTCGATCCCGCGCTACGCGGGGTTCCTGGCGGCCGGCCGCGTCGACGGCGCGCTGGTGTGCGGCACGACCGGCGAGGGCATGCTGCTCGACGTCGATGAGCGCAGGTCGGTGGCTGAGGCCTTCGTCTCGGGCGCCTCGGCGAACTTCGACGTGGCGGTGCACGCGGGCGCCCAGACATCGCTCGACACGATCGCGCTCGCCGCACACGCACAGAGCGTGGGCGCGGCGGCGGTCGCGGTGGTCGCGCCTCCGTACCACCCGCTCGACGACGACGAGCTCACGCGGCACCTCGTCGCCGCTGCGAACGCTGCCGACCCGCTTCCGTTCTACGTGTACGAGTTCGCCGCGCGCAGTGGGTACGCGATCCCTCCCGCGGTGGTCTCACGAGTGACCGCCTCGGCACCGAACGTCGTCGGCATGAAGGTGTCCGACACACCTTTCGCGGCCGTCGAGCCGTATCTACGGCTCGGTCTCGACGTGTTCGTCGGATCGGAGCCCCTGGTGCTCGAGGGCTTGACGGCCGGAGCCGTCGGATGCGTGAGCGGCCTGGCCGCCGCCTTCCCCGAGGTCGTGGCGGAACTCGTGCACGAGCGGAGTGAGTTGGCGCACGAACAGGTGTGCAGGTCGCGCGACGAGCTCGCCGGCGTCCCGTTCCATGCGGCCCTGAAGCAGGTGTTGGTCGCGCGAGACGTGCTGGTGACCCCCGATGTCCGCCCGCCCCTCAGGGGGCTCTCCGACGATGAGCGCGGGCGCGTGCTGACGCTCGCCCACGACCTCGAGCCTCTCGAAAGCTAGGTCGGCTTCTCCCGCGAGGACGCAGGACGGGCACGGTCGGTTCGCACGAACGAGAAGGAACCGTCGGGCTCGAGCACGCCGTATCGCACCTGTCGCAGATCCTCGATGCCCTGAGCGCGCGCAGAGGAGACGACTTCCTCCTCTGAGAGCCGCTCGATCGCGATCACCTCGTGCAGGATCGAGCCAGCGTCGACGACGATCACGGGCACGCCCTCGATGACACGGGTCGACTCCCTCCACCGGAAGCCGATGTAGGACATCGCGACCACGAGCAACGCGATCGTGCCGACGGCCAACATGGCACCGGTGACCGACATGTCCTCCTGCGTCACGCCCTGCTGCACGAGGTCCCCGATCGTCACGATCAGCACGAGCTCGAATGCAGACATCTCGGCCAGCTCCTTCTTGCCGATCACGCGCGTGATCAACCAGAGGAACAGGAACGTCGCCGCGGCCCGAAGCACGATCTCCATCAGGGCATCACCACCGTTCGGTAGTCGACCGCAAGCGAGGGCAGGCCGTCGGTCTCGAGCTCGGTCCTGGCGTGCGAGCCCAAGCCGAACGAGGGAGAGGCTCGGCCGTCGAACCGCACGGTGAGGTCTCGGCTGCCCGCAGGAGGCGCCTCGAACGAGAGCAGCAACACGTCGTCTCGGATCGCCGACGACGACGGCTCCGGATACCACTGGTTGAAGTCGAAGCGCTCGAAGTACTCCGCCGACGTTGCGATCGTGATCGGACCGTCGAACCCATCCGAGGATCGAACGACGACCGTCCACGGCGTCTCGAGTCCGGATCGAGTGACCGCTGCGTACGAAACCTCGAGGGTCACACCGTCGCGTGACGCCGCGGCGACGCGGACCCAGACACCGAAGAGGTTGAGTAGGCCTGCGATGACGAGCAGCCCGAGTGCGGCCAGCCCCACGCGCCGCAGCGCCCGTTGACGCTGCAACCGTCCGATCGGCAGCGGGTCAGGCCGTGTGGAAGCGCCGGTCGCGGCTCCCCCCTCCTGCGCGGCCATGCGAACGCCTCAGCGACCCTTCCGGCCGGTGCGGCGGTTGACGGCCCGGAGCAGCTGCTCCTTGTTCATGCGGGAACGGCCGTCGATGCCGAGGTCCTTGGCTTCCTCGTACAGCTGATCGCGCGTGCGACCCCCCGACCCTCGATGCGATCGGAGCCCACCTCGTCGCCCGCTCGAGATGTCGGACCTCGAGGTCGGCGAGCTCTCCCTGGCCTCGCCTGATCGAGCGCGCTCCTTGTTCACGGTGCGCGCCGCGATCTCCTCGGCGGTGTCCTCGGAGCGGCCGCGTTCCTTCAAGCCGGCCTTGATGTGTTCGTACTGCCGCTCGCGCTTGTCGCTCCATGCTCGCTGAGGCATCGGTTCCCCCTTCCATTCCGCTCCTCTGGCGGGCGCGCTGATGCCGTATCGGTTCCCCCTCGCCGGTGCCACGAAACCCCTGGAACCCCCGGTCGCCCGCTCGCTCAGCGAGGTTTCGTCGGAGCCCTCGACGGGAAGGCCGAGACCGCGGCATCCGGCCGCGCCGAGACCGCGGCATGCGGCCGCATGGGGAGGAGATCGACGATGAACGCCCTGAAGCTTCTGAAGCAGGACCACGACGAGGTGAAGTCGATGCTGTCGGACCTCGAGAGCACGACCGATCGCGCGGAGAAGACCCGCACGGAAGGCCTCGCGACGCTCAAGGCCGAGCTCGAGATCCACGAGACGATCGAGGAGGAGATCTTCTACCCGGCGCTCAAGGAACACCCCAAGACGAAAGACCTCGCCCTCGAAGGCTACGAGGAGCATCACGTCGTCGACATGGTGATGGCCGAGATCGAGGGCGTCGAGCCGAGCGATGAGACCTGGATGGCCAAGTTCTCCGTGATGAAGGAGAACCTCGAGCATCACATCGAGGAAGAGGAAGGCGAGATGTTCGACCAGGCCGAGAAGGTCTTCGACGACGACGAGCTCGAGGAGCTCGGCGACCGGATGCAGGCCCGCAAGGAGGCGCTGAAGGCGACGAGCTCCGCATGAATGCATGAACGAGTGAGGAGGTGTGAGTGACCATGCCGAAACGGCGCAGCAACGTGAAGAACGAGAAGCAGTACGAGGCGCTCAAGGACAAGGGCATGTCCAAGGAGCGAGCGGCCAAGATCGCCAACTCACCGGGCGCCTCGAAGCGGGGCGGCAAGAAGTCCGGCTCCGGCGGCAGTTCGAAGCAGGGAGGCACCACCGCGCAGAAGAAGGCCGCCGGCCGCAAGGGCGGCAAGGCGACCGCCGAGAAGCGCTCATAGGAGACGTGCGCGTTTCCGAGAACGCGGCGTCTCCGTCGGGCGGCTCATCTTCGGCGCGCGACCTATGGCCGTCACACATCGACGGGATCGAGCTGATCTGGCATCGGCTGAACCGGCGACATGATCTGATCCGCTTCTTCAGGTCCTCCGTCCGCTGGGCCGAGTGCGACGCCCGGATCGCGCCCTCGGGAACGATCGTGACCACCCATACACCGGGCGATGAGGGCGACCGCCCGTTCGAGGATTGGCTCGACGAGGTGGCTGCCGCGGGACGGGGGGCGAAGATCGACCTGAAGGAAGGCGGGCCCGTGCTCGACGGAGTGATCTCCGCCGTGTCTCGTTCGGCGATCGAGGACGAGGATCTGTGGTTCAACACCGCTCCCGAGATCATCGGGGGACGCCCCGGATTCGAGGCCCTGCAGTGTGCGCGCCCCGACGCCCGCAGATCGGTCCCGCTCGACACCGTGGCGGCCTGGCTCCAGGTGAGCCCCAGGCCCGTGCTCCAGATGCTCGACGACGCGAGGTCCTGGGGTGTGAACCGGCTCTCGATCAGCGTGCAGACGCAGACGTTCCAGGAGGTCCTCCGATCGGTCGCCCGAGAGGGATGGTCCGTCAACGTGTGGGACGTCAGCAACGAAACCCAGCTGCGGGACGCGGTGGCCGCACGCCCGACCTCCATCACGGCCGATCTCGGAATCCTCGACCCGCGCAGCGTCCTGCCGTCTCACAGCTGAGCCTAGTAGCCGTTAGGACGGCGCGCAGGCTCAGCGAGCGAGCAGAGCCTCGAGCCGCTCGGCGTCGCGGACCGCAGCCCCGCCGGCGTCGTTGTTGAAGTACACGTATGTGCGCCCCGCCGGCAGATCGCGGATCCGCCGGGCCCATGTCGCGAGGGTCGCCTGGCGGTATCCAGGACCAAGGAGCGAGCCCTGATGGAACCTGATGTAGCTCCAGCCTCCGGTGACGACCAGGGGCGGTCGGGCTCGGGGGCGATGGGCGATCACGTTGGCGGCACCGGCTCGGTCGAGCGCCGCCCAGACATCGTCGTCATGCCAGCTTGCATGGCGGAACTCGAACGCGGCCCGCATGTCGGCGGGTATGACCGACAGGAACTCCTCGAGCAGCGCGAGTTCACGTGCGAACGTGGGTGGGAACTGGCACAGCACCGGGCCGAGGGCCGGGCCCAGCTCCGTCGCCGCTCCCCAGAAGCGCTCCACCGGCTCGAGGGGCTCGCGCAGCCGCCGCAGATGGGTGAGGTAGCGACTCATCTTCACCGCGAACACGAATCCGTCGGGCACCTGTAGCGACCACCCGTGGAACGTCTCTGGTGAGGGCAGCCGATAGAACGAGGCATTGATCTCGATCGTCGCGAAGCGACGGCTCAGATGGTGCAGCCACGCCCGCTGCGGCAGACCGGCAGGGTAGACCCGGTCGCGCCAGTCGCGGTACACCCAGCCGCTCGTCCCGACAGAGATGAGGGTCGTCTCGCGAGCCGTCGGCGGTGTCGCTGTCCGGGTCAAGCGACGTCCACCCCCGATACCGATCGACGCGTCACGGGGCCTCGGTCATCGATGGCGGAGCGACGCTCGGCCCTCTCGTCGAACGTGAACATCGCGTACGCGCGCTGGATCACCGACATCGCCACGTTCCGCACGGGGACACCGCCGCGGGTCGTGCCGCGATGCTGCCCGCGATGCGCGTGCCCGTGAACGATGAGATCCACGTTCGCCCGGTCGCAGGGCTCGGCGAGCAGGTAGCTGCCGAGGAACGGATAGATCTCGGGGGGCTCCCCCCTCAGCGTCTCCCTGACCGGCGAGTAGTGCAGGAGCACGATCCGCAGGTCCGCCTCGAGCGAGGACAGCTGGCGATCGATCGCGTCGGCGCGTTCCTGGGTGTGGTGCACGAAGGCCTTCATCTCCTGCTCACCGAACTCGGTCGCCATGGCACCCTCGAACCCTCCGGCGAACCCCTTCGCCCCCACCACACCCACGCTCGTGCCGCGAACTTCGACGGAGTGCGTTTCGCCCTCGAGGACGATGACCCCGGCGTCGACGAGCACGGCCCGCACGGCATCCGCATCGGTGGCGTGGTGATCGTGGTTGCCGAGCACAGCGATCACCGGAAACGGGAGCCCCTCGAGCTCGCCGGCGAGCACGGCCGCCTCCTCGACCTCGCCCCCCTTCGTGAGATCACCGGCCAACAGGAACACGTCGGTCCGGCCGGGCATGTCCTCCCATCTGGACCGCAACGTGCCGGCGGAGTCCAGACCGACGTGCACGTCACCGACCGCGGCCACACGGATCACGAGATCCGTTCCTCTCCGCCTGTCGGCTCGTAGTCGGCCACCGTCGTGCGGTTGTCGATCTCGTGGTCGGGGCAGGCCTCCGAGAGCACGATCGTCACGGAGACCCGCCGCTCCTCGGTGGGAACGATGCCCTCCACCTCGACCCGCGCCCCGATGACGGCGACATCCAGCTCGGGCTCGTGGACCCGGGGGTCGCTCGCCAGCATCTCCTGCAGGTGAGCGGCGAGGTACGCGGTGTCCTCGGCGCGCTCGGCGGCGTCGGCGCGCTCGGTCATCGCGGCATGCCCCCGTCATCGTGCACAGCCGCCCACAGCTCGGCCATCGGCTCGCTGGGCACCACGAGGTCGACCGAGGAAGCGAAGAGCAGCAGGCTCAGCGTGCGGCGAGCGCCGTGCTGACGAGCCCGTGTGATGAGGTACGGCCAGTCGAGATCCGCCTTCGACAGGATGCCGAGCGCGTCGTACCAGTACCGAGCGGTGTCCTCGGCCGCCGCGCTCGCCTTCATCACGAGCAGATCCTCGGGCGGGGCGATCGGCAGTCGCCGACCTCGGAACGTGCCGACCGAAGCGCGCCGCAGCATCTCGTCGTCGAGCAGGATGTCCCGTGCCGTCCGGAAGATGATGTCCACCGTGACGCCGTCGCGCCGCGCCTTGTGGAGCCAGTGCTCGTTCTCCGTCCACGTGTCGAAGCCGTGGGCGGCGAGGGCGTCGAGCACCCCCGGCACGGCGTCGGGCCGCACGAACACGTCGATGTCGGTGGTGCCTCGGTCCCTGCCCCAGACCGTGGACGCCACTCCCCCGATCATGAGGAACGGGATGCCGGCCCCTCGAAGGGAACCGACGGCGTCGTCGAGCACGCCGAGCAGCGCTTCCTCGTCGGTGATCGGTGACGCGCGCGCCACGATGGCGGCCTCCTTCCTCACGGCACCTTCGGATGGAAGGTCGAGGACGTACCCGGCACCACACCGTGACAAACGCAGGTCGAGGCGGTAGGGCGCGACGGGAGCGAGGCCGGCCACCGTTGACAGCGCGCACGGACCCTGGATACCGTCGCAACGTGCGATTCCGATCTGGGAGGTAGGAATCAGCGTGATCCGTACACGGACCGTCGGGCTGGTGGGAGCCATGATCCCCTCGCGCCTGTGCTGTCGGGCGGTCGCTCGCGGCGCCTCGAGCGCCCACATCCGCGCGCGGACCTGATCCCCCCTCGACCCGCATCATCTGGGCCGCCGCCACGGCGGCCTTTCGTGTTCCCGGACCGCAACACCGGAGCCCACCCATGACCGACACCGAGATCCCCGCTCCTCGGACCCCTCGTCGCCGCGGCGAAGGGCAGTGGGGCCTTGGATATCGCGAGCCGCTGAACACGGCCGAGCAGATCAAGAAGGAAGACGACGGGCTCAACGTGCGCGAACGTATCGAACGCATCTACGCGCCCGGGGGCTTCCGATCGATCGGCAAGCAGGACCTGCGCGCCCGCATGAGGTGGTGGGGCCTGTACACCCAGCGGAAGCAGGGTGTTCCGGCCGAACGGACGGGCAGCGCGGAGCCCGAGGATCTCGAGGACGAGTTCTTCATGATGCGCATCCGCATCGACGGCGGCCGGATGAACGCCGACCAGGTCCGCGCGATCGCCTGGGCGAGCGAGCGGTTCGGCCGAGACGTCGCCGACGTGACCGACCGGCAGAACGTGCAGCTGCATTGGATCCGCATCGAGGACGTGCCCGCGATCTGGGAACGCATCGGATCGGTGGGTCTCTCCACCCAGGAAGCCTGCGGCGACACCCCCCGGGTGATCCTCGGTTGCCCGCTGGCCGGGGTCACCGCAGCCGAGGTGTTCGACGCCACGTCCGACGTCCGGGCGGTGGCCGACCGGTTCATCGGCGACCCGGCGTTCTCGAACCTGCCGCGCAAGTACAAGACGTCGATCAGCGCGTGCGAGGCGGGCTGCACGAACCACGAGATCAACGACGTCTCGTTCGTCGGGGTCCGGGGCTCCGATGGCGAGCACGGGTACGACCTGCAGGTCGGCGGAGGCCTCTCGACCAATCCGATGTTCGCGCAACGGCTCGGAGCGTTCGTGCCGCGGGATCGCACTGCCGAGGTGTGGGCCGGGGTCACGGGCCTGTTCCGTGAGTACGGCTACCGGCGATCGCGCAACCACGCTCGATTCAAGTTCCTCGTGAAGGATTGGGGCCCCGAGCGCGTGCGCGAGGTCCTCGAGTCCGAGTTCCTGGAGCACGGGCCCCTGCCCGACGGGCGCCCGCCCGCCGCGGCGCCGATGGGAGATCGCGAACACGTGGGTCTCATGCCGCAGCGCGACGGCCGGGTGTCGGTGGGCTTCGCTCCCCGTGCCGGGCGCATCGCCGGGCACCAGCTGCGGCTCGTCGCCGACCTCGCCGAGGACTTCGGAGGCGGTTCGGTTCGGGCGACCGCGCAGCAGAAGCTCGTGATCGTCGACGTCGACGCCGGCCGAGCCGACCAGCTGATCGAGCGGCTCGACGAGCTCGATCTGCGTACCCGAGGCAGCTCGTTCCGGCGTTCCACGATGGCGTGCACCGGCATCGAGTTCTGCAAGCTCGCGATCGGTGAGACGAAGGGCAGGGCCGCATGGCTCACGAGCGAGCTCGAGGCACGATTCCCCGAGTCCGACGAGGACGTGCGCATCCACGTGAACGGCTGCCCGAACTCGTGTGCACGCTTCCAGGTGGCCGACATCGGGCTGATGTCGGCGTTGCGTGCGCGGCCCGACGGCACGAAGAGCGATGCCTTCCTCGTGCATCTCGGCGGCACGATGGGCGACGGAGCGGCCTTCGGGCGGAAGGTCCGCGGGGTGAAGATCTACGCAGAGGACGCCGCCGACTACGTGGAGCTGCTGCTGCGACGCTACCGGCAGCAGCGAGCCGACGACGACACGTTCTCCTCGTTCGTGAACTCCCTCGACGACGAGGCGCTCGCGCGGTTCGGCGAGCCGACGAGCGCCCACGGGGAGCTGCGATGAACGCGCGGGCCGTGCCCTTCTACTGCCCGTTCTGCGGCGAGCAGGACATCCGCCCCGACGACGCCGGCGAGCGCGCCTGGCGGTGCGAGTCGTGCGATCGCCGCTTCGAGCTAACGGCGATGAGCGTCGGAGGTGAGCGCTGATGGCCGATGCCGACCCCAGGGCGCCCTGGCACGAGCCGGCGATGCCCGTTCTCGACGAGGAAGCGACATGGGTGCACGAGGCCGCCGAGCGATTCGAGCACACCCGGGCCGAGGAGCTGCTCGAGTGGGCGCTCGACAGCTTCCATCCCAGGCTCGCGATCAGCGCAGCAGGGGGGGTCGACGGCATGGCGCTGATCGACATGGCGTGGCGGCTCAACCCCGAGGTGCGCGTGTTCACCCTGGACACAGGCAGGCTGCCGCCCGAGACCCACACGCTGTTCGAGGAGATCCGGGAGCGCTACGGCATCGCCGTCGAGTTCGAGTATCCAGATCCCGCCGAGATCGGGCCGCTCGTCGATCTCGAAGGTCCGAACCTCATGTATCGGAGCGTCGATCTGCGCGTCGCGTGCTGCAACATTCGCAAGGTCGAGCCCCTTCGCCGCAAGCTCGCCAGGCTCGATGCCTGGATCACGGGCCTGCGCCGCGAGCAGTGGGCCTCCCGTCGCAACATCGCGAAGGTCGAGCTCGACCGCGATCACGGCGGCATCGTGAAGCTGAACCCCCTCGCGGACTGGACCTTGGACCACGTCTGGGACTACGTGAAGCGCCACGACGTTCCCTACCACGAGCTCTTCGACCACGGGTACGCATCGATCGGATGCGCACCGTGCACCCGTCCGGTGCAGCCGGACGAGCCGGAGCGCGCCGGCAGGTGGTGGTGGGAGCGGGACACCGCGAAGGAGTGCGGCATCCACTGCAGCGTCGAGCTCGTCGGCTCGAAGAGCGACCGCGAGAAGACCGATGCCGTCGTGGAGGGGAGGCGCTGATGCCCTTCGGCTACCCGGCGATGCTCGAGCTGTGCGGACGGCGGTGCGTCGTGATCGGTGACGAGGCGGTGCGCGAGGCGAAGGTGGAGGGCCTCCTCGCCGCGGGCGCCGACGATGTGCTCGTCGTGGCGACCGGACCGCAGCCCCGCCTCGACGAGCTCGCCCGTCTCGAGGGTGTCGCCGTCGTGCGACGGCAGTGGCGAGCCGGCGACCTCGATGGCGCGTTCCTCGCGGTCGCCTCGAGTCGCTCGCCTGCCGAGCGGGACACGATCGCCCGCGAGGCGCGATCGCGACGGGTGCTCGTGAACGTCATGGACGACATCCCGAACTGCGACTGGTCGGCTCCGAGCGTCGTGCGCCGCGGGGAGCTCGTGATCGCGATCGCGACCGGCGGCGCCTCGCCCGCGCTGGCGAAGAAGATCCGCGAGCGGCTCACGACGGAGTTCGGAGAGGAGTGGGCGGAGGTGCTCGCGGTCGTGCGCACGGTGCGAGCCGAGACGATGACGCTGCTGCCCGACTTCCCGATCCGGGCCGCGAGATGGAACGAGGCGCTCGACCTCGACGAGGCGGCCGCGCTGGTGCGGGCCGGCCGAGGCGACGAGCTCGCCACACGCCTGGGCGACCGACTGCTCCAGGGATCGCGGGCATGACCGGCCGGGTCGTGCTCGTCGGCGCCGGCCCGGGCGATCCCGAGCTGATCACGGTCAAGGGCGGGAGGGCGCTCGCCGCCGCCGACGTGGTCGTCTACGACCGCCTGGTCGCGCCCGCGCTGCTCGACCTCGCTCCGCGCGCCGAGCGCGTGTACGTCGGGAAGGAGCCGGGCCGCCAGGCGATGAGCCAACACGAGATCGGCGCCTTGCTCGTGCGGGAAGCCTCGGCCGGGCGCGAGGTCGTGCGGCTGAAGGGCGGCGACCCGTTCGTATTCGGCCGCGGCGGTGAGGAGCTGATGGCATGCGCCGAGGCCGGGGTGCCGGTCGACATCGTGCCGGGGGTGACCAGCGCGGTCGCGGCGCCTGCCGCGGCAGGTATCCCGCTCACACATCGGGGCCTCGCGCGTTCGTTCGCCGTGGTCACCGCGTCGACGGCCCACGCCGAGGACACGGTCGACCTCGCCCGCATGGCGACGGCCACCGACACCTTGGTCGTGCTGATGGCCTCGGGGAAGCTCGCCGAGACCTGCCTCACGTTGATCGACGCGGGTCGGCCACCCTCGACCCCGGCCGCGATCGTGCAGTGGGCGTGGACCGAGGACCAGCGCACGATCACGGGGTCCCTCGCCGAGCTTCCGACCCTCGTCGCTGCGGCGAACGTCGGCCCGCCCGCCACGCTGGTGGTCGGCGACGTCGTCTCCGTGGGAGCTAGCGGGGGCGGGACCGGGCTCGGCGTGATCTCCACTCGGCCAACGCTCCTCGGCCCTTCACCAGATGAGCGTCTTCCGAGTGGTGCAGAGCGTCACGCTGGGAGTCGACGGCACCCGCCCCCTTCGAGCGGAAATCCTTCCGGGGGTTTCCCGTGGTCGTCGTTCTCGGCAGCTCGGCCATGCTCAGTCGAAGAGACTGACGCCCCCCGGCCCGACGAGCAACCCCAACACGATCAGCACGATGCCCCACAGGACCCCTCCACGGACGATCGTGATGATGCCGAAGACCACCAGCACCGCCGCGATGATCCACAGGATCGTGTCGGTCGTGCCCTCGTTGCCACCGTTCTGAGCGAGCAACGCAAGTCCTGCGCTCAACATGGAAAGCCCCTCCTTCGTGCACGTCGGTCGTGCATCCGCGAGGCGTTGTTCCCCGAGGGGGCCGATCCGTAAACCCCGTCTCGACGACCGGAATCGTTCTCGCTCACGTAATCTCGGCGTCGTGAGCTCAGAGCATGCGCGAGCGCGGGATCCAGAGCATCCTCGATCACCGGGCGTCGGTCGCGCCGAGCCACCGCACATCACGAGCGCGCAGGAAGCGACGGGCGAGATCCGGGTCGCGGTCCGATCGAAACGCCGCGCCATCGTCGTCCGGCTCGCCTTCCTCCTCGTCACGGTGATCGCGCTCTACATCTTGTGGCCGAGCTTGCTCAGCGTGCTCCAGGCATGGCCGCAGCTGTTGGACCTCGATCCGATCTGGTTCGTGGCGATGTTCGTGCTCGAGGCGGCGAGCTTCGTCTGCATCTGGGGATTGCAGCGCATCGCGCTCGGCACGCATGCGTGGTTCGGTGTCGCCACGGCACAGCTCGCCTCCAACGCGTTCAGCCGGGTGGTGCCTGGCGGCGCTGCGGCGGGCGGCGCGCTGCAGTGGCGCATGTTGACCGACTCCGGCGTCGACGGTACGAAGGTCGCCACCGCGGTCACGGCGACGTCGTTCATCAGCACCGGCATCCTGTTCGTGCTCCCGCTGCTCGCCGTCCCCTCGGTGTTGCTCGGTCGCCCGGTGCCCGGCGGGCTCGCGCAAGCCGCCTGGTTCGGCGGGGGGGTCTTCGTGTTGGGCTTCCTGCTGGGGTGGCGGCTCATGACCCACGACGGCCTGCTGCGTGCGATCGCACGAGGCGTGCAGTGGTTGCGGAAGCGCTGGCATCACGGGGGGTCGCCGGTCACCGATCTTCCGGAGCGCCTCATCGTTCAACGCGATCAGATCCGGGACATCCTGGGCGACACGTGGTGGAAGGCGCTGCTGGCGGCGCTCGGCAACCGGTTGTTCGACTACCTCGCGCTGCTCGCAGCGATCACGGCGGTGGGTTCACACCCTCGGCCGACGCTCGTACTGCTCGCCTACTCGGCCTCGATGGTGCTGGCGATGATCCCGATCACGCCCGGGGGCCTCGGGTTCGTGGAAGCGGGGCTCACGGGTCTGCTCGCGCTGGCGGGCGTCACGGCGGGCGACGCGTTGCTGGCGGTCCTGGCCTATCGCCTCGTCTCGTTCTGGCTCCCGCTGCCGGCGGGCGCGGCCGCCGCGTACCTGCATCGGCGCCGGTACCGAGGTGGCGAGATCGCGGAAACGAGCGGCTGAGCCCGGCCGGGTCCCCCGGCCGGTCCTTCCCCGTTCGGACCACACCGTCGGCCGATGTTCACGGCCGAGACGACCCGTCCTCCCCATGCGGCGATATGCGCGCCGACCGCACGATGGAGGGAACCCTGCCCCGCTGAGGGCGGGCGAGGAACCCGGTCGGCTCCCCATGCAGGACCGGCGAACCCGGGTCCGGGGGAGCCTCGAGAGGAGGGGTCACATGTACCGACGATCGATCGGCCTGGCGGCAGCGATCCTGCTCATGGCCATGGTCGTTCCGGCCCAGGGCGCGCCCGGGTCTGATCCAGATGTGGGCGCCGGCGTCGACGTCGGCGTACGCCATCTCGGGCCCGACGTGAAGGCGCCCGAGCTTCGGCTCGCACGGGCCCAGCGGGAGGTCGCTCGGGAACTCAGACGATCCGGAGCCACTACCGCCCAGGCGCTGCCCACCGTCGGCGAGATGAAGCTGTGGCCCACGATCGACTTCGTGACCGGCGCGTTGGACTTCAAGGAGTTCACGCTCCGCGGCATCGGCGACAACATCGAGGTCTGGGTGTTGAGCGGTTCCGACATGGTCTCGACGGGGACCGATTTCCCGGCCGGCGATTGCCGCAACGGCATCCGCACCGAGATCACCGACGACCAGGTGCAGTACCTGATCGACGAGTTCGACGGGAACATCTACCCCAAGGAGTCGCAGGCGTTCAGCGTGCCCCCGGAGCGTGACGGCACCAACTCGGCCGCCGAGGACCTGGGGTTCGATGCGGACTACTACGAGGGCGACGGCGACGACGTCGTGGTCCTCGTCGACAACGTGCGCGACGAGAACTTCTACGACACCGACAACCAGAACTCGTTCTCGTACGTGGCGGGCTTCTACACGTCGTTCTTCGACGAGGTGGTGCTCGATCGGCTGACCATGACGATCGACGCGTGGGACTGGCTACATCGGACGGGTGCGAACCCACCGCACGAGCCCACCGAGGACCCGTGCACGAGCGCGCCCGCGAGGCCGTTCCTCTACGAGGGCGTCTTCGCGCACGAGTACCAGCACCTGCTGCAGCACTACGTGGACGGGAACGAGACGGTCTGGGTGAACGAGGGGTTGTCCGACTGGGCCCAGACCCTGACGGGCTACGTCGACCCGAGCATCCCGATCACGGACCTCGGATACGACAGCCACATCCAGTGCTTCCTGGGCTACCTCGGCGTGCAGAGCGATTTCAACCCGATCCCACGGCAAGGCGGCCCAGAGAACTCCCTGACCCTGTGGGGCGATCAGACCGATTTCGAGTCGGAGGTGCTCTGCGACTACGGCGCCGCGTACACGATGATGGAGTACCTGGCCGACCGGTTCGGCGCGGACTTCATGGGTGAGTTCCATCGTGACCCGCTGCACGGACTGGAGAGCCTGCAAGCCCTCACGCAGGCAGCGGGGAGCTATCGATCGATCGACGAACTCATCGATGAGTGGGCCGCGACCGTCGCCCTCGACGGCATCCTCGACGATCGGCCGAAGCTGAACGGGGGCGACCCGGCCGACTTCCAGGTCGCCACGCTCGACGCCACGATCAACTGGGAAACCGACCAGGCCTACAGCTCACCCGGTGCCCCGCCGAACGGGTCGGACTACGTGCGGCTGCGTGACGCGTCGGGGTATCTCGGCGCGGGTGACGTCGACAGCATCGAGTTCGCCGGCGTTCCGCGGTTGCCGACGATCCCGATCGAGTGGGTCGTCGACGAAAACCCACCAGCTCAGGCCGGCGACCCCGCGTTGTTCTCCGGCACCGGCGACAACCTCGACCGAGCGATCGTTCGGGGGGTCGACGTCCCCAGCGGCTCACCGGCCCTGACGTTCGAGGCGAACTGGAGCCTCGAGGACGGGTTCGACTACGCCTACGTGCAGGTCTCGACCGACGACGGCGAGACCTACGAGTCGATCGAGTGCTCGGGTCAGGTGCCGGGCGGCGGCCCCCTGGGACCGGCGTTCAACGGCGAGAACGGCGCGTTCGTGCCGGTGTCGTGCGATCTTTCGGCGTTCGCCGGCCGGACCATCGTGGTCTCGTTCCGTCTCGTCACCGACGGGAGCTTCTTCCTCGACGGCATGTGGGTCGACGACGTGGCGATCAGCGGCACGGCGTTGTCCGACGGGTCGACGCTCCAAGGATGGAGCTCGCCGACCGAGTTCAACCCGATCGAGGTCGAGGGCTACACCGTGCGGCTCGTGGCGAACCGCGACGGGACGCGTGCGTGGATCGGCGAAGTGCCACTCGACGCCGGCTTCAGCGGCTCCCTTCGTGGCGGGCAGCTGCGCGAGGCGATCGGCACCCAGGCGGAGCTCGTGGCGGCGATCGTCACCTATCACGACTCCACCGAGTCGATCGGACAGTACGCGCCGTACACGCTGAGCGTGAACGGCGTCGAACAGCCCGGCGGCTGACCCACCGGGGGGAGGGGGCGGCTCCGGCCGCCCCCTCGTCCGGCGTCACCGCGACCGGTCGCGCCACTCCTCTTCGACCATCGCGTACACGACCATGTCGTAGTAGCCGCCGAGCGGCGGAGGATCGCGCCCTCGACGAGTTCCTCGGGCAGCGGCTCGTCGCCGGAGGTCACGGCCCGGCGCCGGCGGCTTCGCGCTTCTTGCGCTCTTCCTCCTGCAGCACGCGTCGCAGCACCTTGCCGATCAGCGTCTCCGGCAGTTCATCGCGGAACTCGATGTCCTTGGGCACCCGGTATCCGGCCAGCCCCTGGTCGGGATCGCGACACCACGCCGTGATCTCCTCCGCGGTCGCGGTCTCGCCCGGCTTCAGCACGATGAACGCCTTCACGCGTTCGCCGGTCGTCTCGTCAGGCACACCGACGACGGCGCACTTCAGGATCTTCGGGTGGTGGAAGAGCACCGCCTCGACCTCGGTCGGGTACACGTTGAAGCCGGAGACGATGATCATGTCCTTGATGCGATCGACGATGCGGAAATACCCTTGCTCGTCCATGATCGCGACGTCGCCGGTGTGAAGCCATCCGTTCCGGATCACCAGCCCGCTCTCGTCGGGACGGTTCCAATAGCCGAGCATCACCTGCGGTCCCTTGATGCACATCTCGCCCCGCTCGCCCTGCGGCACCTCACGGTCGGGCTCGTCGAGGTCGACGAGCTTCACGTCGGTGTCCGGGATCGGCAGGCCGATCGAGCCTTCCTTGCGCTCGCCCACGAGCGGGTTCGCGTGCGTGACCGGTGAGCACTCAGAGAGCCCGTAGCCCTCGACCACCTTGCCGCCCCCGGTGATCTCCTCGAACCGCTTGGCCACGGCCATGGGAAGGGGGGCCGCTCCCGAGATGCAGGCCTTCAGCGCGCCGAGGTCGTGCTTGGGCGTGCGCGGATCCTGGTTCAGCGCGATGTACATGCGCGGCACCCCCGGGAACAACGTCGGCTTCTCCTTCGACATCGCCTTCAACGCCATATCGATATCGAATCGCGGCAGCAGCACGAGCTTCGCAGCCTTCGTCATCGAGAAATTCATCACCAGGGTGCCGAACGAATGGAAGAAGGGCAGCGCCGCCACGATCCCGTCCTCGCCCTGACGGACGACGTTCAGCCACGCCGCCGCCTGCATCGCGTTGGCCACGAGGTTCGAGTGCGACAGCATCGCCCCCTTGGAGAGCCCGGTCGTCCCCCCCGTGTACATGAGCGCCGCGACCTCGCCGGCCGGGTCGTCGACCGTGGCCTCCCGCGGAACCTGCCCGGCCTGCTTCATCAGGTCGGCCCACCACCTGACCCGATGATCCGCCGGGATGAACGGCATCGGGGTGCCCGCCTTGCGGGCGTCGGACTTGAACTTCAGCGGCGCCAGCCACTTGATCGGCGGCTTCATGTAGTGGTTCAGCTTGACCGCGATCACTTCCAGCACGCCGGCGTCGTCACGCACCCGCCCGAAACGATGGTAGATCTGGTCGAGCACGATCATGAGCTTCGTGCCCGAGTCCTTGATCTGATGTTCCAGCTCGCGCTCGGTGTACAGCGGGTTGTTCCCCACGGCGACCGCCCCGATACGCTGGCAGGCGAAGAACGCGATCACGTACTCGGGGCAGTTGGGAAGCAGCAGACCGACCCGGTCGCCCTTGTGCACCCCGAGCCCGGCGAGCACCGCGGAGAACCGCTCGACCTGACCCAGGAGCTCCGCGTAGCTCATGTGCGCCCCGAAGAACGCGAGCGCGGGCCTGTCCGGGAATCCCGCAGCGGCGTTGCGTAGCAACGTGAACACCGACTCCTTCGGGAGCGGCTCGAGCGAATGCGGCACGTCGGACGGGTACGAGGCGAACCACGGACGATGGTCGGTCATGGCGCGCATCATCGCACGGCGATGCCTGGCGGGCATGTGGCGGATGGGACCGCGGACGGCGAGCTGGAACGGTCAGGAGTTCGCCAGCGAGTTCCACTCCGTCAGGCGCCGCTCGATGAGCGCCGCCCGCTCCGAGGCGTCATCTCCGTCCAGCACGGCCTTGTCACCCGGGTCGGCACGGAGGTAGACGCCCGAGGTCCGAGCGTGGAAGGGGTCGCCACCGACCGAGCGAGTCGTGAAGTAGCCGCCGGCCCGATCGACGCTCTCGAGCTTGATCTCACCGGTTCCCTCGAGCTCGGGAGCGTCAGGCTGACGGGGTCGCTCGCCCTTCCAGAAGTAGAAGATGCCGGCCGGATCCGCCCGTTCCTTCGAAGCCTCGCTCCAGTACCGAGCGGACAGCGAGCCGTCGGCCTGCCAGGACCGGCCCGCGATCTCGAGCGCGCCGCCGCGATCACGGCTGATCGTCAGGAGCGAAACCGCGGACGGCTCCAACTCCGTTCTCGCGGTGAGGGACAGTTGCCACCAATCGCCCTCCAAGCGGTTGATCCGGCCCTCTGCGTCGATCGCGTTCCGCAGCTGTTGGTTGATCTGGCGCACGATCGCCGGCGTGGTGTCGGGGTCGTACCGGACGGCGGTCAGACCGAGCAGATCGGAGGGGAGCTTGGCGCCGTTCGCGTGGAGGATGAACGTGCGGCGGATGCCGAGCGCACCTCCGAACAGACCGGCTTCGAAGACCACGTTGTCGCGCGGCGAGGCCTCTCCGGAAGCGGCCTCAGGCGATGCACCCTTCGTCGTCCAGTCGTCCCGAGCGAAGACGAACGCGGCGAAATCGACCTCGCGGGTGAGCTCGACGAGCCGGTCGAGGGTCGAGACACCCGGGTTGAAGACCGTCGTCCACGGGTCGACGTCGGCGATGTCCTGCAGTCCTCGAGTGAGCGCCTGGAGCAGCTTCTCCTGCTGCCCGGACGACCCGAGGAAGATCCGCGGCTTCATCGGCGCCAAGGCTATCGCGCTCGTTGCTCCGAGGACCTCGCCGCCTTCCCGAACCGCGCGAGGCTCGTGGCGCTATCATCGCCGTGTCGACCGAGCGGACAGGAGGTGGACCGATGCCAGAGGACGAAACGACCGCCGAGACGGTCGTCGAGGCCGCCTCGGTGTCCTCGGAGCGAACCGCCGACGCGATCGATCGCGCGGTGAAGAAGAACGAAGATCCCGAGGTCGCGGCGATCCTCGATGACGCTGCCACGAACGCCGACGCGACCGTCAGCCGGGTCGGATGGCTCCGACATGCGATGCGCCGGCTCTTCGGCCGCGACTGAGCACAGCAAGCGTTCGCAGCGCGGGTCGGCCCCGCCGAGTTACGAGGCGATCTCCTCGAACGGCGGGGGCTGCCTGTCGAACTCCTCGTAGTGCTCCCGCAGGTGACGGTACACGCCCTCGCGGTCACCGTCGGGCAGGTCCACGCCGCCCCGAGCGCCGGCCAGTACCTGCATCGCGGAGCGGACGCCTGCCCACACGACCCTCACGCGCCCGTCGACGACCTCGTGGTGCGGAAGCTTGTACGCCTGCTTCTCTTGCGGTGGGTCGTGATCGGCGTCCTCGGTCGGGTCGTACCAGGCATGAGCCTTGGCGAACGCATCCCAGCCGCCTCGCTCGATGATCGCATCGCCCTTGTCGGCCTCGGCCGTGCCATGCCAGTCCCATTCCCGGTCCTCCGGCGCCTTGGGCGTAGTGTGCGGTTCGACGACATGTCCCATGGGTACACCTCCATCCACCACTCTCAGATGGAACGGTGATACCCAGGTCGCGCAACTTCGAACGCCGGGGCAATCCCGGAAGGCGACGAGGTGATCGAAAGGCATGCCAACGGAGATCCACGATCGGAACGAGGTCCGGCGGCTGAACGACCAGGGCGTCCAGCTCGTCGACGTGCTGGGCGACGACGAGTACGCGGCCGATCATCTTCCGGGGGCGGTGCATCTGCCGCTCCGGAAGATCGAGACCGAGGCCCTCCGCGTCCTCGACCCGGCCCGGCCCGTCCTCGTGTACTGCTTCGACTCCGCCTGAGACCTCAGCCCACGGGCCGCGTGCCGGCTCGAGAGCCTCGGGTTCACCGAGGTCTATGACTACGTCGACGGGAAGGCCGACTGGTTGGCCGCGGGCTTCCCGTTCGAAGGAGCGCGATCCGGGAGAACCGTGGGCGACGTGGCCCGCCGCGACGTTCCCACATGCCGGTCGGACGAGCCCATCCACGAGGTGCGCGACCGGGTGCGCGCCGCCGGATGGAACGCATGCGTCGTGGTCGGCGACGATCGGATCGTGCTCGGCCTCCTGCGTGAGGAGGAACTCGAGCGAGGCACCGATGAAGCCGTCGAGCGCGTGATGCGACCGGGCCCCAGCACCTATCGTCCCAACGTGCCCGTCGAGGAGCTCGCCGCGATCATGCTCGACAAGGACGTGCCGAGCTCGCCCATAACGACCTCGGACGGCCGTCTGGTTGGCCTGCTCGTTCGAGACGACATCGTTCGGGCGCCGGACCCCGACTCACGGGAACCGCCTTCGGCGGGGACTTCGTGACATGGATCAGCTGACGACACCGGCCGATATCGGCGACTACGGACTGATCGGTGACACGCAGACCGCTGCGCTCGTCTCCACCGGTGGTTCCATCGATTGGCTCTGCGTGCCCAGCTTCGACTCTCCCGCGTGTTTCGCCGCGCTCCTCGGGGACGAGCGGAACGGACGATGGCTGCTCCGGCCCGATGGCGCGGTCCACCGGTCGACCCGCAGATACCGTGGCGACTCGCTCGTGCTCGAGACGACCCACGAGACGGACGACGGCGCCGTGATGGTCGTGGACTGCATGCCTCCGCGCGAGCACGAGGCCGATGTCGTGCGCCTGGTACGAGGTCTCCGTGGTCGCGTGCACATGTGCATGGAGATCGTGATCCGCTTCGACTATGGCTCTGTGGTGCCGTGGGTCCGTCGAACCCCGTCGGGCATCAGCGCCATGGCGGGACCCGATGCGATCGAGCTCCATTCCCGGGTCGAGCTCGTGGGCCGCGACGAACGGACCTACGCGGAGTTCGACGTGCGCGAGGGAGACGAGATCGCCTTCTCGATGATCTGGCACGACGCGAGCGAGCCCGCGCCGGCGCCGCTCGACCCGGGGTGGGCGATCGCACAAACCGAGCAGTACTGGGAGGACTGGGCCTCCTCGTGCCGCTTCACCGGACGATGGCGCGATGCCGTCGTGCGCTCGCTCGTCACGCTCAAGGCGCTCACGTTCGCGCCGACGGGGGCGATCGCCGCGGCGCCGACGACGTCGCTCCCCGAGTGGCCGGGCGGAGCACGCAACTGGGACTACCGGATGTGCTGGCTCCGCGACGCCACGTTCACCCTGCTCTCCCTGCTCGACGCCGGATTCGAGGACGAGGCCGTCGCGTGGCGCGATTGGCTGATGCGCGTCGTGGCCGGCCGCCCGTCGGAGCTGCAGATCATGTACGGCCTGCGCGGCGAACGGCGCCTCACCGAGATCGAGCTCGGCTGGCTGCCCGGCTACCGGGCCGCCTCACCCGTGCGGGTCGGGAACGCCGCATCGGGGCAGTTCCAGCTCGACGTCTACGGCGAGGTGATCGACCTGCTGTACCAGTCGCGGCGCGAAGGGATGGGCGATGACACGTCGATCTGGGAGGGGGAGCGAGCGGTGCTCGACTTCCTCGAGTCGGGCTGGCGCGAGCCCGACGAAGGCATCTGGGAGGTCCGCGGCCCACGACGTCACTTCACCCACTCGAAGGTCATGGCCTGGGTCGCGTTCGATCGCGCCATCCGCGACGTCGAGCGCCTCGGGGTCGACGGTCCCGTCGACCGGTGGCGATCGGCTCGAGACGAGGTCGCGTCGGAGGTGCTCGATCGAGGCTTCGATGCCGAGGAGGGCTCGTTCGTGCAGTCGTACGGCTCCTCACTGCTCGACGCGTCGCTGCTCATGATCCCGCTGGTCGGGTTCCTGCCCGCCCGGGACGAACGCGTGCTGGGTACGATCGCCGCCATCGAGCGGCGCCTGCTGCGCGATGGGTTCGTATACCGGTACGAGCACGACCCGACCGTCGACGGGCTCAGGGACGAGGAAGCGTCGTTCCTGGCCTGCACGTTCTGGTACGCCGACTGCCTGAACCTGGTCGGACGCAAGCACGAAGCCGAGGCGACGTTCGAGCGTGCGCTCGGCGTGCGCAACGACGTCGGATTGCTCGCCGAGCAGTACGACCCTTCGACTCGGACCATGCTCGGGAACTTCCCGCAGGCGCTCTCCCACGTCTCCCTG
>DATFFT010000058.1:0-6656 GCA_035249905.1 Actinomycetota bacterium | reverse complement strand
ATTAGGCGGCTAGATCGGGATCAGCGATGCGCCGCAGCGTCGCGAGCGCCTGCCGTTCGAGCTGCCGCACCCGTTCGGCCGAGATGCCATGGCGCTTGCCGATGTCGGCCAGTTTCTGCTGGCGTCCGTCGAGCAGCCCGTAGCGAGCCCGCACGATGTCGGCTTCGCGGTCGTCGAGGTGGTCGATGAGCGTGGTCAGCAGCTCGCGGAGCTCTTCGTCGATCACGGCCTCGTCGGGGCCGGACTGGGTGTCGCGGGCGATCAGGTCGCCCAGCGACGTGTCGCCGTCCTCGTCGACCGGGGAGTCGAGACTGACGTGGTCACGGCCCCAGGCGAGCAGGTCGAGCACACGGTCGACGTCCATGTCGAGTGCCGCGGCGATCTCCTCCGGCTCGGGGTCATAACCCAGTTCACGCTCGAGATTGCGTCGGGCGGAGGTTACCTGGTTCAGTTCCTCGACGACGTGGACCGGCAGGCGCACGATGCGACCCTGCTGCGCGATGCCGCGGGTGATGGCCTGACGGACCCACCACGTGGCATACGTCGAGAACTTGAACCCCTTGGCGTAGTCGAACTTCTCGACGGCGCGGATCAGGCCGAGGTTGCCTTCCTGGATCAGGTCGAGGAAGAGCATGCCGCGCCCGACGTATCGCTTCGCGATCGATACCACCAAGCGCAGGTTCGCCTCGATCAGCTTGCGCTTGGCGAGCTGACCGTCGCGCTCGACCCGGTGCAGCCACGCCTGCATCTCCTCGTCGGACTTCGGGCGGTAGCTCTTGGCGATGCGCTCGCGCCCGATGCCCTCCACCTTGCCGAAGGCGGTGAGCTGATGGTCGCGGATCTCCCACACCTTGATCACGCAGACCTTCACGTCGTGGGGGTCGGCCTTCGGTTCTTCCTCGTCGCGGAGCTGCGACTGCAGCGAGGTCGACATCTCGCCGGCCTCGATGCGACGGGCGAGGTCGATCTCCTGGGGCGCGTTCAGCAGCGGGACCTTGCCGATCTCCTTGAGGTACATGCGCACCGGGTCGTTGGTCGGCGCCTTCAGCAGGTCGACCTCGATGCGCACCTGCGTCGCGGCGTCGGTCTCCTCGCCGGGTACCTCGATCACCTCGATGCCCTCGGTGGTCAGATGGTCGCCGATCTGGGTCAGGAAATCCTCGACCTGTTCGGGGGTGAAGTCATCGACCGGTACCGCCTCGAGCAGGTCCTCGGAGGTGACGAAGCCACGCTCCCGCCCCTTGGCGGTGATGGTCTCCTTGACCTCGTCGAGGCTCAGCGGGGATTCGTCGCGGACCGGAACAGCCAAGGCAGCTCCTCTGTGGAGATCGGGTGGGGGTTCGCCACGGGTATCGGCACGACGCCCCAGTGTACGGAACGCGGTGGGTGCCCGACCCTTCAACGGTGCTCGGTGCACTTTGGACATGAGGCTCGCTGCCGCCCCTCGCCGGGCCACCTACCCGCAGGATCAGACGGCGCTCCTGATGCCCTGACGCAGACGGCGGAGATCACCGTCGATCGAGACGAGCTCGGCGAACAGCTCATCGTAGGTCTCATCGGTCGTCGGGTTCAGCTTCTGCAGCTGCATGCGCAAGAGGTCGCTCTTCTGCTTCAGCACGAACTCCTGCAGCCGCGACCAGACCGACGACGCGTAATCGGCGCTGCCGTCGCCGTCGAGGGGTTCGACCGCGAGCGAGCTCACCAGGGCCGAGAGCTTCTCGTCGTCGCCGGCGGCGATGGGCGCGATGTCGCCGCCGGTCTCTCGGAGCGCTGCGAATGCCTTGCGAGCGGCCGCGCTTCGGAAGTGGTCGTCGGTGAGTCGCGACGCATACCCGTCGTAGGCCTGCCGGTCGTGCACGATCAGCTTCAGCATCTCGCGCTCGACGCGGTCGCGGGCGCTCATGCGACGAGGTCGGTCGGCCGCGACCTCGGCGCGACGGCCTGCCCGCCGCTCGTCGAGCGCCTGGACCACCGAGGACTCGTTCACTCCGGCGAGGTCTGCCACGAGGTGCGCGTACTCGCCGCGCCGCACCGGATCGGCGAGCCCCCCGATGAGGGGCAGCGCGTCTGCGACCGCTCGCGACTGCCCCTCGACGGTCGACAGGTCGTGCCGCCCGATCGTGCGTCGCACCATGTACTCGACCAGCGGGCGTGCCCCCGTCGCCGCCTCGCGCACCCCCTCGGAGCCGTGCTTCGCGACGAACTCGGCGGGATCGAGACCCTCGGGCAGGATCATCACCACGGTCTGCACCGACGGGAAGCGCTCCTGGAAATCGGCCGCGCGCTCGGCCGCCCGTGCGCCTGCCTCGTCGGAATCGAACGCCAGGACTGCGCGCGCGGCGAACCGAGAGAGCTGGCGGAAATGCCCCTCGCCGAGCGCCGTGCCGCACGTGGCCACCGCGTTGTCGATGCCGGCCTGAGCGAAGCCGATCACGTCGGTGTAGCCCTCGACCACGAACACCTCGCCCGATTTCGCGATCGCAGCGCGTGCTCGATGCAGGTTGTAGAGCACCTCGTGCTTGCGGTAGATCGGGGTCTCGGCCGTGTTCAGGTACTTCGCCTGCTCTGCCGCTCGCGGGTCGCTCGGCAGGATGCGCGCCCCGAATCCGATGCCGTGTCCCTGCAGGTCGTGGATCGGGAAGATCAACCGCCCCCGGAACCGGTCGCGAACCGTTCCGTCGTCGCCCCGCGTCGCGAGCCCGGCCTCGAGCAGGATCTCCGGACCCAGGTCGCGCGCCTGAGAGAGACGCCGCAACAGGAAGTCGGGGTACCCCGGCGCGTAGCCGATGCCGAACATTGCGATCGCGTCGGGGGTGATGCCGCGCTCGGCCATGTAGGCACGGGCGTCGGCCGCTTCCCGGCCATCGGCGAGCATGCGAGCGTAGAGCTCCGCCGACTGCTCGTTGGCCCTGATCAGCGCCTGGCGCCGGGCGGACGCACGCCTCGCCTCGGGCGAATCGCCCTCGTACCGCAGGTGCACACCCGCCTGCTGCGCGAGCCGCTCGACCGCCTCGGGGTAGCTCAGGTGTTCGAGCTCGCGGATCAGCCTGATCGCGTCGCCGCCCGCGCCGCACCCGTGGCAGTAGTAGAGCTGCTTCGACGGCGAGATGCCGAACGACGGGGTCTTCTCCTGGTGGAACGGGCAGAGACCCACCATGCGGTCGGCGCCGGCCTTCTTCAAGGTGAGGTACTGCGAGGCGAGCTGCACCAGGTCGGTGCGCTCCTTCACCGCCTGGATGTCGTCGTCTCGGATGCGTCCGGCCAACGGTGCCTTCCCGTGCTCGAGCCCGGTGCCTACAGGTCCCGGTCCAACAGCCACCCTCGGGGAAGGAAGAGCCGCTCGTACGTGCGGATCGCGTAGCGATCGGTCATGCCGGAGATGAAGTCGGCCACTCGGGTCGGCAGATCTCCGGGCGCCTCATGGTACTCCGGCGGCAGTTCACCGGGATGCTCGAGGAAGTAGGAGAAGAGATCGCGGATCAGCCTCGTCGCCCGGTCGTGGTCGCCGCGAGCGCTCTCGCGCAGGTACACCTCGCTGAACATGAAGTCGCGCAAGGTGTCGAGGGCTGCGAACACCGGCCGCGACAGCGCGACCTCGTCGCGGTCGTCGCTCTCGCGGACGAGATCGCTCACGAGGGTGTCGATGCGATCGGAGTGCGTGGCACCGAGCGTGCGGACCGCGTCGGCGGGCAGCTCGCGCTCGTCGAGCACCTCGGCGCGGACCGCGTCGTCGATGTCGTGGTTGATGTACGCGATGCGATCGGCGAACCGAACGAGCTGCGCCTCGAGGGTCGACGGGGGCGGGGTGGACCACGGGTGATGCACGATGCCGTCGCGCACCTCCCACGTGAGGTTGAGGCCTGCGCCGTCGTTCTCGAGGTGCTCGACGATGCGCAGCGACTGCTCGTTGTGGCGGAACGGGCGGCCGAGGAACGGCGTCAGGGCCTGCTCGCCGAGGTGGCCGAACGGCGTGTGCCCCAGGTCGTGCCCGAGCGCGATCGCCTCGGCGAGATCCTCGTTCAGCCTGAGCGCGCGGGCGCACGTTCGCGCGATCTGCGAGACGTCGAGGGTGTGGGTCAGCCGGACCCGGTAGTGATCTCCCTGGGGCGCCAGGAAGACCTGCGTCTTGTGCCGCAGCCGGCGGAACGCCTTCGAGTGGAGGATGCGGTCGCGGTCGCGCTGGAACACCGTGCGGATGACGTCGGGGGCTTCTTCGCGATCGCGGCCCTTCGTCTCTGAGGCGAGCACGGCCCGCGGGGACAGCACCTCATGCTCGAGCTGCTCGGTGCGCTCACGGGGGGTGGACATGGCGCTCACGCGCCAATCGTAGCGGGACCGACTGACGCACTCCGATCCCGCCCCGGACGCTCAACCCCCGGTGACCAGGTAGTGCAGGTAGGCGAACGTCTCGCGCGCGTAGCCGCTCAGGCGCGACTCCTCGGTTCGGGCGCCCGACGTCCAGGTGGCCGAGGTATACCCCTCGATGCCCAGGTCGGCGGCCATGCGCTCGATCCGAGCGTTGTGCCACGGGTCGGAGACGAGGAAGGCGTTCGACAGCCCTCGCTCGCGCATCTCCCGCGACGCAGCGCGCAGGCTCGTGAACGACGTGTGACCGACCGGGAGCGCGACGACCGAGGTCGTGGGGATGCCCTGCGCGATCAGGTAGTCGCGGCCGGCATCGGCCTCGGTCGTGCGGTCGCCCGGCTGGTTGCCTCCGAGCACGAACACGACGTCGGCGCGGTCCTGCTCGAAGAGCAGGACCGCGTGGTCGAGGCGGCCCTCGAAGATGGGCGACGGGGTGCCGTCGTACTGGGCGGCGCCCAGCACGACGATGACATCGGCCCGATCGACCTCGCTGGCGTCGTCATGGTGAGCCTCGTTCCACACCTTGACGGCACTGAGCGCGACGGCACCGACGGCGAGAAAGGTGAGCACGGCGACCACGAACAGCAGCGGATGAGTCCGGACCAGGCGCACCGAACCAGGCTAACAACGTCGGTGTTGCGCTCAAGTGCCTTCGGGACCCCATGCAGCGCAACAGTCGAGAGGCTGTCCCGACGTGACGGCCCGCACCCTGCCGCCACCGACGGGCACGATCGCGATGTCGCCGGTGAAACAGTCGCTCCCCGGATCGTCGCACCGAGCCCTCGTGAAGGCCAACATCGTACCGTCGGGGCTCCACGCCGGTCCGAGATCGGTGCAACCGGGATCGGGACACGACGAGACCAAGCGAGCCTCGGAACCGTCGGCGCGCATCACGTAGATGCCGGCGCTCGAGTCGCCTCCACCAGCCTCGCGACCCTCGACGGCGAAGCGCTCGCCGTCGGGCGACCACGCGATCGCCTCTCCGACGATGAGGTCGCCGGTGTCGATCTCGCGGATCGGGTCGCCGGTCGCGACGTCGATGAGCGTGATCGTGCTGCCGCCGGGGGTCGCCTCGAGGACGGCGACGGTCGACCCGTCGGGAGACCACGTGGGGGCGCCACGGATCGCGAGCTCACGCACGATCCGTGGGTCGGGATCGACGATCGAGGTGACGGCGAGGCCGTCGCGCCCGTCGAGCGTGCCGCTCCAGGCCAGCCGCTCGCCGTCGGGCGACCACGCGGGCGCTCCGAACCCGAGGCACGATCGACGGCAGGCAACCAGGAGATCGGTGTCGCCGTCGGTCGAGATCACGATGCCGTCGGACGAGGTGAAGGCGAGCGAGTCACCGACGGGGGACCATGCCGGCGCCGACCGGTAGCCGGCCGGCTCTGCGATGAGGCGCGCTCCACCGCCGTCTGGGTCCACCCTCAGGATCTCGGCGGTCGCCGGTTGCCCCTCGGCGGGCTCGACCGCACGCGAGAAGGCGATGTCGCCGTTGTCCGACGCGCGCACATCGGTGGACGAGCGCTCGAGTGCGGGCCGGTCGACCGGCGCGTCACGCGCACACGCCATGAGGGTCACCAACGCCGCCATCGAAGCCACACCGACGCATCGTCGGAGGGCTCGCCCTCGACCCTGATCATGGGACCGTTCGTCATCCATCTTGAGCTCTCCTCCCTCAGCACAGCAACGAGCGGTACACCGACGCCGATGCTCCCTCGTCGGCGAA
Organism: Actinomycetota bacterium; assembly: GCA_035249905.1. GTDB lineage: Bacteria > Actinomycetota > UBA4738 > UBA4738 > HRBIN12 > JAOUEA01. Next base: position 562 of record DATFFT010000058.1, on the reverse strand, counting down.
CCCGTGCGCCATCACGAAGTTGCACCACTCCGCGGCCGCGACCTCGCTGGCGAACGGGTTGCATCCGTTGAAGCCCCAGGCGTCGTTGGTCGCGTCCCACGCCCGCTGCGTGCGCGGTCCCCAGGAGCCGTCGACCGTCACACCCGACCCGTTGAAGTTGTTGCAGACCGCTTGGATGAACCCGACGTCCGAGGCGCTCTGTTTGTCGAAGACCGGTCGGGTGTGCCCGTCGACGTGGATGTGGTTCGTGTGCTGTGCGTTGTACCAGCCGTCGAGCGTGTACTTGAAGAACTTCCGGCAGCTGGCGTCGACGGCGAGGTACCGGCGCCTCACGCGCCGGTTCTCCGCGGCATGGTCGCCGCCGAACATGTTGCACGCGATACCGCCCCACTGGACGCGGTTGACGTCGAGAGCCAGTCCGCGCCCGTGGCACCCGGGCTTGCAGACGAACGCGCCCGCGTGCCCGATGAAATCCACGCCGTTCATCTGCGCTCCCCCGAACGCATCGGAGAAGTACTTCAGGCTGTTGAGCCAATCGACGAGATCGCCGTAGAACGAGCGT
>DATFFT010000057.1:0-37457 GCA_035249905.1 Actinomycetota bacterium | reverse complement strand
TCCCAGCCCTCAGGCTCCGGTCGATGCGTCACGACGACCACGTGGTCGACCCCGCCCGGAGGCTTCCCGTCCCAGCCGTCCGTCATGTCGAAGACGTGGCGGCCGACGACGGTCGCCCCGATCTGGTCCCAGTACGGCCGGATGTAGTCGTAGGACGTCTGCGAGACCTTCAACTCGCCGCTCTCGTCCAACGGCACGTCACCGCTGGACAACCACTCGAACAGGGGTCCGGGCTGATCGTTCTCGTCCGCGATGAAGCCGTCCACCGACACCGAGCTGTACATGACTACTTCGCCCATGGGGCCTCCTCCGCCTTGGGATGCCCCCAAATTAGCGTGGTCGTGAGCTGTCGCTCTTGCAAGCACAGCGCCGCGTATCGCCGGCACAGTCGTACCTCGGCCCGCGGAGCCGGGGGTCGAGCATCCGCGAGAAAGACGGCGCCTCGGTTCGGATAGGAGGTCCGCCGGTCCTCCTCCAGCATCCGGGAGATCTCGTCGATCTCCACGTCCCGGCAGACCGCTCCACGGAGCGCGCCACTCGTATGCCGAGACGGCGCTCCGCGCCGACGACGCCGCGAGCGAGGTCGCAGAGCTTCTCGCGACCGTCTTTGACGCGCGCGGGGGAACTACGGGGTGAACTCGCCTCAGACGGAGAGGGTGCCGGCTCAGCCGACACCCTCTCTCTGACGTGCGCTCTTGGTCGTCGCGGGGACAGGATTTGAACCTGTGACCTCTGGGTTATGAGCCCAGCGAGCTACCGGACTGCTCCACCCCGCAGAACGATGCTAGCAAAGGTCCCCGCAACGCCCAACGCCACCTCACGCGAGCGTGATCGCGACCCGCTCGAGCGCGTCCATCGACTCCTGCATGCCGGCTTCCATGCCCGACTCCACGATCATGTCGCGCACCTCGGCGCTCGGGCAGTCGACGACCTGCGTGAAGGTCGTGCGGCCCTCGACCTCGGTGAACGTCGTCGTGATCACCGGCGCCATCGACTCGTCGGCGGATTCCGACCCAGGGCCAGTGTCGTAGACCTCGGTCGTCACGAGGCGCTCGTTCGGGACGATCTCGCGGAACTCCCCGTGGAAACCGACCTCGAACCCGCCGTGGGCCATCATCACGTATCTCCACGTGCCGCCGACCCGCAGATCGACCTCTGCCTTCGTGACCTCACCTCGCTCCCCGCTCCACCACCGCTGGATCAGCTCGGGGGTCGTGTAGGCCTTCCAGACCAGATGTTTCGGCGCGTCGAACTGCCGCGTGATCACGATCTGGGTCTCCGTCGGAAGCGTGACCGCCGCCGTGCCGCTACTCGTCATCGCTCTCTCCTTCCTCAAGCTCTTTGAGCCCCTCCAACACCGCGTCCATCCGCTCGAAGCGCTGCTCCCAGGTGCGTTCGAACCGCTTCACCCAGTCGTGGATGGGCTCGAGGGACCGTCCCTCGAGCCGGTAGATGCGCTGCCGGCCGGCGCCGCGCACGTCGACCAGCCCGACCTCTCGCAGCACCCGCAGGTGCTTCGACACCAGCGGTTGCGGGAGGCCGAGCCGTGCGACGAGGTCGTTCACGGGGCGCTCGCCGTCGGCGAGGACATCGAGGATCGCTCGTCGGCGCGGCTCGGCCACCGCGTTGAACGCATCGGTCGTGGTCGCCGCCCGTGCCATGGGGTGACCATATATGCCTATATCGATATATGTCAAGAGAACTGCGCCCCACGTCGATCGGCGGCGCAGGGTAGGGTGCGATGCATGGTGGACTTCAGGCTGGAACTCGTGAACGTGCCCGTCTCCGACGTCGACCGAGCGAAGGAGTTCTACACCGACAAGGCGGGATTCCATCTCGACCACGACCACACGGTCAGCGACGAGCTGCGGTTCGTGCAGATCACGCCCCCCGGCTCGGCGTGCTCGATCGCGTTCGGCACCGGCCTCTCCGACAAGGAGCCGGGTTCGGTCGGCGGGCTGCAACTCGTGGTCGACGACATCGAGGCGGCGCATGCCGAGCTGGCGGGCCGCGGCGTCGACGTCACCGACGTGCAGGACTTCGCCTGGGGCTCATTCGTCTTCTTCAGCGATCCCGACGGCAACGGGTGGGCGGTGCAGCAGATCCAGCCTCGCGGGTGACCTCGCCCTCGCTCAGCGAGGGCCCCAGCAGACCACGCGTCCGGTCACGGCCGGCAGCGCGAGCAGCGTGCCCTCGGGGCATCGGGCCGGTTCGGACGCTGCGGTGGTAACGATCCCGTCGGCGCGGTCGTCGTCGCACGACAGCGGGGCATGCACGTGCTGGTCGTGCACGTCGCCACAGGTGCCGGCGACGAACTCCGGTTCCGTCGTGGCGGCCTCGACGAGCTCGGGCGTGGCGGAGTGACGCGACGGGCCACCGCCGATCGGGACCCAGCACAGGTACAGCGAGCCGACGCCGGTCGAGGTCGCGAGCACCGACCTGCGATCGTAGAGTGGGCAGGTGGCGGTCGGGTCGCCGAGGGCCCTCCTGGCGCCGACCTCGACGTTGGCGCGGCGATCCGAACATGCCACCGGTTCCACACGGGCACCGTCGTAGACCCCGCAATCGCCGTGCCTCGGCACGTTCCGGCTCACGATGGGCACCGAGGGCGCGGCCTCCATCGGCCCGCGCGATCGCGATCCGGAGGCTCGGGGGAGGCCCATGGTCATCGCGGCGCCGGCCGCCAGGGCAACGGCGAGGAGCACGCAGACGAGCCCGATCGTGAACCTCGTGTTCCACATGCCGGAGACATCGGAACGAGCGAGGTCCGGATTGACCGCGCGACGGAGGCGCCACGTTCTTCCCGGTCGTAGCATCGTCGCATGCACGCGATCCGATCCCTGGTGGGTGGCGAGCCCGTCGACGGCGCACCGGGCGGCGCGTTCACGATCTCGAACCCGGCGCGCCTCGACGAGACGATCGGGGAAGCCCACCTCGGCGACGCGTCGACGATCGTCGAAGCCTGCCGGATCGCCGGCGCAGCCCAGCCCGGGTGGGCCTCGACGCCTGCTCCCACGCGGGGCCGCGTGGTTCAGCACTTCGGTCGACTCGTCGAGGAGAACTTCGAGGCGCTCGCTCGGACGATCACGCGCGAGATCGGCAAGCCGATCCGCGAGTCGCGCGGCGAGGTGCAGGAGGTCGTCGACACCTGCAACTTCTTCCTGTCGGAAGGCAGGAGGCTCTACGGGCAGACCGTGCCGAGCGAGATGCCCGACAAGCAGCTGTTCACGTTCCGCATGCCGGTCGGCGTCGCAGCGATCGTCACGGCCGGGAACTTCCCGGTCGCCGTGCCGAGCTGGTACATCGTGCCGGCGCTCGTGTGCGGCAACGCCGTCGTCTGGAAACCGGCCGAGTACACGCCCGCGACCTCGGAGGCGTTCTCGCAGCTGTTGCTGCACGCTGGACTTCCGCCCGGGGTGTTCTCGATGGTGCTCGCCGACGGGCCCTCGACGTTCGAGGGGCTCGAGCGAGCGCTCGATGCCGGGCACGTCGACAAGATCGGGTTCACCGGCTCCACCGAGGTCGGACGCCGCATCGGTGAGCTGGCCGGCCGGCACCTGCAGACGCCCTGCCTCGAGCTCGGCGGCAAGAACCCGCTCGTCGTGATGCCCGATGCCGATCTCGACTTGGCCGTCGAGGGCGCGCTGTTCAGCGGCTTCGGCACCGCCGGGCAGCGCTGTACGTCGCTCGGCACCGTGATCGTGCACACCGACGTGCACGACGACTTCCTCGAGCGGTTCTCCAAGGCGGTGTCGCAGGCGGCGATCGGCGATCCGACGACCGACGTGCTCTACGGCCCGATGATCTCTGCGCGGTTCTGCGAACGGTTCGAGTCGTGGCTCGGACTCGTGCGCCCGCATCACACCGTGCTCGGCTCGACCGGGACCGGACGCATCACCGCCTCGAACCCGCGCCAGGGCTTCATCGGCGACCCGGGCGCCGGGCTCTTCCTCCACCCGACGATCGTCGACGGCCTGCGAGCCGACGACGAGCTCGCCGCGACCGAGACGTTCGGCCCGATCGTGGGCATCGCCACGTTCGAGACGTTCGACGAGGCGATCTCGCTGGCGAACGGTCACGGGTACGGGCTTTCGAGCAGCATCTACACGTCGGACCCGCTCACGGTCTTCCGGTTCCGGGAACGCATCTCGGCCGGCATGGTGAGCGTCAACAACTCCACGTCGGGCGCCGAGGCGCACCTGCCGTTCGGAGGGAACGGACGCAGCGGCAACGGCTCGCGCCAGTCCGGCATCTGGGTCCTCGACCAGTTCACGCGGTGGCAGTCGATGAACTGGGACTACTCGGGTCACCTGCAGAAGGCGCAGATGGACGTCGCCGACCTCGAGTCGTCTGAATATCGGCTTTCCGACGACTGGCCCGAGCTCGACTGAACCTCGTCCTTCATCCGACGGTCAGCGCCGCCTGCAACCATCCGACGTAGAGTCGGAGGATGAGGCTTGCCTGGAGCGGTCGAGACGATGACTCTGCCACCTTCTTCGTCAGGTGGACCGGCTGGGCGATCGTGCTCGTCAGCGTGACGGTAGCTCTTTCCCTCGTCGTTCGCAGCGTCGACCTCAACCCGTTCATCGTCGCCACCGTTGGTTTCGGGCTCGCGTCTGGCCTCCTTGCTGCCCGCACAGGACGTGCATTCTTCCCGTTCCTTCTCCTTGTCCTCGCCGCCTTTCCGACGATCTTCGGCTGGTACGTGTTCTTCTACTTGCCGCTCCTCCTCTTGCTCGCGGTCGGAGGCGCGGCGCGAACCATCAGGCGTGCGCCACCCGAACCATCGAGCTGAGGGCACCCGACCACCTCGCTGAAGGCGAAGGGTGGACGTCGCCGACGTCGAGGCCGATCCCGCTTTCCGACTGGCGGAGTGACGGCCGGAGACAACCGCCTTACGGCGAGGGCGACTCGTCGGGCCCTTGCTCGACAGGAGGCGCGCTGGTGAGCTCGAGCGCTTGAGCGACCAGATCCTGCGCGGCGGCGATCTCCGCCTCGTAGGTGGCGAGGTCCCCCCTGCGCAACGCCGCGTCGGCGGCCTCGAAGTGCCGTGACGCCTCGGCGAGCAGCTCGGCCACGGTCTGGTCCACGCCGCCGTCTGGAGGAGGTGGTTCCTGGCCGGGGGCCTCCGCTCCCTCGACCGCCTGCTCCAGCGCCTCGTCGAGGGTCTGCCCGACCCCCACGACGTCGCCGTTCGCCACCACCACCCGCTTCAGCTCCGGCACCGTCGCCGTCGCCTGCCTCGCCTGCACGTAGACGGGCTGCACGTACAGGAACGAGTTCTCGATCGGGATCACGAGCAGGTCGCCGAAGACTACGGCGGAGCCTCCTCGGCCGAGCAACGTTCGCTCGGACGCGAACTGGGCGTCCTGGTTGATGCGCGAGAAAACGATCGAGGGGCCAGGCACGTTCTCCGAGGCGGGCAGCTCGAGCGAGAGCAGGCGACCGTACGTCTCCGGGTCGGAGCTCGCGGCCAGCCACGCGATCATGTTCTGCCGACCCTGCGGCACGAACGGCAGCACGAGCTGGAAGGCCTCGGTCTCCTCCCCCGGGGCTCGCATCAACAGGTAGTACGGACGCAGCGTCGGCGCGTCGCCGAGCAAGCCGTCCGGCGTGGTGCCCGCCTCGAGATCGAGCCGCTGCTGGGTGGGGTCGGCCGCGATCTCCCACCGATCCTGTTTCTGATAGAAGACTTCGGGGCTCGTCACGTGATAGTTCGAGTACTGCGTCGCCTGGACCTGGAACAGGTTCTCGGGGTAGCGGAAATGCGCTCGGAGCTCGTCGGGTGCCTCCGTCATGGGAGTGAACAGGTCGGGGAACGCCCGGTCCCACACCTGGATGATCGGGTCGTTCAGGTCCGCGTAGTACGTCATGGAACCGTCGTAGGCGTTGACGGTGACCTTGACGGCGTTGCGCATGTAATTCACGAGCGTGGGGGGCAGGTCCCCCAGGGTGGCGGCGGCGAGATCGACGGATTCCGAGTAGGGGTAGTCGTTCGTCGTCGTGTAGGCGTCCCAGATCCAGATGAGCTCGCCGCCGATGATCGCGAGATACGGATCGCGGTCGAACGTCAGGAAGGGCACCGGCTTGGGGGCCCGCGCGGGGAGGTCTCGGTAGAGCATGATGCGGCTCTGGGCATCGATCTGCCCCGAGATCAGCAGGTTCACGTCGCGGAACCGCCAGGCGAACAGTGAGCGCTGCAACACGTTGCCGATCTCGATGCCGCCGTCGCCGGTGTACGTATAGCCTTCCGGGGCGCCGTCGTAGTCGAGCTCGGGGCTGTCGGTGTTGACGACGACGAACTGCGCATCGCCTTGGTCGCCCTCGCCGTAGTAGATCCGCGGTTCCTCGAGGGTCGGCTGATCGCTCTCGGGGGGCGGCACGTCGGCGAGCGTGAACACCGGCGACCCTTCGCTGTTCGCGGTCTCGACCCGAGCCGCGACCGCACCGAACCCGTGCGTGTACACCAGGTGTTCGTTCTGCCAGGTGCGCGCCTCGGCCTGGATGCCTTCCTGGGACACCTCGCGCCCCGAGACCATCAGCACCTGACGTTCGCCGTCGAGCTCGTAGCGGTCGACGTCGACGTCGCGGAACTCGTAGTACTGCCGGAAGCGTTGCAGCGCCCGGAAGTTCTCCTCGAGGATCGACGGCCTCCAGAGCCTGATGTTCTCCTTCGTCGCCTCGTTCGCCGCGAGATCCTCGGAGGTCACCACGGGGTCGTAGGTCTGTTCGGGGGGTACGTCGATCGCGTCGGGCTCGATCGCGAAGGCCCGGGTCGTTCCGTCGAGGTTGTGCTGGATGTATTCCCCCTCTCGCTGGAACTCCTGGGGGGTCACGCGGAACCGCTGCACGAAGGCCGGGTAGGCGGTGCCGAGCAGCACCGAGACGGCGCCGAGAACGACGACCGCGATGATCGGAAGCGCCCAACGCTGCCGCACGATGTTCGCGAAGAACAACACGGCACAGATCACCGCCGCGATGATCAGGAAGTTCAACGCCGGCAGCTGCGCGTGCACGTCGGTGTACGAGGCGCCCCGCACCACCCCCCGCTCCGAGCTCAGCAGGTCGTAGCGCCCGAGGTAGTAGCCCCACGCCTTGATCAGCATGATCACCCCGAGCAGCACCGAGAGATGGGCACGGGTCGCCGGCGCGACTCGATCCGCCCACGAGCTCGCCTGCGGCCGGATGCCGCCCCAGAGGAAGTGCGCGACCGCGGTGAGGAACAGGATCCCGACGAGCGCGGAGAACAGCCACCCCTGCAGGAACTTCAACCAGGGCAGCGAGAACACGTAGAACGCCGGATCCCGATCGAACAGGGGCTCGGTCGCGCCGAACTCGATGCCGCTCGAGTGGCGCCACAGCAGGAAAACCTCCCACTGCCGCGACACGCCGATGCCGACGAGGAACGCCAGCACAGCGGCCCCCACCGGCAATGCCCACCCGAGGAACGGCTCGAAGGTCATGCGCACCCGCTCGATCGCTTCCTGCTCGGGGGTGAGGAACCGGATCGGAGGCGGCGAGATCCTCCTCGTGATCAGCAGGTTCGCGTAGAGGGCCGCGAAGAACGCCGCACCGAAGACCACACCGAGCACCAGCTTCGTGCGCAGCTCCGTCCAGAACACACCGGAGAGCTCGACCTCTCGGAACCACAGCAGGTCGACGTAGAACGTCGACATCACCGTGAACAGCACTGCCAACACGACCAGACCACCGATGAGGTAGACCGGCCAGCGTCGCTGGCGCGCGGGGAGACGCACGGTTGCCATGGGTGTCGGTCGTTCCTCCTCGGTCGGCGGCGGGAGCGCCGAGGCGAGCCTAACGCATGCGGTCGCGAGCGAAGGTCACGGGCCTTCGAGCGCCTCGATCGCGTCGTCGAACGATCCCACGGGGATCAGATCGAGATCGCCGGTGTCGAGACCCTCGAGCTCGGCCATGTTCCCCTGCGGCACGAGGAAGACCGTTGCTCCGGCTCGCTCGGCCCCGATCACCTTGTCGACGATGCCGCTGATCGCTCCCACATCGCCGTCGGGGCCGATCGTGCCGGTGCCGGCGATCCGGCGTCCGCCGGTCAGATCGTCGGGGGTGAGCGCGTCGTACAGGCCGAGGGCGAACATCAGTCCGGCCGAGGGTCCACCGACGCCGCCGCTCGAGATCTGGATCTCGAAGGGGAACGCGTTCACGATGTTGATGCCGATCAGCGGCTCCTCGCTGCCGGCGCACGGCTCGCGTACGAGCTCGACCTCGTGCACCTCGCCGGCGGCCTCCACACGGAACGCCACCGGCTCGCCGGGGGGGACGCCGTCGATCGCCCGTGAGGCATCGCGAGCCGAGCCGACGCGACGGCCGTCGATCGCGATCACCTCGTCGCCGGCGAACAGTTCGCCGGCGGCCGGGCAATCCGTGCCGGTGGCCTCGATCAACGCCCCCTTCCCGTGCTCCTCTGGATAGTCGAACAGCTCGCCGAGCACGACGATGGAAGCGTCGATCTTGCTCTGATCCATCTGCGAGATGGCTCGCTCCTGTTCCTCGCCCCGGTCGAGCCCCGGTGGGTAGATCTCGTCGCTGCCCACCACCGACCGCGAGTCGTCGATCCAGGCGATGGCCGATCCCAAGGCGGTGACCTGCTTCCAGCTCACGGTGGTCATGATCAGCTCCCCTCGCGACTCGTATCTCGGCACGCCCTGCACGTCGATCAGTGGCCCCACCTCGTTCGCCGGACCCGGTCCCAAGGCGTAGAGCGGCAGCCGGACCCACGCGGCGGCGAACGCGAGCCCGAACAGGGCGGCGACGGTTGCGATGCGGACGAAGCGACTCATGGGAGGTCCCGATAGTACGGGCACACGTGCGGACGACCCTTCACGTCGCGACGCGCGGGAAGTACGCTCGTGCCCGGCCGGGAGGAGATGACGTCGGTGGGAACCGTGCTGGTGGTGACGATCGCGGTCGGCGTCGGCGTACTCGTCTACCGGCTCACCGCCGGGGGCGAGGACGCTGCCGTGCCGAGCGACGACGATGCGGCCGCCTGGGCCGGCGAACCCCCGGAGCGTCCGATCGAGGTGCCCGACGGCTACATCCGCGTCGCCGGCGGCAGACCTTCGTGGCACGCCCGGCTCGGAGGGGCGATGGGGCTCGTGATCGCGGTGGCCGTCGGCGCGATCGGGCTCGCCGTCTCGCTCTGGGCCGTGGTCTCGTTCCTGGCTCGCTTGTTCGCCGATGCGGGCGGAGGATCGCCGAACGCCTGAGCCGGCCCGCCCACGGACGAACGCGTCAGCGGCGACGGACGAGCTGGAAGGCCGTCCGATAGTCCTCGAGATGCTCGAGCATGCGCCCCGTGCCCACCACGACGGTTTCGAGCGGGCGCTCGACGACGTGCACGGGAACCTCGCACTCCTGAGCCAGCAACATGTCGAAGCCACGCAGGAGTGCGCCGCCCCCCGTGAGGAACATGCCCGTCTCGAGCACGTCGTGCGTGAGCTCGGGAGGCGCCTCTGCAAGCGTCGACCGGGCGGCGTCCACGATGCCGCTGAGCGGATCACCGATCGCCTTGCGGATCTCCTCCTCGGTGAGCTTGATCTCGATCGTGTTGCCCGTGGCGAGCTCCCTTCCGACGACGACCGCGCGCTTGCCGCCCTGCGTCGGGAACGCCGATCCGATGCCGATCTTGATCTCCTCCGCCGCCTTCTCACCGACCGCCACCCCGTACTCCTGGCGGATGTGCTGCTGCACGGCACGGTCGAGGTCGAACCCGCCGATCGCGGCCGAACGTCCGCTCACCACCCCGCCCATCGACACCACCGCCATCTCCGAGCGGCCGCCACCGATGTCGGCCACGAGATGACCCCTCGGCTCATGAACGGGAAGGCCCGCTCCGATCGCCGCGGCGAGTGGCTCCTCGACGATCGTGACCTGACGCACCCCCGCCGCCCGGATCGCATCCTCGATCGCACGGCGCTCGACCTCGGAGCTCATCGACGGCACCGCGACGAGCACGCGCGGTCGCGGGAACCGCACGGTCATCGAGCGGCGGATCACGGCCCCGATCATCGCCCGAGTGGTCTCGAACTCCGTCATCGTCCCCTTCCGCAGCGGGCGGACGGCGAGCACGTTGCCCGACTCGCCGCCGAGGAGGTGCCATGCCTCCTCGCCGATCGCGAGCACCTCCCCGGAGTCCGCGCGCACGGCGACGACGGCCGGCTCGTCGAGGACGACGCCCTCACCCTGTCGATAGACCAACGTGTTGGCCGTGCCGAGATCGATCGCGAGATCTCGGCCCACCTAACGTCGCCCCGCGGTGGCCGTCGTCATCAGCTGCCCATCACCCAGAGCGACTCGCCCGAGACGAGGGCTTCCTTCTTCCAGATCGGCACGTCGCGCTTGAGGGTCTCGATGCCGTGACGACACGCATCGAACGCCTCGGCACGGTGCGGAGCCGACACGGCCACGACGACGCTGGTCTCGCCCACATCGAGGTCACCGACCCGATGGACGATCGCGACTCGGCAGGCGGACCAGCGTTCCAGGATCTCATCGGCGAGCTCTCGCAGCCGAACGTCGGCGAGCTCGAACCAGGCTTCGTAGGTGAGGCCCGAGACCTCGCCCGCCTCGGAGTGATCGCGCACGGTGCCGGCGAAGACGCACGTCGCGCCCGCCCCCGGGTCGGCGACCGCACGGGTGGCCTCGTCGACCGAGAGCGCGTGCTCCTGGACCCGCACGAGCACGCGGGCGTCCGTGGGAGCATCGCTCCGGGTCCGCTCGGACATGTGGCCATCGTAGCGAAGCGGGGTCGTACGATGACCTGATGAGCGATCGAGGCGGCGGGTTCGGGTTCCCCTTCGGCATCGATCCCGAATCGCTGCGTGACGCTCCGCTGTTCCGCGAGATGCAGCGCGTGATGTCCGCGTCGTCGGGGCCGGTGAACTGGGAGCTGGCGAGGCAGGTGGCGGTCGCGAGCGCCGCCGAGTCGGGCGACGACCGCGAGACGACGGCGCAGGACCTCCAGAGCTTCGAGGAGGCCGTGCGGGTCGCGGAGCTGCACGTCGCGCGGTTCACCGAGCTCGAACCGCCTACCGACGTCGCTGAGGTCCGCGCCGTGCGGAGGGCCGAGTGGATCGGGTCGAACACCGACAGCCTCGCGGCCCTGCTGGAGCCCGCAGCGAAACGCATCGGCGAATCGATGGACCTCGCGCAGCGCGAGGCGCTCCCGCCGGAGGCCCAGGCGATGAGCGGCATGCTCGCGCAGATCTCGCCCCTGCTGATGGGAGCGCAGGTCGGACAGGTGCTCGGATCCCTCGCGCAGAACGTGTTCGGCCAGTTCGACGTGGCGCTGCCCCGGTCCGGTCCGGGCGCGGTGATGTTCGTGGTTCCGAACATCAGGCGGTTCGAGTCCGATTGGTCGCTCGACGCGACCGACTTCCGGACGTTCGTCGCGATCCACGAGGTCACGCACCGGTTCGAGTTTTCGCGACCGTGGGCCCGCGAGCGCTTCACCGAGCTCCTCGACGACTTCCTCTCGACGCTTCGGATCGACCTGGAGGGCATACAGCAGCGGCTCGCCGCGATCGACACGGGCGATCCCGAGGCGCTGCAACGCATGCTCGAGGGCGACGAGGAGCTCTTCGCCCCCGAGCTCGACGACGAGCAGCGGCTCAAACTCGGGCGCATCCAGGCGTTCATGTCCGCCGCCGAGGGGTACGGCGACCACGTGATGCACGGGCTCGGCGCCGAGCTCCTGCCGTCGTACCGCCGGATCGAGGAAGCGATGCACCGCTACCGCGAAGGCGAAGCCGGTGACCCGGTGTTCGAACGCCTGCTGGGAGTCGAGATGAAACGCGAGCAGTACGAAGCGGGCCGCAGGTTCTGTGAGACGGTCGTGGAGCTCACCGACGAGGCGACCCTGACCCGCATGTGGGATTCGGCCGAGGCGCTGCCCTCGCTCCCCGAGGTCGCCGAGCCGCGGCTGTGGCTGGCGCGAACCGTCTGAGGGAAACGCGAGATCCGGTACGGCGGATGCATCTCGCGCGTCTTCCGCGACCGTGCTAGCCTCGCCGTCGCCACGGCGAGGCCCCCAGCCTTCGCCGGCGTCACGGGAGGGGAACCATGCGCATCCGCGCCCTCGTCGCCACGGTCGCGATCCTTTCCATGCTTGCCTTGGCGCCGCCGACGGCGGGCGCCCGAGCGAGCTTCGACACCTTGAACCCCGGTGGGCTGACACGGCTCCGCGAACGCGTATCGGTGAACTTCGTCTTCGTCGGATACGAACCGAGCCGTGTGCATGCGAGCGCGTTCCTCTCGAAGATGCCCGCGGCGTACCGCCCGCAGGTCCGCTTCCGAACGTTCTACGGGCTGCCGTCAGACATGGGTATCCGGTACACGTACGACTACGACGTCACCTACACCGACACCGCCTTCGAGGACCGGTTCTTCGCGGCCCTCGCACGTCTGTCGAAGCCCGCGCCGCTCACGGACTTCCAGCAGGCCTACAACGACCAGGACTCGAACGTGCTCGACGTCTCGGCCAACCACTTCATCGACGGACCGAGCGTCGAGCATTGGCTGATCGACCATGCACCGGCGGGGGTCGACACCACCGAGGACACGGTGTTCTTCATCAACTGGTTCGACCGCGACGACTTCCGGTTCCACGTCTACACGAAGACGAACGAGCCCGATCCCGACACCGGTTACAACTTCGGTGTGGAGCGCCAGAGCCGCAAGGTGATCGCTTGGGGCGGCACGCCGTCGGTCGATGAGGAAGACGGACGGGCCGGTGATCACCGTGTGTGGTTCTACGACCTCTCGGCGGGACCGGAATCGTGGACGGACAACTGGAACGTGGACGACCGCGACCTCGATGGGAACGGCGAGGTCGACTACCGCATGCCCCCCGTCTGGGAGTACACGCGAGGCGGGTTCCGCAAGCCCGGCAAGATCACGGGCGACCTGGCGAAGATCGCTCGGTACGTCGGCATCGACCTGCTGTTCACGACCTCCCCGCTGTATCCGCCCGACCTCACCCCCCAGCGGATGCCCGATCCCGTCAACCTCGACATCAACACCTACGAGGGCTGGCCCGGCGTGAACGCGTCGCAACGGTTCATCGACCCGGATCTGGTCCGGCGGGAAGAGGCTGAGCTGCTGCGCGTGCGGACGACGCTCGATCGCCAGCAGGTGCCCCTGGCGGGCCCGGCCAAGCGGTGCTTCAACAAGTGGGTCAACGAGCTGATCTGCTATCGCAACCGGCCGCAGTACCCCGACCCGTTCGCGAATCTGTTCCTGTACAACTCGATCCATCGGAATCGCTTCAAGGACGGCGGCGGGCAGTACGAGGCGATGTCGTTCAACTACGCCACCGACTTCGATGCCGGGGGGGGTCTGCTCGGCTACGCCGACGACAACTGGCTCGATGGCACCCAGAGCGTGGTGGTGGCCTTCGTCGATCCGACGATCGTGGAGTTCGGCTACGGCTTGTCGACGACCACGATCCACGAGGTCGGTCACCACGTCGGCATGAGCCATCCTCACGACGGCCTCGACTACGAGCGCGGGATCGATTTCGAGCCGGCCGATCGGTTCTACTTCGCGTGGTCGGGCGACGAGTCGAACTCGATCATGAGCTACATCGACCTCAACTGGGATTTCAGCCAGTTCGATCTCGACAACCATTGGCGCACCACGGCCGCCGCGTACCTGAACAACGCCAACGTGATCGCCGGCGACGTACTGGGGAGCGCCGAGGCGTCCGCAGGCATGGCCGCCCTGCGCCAGGCCGACCGACAGGCGGGCATGGCCTCGGCGGCCTTCCGCGGGCACGACTACGCGGGGGCGTTCGACCACGCCAAGGCCGCGTTCGACCTCGCGAAGGCGGCGGCACACCGATCCGGCGTGCGGGTGCGGGCCAGCAGCGCAGGCTGGTTCGTGCTGCCGCCGGTGCGGCCCGTGGTGGCCGTCGACGAGAGCCCGGATTACGCCCACATCGACAAGTTGAACAAGCGCGCGCACCGTACCCGCGGCTGACCCCGCGGCCGACGAGGAGCGATCCGGGGCCCTCATGCGGGCCCCGGCTCTCGGCGCGGCCCCTTCGGGTATCCTCTCCGCTCGATGGAACCGGTCGGAGAGCTCGTCGCGGCAGCCGTCGTCGACGAGCGCGTCTGGAACGCGTACGGCGACCGGGCGAACGACGGCGTCTACCTCGTCGGACAGCCGGGCCCGGCGCTCCCGTTCGTGATCTTCCGCGCCTGGAAGGTGCCGGTCGGGGTCGTGAGCGAGGAGATCCGCCTGATCGGCCCGTCGGGACGCACGATCTTCCGGTGGGGACCGGAACCCCGGCGCATGGCCGGCGCGATGGACCTGACGACCGAGCTCGATCGTGTCGACGAGGCGGTCTTCGACGAGACCGGGACGTACGTCGCCTCGTTCATGATCGACGACGCCATCGTGGGCGAGGTCGAGTTCCCCGTCTTCGTGCAGAGCTCGCCGGAGAAGCTCCCCAAGGAGACCGAGGACGGGCTCAAGAAGTCCGACGTGATCTGGGTGGGGTCCGTGCACGACGGGGAACGGCGCACCGCCCCCGTCTGGTTCGTCTACAAGAACGGCAAGATCTACGTGATGTCGCAGCGCGAGCCCGGCACCGAGGAGCAGACCGTGCCCGGCGTGCCGGGCGCCGAGCAACTGGTCGTGATCACCCGGCGGAAAGGTCGGGACACCTCGCTCGAGGAGTTCCGGGCCGCCCAGCGCCTCTTGGAAGGTGCGGAATGGGAGGCCGCCGCCGCCCTGCTCGCCGACAAGCGCAAGAGCCGCAACGGGTCGCCCGCCGAGAACATCGCGAGGTGGCGAGGCACGGTCGACATCGTGGAGCTCACCCCGAACATCTCGGCCTGACGGATCAGAGCTGCCCGAGCAGCTCGAGCGGGAAGGGCGACTGCGCGAGGGGCTTCACCGCCACCCGGAACAGGATGAGCGGATTGTCGTCGCCGGCCGCACGGTTCAGGTGCAGCACGTCGCAGCCCGAGCAGCGATGCACCAGGACCCATTCGCCATCACCGCGCACGGTGACCGCGATCGGTTCCATGAGCGATCCGCACGTCGCGGATCGGTCGCCCGGCGAGTCGTCGACGTGACGGCTCCACAAGCAGTTCGGACAGTGATTACGGTGCGCGGTGCCGACCGCGCGGGTCGGCACGTCTGATCGGCAGTGGCCGCAGCGGAAGGAACGTCGTCGTTCACGTCGATCGCCGCGACGTGCTTCGTGAGACATCGCAAGGACCTCCAAGCTCGAACGGTGGTGGTGATCACCGTCGTGCCCGAGGCACTTCGATCAGGGAGCGAAGGAACGACCGGAACCGAGGCACGACGCGATGTCCACCGTGGCAGCAGTCATGGAGATCGCACCCCCTTCCTCGGTCGAGCCACGAAGCCGTGGCGTCGGGGTGGAGCCTAGCACCGGGAGCGAGCCTATGCGGGACGGTTGACCGGTCGACCCATCGCCTCGGCCAGGGCGGACAGCTCCTTGCCGAGCGCCTCCATCTCCTCGGGCAGCAGAGCTTGCGGCCCGTCGCAGAGGGCCGCCTCGGGATCGTGGTGCACGTCGATCATCACCGCGTCGGCCCCGGCCGCGACCGCGGCCCGGGCCATCGGCGCGACGAGGTGCTTCTTGCCGACCGCGTGCGACGGATCGACGATCACCGGCAGGTGCGATTCGTGCTGGGCCACCGCCATGCCGGCGAGGTCGAGGGTGTTGCGGGTGGCGGGCTCGAACGTGCGGATGCCCCGCTCGCACAGGATGACCTCGGAGTTGCCGCGCTGTGCGACGTACTCGGCGGCCTGGAGCCACTCGTCGATCGTCATCGCCAGACCCCGCTTCAGCATCACGGGCTTGTGCGTGAGCCCGACCTCCTTGAGCAGCTCGAAGTTCTGGGCGTTGCGCGTGCCCACTCGGATGCAGTCGGCGATGTCGACCACGCGCGCCACCTGCGACACGTCGACGACCTCGACGATGATCGGCAGCCCGGTGTCGTGCCGGCACTCCACGAGGATCTCGAGCCCCCGCTCCCCCAGTCCCTGGAACGAGTAGGGCGATGTCCTCGGCTTGTAGACGTCGCCCCGCAGCACCGTCGCGCCCGCGGCCTTCGCGGCGCGGGTCGCGATCCTCGCTTGTTCCTCGTTCTCGACCGCGCACGGCCCCGCGATGATCGTGAACGTGCCGCGCCCGACCGGCGTCGAGCCGACCATTACGGTGGTGGCTTCGGGGTGCAGGTCGCGCGCGACCATCTTGTACGGCTTGCCGATCTGGATCACATGGTCGACGCCGGCGAGCTGCGCGAACGGGATCGCCTGGAAGCGCGTGGTGTCACCGACGAGCCCGATCACCGTGTGGACGGCCCCTCGAGAGACGAACGCCTCGCCGCCGAGGTTTCGCACCTTCTCGCAGACGACCTCGATCTCCGAGTCCGTCGCGTCCTGCTTCATGACGACGACCATCTGCCGTTTCCTCTCACTCGCCCGGTGGCGGCACGCCGGGACGAGAAAGCCCCGGGTACCGACCCGGGGCCGCTGTCGCTGGTTGGCTTCCGGCGACTACCCCGGGTCGCGCCCGAAGTAGGTGAACCGGAAGCCGACGAAGCCCTGCATGATCGAGCCATGATGCCCGACGACGGCGAGCGTGACAAGCGACCGGGGAAGCTCTCACGTACGATGCGCCCCGATGGAGCACTCGTTCACCGTGCTGGATCATCCGCTCGCCGGCGATCTGTTGACCCGCCTGCGTGACCGCGACACCGGTCCCGCCGAGTATCGAGCGCTCACGCGGCGCCTGGGGCTTCTGCTCGTGGCCGAGGCCACCCGTGATCTCGCGAGCGAGCCCAGGAAGGTCGACACCCCGCTCGAGCCGATCGAGGGCACGCGTATCACGAAGCGAGTCGTGGCGATCCCGGTGTTGCGGGCCGGTCTCGGGTTGCTCGAGGCGGTCACGGACCTCTACCCCGATGCCGTCGTCGGCTACCTCGGCATGGAGCGCGACGAGGACACGCACGAGCCGCGCGACTACTACGCGAAGCTGCCGGATCTCGACGGTCGCAAGGCACTCGTCGTCGACCCGATGCTCGCCACCGGCGGCAGCGGCAGCGCGGCCGTCGGCTACGTGAAGGACGCGGGTGCCGACGACATCACGTTCGTGTGCGTGGTCGCCGCGCCCGAGGGTCTCTCAAGGCTGCAGGCCGACCATCCCGACGTACCGGTCGTGGCCGCGGCGCTCGACCGGGAGCTGAACGCGAACGCGTACATCCTTCCCGGACTCGGAGACTTCGGCGATCGTCTGTACGGCACGTTCTGAGCCGAGTCTGCCTAGTCCGCGAAAGACTAGACAGCAGACGCACGTCTCCTAGAGCGAGCCGCCGCCTTCGTACGCGCGGCCGGCCGCGGCCGGTGGGCGCACCTTCCCGACGAAGCCGGCGATCGCCACGATCGTGACGATGTACGGGATCATGCGGATGAACTGCGGCGGGAGCCACGAGAAGAGGAAGAAGTCGTCGAGGCGCAGCGGGATCGCCTGCGCGAACCCGAACAGGAACGCCGCCCATAGGAGCCGGACGGGATTCCAGTTCGACAGGATCAAGGCGGCCAGCGCGATGAACCCGAGGCCCTGGGTCTGCCCTTCCCGCCAGAACTGGCTCTCCTCGATCGAGAGGAACGCGCCCGCGAGGCCCGCCAGCGCACCAGAGATCAGCACGCCCTGGTACCGGTAGATCGGGACCGAGACGCCGAGCGAGCGGGTCGCCTCGGGATTCTCGCCGCACGAGCGCAGCCGAAGGCCCCAGCGGGTCCGGTTCAGGGAGTACCAGACCGGGATCAACAGCAGGAAGGCCACGAGCACCATGGGCGAGAGCTGCTGGAACGCGCGCCCGAGGCCCCAGGGCAGATCCGAGAGCAACGGCAGGTCGAGCGGCGAGAGCTTGGGCTGGCCGGGCGGCGACTGGGTCGCCTGTCCGAACCAGATCGCCGAGAGGAACCGTGCCAGCCCGATCGCCACGAGGTTGATCACCACGCCCGAAACGATGTGGTCGACGCGGAACGTGATCGTGGCCACCGCATGGATCGAGGCGAAGAGCAGGCCGCAGACCATGCCGAAGAGCAACCCCATGATCGGACCGAGCGGGATGCCCCACCCGAGCTCGGTCGTGAAGTACAACGTGCCGAAGGACCCCGTGACGGTGCCGATGATCATCATGCCCTCGAGGCCGATGTTGACGATGCCCGAGCGCTCGCTGAACAGCCCACCGAGTCCAGTGATGTAGATGATCGTGAAGTAGGTGAACGCGATCTGGATCGACGCTCCGAAGTCCTCGAGGAACATCAGATGTCCTCCCTCGCGAGACCCTCGACGTCGACGGAAGCGGGGGAATCCTCCATGTCCTCGACCAGGCTCTCCCTCGCGAGCTGACGCCGGGCTGCCCAGCGCCTGGCCACCTGGTACACGATCACCACGGTCATGATGAAGATGCCCTGCAGGATGATCACGAACTCGCGAGGCACCTCGGTGTCGATCTGCAGCCCGGACTCCCCCCGGGAGAGCACGCTCCAGAAGATCGCGGCGAAGATGATGCCGATCGGGTTGTTCTGTCCGAGGAACGCGACCCCGATGCCGATGAACCCGAGCTGCGCCTCGTAGTTCTGGACGAGCGCCCCCTTGTCGACGAGCAGCTGTTGCATGCCGATCAGCCCGGCGAGGGCGCCCGATATCAGGAAGAGCTTGATCTGGACCGCACCGATCGAGATGCCGCCCGCCTGCGCGGAACCGGGTGACGACCCCACCGCGCGTGCCTCGTACCCGAGCCGCATGCGCTTGAACAGGAACCACACGAGCACCGCGGCGATCAGTGCCAGGAAAAAGAGCAGCGAGAAGTCGGCCGACTCCTTCATGCCGAAGATCTCACCGATGTTGGGGATCAGCGCGTCGTCGGCGAACCGGTCGGACCGCAGGTCGACGTTGAACGATCCTTCGGTCTCGGTGAACTTCAGCGGGCCGTTCAGAGCCCAGGCCAGGAAGCTCACGGCGATGCCGTTCAGCATGATCGTCGTCACGACCTCGTGGGCGCCCGTCCTCACCTTGAGCACCGCCGGGATCGCCGCCCAGATCATGCCGCCGAGCATCGCGAAGACCAGCACCGCGATCGCGAGCGTCGCCCCCGGCAGGAAGTCGAGGTGCAGCGCGGCCCACGTCGCGGTGACGAGGCCGACCAGGAACTGTCCTTCGACACCGATGTTGAACAGGCCGGCCTTGAAGCAGACCGCGACCGCGAGCGCCGAGAAGATCAGCGGGGTCGCGATCGAGAGCACGGTGCCGAAGCTCGTGGCGTCGCGGAACGCGAACTTCAAGATCGTGCTGTAGACGAGGATCGGGCTCTCCCCGTACCACACGATGATGACGGCGCCGATCGCCAGCGAGATCAGGAGCGCGAGCAGCAGGGCTCCGGCTTGCACGAGGAGGGGCTCGAGCCACCGCGGCCGCTCGCGGATGCGGGCGGCGGGAACGGTCGCGCCGGGCGCCGCCACTACCCGGTCGTCTCCGTGCTTCCGCGCCCGAGCATCCCGCTGCCGACGTCCTCGGCGGCCGCATCGGGCGGGTACTCCCCGGTGATGCGTCCCTCGTATACGGTCACGATGCGGTCGGACAACGCGTAGATCTCGTCGAGCTCGGCGGAGATCAGCAAGACGGCGCGACCCTCGGCCTTCTGCTGCAGGATCTGGCTCCAGACGAACTCGATCGCGCCGACGTCGAGACCACGCGTCGGCTGGGCCGCGATCAGCAGCTTGGGGTCGGTCTCGAGCTCGCGGGCCAGGATCAGTTTCTGCTGGTTCCCGCCCGACAGCGTGCCCGCGTTGACGTCGATGCTCCTGGTGCGGACGTCGAACATCCCGATCAGCCGCGACGCCAGCTCCTTGATCTTCCTGATGAACAGCACCCCACCGGTGCCGCTGAACTCCGCGTCGTCGTGGCGTCCGAGCACGACGTTCTCCCACAGCGTCATATCGAGCACGAGCCCCTGCTCGTGGCGATCCTCGGGAACGAACGCCACACCGGCGTTGCGGATCTCCTCGGTCGTCAACCCTCGAAGGTCGCGACCGTCGAGCGAGATCGACCCGGCCTCGAGCGGGCGCAGGCCCATGATCGCGTCGGCCAGCTCGCGTTGGCCGTTGCCTTCGACGCCGGCCACGCCCACGATCTCGCCCGCTCGCACCTCGAGCGTCAACCCGGCCAGGCGCCCGCCTCGCAGATCGTCGAGTCGGAGCACGGGCTCCCCGATCTCGACGGTCGGCTTCTCGAGCCGGAACAGCACCGGGCGACCGACCATCATCTCGGCAAGCTTGGCCTTGTCCGCCTCGGCGGGCGTGGTCTCGCCGACGACGACGCCGCGCCGGAGCACCGTGATGCGGTCGGCGATCTGCAGCACCTCGTCGAGCTTGTGGCTGATGAACACGATGGACTTGCCGTCCTGTCGAAGCTGACGCAGGTTGGCGAACAGCTCCTGGGTCTCGGCCGGCGTGAGCACCGCCGTCGGCTCGTCGAGGATCAGGATGTCGACGCCGCGGTACAACGCCTTCAGGATCTCGACCCGCTGCTCCTCCCCCACCGAGAGATCCTCGACGACGGCGCCGGGGTCGATCTGGAAGCCGTAGGAATCGGCGAGGACCGTCACCTGCTGCTCGGCGCCGTCGGTGTGCAGCACCGGCCCGCCTTCGTCGCCGAGGATGATGTTCTCGGTCACCGTGAACGTGTCCACCAGCACGAAGTGCTGGTGGACCATGCCGATGCCGTTGGCGATCGCGTCGCGAGGCGACGCGATCTTGCGCTCCTCCCCACGGATCGTGATGCGCCCCGAATCGGCCGGATACATGCCGTAGAGCACGCGCATCAGCGTCGACTTCCCTGCGCCGTTCTCACCGATCAGCGCGTGCACCTCCCCCGGCCGCAGGTCGAGGCTGACGTCGTCGTTGGCCACCACGCCGGGGAACTTCTTCGTGATGTGTTCGAGAACGACGAGAGGCGGGGCGCCTGAGCGCCCCGCCTCGTCGTGCTCCGTCATCGTGGTCGACACTCCAGGGAGCTTACGCTTCCTCCGGCGTCTCCGGGACCACGATGTCGCCTGCGACGATCTGCTCGGCGTATCCGTCGATGACCTCGATCACCTCGGGCGTGAGCGCCTCGGTATTCGACTTCGAGTAGCCGACGCCCTCGTCGGCCAGGCCGAAGACCTGGAACCCGGTGACGAACTCGCCCTCTCCCGTCTGCGCGATCGCGTTGTACACCGCGGTGTCGACGCGCTTGAGCATCGAGGTGAGGATCAGTGGCTGCTCCTCGGGAGCCGCCGTGAGGTACTGATCGGAGTCGACACCGATCGCGAGCTTGTCGGCTTCGACCGCGGCCCGGAACAGTCCCGCCCCCGACAGGCCGGCGGCGTGGTAGATGATCTCCGCACCGTCGTCGTACATCCTGGTCGACAGAGCCTCGCCCTTGACGTCGTTGACGAACGCCGTCGTGTCGTCGCCGATGTACTGCACGAGCACCTCGATGTCGGGGTTCACGGCCTTCGCGCCGGCGGTGTAACCGGCCTCGAACTTCTCGATCAACGGCCCGGTCTGTCCGCCGAGGAAGCCGATCGTGTCGCACTGACAGGTCTCGGCGGCTGCGACGCCCACGAGGAAGGACCCTTCGTGCTCCTTGAACGTCAGGTCCGCGACGTTCGTGAGTGTCTCGTCGACCGCGTTGGCGAACCCGTCGACGATCGCGAAGTTCTGGTCCGGGTAATCGGCCGCGATGCCGGCGATGCCCTCGGAGAACGCGAACCCGACGCCCACGACGAGGTTGTACCCCTCGTCAGCCAGCGCCTGAACGTTCTCGTCACGGTTCGATCCGGTGTTGTCGGCCTCGATGAAGTTCGTGTTCTCTTCGCAGACGAGACCGTCCTCGATCGCCTGCTGGAGGCCGGCGTTCGCGGCGTCGTTGAACGACTTGTCGCCGAGGCCACCGACGTCGAGCGCCATGCCCACGGTGATGTCGGCGTTGCACTCGGCGGTATCGCCTCCATCGGTTGCCGTTGCATCGTCGCCCGCATCGCCGCCGCCGTCGTCGCTGCCGCAGGCCGCGGCCACGAGCGAGAGCACGACGAGCGGCAAGGCGAACATGCGGAGCCACTTCGGCATGCTTCCCCTCCCGTTCTCGTGTTCGGATCCCCGGGCCGCTCGGGCGACCCGCGAGGGATTGTCCCTACGTGCACCGGGACCGTCAAACGACCGACCCTTGGAGACTTACGCAGTCGAAGGGGAAGCGGGATGGATGGAAGGCTTCAGTAGTCGGTGTCGACCGCCTGCATCGCGGCCGGGAGCTGCGACAACGCTCCTTGCAGCCCCATGAGCATCCCCATGTTCCCCGCGACCTTGACCTTCCCCGTCATGAACGCCGTCACGACCGAGAGCTCGCTCGTCGCCAGCTTCACCGCGGTCTCATAGCTCTGGGTGATCGTCGCGTCGGGCTCGTCGGCATCGCCGAGCCCCATGTCGATCATGCCGTCGCCGATCTCGATCCAGTAATGGGTTTCGTCGTCCCCCGAGGTGATGATCTGCTGGATCGTCGCGTTCTGGCCCGACGCTGCGGCGCGGAACTCCCCGTTCGCATTCAGCTGAGCTTTCACGGCGTCGGCCCACTCGGTGGACAGGAACGGCACGGTCACTGGAGCCTCCTCGGTCCGGGGTCGGCTCGGGCGAGTATAGGCCGTGCGGTCACCGGCCCTGGGCCAGGTCGCGCTCCCAGTCGCGCAGCAGGAACCACCCCGGGTCGGTGAGGTGCGAGGCGTCGGACAGGAACCACGCGAGGCGCTCGTCACCCCGGATCACCACCGTGTTGAGCGACGTGTTCTCGGGCAGGAAGAACATGTCCTGGCCACCGATCCCGAGGATGTGGCTGAAGTAGGCGTTGATCACTCCGCCGTGGGTCACGACCACGACGTCGCCGCCCGGGTGAGCCGCGATGATCGACTCCACCGCGTCGACGGACCGGCGCTGGAGGTCGTCGGATCGTTCGCTGTTCGGCGCGAGGTGCCAGGCGGGGTTCTGGTTGCGGAACAGATCGATCGCCTCGGGATGATCCTGAAAGATCTGCTCGAAGTCCTTCGCCTCCCATTCTCCGCCGAACCACTCGCAGAGGTCGTCGCGCTCGATCACCGCCATGCCGATGCGCCCGGCGTACACGAGCGCGGTCTGCCGCGCGCGGGCCAGCGTCGAGGAATAGATCGCCGCCGGCGTGGGCAGCAGTCGCAGCCGGTCCGCGAGACGCTCGGCCTGCTCGAGCCCCACGTCGCCGAGCGGCGGGTCGTACTGGCGTCCGCGCGGCGTCTCGGTGTGGTCGGTCGATGTGTAGTCGGGACGTGCGTGCCGGATCAGATACAAGCGGCGGTCGCTCACGTCGAGGCCCCCTCGGTCGGGCCTGCCTTCGCCGCCCGGCGAGCCCTCCATTCCTCGGCGTAGGCCTGAACGTCCTCACGGAGCCAGATGCGACCCGAGGCCAAGGCGGTGATCGGCTCGGGGAACGACCCTCGATCGATGTAGGTGATCACCCGCCGCTTGTCCCACTCCATGATCTCGGCGGCCTCCGCGACGCCGACCACGTCGGGCACGACCTCAACGACGAGGTGCACCTCGTCGCCCGTCGCCGTGCGCAACTCGTCGAGGCACTGCTTCTCGCTGACCCCGGTCACCTCGATGAAGGCGGACACGCCGAGCACCCTGGCGTAGTGCCGCCCGCCCGACCGCCACATGCGCGCACGAACCTCGTCGGTCATCCCGTCATCCGCCCACCGGGCGCATCCTAGCCCTCGACGCCGACTACATCTCGGGTTGCGGCGCTCGATACAGACCGAGCCGGCGGAGCTCGCGGCGCCAGCAGTCGGTGTGCCAGTGCCGCCTCGCATCGGCGTCGCCCACGGGCACGACCACCAGATGCGCGACGCCAGCTCGCACCCCGTGATCGCAGCCGGGACACCGGTACTGCTTCTGTCCCCCCACCGCGCCGACCTCGAACCCGGGCGCCTGAGCCCATGCCGGAGCATCGGGCGTCGTCCGGGCGGCGTCCACCGGCGGAGGAGCGCGGGAGAACTCCGGGTTCCGCCGGTTCTTCCGGGGCATCAGCCGCGGTCCCCACGCATGAACGCCGCGACGAGCGGGGCGAACGATGCCGCGACGTCGCGGGCATCGTCCCTGCGGGAACGTTCGAGCGAGTGCCCGCCCCCCTCGACCAGGTGCACGGAGGCGCCGGTGAGCTTCGCGATCACGGCATCGCGGACGGCGGGGGTTCCGAAGGGATCCTTCGTGCCCTGCAGGAACAGCATCGGTCGATCGATGCCGTAGAGGTGCTCGTCGCGCACGCGATCGGGCTTGCCGGGCGGGTGGAACGGGTATCCGAGGAAGACGATGCCGGCCGCGGCGAGTCCCTCGGCGACCGCCACGCTCGCCATGCGTCCACCGAACGACTTCCCTCCGACCCAGACCGGCTCACCGCCGCCGGTGCGCTCCGACGCCGCGTCGAACGCCGCGCGCACCGTCGCAACGGCGACCGGCTGCCGATCGGGTGAGCGCTTGCCCGCCTCCATGTACGGGAAGTTGCAGCGAAGCGACGCCACGCCCTCGGAGGCGATCGCCTCGGCGAACCCCGACATGAACGGGTGGTCCATGCCCGCCCCGGCGCCGTGGAAGAGCGCGAGCGAGGCGAACGCCGCCCCGGTCGGGGTGAAGGCCGCGCTCACGGCGGTGGCGCCGGGCACATCGATCGTGAACCGCTCCTCGGTCGTCGGCATGCATGCCATCATGCATGGCATGGCGACGAAGGGCACGCTGCACCTCGGTACGAGCGGGTTCTCGTTCGACGGCTGGAAGCACGGCGTCTTCTATCCCGAGGGACTGAAGAACCGCGAGATGCTCCACTACTACTCGACGCAGCTGAGCTCGGTCGAGATCAACTACACGTTCCGCCGCTTCCCGACCGAGAAGTCGCTGACCGCGTGGCGGGAGCAGGCGGCCGACGGGTTCGTGTTCACGCTGAAGGCGAACCAGCGGATCACCCACTTCAAGCGGCTGCGAGACACCGATGACGACGTGCGCGACTTCCTCGACCGGGCGAAGGCGCTCGGCGACCGTCTCGGCTGCGTGCTGTTCCAATGCCCGCCGACCCTGCACCACGACCGTGAGCTGATCGAGCGGTTCGTCGGGTACCTGCCGCCCGGACCTCCGACCTTCGCGATGGAGTTCCGCCATCCGTCGTGGAACGACGCGAAGGACCTGCTGCGCGACCAGGGCATCGCGTGGTGCGTCGCCGAGACCGACGAACGCGACCCGAACCCCGAGGAGCTCTCGTGGGAGCCGGTAGGCTACCTGCGGCTGCGCAAGACGGAGTACGGCGACGACGAGCTCGAGGCGTGGGCCGGACGGATCCGCCCCGCCCTCGAGTCGGGTGCCGACATCTTCTGCTACTTCAAGCACGAGGACGACGCGTTCGGCCCGAAGATGGCTAGGCGACTCGAAGACATGTTGGGGCGCAGGGCGTAGCAAGCGAACCTGCAGCCGACCGATCCGGCAGCGCGGACCATCAGGCAGCGGATGTATCTCGCGACCTCGGTTACCGTGCCGACACCCGTACTCGCGGGAGACCTCAGCTTCCCCTTCATCCGAGCGTCACGCGGAGGCACTCGTGGAGGCTCCTCCGAACGGGAGGCCCTTCGCGATGATCGCCTTCGGGCGAGCGGCTCATCTCCTCGACACGAGGATGTACGTGTGCATGTCGCCCTTACCCTTCACCGAAACGACGCCGCGCGGCTCACAGACGAACCCGTCGCATATCAGCCCGAAGGTCGCAGGGGCCAGCTGGATCAACCCCGGGAGCCCCTCGGACTCCATCCGGCTCGCCGTGTTCACGACGTCGCCCCAGAGATCGTAGGCAAACTTGTGGGTGCCGACGACCCCGGCGACGACCGGGCCCGAGTTGATCCCGATCCGAAGGCGGATCTGATGGCCGTCGAACGGATGGTGTTCGGTGTGGTCGCGCATCCGAAGGGCCAGCTCGGCGATGGCGTGCGCGTGATCGGGTCGTCCGTGCGGCACGCCGGAGGCGACCATGTAGGCGTCCCCGACCGTCTTGATCTTCTCCAGACCCAGCTCCTCCACGAACCGGTCGAACGTGGTGAACACGGTGTTCAGCAACGACACGAGCTCGGGTGGGGACATCGCGGCCGACATCGGCGTGAAGTCGACCACGTCGGCGAACAGGACCGAGGCCGACTCGTGATCGTCGGCGATCATCGTCCTGTCCGACTTCAGCCTCTCGGCGATCTCGTCCGGCAAGATGGCGAGCAAGAGATCGTCGGATCGCTGCTGGAACCGGTCACGTTGGCGCACGAAGTAGGCCATCGAGGGGAAGACGAAGCAGAGGACCCCGACGACCGTGAACGCGATGCCGGCGGACGATGCGTCGCCCACGTGGACCGGCTCGATCCGCTCGGGCAGCGCCACGGCCAGCACGAGCGTGGCCAGGTAGGCCACCAACCACAGGAAGGCAGCCCTGATCGGGAGCACGATCAGTGCGCCGATGACGGTCAAGAAGCCGAACAGGATGACGAGTTCGGACGGCACCAACCCGCCGAGGACGATCGTCTGTGCAAGGACCTCTACGAGGATCAGGAACAACGCGACATCGACGATCGCGACGAACCGATGCGGCTTCCGGGCGATCATGCCCAATAGGAGGACGCTCGCGAGCGCGGCGGTGAGGTCGATCACGCCGATCCCCGGCAGCCCTTCGGCGAACTCCGAGAGCGCAAAGGGCAGGCGGACGAGCGCACCGAAGACGAAATAGCCGACGACGATCCGCCTCTTCCCGCGCTGGATGTCGGTCTCCCCTGGATAGGCGCCGAGGGCCAGGAGGTAATCCCACCAACGTCGGAGGCGGGCGCTCGCCATCGGACGATGGTAGGTCCGATGAGGGAGAAACGCGAAGGACGATCGCGTGAGCGGATCGAGGAACGGTTCCGGCGATGCCACCAACGTGACGAACTCGAACCTGCCGGTCCGGCAACGCTCTGGCACAGGATCCCTGGGACAACCTCGGTGCTGTTGGTCGGCCCGAGGGTGGTTCGGCGACCGAGCGTCGGTCGACGCCTGGGCGCGTCAGTGCCGGTCGGGCTCGTCGAGGCGAGCGCGGATCGCCGCCTCGATCTCCGCGACCTGGTCGGCATCGGTGACCTTGCGACCGAGCGCGTCGCGAACGTAGAAGACGTCGATCACGCGATCGGCGTACGTCGCGACCTTGGCGAGCTGCACGTCGAGCATGAGCTCGGCGAGCACGCTCGTGATGTCGAACAGCAGGCCGATGCGATCGGTCGCCCCCACCTCGATCACGGTCGAGTAGTCGGAATCGTCGTTGTCGACGCCGACCGTGACGGGCACACTCGATCGCGGCGCCGGGTACTGGGCCCGCTTCTGGGCGACGCGATGCGCCAGGGAGAGCCTGCCCTCGATCTCCTTCCGAAGCACCGTGCGCAGCTCCCGCCAGCGTTCCTCGCCGACCTCACGCTCGAAGACCCCCTCGACCTCGAACACATCGACCGCGACACCGTCGTCCGTCGTGAACGCCTGCGCCGTGAGGATCGACAAGCCGGTCACCGCGACGGCCCCGGCGATCGAGGAGAGCAACCCCGGGCGGTCGGCTGCCACGACGAGCAGCTCGTAGGTGCCCTCACGCTCACCGGGACTCGCGGCGGTTCGCACCTCGGCCCAGCCGACCTCGGGCGCGATCACCGGGTGGTGCCGGGCGATGCGATCGGGCTCCGTCGACAGGAAGTACCCGCGGGGCATGCGGAGCACGAAGCGCTCCACGGCATCGTCGGACTCACGCGCGAGGGCCGCTCGCACCGCCTCGATCCGCGTCGTGAGCTGATGCGCGAGCTCCTCCCCCATGTCTCCCCGGTCGTACACACGCTGCACACGGCCGACGAGCTCGGCGAGCAGGGTCCGTCGCCACGCCGTCCAGGCGGACGGGCCGGTGGCGATGGCGTCGGCGCGCGCCAGCAGTGTGAGGGCGGCGAGCCGTTCGGGCGAGCCGATGCGCACGGCAACGTCGAGGATCAGGTTCTCGTCGGTCAGATCGCGACGCGTCGCCGTGTCGGGCAGCAGGAGGTGCTCCGCTACCATGAACGAGGCTAGGTCGCGCGACGAGCCCGTGACCCCCATGTGCGCGAGCGTCCGGTCGGCGACCTGCGCACCGATCGGCACGTGGCCGCCTTCGCCGATCTTGCCGATGTCATGCAGGAGCGCCCCCAACAACAGCCCGTCGCCGTCCGTCACTCGACCGACCGCCCCGGCCGCCATCTCGTCGTCGGAGCGGTCGCCTCGGATCAGGCGACCCATCTCGGCGAGCGCCATCGTGAGATGCGTGTCGACGGTGAAGCGGTGGTACGGGTCGCGTTGCGGACGGCATCTGACGGCGCCCCAGGCGGGCAGGAGCCGCACGAGCAGTCCGAGTCGATCCATCGCGTCGAGCGCATGAACGCCCGCCTCCCCCGCCCGCAGGATGCGCATGAACGATTCGAGGGTCGCCGCGGTCCACTCGATCCGATCCGGCACAGGTGTCGCTTCGATCGAGTCCAGCTGGCGAGCCTCGGGCCGCGTCCCCGCCTCGGCCGTGGCCGCGAGCCCCTCGAGCGCCTCTTCGATGTCTCGGAACGGCATCGGGGGGTCCGTCGGCATCGAGACGCCGGCCTCGGCCCTGGCCAACACGTTCTCGGCGATCCACCGGATCGAGCGGGCGTGCTCAAACAGGGCGCGCATCAAGGCGTCCTCGGCGATCAGCCCGGGTTCGTCTGTGAAGCCCATCGCGCGGGCGATCGGGGGTTGCAGCTCGAGGGGGAGCCGGTCCGCCCTCTTCCTCGCTTCGAGGTGCAGGGCGCTGCGCACCCGCGTGAAGAACTCCTCGGCGGCGTCGAGCGCTTCGCGCTCGGCCGTGCGAACCACCGCCGGACCCGCGGCCGCCGTCATCCACCGCACCACGTGCACATCGCGGAGGGCCCCGGCGCCGCTCTTCAGGTCCGGCTCGAGCAGGTACGCCGACACGCCGTAGCGCTCCGCGCGAGACTCGGCGTCCTGCCGCAGCGCTCGCGCGAACCCGGGGATATCTGCGGTGACGACGCCCAGCACCCGATCGGCGGCCGTCCTCACGAGCTCGGGGTCGCCGGCGAGCCGCCGCAGGTCGAGCATCGACGTGAGGGCGTCCAGGCGCTCATGGGCGATCAACTCGCACTCCGCAGGCGTGCGCATCGCGTGTCCGACCTCGAACCCGGCGTCCCACAGCGGGTACAGCAGCCGCTCGGTGACGTCGGCGACCTCGTCCGGCCGCGAACCGTCGTGCACCACCAGCAGGTCGACGTCGGATAGCGGCAGCTGCTGACGGCGGCCATAGCCCCCCAGCGCGGCCAGGCCGACGCCGGGGGGGGGCTCGATCGCCTCGGACATCGAGATCAGCGCGGTGTCGAACATCTCCGCACGGCGCGCCGCGGACCACAGACCGTGGTGTCCCGACGAATACGCTCGGTCGAGTGCATCGAGCTCCTCACGCAGCGTCGCGACGTGATCGGCGACCGGCGCGGCTTCCGTCATGGGAACGCGATCAGACCGCGTCGGGACCCATCTCGCCCGTGCGGATGCGGATCACCTGCTCGGCCTCGGTGACCCAGAGCTTTCCGTCGCCGATCTTGCCCGTGCGGGCGGCCTTGACGATCGCGTCGACCACGCCTTGAGCCTCACCGTCGGACACCAACACCTCGAGCTTCACCTTGGGCACGAAGTCGACCTGGTATTCGGCGCCCCGATACACCTCGGTATGCCCGCGTTGACGGCCGAATCCCTCGACGTCGGTCGTGGTCAGTCCGTTCACGCCCAGATCGCGCAGGGCCTCCTTGATCTCGTCGACACGATGGGGCTTCACGATGGCGGTCACGAGCTTCACGGCAGGGTCCTCCGATGCAAGGGTCCCCGGTTCGGGGGCATCAGCTTACGCGCCTGATTGCGCCTTCTCGGTGTCGAACGTGCGGCGCACGCGCATGCCGGCCGCCTCGTAGAGGTGCCCCTGCTCTCGTTCTCGGTGTCGAGCATGTCGCGAGCCTCGAACAGCTCGACCAACGAGTCGAGGTCACCGCGCCGCGCCGAGCGAGCTCGGTACGGCGGGGAACGTCACTCGCCCACGGCCTTCTTCCGCGCCGGGGCCTTCTTGGCGGTCGCCTTCTTGGCCGAGCTCTTCTTGGCCGATGACTTCTTGGCCGAGCTCTTCTTGGCCGATGACTTCTTGGTGGCCGGCTTCGCAGCGGGCTCGTCGTCGGCCTGACCCTTCGCGGCGGCGACGCTCGCCTTCAGGGCCTCCATCAGATCGACGACCTTCGCCGTGGGTTCGGCCTCGACGACCTCGATCTCCTCGCCGTTGATCTTGGCCTCGACGATCTTCAGCAACGCCTCGCGGTACTCATCGGCGAACTCCTCGGGGTTCCACTCGGCGGTGAGGTTCTCGATGAGCTGCCGCGCCATCTCGACCTCTTGGCCACGAACCTTCGTGCTCAGATCGACGTCGCCGAGATCGGCCTCGCGGATCTCGTCGGGCCAGTACATCGTCTCGAGCACGAAGGCGTCGCCGGAGAACCGTAGGGCCGCCAGATGCTCCTTGTCGCGGAAGCTCACCTTGGCGATGCCGACCTTGTTGTCCTGGCTCATGGCCTCACGCAGCAGCGAGTAGGCCTTGGCCCCCGTCTCGTCGGGAGCGAGGTAGTAGGCCTTCTTGAACATCATCGGGTCGATCTCGTCGAGGTCGACGAACTGCTGGATGTCGATCGCCCGGCTCGACTCGACCGGCACGGCGTCGAAGTCGTCGTCGGTGAGCACGACGTAGCGGTCCTTCTCGTACTCGTAGCCTTTGACGATGTGCTCGTAGTCGACGATCTCGCCGTCCTTCTCGCAGACGCGCTTGTATCGGATGCGCCCCATGTCGTCGTCGTGGAGCTGGTTGAAGCGCAGCGTCTTCTCCTCGGTCGCCGGGTAGACGGCCACCGGGATCGTCACGAGGCCGAACGATATGGCCCCTTTCCACATGGCTCTCGGCATGGGAGGTCCCTCCAAGGATCGGCGTTCCCGCAGCGCGGCAGGCGGAAACGTCAGTCTATCGGCTGGGGCCGACGCGGTCGGCGGCTATGCGTCGTGGTCGGCGTCGATGGCGCGTTCGAGATCGGCCACCGCCGCCGAGAACGCGCTCGCGCGGTCCTCACCGGCCCCGACCCGACGCTCCACAGCGACACCCAGCAGGAACGTCGCGAGCGGAGTGAGCTTGCGTTCCACACCGTGCGCCACGTCGCGGGCGGCCTCGAGCAGACGCTCCTGTGCGGCGTCGTCGATCGGGTCCACACCGAGCGTCGTCGCGGCCTTCGTGAGCCAGTCGTCCATCTCCGGCATCCTCCGTCGTCTGGCCGTCGTGTGCGTCAGTCCGCTACCGGCGGCGTGAACCGGTACGAGAAGAGCGCTCCGAGCAGCGCCAGCACGCCGCCGGCGAGCCCGATGAACAAGCCGATCGCCGCTCGTGCCGACAGGGCGCCCTGGTCGAACGCCTCGCTCACGACGTCGCCTCGCGACGAGTCGGGCGAGAACGTGACCATCGTCGAGAACGCCTCGGCGTCGGCGAACCGGGTGGCCAGGCCGTCGGCGTCGATGATGCCCCAGATCGCCGCGGCGACCACGACCGTCGAAACGAGCACGCCGAGGGTCGCCCAGACGTACTTCCCCCTGCCGAGCGAGAGCGTGACGAGCACCCCGAGCACCAGGGCCAGCACGCCCAGGAACAGGATCGTCTGCCCAGTGACGGCCTCGATCGCGCGGACGCGCGACTCCGTACCGCCGCCTTCGACGACCAGCCACGTGAACAACGTCGATACCGCGACGATCGCGCCGCCGAGGATCAGACCCCAGCCCGCCGGGTTCCGCTTCAGCCGTTCCATCGTTCCCCCGATCCCGCTCGGCCTGCGCACGATCCGAGGGTGGTTCCTACCACGGCGCGAGGTCCCCGCGCCAACGTCGGCCGCTAGCATCGTTGCGCGATGGCGAAGAGGAAACGCAGCCGCACCTCGAATCAGGCCTTCACGGTCGAGATGCCGGTCGCGCTCGAGGCGACCCGCGACGGCGACGCCTGGTGGGCCGGGATCGACGGACGCGAGCTGCGCCTGTCGAACCTCACGAAGATCTTCTGGCCCGACGAGGGCTACACGAAGGGCGACCTCGTCGCGTACTACCTCAACGTCGCCTCGCTCATCGTGCCGCACCTCGCCGAGCGGCCGCTCACGATGAAACGCATGCCGGACGGCATCGACGGGCCGTTCTTCTACGAGAAGTCCGCCCCCTCGCACACGCCCGACTGGCTCGGGCGCTGCCTCGTGGAGAGCGAGGACGCGAAGAGCGGAGAGATCGACTACCTCACGATCGCCGATGCCGCCGGCCTGCTCTACATCGCGAACCTCGGGTGCATCGAGTTCCATCCGCTGCATTCGCGATGCGCCGACGTGGTGCACCCCGACTACCTGTTCTTCGACCTCGACCCGTTCGAGCCCTACACGTACGAAGACGTGCTCATCGTCGCGCGCCACATCAAGGTGCTGCTCGACCAGCTGGGCATCACGGCGTTCCCCAAGACCAGCGGCGCCACCGGCCTGCAGATCTACGTGCCGGTGGCGCGAGGCACGTACACCTACGACACCGTGCGAGCGTTCGTCGGGGCCGCCGGCCGGCTGATCAGGGACGCCGATCCCGAGCGGGTCACGATGGCGTGGAAGATCGCCGATCGCACCGGGAAGATCTTCATCGACCACAACATGAACCGCTCGGGGGCGAACATCTCGGCCGCGTATTCGCTGCGGCCGGAACCACGCGCCCCGGTGTCGACGCCGCTCACCTGGGACGAGGTCTTCGAGGGCGGATTCGAGCCGACGGACTTCCGCATCGACAACGTGTGGGAGCGTTTCGAACGCGTCGGCGACCTGTTCGAGGGCGTCCGAACGGAGGCAGTGGACCTCGGGGCAGCTCTCCAGGCGGTCGGCGTCGACCCATCGTTCGGTGACGGCGCGGTTCGCGATGTCGACGCCCCGCTCCCCCGAACGGCCGCCAAGACCACGGCCGGCCGAACCTCGGAGGAGCTCGCCGCCGCATCGAAGGATCCCGCCCTGTTCGAGTACGTCCGCCGGCGTGACTTCGGGCCCGAGGGCACGACCGAGCCCGCCCCCGGCGAGGCCACACCGGCCGGCAACTCGTTCGTGATCCACAAGCACCGCGCGACGCGCCTGCACTACGACGTGCGGCTCGAGCGCGATGGCGGCCTGCCCTCGTGGGCGGTGCCGAAAGGGCTTCCGACCGCCAAGGGCGACAAGCGCCTCGCGGTGCAGACCGAGGTGCACCCGCTGGAGTACGGGAAGTTCGAGGGCACGATCCCCGAAGGTCACTATGGTGCCGGCGAGGTTCGGATCTTCGACGACGGCTGGTACGAACCGGTCGAGTGGACCGACACGAAGGTCTCGTTCGTGCTGCACGGCCGCCGGTATCCGGGCCTCGAGTTTCACTTCGTCAAGACGAGGACCGATTGGCTCGCGTTCCTCGCGAGCGCGCAGACGGCGGCGCCGATCGCCCAGCCGCCGCGCTTCGAGCCGATGCTCGCCGAGGGTGGATGGGAGCCGTTCGACGACGACGGTTGGTGGTTCGAGCCCAAGCTCGACGGCATCAGATGCCTGGCCGAGCTCTCGACCGGCGAGACCGTGCTGCGCACGCGCACCGGCCGCGACGCGACCGCGCAGTACCCCGAGATCCACATGGTGCACGAGCTGATCGACCAGGTGAACGCCGTGGTCGACGGCGAGATCGTCGCGTTCGACGACGGAGGTCGCCCCTCGTTCGAGGTGCTGCAGCAGCGCATGAACCTCTCGGGCCAACGCGCGATCGCGCGCGCAGCGAAGACCACCCCGGTCTCGCTCGTCGTCTTCGATCTGTTGTGGCTCGACGGGAACGACACGTCCGGATTGCCGCTCGAACAGCGCCGGGAGCTGCTCGAGCTGATCACCGAGCAGGACCATCGCCTGCAGGTGACGGCGCACGTCGCCGGGCAGGGGAAGGCGCTCGCCGAGCAGGCCCGCTCGCTCGGTCTCGAAGGGGTGATGGCGAAGCGGCTGGGCTCGACCTACCTGCCCGGTCGCCGAAGCCCCGACTGGCGCAAGATCAAGCTGATGAACACCCAGTCGTGCGTGATCCTGGGCTGGACCGCGGGCAAGGGGGGACGCGCGGGGTCGTTCGGGGCGCTCCTCGTGGGCGCGATCGTCGACGGAGAGCTGCGGTGGGTGGGTCAGGTCGGCTCGGGGTTCACCGACCGCATGCTCGCCGACCTCATGACGAAGCTCGAGCCTCTCGTGCGATCGGACCCACCGATCGACGATCCGAAGCTCGCGGCCGTCAAGGACGCGACGTTCGTGGAGCCCGAGCTCGTGTGCGAGGTGCGGTTCCTCGAGATGACCAAGAGCACGAAGAAGATGCGGGCCCCCTCGTTCCGCGGCCTGCGCCCCGACGTGCCCCCCGAGGACTGCGTGCTCGAGCCGGTGGCGGGCAGCAGGGCCGCGGCTCAGAAAGGCTCGTAGCCGGCGCGCACCAGCAGCGCGCGCACGTCGCGCTCCTCGAACCCTCGGTCGAGCAGCTCGCGGTACAGCCGGATCGTCGCGAGCGTGCGCCCGCACGACGGGCAGAACGCGAACGAGTCGCCGAACGGGGTGTGGCACCACGGGCACCGCGTGACCTCGATGCGCCGGTCGGGCTCGAGCCCGGTGTCGGCGAGGGCGTCGATGTACCCCTTGCCGTAGTCCCACTGGATGTACTCGTCCTCGGCGAGGTCGAACGCGGGCTCGTGCGGGCGGGGCTCGCCGCTCGTGAGCATCTGCTCGAGGTTGTCGCGCAGCAGCTCCCATTCGAAGAAGTGGTTCGCACCGCAGTCCTGGCAGGCGATCACGACGCCCTTGACGCCCTGCGGCGAGAAGACGGTGCGCATCGCGGCGAGGTCGTCGAGGTCGGCCTCGATGTCGCGACGCTCCTGGGCGGAGATCTCGAAGGGCTCGCTCGGTTCGGGATCCATCTCGAACTCCATGTTGACCTACTCGTCGTCGTCTGAGAAGCGGAACGTCTTGAACGCCTCCGCGTACTCGACGCCCGCTTCCTCGCCGACCTGCCTCGCTCGCTCTCGCACGAACGGCGCGGCGGCCTCGCCTTCCTCGGAGACGTGCTGCGCGAGCGCCTCGATCTTCGTGTCGATCGTCTCCGTGATGTCGACGTAGACGGTGGGATCGTCGCCCGACAGCCAGAGGTTCGGGATCTCGTACGGCTCGATGCCGTCGCTCTCGAGCTCCTGGAACATCACGCGGGTCGGCGAGTCGGGCATCACGGCGGTCAGGGCGAGCAGGCCCGCCTGCTTGTGGTCCCAGTGGTTGATGTAGCCCTCGCCCGACCAGAGCCGCCCGGGGTCGGGCGCCACGAGCACCTCCGGCCGGAGCCGTCGGATCTCACGGGTCACCTTCTTCCGGGTCGCGGGTGTCACCTCGAGCAGCCCGTCGGTCTCCCCCAGGAACGTCACCGTCTTCACGCCGAGCACGTCGGCGGCGGCGCGTTGCTCCCGCTCACGGATGGGCGCGACATCCTCCCGCCGGGCCCCGGGCTCGTTCGAGCCCGCGGAACCGTCGGTGCACACCACGTAGTGCACCTCGCAGCCGTCGCGGGACCACTTCGCCACCGTGCCCCCGCACATGAACTCCGCGTCGTCTGGGTGCGCGAAGAGCACGAGCGCGCTCGAGAAGGCCGGTTCCTGCACACTGCCAGCCTATCGACGGCTCGGCGTTGCGGCGCCGCTTCCGGGAAGCCGCGATCCCGCCGTGGTTCGATGCATTCGTGGACGACGACGCCAGGCGCATCGCCGAGCTCGAGCGCGGCTTCCGCCGGGAAGGCCTGCCGAACCTGATCCTCGACTTCTCGGTGGCCGAGGACGTGTTCACGCGCGCGATCCCGTTCCTGACGTTGGTGTTCGTGCTGGAGGTCGTGAACGCGATGGACGTCGAGGCGGGCTGGGCGAACCTGCTGCTGGCCCTCGGCGGTGCGGCGATCCTCGTCGGGGCGTTCGGCCTGCTGAACGTCGTGCGCGGGCGCCGGTTCTTGTCGGTGCCGACACGGGTGGGCACGCCGGAGCTCGTCGCGTTCGTCGTGTTGCCGGGGCTCCTCCCGGTCGTGTTCAGCGCCCAGTTCCTGTTCGGGTTCAACACGATGGTCGTGAACGCCGCGCTGCTGGCGATCGTGTACCTCGTGATCGGGTTCGGCGTGCTCTCGCTCGTGCGTTGGGCGGGCAGACGGTTCTTCACCCAGCTCGGCGCCTCGCTCTCCGTGCTCGTTCGCGCCGTGCCACTGCTGCTGTTCTTCTCCCTCGTGATGTTCTTCACGACCGAGATCTGGCAGGTGTTCACGACGCCGGGCCCCGGCGCGTTCTGGACGGCGATGGGGCTCTTCGTGCTGCTCGCGATCGTGTTCCTGGCCGTGCGGCTGCCCGGCGTGGTCCGCGAGGTGCAGGTCGAGTCCGCGGTCGGCGACGTGCCGCTGCGCCGGAAGGAGCGCCTGAACCTGGCCGCGGTCGCCCTGATCAGCGAGATGCTGCAGGTGCTGTTCGTGAGCACCGCGATCTGGCTGTTCTACGTCGTGCTGGGAGCGCTCCTCGTGAACGCGGAGGTGCGCGCCGCGTGGCTGCTGATCCCCGACGACGTCGACGTCGCGGTCTCGTGGTTCGGCGATCGGCTGCAGGTGAACGAGGCCCTGTTGCGCGTGGCGACCGGGGTCGCGGCCTTCGCCGGGCTCTACTACGCGGTCACGATCCTCGTGGACGCCGCCTATCGCGACCAGTTCGTCGACTCGCTCACCGAGGAGCTCCGCGACACGTTCGCCAGGCGGAGCGAGTACCTCGAGCTGCAGCGGAAGCAGGGCGTCTCGGTCCAGCTCGATGCTGAACCTCCATCGAGCAGATCGGACCCGCGTTAGGACTCATCGCGTAACTCGCAGGCAACGAAGACGACTTTCGTGCTGGTCTCCGGGCCTTCAGCTGAGATCCGCGACGATTCCGAGGGGTCGCAGCCGACAAGGGCTATCAGGGGCCCGGTGGCCAGGATGTGAATCCTCAACGGTTGTCCACGCCCCCGGCCGTGCGCTCGGACACCGCAGACGACGGGCGAACCACGACGATCCCTCATACCTGAAGCGAGTAGGGTCGATGAGATGCGCAAGGTCATCGTCCAACAGTTCGTGACGCTCGACGGTTATGCGGCGGGCCCGAACGGGGAGCT
>DATFFT010000056.1:0-5108 GCA_035249905.1 Actinomycetota bacterium | reverse complement strand
AGCACGGGGTCGACGTCGTCACGATCGGCCAGTACCTCCAGCCGAGCCCGAAGCACGCGACGATCGACCGCTGGGTGCACCCCGACGAGTTCCGCTGGTTCCGCGAGCAGGGCGTGGCGCTCGGGTTCGGCTCGGTCTTCTCCGGCCCGCTCGTGCGCTCGAGCTACCGCGCGGACGAGCAGCGCCACGCGGCCGACACGGGCCGCGGCGCGGTCGCGTACTAGAACGGGAGAGGCCCGCCGAAGCGGGCCCCTCCCATTCCAGCTGACGCACCTTCCTACTTGACCAGCGCGTAGACCGCCGCGTGCGCCACCTCGGCGCCGCCGCTGCGGATCGTCAGCACGCCGTAGTGCTCGCCGGCGGCTGCTCCCTTCACGGCGCTCATCGTGACGGTGACCGTCATCCCCGAGACGGTCGGGGTGAACGTGACGCCGCTGTTGCCGCTCGTCTTCGCGAACGTCGCGGTGTACGGCCCCGAACCGGTCAGGTTCGACAGGTCGATCGTCAGTGACCGCGTGTGACCCGAGCCCGACGGCACGCCGCCGAAGCTGAGGCTCACCGGATCGAGCGCGACCTTCGCGTTCACGGCGGAGCTCAGGTTCTCACGGCCGGACCCGATGATCTGGGGGTTCGTGAGGACCGTCGTACCGTCGGTATGGCTCGTGACCGTGCCCTGATCGGCGGTGTTCACGATCGC
The DNA here is from genome assembly GCA_035249905.1 of Actinomycetota bacterium. Lineage (GTDB taxonomy): Bacteria > Actinomycetota > UBA4738 > UBA4738 > HRBIN12 > JAOUEA01. The sequence continues at coordinate 4,411 of DATFFT010000056.1, read as the reverse complement.
GGAGCGGACCTGCGCAGCGCTCCACGTCGGGAACTTCGCCCGCACGACTGCGGCCGAGCCGGCCAGGTGCGGCGTCGCCATCGACGTACCCTGGAAGAAGGCCCAGCAGCTCGCCTCGCCAGCGCAGATCGTGGCCGGCTGCGCGCTGAGCACGTTGACGCCCGGCGCCATCACGTCGGGCTTGACCCGGAAGTCGACGTCGGTCGGCCCGCGTGAGCTGAAGCCGGCCCGGATGTCGTCGTTGTCCGTGTTGAAGTACTGCATCTCCTCCGAGATCGTGGCCTCTTCGCCGTCCTCGGCCATGAGGTCGGCCCGATCCGCGAGCGAGACCATGTACGCAGGGATCGTGGGCTCGTTCGGGATGCCACCGAGACCCATCGCCGTCGGATCGCCGGCGACGTTGTTGACGACGACCGCCGCGATCGCTCCCGCGTCCTGCGCGTTGCGGATCTTCTGCGAGAACGTGCACGTGCCACGGGAGATCAGGGCGATCTGGTCGGCGAGGCTCCCTGCCGGGAGCGCCGCGCAGGCCTCGTTCAGGCCGCCGAGCGCAGCCGGCCCACCGGTCACGACGCCGAGCTCGGCCGTCGTGTCCTCCTCGACGACCTCGAAGTCGCCCGCAGCCATGCCGTACGTCTGACCGCCGACCGCAAGGGCCGGGCCGACGAAGTGACCGACGGTGCTCGCGCCCGCGGTCAACGCCCGCGGGGCGATGCCCGGCGAGCCCAGCGTGAACGGGTTCGGGCCGTCGTTGCTCGCCGCGACCGCGACGACCATGTTCGCCTCGTCGGCGGCGTCGACCGCCATCGAGAGCAGGTCCTGGATGCCCGAGGAGCCGCCGCCGAGGCTCATGTTGGCGACGTCGTAGCCTTTCTCCAGGGCATCCTCGAGCGCGTTCATGATGTCCTCGGAGCGCGCCTCGGGGATCTCGTCCGGGAACACGTTGAAGTTCCCGAGCTTGGCCGCCGGTGCGACGCCCGAGACGCCGTACGGGATCTCCACGCCGTTCACCACGGCCTCCGTGTCGAACGCGCACGCCACGGTTCCCGCGACGTGGGAGCCGTGCCCGTTCACGTCGAGCGGCGTGAAGCGGGCGGTCTGGTTCTTGTTGTAGTAGACCCCGGCATCCAGCACCTTCGAGTTCGTGTACGGGTCGCCGGGCGTGTCGTCGCCGTCCTGCGAGAAGCACGGGTGGTTCGGGTCGATCCCCGTGTCGATGATGGCGACCTTGACGCCGGCGCCCGCCGTCGCCGCGCCGCCCTCGCCACCCCAGGCCTCGATCGCGTCGATCAACGCGAGATCGGGGTCTTCGCCGTGCGCCATGGGGTAGTAGAGCCCCTGGTGTTCCGCCCGCACCACCATCGGCGCGGAGCGCAGCGTCTCGAGGCTCGTGCCGTTGAGCTCGACCGCCACCGCGTTCAGCGCGATGTCGAACTCACCCGTCACCTTCGCGTCGCGGGCGTTCGCCCGCAGCCACTGCTTGAAGTCGTTCCGGAGCTTGGACAGCTGTGCCCGGTAGCTCTTCACGGTGCTGCTCGAGAAGTCGATCTTCTTGCCCTTCGCGGGCTTCGTCTTCTCGTAGGTCGCGAGCGGCGCGCCGTTCAGCTGGACGAGCGCACTCGCTGTGTCCGTCTTCGGCCCCGTGGCCGAGTCGGAACCTGGATCTCCCGCCGCTCCGGCGAACACCGGCAATGCCAGCGTCGCAAGCGCGAGCGAAAGGATCGCGAGGAATCGCTTCACACCTCTCCCCCCTCAAGTGTCCTGCGCGCGGAGGAGGAACCTCCCACGCGCCCCTCTGAAGCGGGCGGAGGCTAGCCGAGAACCGGGAATCGGTCAACTACGAACCGGCAGACCGGACGAAACCGGGGCAGACTGGAGTCGTGAAGACCTTCGCCCTCCTTGCCGTGCTCCTCGCGACCGGCGGTGCGGCCAAGCCGGCGCTCCGGCCGCTCGATCTCGACCCCTTGACGCTCCGGGGCACCTCGTTCAAGCCGGGGGAACGCGTCGAGCTGCTGGTCGCGGGGCCGGGCGCGACCCGCGCGAAGACCGTTCGCGCCGGACGGCGGGGACGATTCCGCATCGTGTTCGCGGTCAGCCCGGGGCGGTGCGACTCCGTCGTCGTGCAGGCGCTCGGCTCGCGCGGCAGCCGCGCGACGTTCCGCCACGACGTGCCCGACTGCATCGAGCCGTAGGACCGAGAGGCCCCCGCCGAAGCGGAGGCCTCTCGTGTCCGTTCGTCGTTCGACGCTAGGGCGTCACGTTCTCGACGACCACGTCGCCGCGCCCGACCAGGACGTTCTGGTCGGTTCGCACCTCGACGTTGCCGTAGAGGACGCGGCCGGCTGCGGGAACGACATTCGCCGTGACCGAGCCGGGGACGGTCCACGAGCTGCCCGCGGGACGGAGCGCGTTCGCGTCCGTGACCGAGACGGAGCCCATGGCGGCCGTCGTGAAGAACACGTCGATGTACTCGTACGTGGTGCTCCCGGCAGGAACGGAGAACCCATCCACCCGGACCTTCCAGGTACCGGCAGCCGGGTTCGCGATCGTGACGGACTCTTCCGAGTCGCCGTCGGCGCTCTGGCCGCCGGTCGTCCCGTCGGGCCGAAGCACGAACAGGTCGAGGTCCGCAGCCGGATCCGACGGATTCCCGATCGTCGCGCGAAGCGACGTCGCACCGGCGGGAACCACGACCTCGAAGTCCTGGACGGCGTGATGCGCGATCGTCGGCGTCTGGAGCTTCGCGCTCCCCATCGACGTTCCGACGGCCCGTCCGGTGAATGCGCCGAACAGGTTCGTCAGCGTGTACGACCGGGCGACCGGCGTGCCGATCGCGGCCGTGGCGATCGTGTCCGGGTCGGGGCTGACGCTGGCGCCGAGCACCGACGTCGTCAGCGTGTACGGCGCTCCGGTCATGTTGTCGGAGTTCCGCCGCGCATCGACCGTGACCTCCCAGACCCCGGCCTGCGGGTTCGTCACCGTCCGGCTCGTCGAGCTGCCCGTCGTGCAGGCGAAGCCCGTGCCGACGTAGCAGTTCGAGACCGCATTCGAGTCGGCGGGGAGCCCCCAGGGAGTCCACCGGAGGAACCGGATCGCTCCGGCGCCGGCCGCGTCGCCGCCGCCGGTCAGATCGACCTTGAGCGCGGGGGTCCCGGCAGGCACACGGAAGAAGTGGTGATCCGTCTGCCCGCGGGCGATCGTGCCCGTGTGGACGACGCTGTAGTTGTTCCCAGCGTTGAACTCGTGGGCCGCGACCACCGTGTTCATCGTCGAGTACTCGATGCCCGGGGTGCTCGGGTCGTCGAGCGTCAGGATCGCCGAGTGGACGCCCGGCGCCGACGGGTTCACGTTGACCACCAGCGTTGCCGACCCACCCCTGGCGAGCGAGATCGAGCCTGCCCCCAAGGAGAACGTGCCGTCGTCGCCGACCAGGCCGACGTTGTACGTCGTCGACCCACCCGGCCCGTCATGACGCGTGAACGTGTAGGTCCGCGTGTACGGCGTCCCCACGCTGACACCTTCACGGTCGTAGATGCCCTCCCCGGCGTTCGGCGTCGCCAGGAACCCACCGAGGGTCGTGTTGACCGGGACGGTGGACGTGATCGTCACCGTCTTCAGGTTCTGCTTGAGCAGGTTCCAGGCGGCCTGGACGTCGAGCAGGCCCAGACCCTGTTCGTACGCCTGGATGCGGTTGCCCTCGGCGAGATACGTCGCCGACGAGAGCAGCGCCTGACGGATCTGCGCCGGCTGATGCTGGGCACCCGCCTGCTTCGCCGCACTGATCAGCAGCGCGCCGGCGCCGGCTGCCTGCGGTGCCGCCATCGACGTGCCGTTGGCGAGCACGTAGCCCGGCGGCAGCGTGTACGGGAGGCCGCTCCCGGCCTGCCACATCGGCGCCGTGGAGACGGCCGCACCTGCGGCGACGAGCTTCGGCGAGAACCCGCCGTCCTCACGCGGTCCGCGTGAGCTGAAGTAGTGCAGGTTGTGCTCGAACGGCATCGGGGTGCCGTAGTCGGCGTGGTAGGTCTCGGACGTGATGTAGGCACCCATGCCGACCACGAGGTTGCAGAGACCCGGATCGCCGGCGACGTTCACGCCGGGACCGCTGTTGCCGGCAGAGAAGAACATCTGCACGTTCGACTGCTCGATCAGGCGGCCGTAGACCGCGCATCGAGCGTTGTTGCCGTCGTTCAGGGCCGGCAGGCCGCCGATCGACATGTTGATCACGTCGACGTTCTTCTGCTGAGCCACGTAGATCATGCCCTCGAGCAGCGCGTGGTTCGTGCAGCCGGCGACGAACAGGCATGCGCGCGAGGAGACGATCTTGGCTCCCGGCGCGGCGCCGCTCATCTGGCCGCCGAACAGGCTGTTTCCGGCCGCGATGCCCGCGACGTGCGAGCCGTGGAAGCCG
>DATFFT010000055.1:0-20173 GCA_035249905.1 Actinomycetota bacterium | reverse complement strand
ACGTACGGCATGCCTGGATTCCTGCTCGACGGTCGCGGCGTGGTCGGCTACATGGCCTTCGAGCGGCACTACAGCTTCTTCCCGATGAGCCCCGCCGCGGTCGATGCCCACCGCGAGGAACTCGGCGATCTCGTGAAGGGGAAGGGAACGATCAGCTTCGACTATGGCGAGCGCTTGCCCGTGAAGCTCGTGAAGGACGTCGTGAAGACGCGCCTCGCCGAGGTCGCCTCGAAGCGGTAGGCGCGGATCCCGCCGTTGCGGCCCTAGGCGGCGGCGTCGTGGTGGATCAACCAGTACCGCGGGCCGTCTCGGCTCATGCCGAGGTCGGGACGCGGCCCGCGATCGTCGTGCCGTGACCCGGGAGCGAGGTGATCTCGACCTCGCCTCCCAGCGCCGACACGCGATCGACGATGCCCTGCAGGCCCGTGCCGAGCCTCGTGTCGGCGGGGTCGAAGCCGCGACCGTCATCGCAGACCTCGAAGCGCACCTCGCCGTTCGCACCCTCCAGCAGCACGCGTGCCGAACTCGCCTCCGCGTACTTCGCGACGTTCTGCAGCGCCTCGAGCACGCTGAAGTACACCCCGGCCTCCACCTCGGGACCGTAGCGACCCAGGCCGTCGGGCTCGATCGTGACCGGTACGGGCGATCTGCGGGCCTGGGCGCCGAGGGCCTCGACCAGCCCTCGGTCGGCCAACAGGGGCGGGTAGATCCCCCGCGCGAGGTCGCGCAGGTCTTCCAGGGCGGACTGCGTCTCGCGCTCGATCTCGGCCAATAGCTCCCCGGCCTTCGCGGGGTCCCGGTCGTTGAGCGTCCGAGCCAGACGCGCCTTGACGGAAAGCGCCACGAGCTGCTGCTGCGCGCCGTCGTGGATGTTGCGTTCCAGGCGCTTCGCGCGGTCGTCCTGGGCCGACACGATCCGCCGGCGCGACTCCCGGAGCTCTTCGATCAGGCGCACGTTGCGAAGCAGCAAGCCGGCCTGGGCCGCCAGGTCACGCACGATGCGCTGCTTCGCGGGCGACATCGGGTCGCTGGCCGGCATCTCGACCGACAGCGCCCCGAGCACCTCGCCGCGGTCTCGCACCGCGGCCCTGCCCGACGCGCGCTCGGGGTCGGCGTCGATCGCATCGGGGTCGGGAAGCGCCGCCGCCGACGGATCCGCCGGCCAGCTCGCGACGCGGCGGAACCCGCCGCCGACCACGATCCACACGTGCGCCGAAGCCGCGCCGGTCGCCTGTCCGAGGAGCTCCGCCATGCGGGGGAGCACGTCGTCGGCCGAGTACGTCTCGCCGACACGCTGCCCGAACTCGGTCAGCACCTCGTACGGGGTCGCCCGGCCGCCGTAGACGATGCGGTCCGCGATCCGCCTGGCGAAGCGCCACAGCGGCCACACCGAGAGCCCGACCAGGAGCATCGCGATGCCGACGGCCTGCACCTCGTCGCGGGTGCGGTCCGTCACGATCGAGCTGACGAGCAGGAGCGCCCCCAGCGACAAGGCCATCACGAGCACGACGAGCACCGCGAACACGATCGTCTTGCGCACGACCAGGTCGAGGTCGTAGAGGCGGTACCGCAGCACCGCGATCCCCATCGAGGCGGGCACGCCGATGCCGATCAGGGCGAACGTGACGAGGAAGAGCAGCTGGTTGAGGAACGTGTCCTCCGCGAACCGGTCGCCGAGCACGAGGGACAGCACGATCTGCACCGCGACGAGGGCGAGCACGGCGACCGCCACGGTGGCGAGCCAGCGCACCTGCTGCCGTTCCTCCCCACGGGCCCGCGCGAAGCGCACCACCAGCGCCAGGAAACACGGCAGCACGCCGACCAGCACCACGACGCTGGAGACGGTGATCAGGAGGTCCGCGATCCCTTCGAGCCTCGGGACGCCGAGCGGGTTGCGGACCACGATGCCCTGGAGCCCGGTGTCCTCGAGCGGTCCGGGATGCAGGAGGCTCGCGAGCAGGAACACCGCGATCGCCGACACGATCGCCCATGGCAGGAAGCGCCATCGAGGCCCGGGCACGGTGCCGGTGGGGAAGAGCAGGAACAGGAGCGAGGCGATCGCGATCATCGGGAGCCAGAGCACGCTGGCGATCACCCCGGACACGGGCCCGAGCGGGTTGGCCGTCGGTCCGTCGCGGTAGAGCCACTGCATGGATTCGTCGCTGAGCCCCGTGAGCAGGAACAGTCCGCCGATCGCGAGGAGCAGCCATCCGATCGCGTTGCGTGGCTGGCGGGACGCCAGGACGGCGCCGGTCACCGAGTAGCCGGCGATCATCATCATCGCCACGGGGACGAACAGCGGGTCCTCGTCGATGCTGCCGTTCACCGCCGTGAGGATCGCCGTGGGCACGAGGCCGACGAGCGCCAGGGCCGCGAACAACCACGGGACCCTGGTCGTGGATCGTCGGCGCTGCACCGTCGTCGTCACCGGGGGATTGTGCCCCGCCGACCGCCTCTGCGGGAAGCGACGACCCGTCGAGCCGGCATATCCTGGGGCCGATGCGCTTCGGCTTGGACATCTCGCAGCACCAGCTCACGTGGGACGAGCTCGTCGCCAGGGCGAGGCTCGCCGAAGAGGCGGGCCTCGACGGCATCTGGGTCTTCGACCACTTCAAGGCGCTCTATGCCGACCCGCGTGGTCCGTCGCTCGAGGCGTGGACCCTGCTGGCCGGCCTCGCGCGCGAGACATCGCGGGTGCGGCTCGGCACCCTCGTGACCGGCATGACGCATCGGCATCCGTCGGTGCTCGCGGCCGAGGTCGTCACGGTCGACCACCTGTCCGGTGGGCGGGTGGAGTGCGCGGTGGGCGCCGCGTGGAACGAGCCGGAGCACCGCGAGCTCGGTTTCGACTTCCCGCCGACCGCCGAGCGCATGGATCGCCTCGAGGAGGGGGTCCAGGTCTTGCGCAAGCTCTTCACCGAGGATGACGCCAGGTTCCAGGGCCGGCACTACCGGCTCGAGGGAGCGACCTACCGACCGAGGCCGGTACAGCAACCGCACCCCCCGATCTGGATCGGCGGGGAGGGCCGCCGGCGCACCCTGCCGATCGTCGGTCGGCACGCCGACGCGTGGCACGGGTGGGCCGGCGACGCCGCCGAGCTCGCCGAGATCACCGCGATCATCGACCGTGCGGCAGAGGAAGCCGGTCGCGACACGGCATCGATCCTGCGCGCCTCGAGCCTGTCGATCTCCGAGCCGTGGGACGACGTGCGGTCGACCTACGAGTGGATGGCGGCCGGCGGCATCTCCTACCTCGTGATCGGGTGGCCGACGGAGGGACAGGGCCGGCTGGAGGAGTTCCTCGAGCGGGTGCTCCCCACCCTGTAGCGGAGGGCGCCGGAGTCGGAGCATCAGGTCGACGCGTCCAGCAGGTCCGCGGCCGCGCGCGGCCACGTCCATCGGCGTCCGACGAAGGCGCTGATCGCACCGGCGAGATCGGCCCGCTCGTCGGCGTCGATCGAGAGCAGCCGGTCGATGCCGGCGGCGATGCGGGGCACGGCTCCCTCGCCCGGCCCGAACGAGAACAGGCCGGAGCGGCCGACCTCCGACTCGAGCGCGCCCGCCACCTCGGCGAGTCCCGAGTGCCGCGCGACGAGGGGGAGCGCCCCTGCCGCCGCGCCCTCGGCCACGACCATGCCGAAGGCCTCGTCGAGGATCGAGGGAACGACGAGCACGTCCATCGCGGCGAGCGCGTCGGGCGCGTAGCGGTGATCGAGCCGGCCGGTGAACGTGACCCGCGGCGGCTCGCCCGATCGGCCCCGGACCGACCCTTCGATCCCCATCGATCCCGCGCCGGCGAGCCACGCGAGGTCGTCGGCGTCGCCGCGTCGGTACGCGAGGTCGAGGGCGACGAGCCATTCCCGGTGCGAGCCGAAGCCCACGATCAGGGTCTCGGTGTCGCGATCGAGCGAGCGCTGTGCCGCCAGCACGAGCGCTGGCCCCTTCTGCGGGATCAGCTTGCCGAGGAAGCCGACGACCGGCCCGCGGCTCGTGGCGAGCGAGCGAAGCCGTTCGGCGGCGCCCGGGTCGGCCACCTCCTGGTCGTAGCGGGTCGCGAGGGTGTCGAGCGCCTCCGCGTCTCGGGCCGCGAGGGCCCGTTCCACGTCCGTGTCGAGCGCGTCGGGCCGCCCGCGGGCGGTGTCCGGATCGCTCTGGAGCCGCTCGGCGGCTGCCCTCAGCGCCTCCTCACGCGGGCGGGGCCGGAACGCATCGACGTCCACGCCGGGCGGCACCACGCGTCCGAGCCGCCGCACCTCCGGCACGAAGGCCGCGCAGCGCTCGAGCACCTCGGCGCTCGGACCCACCACCGCCCTGGCGCCGCCGAGCCCCTCCCGCGCCAGGTCCTGGAATCGGGACTGCAGACGCACGGCGTACTCGAGGTCGCTGCCATGGATCTTCGCGACGTAGGCGCCGGCGCCCAGGGCCCGGCGACCGATCACCGCCCCCGGGATCGCATGCCCCGTGACGGCGGCCTCGCTCCCCTGCGACTCCGAGGCTGCCCGCAGCGCCTCGACGTTGGCTCGCAGGTATGACTCGAGCTCATCGTCCGCGAGATCGGGAAACCTGCGGACGTCATCGAAGCCCTCGTAGCGGTCGACGACGAACACGGGAAGCGTGTCCCCGATGTTCGGACGCAGGAGCACGCATCGACCGCCGCCCGGGGTCGCCTCGCGCACCGTCGTCACGTTGCTCGGACCACGCGCGTCGACGAGACCGTGCGCGTCGATCCAGGCGTAACGCTCCGGATGGCGTTCCTGGCAGAGCAGGACGATGTCGTGACCGGCGGCGCGCCATGCCTCCGCGAGCCTCGCGGTGCCGACGTTCGAGCCCGAGCCTTCGAGGAGCCACCCGTGCCAGATCGCGATCCGCACGGCCGGATGCTACGCGCGGGAGCCTCCCCGCGGAGCCTTCCCCATCAGGGCCGTGCCGAACAGCACCATCCACAGCAGCACCGGGTAGGCGATCCAGCGTTCCACGCCGCCGATGCCGATCGCGGTCTGAGGCCACGCCTCCGCGAAGGCGTCGAGGCCGAGCGCCGTGGCGACCAGCGCGATCACGCCGAGCGCGACCGCGAGGTAGCTCGCGGGCGGGTCGAGCTCCTTCCGCGACATGATCGTGGCCACGGAACCGCCGACGAACGCGACCAGCGAGAAGAGCGGATGCCAGCCGGCGACGTTGCCGGGGAAGATCGCGATGCCCACCAGGCCGACGCCCATGGCTCCCAGCGCGACGAGCATGCGGCGGCGCCGGATCGTGGCGCGGAGCAGGTACGTCGAGGCGAGCACCAGCGCGCCGGCGACCGCCATCGTCACGATGAAGATCGCGCGGTTCGGCTGCACCATGTAGCTGTCGGGCGGAAGGGTGCCGCCGAGGTCGCTGATCGTGTTCGCGTACGTGGAGTACGCGCGCCCAGCGGGGTAGAGGGCCTCGTTCGTGATCGTCGACAGCACGATGCCGATGCCGGTGACCGCCAGGAGCAGGCCGGCGAGCGTGCGCCGTCGATCGGGTGCCTCGGTGGAGGTCAACGGCTCGATGGCGAGCGGCGTCGGGGTACGGGTCAGTGTGTCCATGGGTTCCCTCCAGTGGTCTGAGGTCACTCGCGCTCGAGACGATCCATCTCGCGCCGGATGCGCGCTTCCTTCGGGCCGCCGCGGAACGTGTCCCATCCGTGGAAGAACAGCCCGATCCCCCAGCCGATGATCGGGAACACCGGCCAGAAGAAGCCGGCGCCGGTCATCGCCCAGATCACGACGAGCCCTCCGTTCACGAGGACGTAGGCGGCCAGATGCGCCCAGAACTCCCGCTTGTGCTCGAGTCGTGCGATCGCCCGTGCTCGCAGATCGTCGTTCGCACGCATCGTTGGGTTGGTGATCGTGTCCATCGGTCGCTCCTTCCTGTCATCTCCCATGCTGGCCGGGATCGACCCGGTGCGTGAGGGATGGATGACCCGCGTCCTTCGGGACGTACGGCGGCCCGCCGGCGGGGCCGAAGCGAGGTCAGGAGCGGCGGTGGGAAGGGCGAACGGCCTCGGCTTCCGGAGGGTCACCCGGGACGGATGGGGCGACCACGGGGGGGTCGGCGGCGGGGACCAACGGCACGCCCATCAGCAGATGCAGGCTCGAGGCGACGACCACACCGATCGCCGCGCCGCTCACGACGTCGAGCGGAAGGTGCGCGCCCGTGTACACGCGCGCGAACGCCATGAACAACGGGAAGAGCAGCGCGGGCCAGCGCCAGCGTCGCGGCAGGTACGGCAGGGCGGCCACGACGATCGCCGCCGCGACCGCGGCGTGGCCCGACGGGAAGCCGAGCCCGGTGGCGTCCACGTCGCGCAGGTGCAGGTCGTCGAAGACCTCCCCCGGGCGCCCACGTCCGATGAGGTGCTTGCCGAGGCGCGCGATCAGGTAGGCCGCGAGCCCGGCGATGCCGAGCACGAACCCCATCCGGAACTTCCGGAACAGCCCGCAGACGGCCATGAAGAACGGGACCGACGCGAGCGTGCCGAGGAACATCGGCGGCGCCACCATCGTGTTCCACGAGGAGGGCAGGCCGTTGATCGCGTGGAACACGGCCCGCTCGAGCTCGGGCACGCGATCGAGCCGGCCGAGCAACCCGACCGAGATCGCGAGCACGACGAGACCGCACGTCACGGCGACGGCATCGGCCCGGCGGCGTCGCACCTTCGACGCGATCGGCCGCGGGAAGCCCTCGCGGTTCCGGATCTGCATACGCGACACCATCCCCGTCGAGCCGCACGGGGAAACCGGCGTCCTCGGTCGGATGCATTAGGTTTCGGCGTGCTGGGTAGAGAGCGCCGGGGTTGATATGCGGAAGGCCGATGGAAGCGCGACGGCGTCGGGATCCATGACGGCGCGACCCGAGGACGACGCCGTCGTCCACGACGACGTCGGCGAAGAGCCACCCCTCGCATCGCTGCCCCTGATCAAACGGCGCCGTCCGGCGGGCGGTCCCGAACGACTTCCGATCGAGATGGGGTGGGGCGGCTGGGCCTGGACCGTCGTCGTGGTCGTCCTGTCGCTGACGTGGATCGCCGTGTTCTCCGAGGGGCGGCCGGTCGGGGTGCTGCAGCGCGCCGACGACGTGGTGCTCGATGGGCTGGCCGGCGTTCGCTCCGACGCGCTGACGTCGGCGGCTCGAACCATCGCGCTGCTCGGATCGGTCGGCGCGGTCCTGTTCCTGCGGTGGGCCCCGGTCGTCGTTCTCGCGGTGTTCCAGCGGGGGCGGACGCTCGTGGTCTTCATCGGCGCGCTCCTGTTCGCGCGGGTCGTGGCCTCCACCCTCACCTGGGCGATCGGGCGGCCGCGACCGTGGGACGTGACCTATCTCTACGGATGGGAGGGGTACGCCCACCCGTCGACCCCCGTGGCGGCGCTGGCCGTGGCCGCGGTGGGCGCCGGCTATGCGCTCGTCCCAGCGGGGCGATGGCGGACGCGCTCCATGTGGGTCGCCGGGATCCTCGTGGCTCTGCTGGGGACCGCGCGCGTCTACCTCGGCGTGGACCATCCCAGCGACGCGCTCTTCGGTGCGATCGGGGCGGCCGCGATCGCGACGCTCGCGTTCCGGCTGTTCGTGCCGGACGAGATCTTCCCCGTGCGGTACGACCGCGGCCGGGCCGCGCATCTCGCGATCGACGAGCGCCGGCAGCAGGCGATCCGCGAGGCGCTCGACGAGCAGGCCGGGCTCGAGCTCGTCACGGTCGAGCCGTTCGGCGAGGAGGGATCCGGCGGATCGACCCCGCTTCGGGTCGAGGTCCGTCGCGGCGACGACGGCCGTCCGGAGACCGTGTTCGGCAAGCTCTACTCCGCCGGGCACCTGAGGGCCGACCGATGGTACAAGCTGATGCGGACGATCCTCTACGGCGAGCTGGAGGACGAGGCCGCCTTCGAGTCGGTCCGCCGGCTGGTCGAATACGAGGACTACATGCTGCGCGTGATGCGCGAGGCGGGCGTCCGGAGCGTGGAACCGCGGGGATTCGTGGAGCTCGAGGCCGAACGCGAGTACCTGTTGCTGATGTCCTTCCTCGAGCGAGCGACCGAGGCGGACCAGGACGCCGAGCTGTCCGACGACGCGATCGACGACGGGCTCCGCAACATCCGCACGATGTGGGACCACGGGCTCGCTCACCGCGACATCAAGCCGGGCAACGTGCTGGTGCGCGGCGACCAGGTGTTCCTGATCGACGTCGCGTTCGGCCAGCTGCGTCCGACGCCGTGGCGGCAGGTGGTCGACCTCGCGAACATGATGCTCGTGCTCGGGCTCGCCTCCAGTCCGGAACGCGTCTACGAGCGAGCCGTGCAGATGTTCGAACCCGATGAGATCGGCGAGGCCTTCGGCGCCGCTCGAGGGCCCGCGATCCCGCGGCAGCTCCGCGAGCACCTGAAGGAACACGCACCCGACCTCATCGAGAGCTTCCAGGCCCTCGCGCCCGAACACGATCCGATCGCGATCCAGCGATGGAGCATGCGTCGGATCGTGATGACCTCACGAACCGCGGTCGTCGGGGCCGCGTTCTTCGCGCTGATCGCCGTCAACCTGGCGGATCCGAGGGCGTTGTGAGGCGATCGCGCGATCGACGCGCCTGTCTGCTCGTGATCGCGGTGGCGCTCGTCCAGCCGGTCGCATGCAGCCGACCGAATGCGGAGCCTCGGTGTCGTCCCGTCCCGGCGACGGTCCTGATGGCCGAGTCGGTTCCCTCAGCCGGACACGTGCCCTGCGTCGCGAGCCTCCCGGATGGGTGGGCCGTCGAGGCATTCTCGGCCGACGACGCTGCCGGGACCTTCACCCTCGTCCACGAGGACGGGGCACAGCTTCGCGTCGTCCTTCGGGCCACGTGCGTCCCTGCCGATGATCCGTTCGACGGCGAGGCGCAGAACGAGGGTATCGAGCAGCGGATGACCGGGGGCGAGGACCGCGAGGTCCGCTGGACGTCGACGTTCACCGGCGGTTGCGTGGTGGAGACGCTGACCGTTCCCCACGCCCCCGCCCAGGGCGACACCCTCGAGATCCACGAGGCGATCGGTTTCCTTCCGCGAGGGGAGCTCGCACCCGGTTGACGGATCGGCGGCGCGGATCCGGCACGCCATCGAACCCGCGGTCGACGTCGCCGGTATACCCTGCGTCAGTGCGCAGGACCGAGGCGGTGGCCGAGAGGTGACCGCCCGATCGGAGGGATGATCCATGCTCGGTGTGTCTGTCAGGCGTTCGGCGTTCGTCGGAGCGATCCTGATCCTCGCTCTCGTCGCCGCGAGCTGCGGTGGCGACGAAGGGAACGGGGGCGATGGAGGTGCCGACACGGGTGGGGGCGGCGCGACCTCGATCACGATCGCGGGCTTCGCCTACGACCCCTCGACCGTGACGGTGTCCTCGGGAGCGACCGAGATCGAGATCACGAACGAGGACGACACCGATCACACGTTCACCCTTGACGACGACAGCGTCGATCAGGAGATCGCCGCGGGCGAGACCGCGACGGTGACCGTCGACGTCTCGTCGACGACCGGCTTCCACTGCACGATCCATCCGGACATGACCGGGACCCTCGAGGTCGGCTGAGCGCCCGGACGACCTCTCGGGAAAGGCCGCCGCGGGGGCGACGTGTACCTGCACGACTCAAGGGCCGGGTAACCGCTACTCCAGCGCACCGATCGCGGCCAGCGCCCGGTCGAGCGCCGACTCCCACGGACGTGCCGCGATCGACGGGGCGCCGACCCGCTCGCACTCCGTGCGCAGCCACTCGCTGTAGCTCCACGAGATCTCGGCCCGGCGCGGTTGGTCCTCGCCTTCCCGCGCCCGGATGTTCGCTGCGAACTGCTCGAGCGTGTCGTGGAGGAAGACGCTCCGAACCCGACCCGCGGCCGGCTCGTCGTCGAACGCCGAGGACGACGCGAACGCGGGCTGCACGAAGTCTCCCTCGAATACGCTGCGGACCCCGTACTCCAGGCGGTCGGCCACCACCGGCGTGAGCGCCTCGGCGACGATCGCCGATACGTTGCGCGTGTGCTCGAGCATGCCTGCGGCGTCGCGCGCGAGCACGCGATCGGGGTGCAGCCGCCACTCGTGCAGCGGGGGGAAGCGCTCGGGATCGGTCATCCGTTCGAGCGCCGTGTGGATGTCGTCGACGTGCATCACGTCCATGTCCAGCCGTTCGGCGAGCGCCCGGGCGACCGTGGACTTGCCCACGCCGGGAGCGCCGCCGACGAAGACGAGGTCGGGCCTCGTCGCCGGCACTGTCGTCGGATCCATGCCGCGCAGGGTACGTGACGGGCCTTGCCGCGCGAGGTCGAACCACGGGCCGACCGCTAGCATCGACGACATGGCGGCTGCCTCTGCGCCAGTGCGCGCGGCGATCGTGGGCTCCGGTTTCGCGGCGTCGTCGCACGTCGACGCCCTACGGCGGCTGCCCGGGACCGAGATCTCGGGGCTGCTCGGAAGCTCACCGGACCGCGGCCGGGCAGGCGCCGAGCGGCTCGGCATCGAGCGGACGTACGTCTCGCTCCAGCAGCTGCTCGATGACCGCCCCGATGTCGTGCACGTCTGCACGCCGAACGTCTGGCACGCCGAAGTGTCGTTCGCGGCGCTCGACCGAGGCATCCACGTCGTCTCGGAGAAGCCGCTCGGCTTCGACGCCGGCGAGGCGGCCGAGCTCGCCCGCGCGGCCGAGCGCGCGGGCGTCGTGACCGCGGTCTGCTTCAACTACCGGCACTTCCCGCTCGTGCAGCAGCTCCGCTCCGCGATCTCCCTCGGTGAGGACGGGCCCGTGCATCTGGTGCACGGCGCCTACCTGCAGGACTGGTTGCTCCGTGACGACGACTGGAACTGGCGCCTGTCCTCGTCGGTGGCCGGCTCGTCGCGAGCCGTCGCCGACATCGGCTCGCACTGGTTCGACCTCGTCCAGCACGTGACCGGCGAACACGTCGTCGCCGTCGCTGCCCAGCTCGGGCGCCTACACGATCGGCGGCGGCGGCCCGCCGAGGTCGCGCAGACGTTCTCCTCGGGCTCCGGCGAGGGGGAGCTCGTCGATGTCGACACCGAGGACATGGCGACGGTGCTGTTCGGGCTCGCGTCCGGGGCGTCGGGTGCGTGCACGATCTCGCAGGTCTCCGCGGGAAGGAAGAACCGGCTCGTGCTCGAGATCAGCGCGTCGGAGGCCACGTTCACCTGGAGCCAGGAAGAGCCCAACGAGCTCCACGTGGGCCGGCGCGATCGCGCCGACGAGGTGCTCGTGCGCGACCCGTCGCTGCTCGCACCGGCCGCCGCGCCGCTCGCGCGTTTCCCCGCTGGACATCAGGAAGGATGGCCCGACGCGCTGCGGAACATGATGGCCGACGTCGAGGCCGCCGTGCGCGCGCACGCGGCGGGCGAGCGTCGCGAGGGGTCGTTCGCCACGTTCGCCGAGGCGGCGCAGGTCCAGCGCCTGGTCGAGGCCGTCGTGCGGAGCGATCGCGATCGCGTCTGGGTCGACGTGCCCACCGATGCGTCCGACCCGGCATCCGCGAGGACGGTTGCGACGTGAAGCTCGGCGTGTTCACGGTGCTCTACCGCGACCTGTCGTTCGAGGAGATGCTCGACGCGGTCCTCGAGCTGGGGCTCGACGCGGTCGAGCTCGGCACCGGCAACTATCCGGGCGACGCGCACTGCAAGCCAGACGAGCTGCTGGGCGATCCGCAGCGCCTGAGGGCATTCCGGAACGCGATCGAGTCCCGGGGACTCGAGATCAGCGGGCTCAGCCAGCACGGGAACCCCGTCCATCCCGACCCGTCCTTCCGCGAACGCGACCGCGACGTCTGGCGGAAGACCCTGCAGCTCGCCGAGCAGCTCGAGGTGCCTGTCGTGATGGCGTTCTCGGGGTGTCCCGGCGATCACGAGGGGGCGAGGTACCCCAACTGGGTCACGTGCCCGTGGCCCGATGACTACCTGCGGGTCCTCGACTGGCAATGGAACGAGGTCGTGATCCCGTACTGGAGCGAGGCCGCCGAGCTCGCGGGGCGCCATGGCGTGGAGCAGATCGCGTTCGAGATGCATCCTGGCTTCGTCGTCTACAACCCCGAGACGTTGCTGCGCCTGCGCGAGGCCGTCGGTCCCCGCATCGGTGCGAACCTCGACCCGAGCCACCTGTTCTGGCAAGGGATCGACGTGGTCGAAACGATCCGCATCCTCGGCCGCGAGGACGCACTGTTCCACGTGCACGCCAAGGACACCTACGTCGATCCGATCAACGTCCGCCGCAACGGCGTGATCGACACGAAGCACTACGGCAACATCGTCGACCGCGCCTGGACGTTCCGCACGGTCGGCTACGGAACCGGCGAACGGAGTTGGCGCGACTTCGTCAGCGCGCTTCGGACGGTCGACTACGACGGCGTGCTGAGCATCGAGCACGAGGACCTGCTGCTCTCGGTCGAGGAAGGGCTCCGCAAGGGCGTCGAGCTGCTGCAGCGGCTGATCCCTCGAGAAGGGAAGACCGAGATCTGGTGGGCGTGATCTCACCGACGGTCCTCGCATGGAGCTGACGCTCGACCACGTCTCGAAGGTCTACCGCGGTGGGGTGCTCGCGGTCGACGACGCGGCGCTGCGCATCCCCGACGGGTCGCTCTGCGTGCTCGTCGGCCCGTCGGGGTGCGGCAAGACGACGGTGCTGCGGATCGTCGCCGGCCTCGACCAGCCGACCGAGGGCGCGATCTGGATCGGGGAGCGCGACGTCACCCAGCGCGCGCCGCGCGACCGCAACGTCGCGATGGTCTTCCAGAGCTACGCGCTGTATCCGCACATGACGGTCTTCGACAACATGGCGTTCGGCCTGCGCACCCGGCGCGTCGACAAGGACGAGGCGCGGCGGCGCGTCGAGCGCGCCGCGGAGATGCTCGGCCTCACGTCGCTGCTCGCGCAGCGTCCCCGACGGCTCTCGGGCGGGCAGCGGCAGCGCGTGGCCCTCGGCCGCGCGATCGTGCAGCGCGCCGATGTCTGGCTGATGGACGAGCCGTTGTCGAACGTCGACGCGAAGCTGCGAGATCAGCTGCGGCACGAGATCGCGCGGATCCAACGACGCCTGAAGGTGACCACGCTCTACGTCACGCACGACCAGACCGAGGCGCTGACCCTCGGCGACCTGGTCGCCGTGATGGACGGGGGCGTGATCCGCCAGGTGGGCACCCCGAAGGAGGTCTACGACCATCCGCGCGACCTGTTCGTCGCGGGGTTCCTCGGGTCGCCGCCCATGAACCTCGTCGAGGCCACGCTCGAGCGATCGGGGGGGATGGGCGCGGTGGCCCGCTTCGGCGGGCACGAGCTGCGGCTCGACGTACCGGCGGGAGCGATGGACGGCGCCGAGCGCCGCCAGGTCGTCCTCGGCGTGCGACCCGAGGACATCGGCGCGGCTCCCTCGCCCGACGGCGTGGCGATCGACGTGGTCGTCGATCGCCGTGAGGTCGTCGGCTCGGAGACGTTCCTTCGGTTCTCGGTCGACGCGCCGTTGCTGCTCGCCGACGATCCGCGCGGCTCGCCGGTCGAGCCCGCCGATGCCGACGACGTGTGGGCCGCCGAGCGCGAGAACGTGTTCGTCGCCCGGGTCGACCCCGACGCGCTGGCTTCCGAGGGCCAGCGGGTCACCCTGCGCGTCGACACGTCGAAGGTGCATCTGTTCGACCCCGAGAGCGGGCTCGCGATCCGCTGATCCCTATGCGGGAGCGGCCGCGCCGACCCGCTCGACCGGGTTGCGGAGCTCGCCGAGACCGTCGACCGAGATCGTCACGACGTCATCGGGCGAGAGCGTGAAGCCCGCCCCGGGCACGAGCCCGGTGCCGGTCATGAGGAACACGCCGAGGGGGAACCGCAGCGCGCGTCCCAGGTAGGCCACGAGCTCCTCGAAGGAACGGGCCATCTCCCCGCTCGACGTGGCCGCGTCGTAGACGGTTTCGCCGCCCCGTGAGATCCGGATCGCGATGCCGAACGGCGGGTCGACCTCCGTCGCCGGCACGATCGCCGGGCCGAGGCCGGTCGATCCTTCGTAGATCTTGGCCTGCGAGAGGTACAGCGGGTTGTCGCCCTCGATGCTCCTCGACGACGCGTCGTTGCCGATCGTGTACCCCACGATCCGCAGGCCGGCGTCGACCACGAGCGTCAGCTCCGGCTCCGGCACGTCCCACGAGGAGTCGGACCGGATGCCGATCGCCTCGCCCGGGCCGCGGGCTCGCCACCCGGGCGACTTGAAGAAGAGCTCGGGGCGCTCGGCCTCGTACACGCGGTCGTACACGGACGCCTCGACCGCCTCCTCGACCCGGGCGTCGCGCGAGCGGAGGTACGTGACCCCGGCCGCCCAGATCTCCTGGGATCCGATCGGCGCGAGCACGCGGGCGCCGCCGGGCACGACGTCGTCGCCCATCGAGAGGGCGTCGGCGAGCGACGGGCCGCCGGCCGAGAGCAACCTGTCGAGGGTGATCCCCGCGTCGAGCATCGCCCGCGGCCCGTCATCGACGGCGCCGACGGCGAGGCGTTCGCCGCCGTGGGGGATCCGCACGCGGAACACCGCCTCGGGCACGGTCGCGACCCTACCCGATGGCGAATATCCGGGCCGGTAGGCCGACGCGAGCTGAGGATTTGCCGACTCCCGCCAGATGATCCTTCCGGCTCGATCTGTCGCAGCGGCATCGGATCGCGACCGATCGCGCATCACTGGCATCTGTGCCGTGCTCGCAGTCCCGTACCATCCGCGGGATGGCGCACTATCTGTTCAACGTCTCCGACGGAGACCGACAACACGCCGTTGCGCTACTCAGAGCGAAGATGTGGGGGGTCCGTCGCGAAGAGCGGCATCGCGACGAGCTCGCCCCCGGCGATCTCGCCTTGATCTACTTGGCGGCCCCAACGTCTCAGTTCATCGGTCGCGTCGAGGCCGCAACCGCGGTCCACGATTGGACTCCGTCGGAGGCCGAGGCCTACCCGGGCGATTCGCCGAGCGGGATCCTGCTGTCCTACACCGAGGAGTGGATTCCGCCCGTGCCGATGGTTGCCGTCATGCATCGGATCGACCCGACGGCGACGAACCCGCTCGTCCAGGCGAACGCCGCGGCCGGCTTCCAGACGGGCGTCGTCCGGATCACCGGTGGTGAATACGAGTCCGTGCTCGCTGTCAGCCGAGAGGCTCGGGGGACATAGCCGGACACGCCCGTCCGAGGGCCCGACCCTGCTGGATCGTGCGATCACGGGGATCGTCCACGCCGACGGCCACCTTCGCACGGGGCTGGGTACTCGAGACGGACCAGTTGACACGCGTGACCCGCGGCGGGCAGCCTCCGTAGGATGCTGCTGCCCGACGATGCCGTCGACGTGTTCGTCGACGGCACGCTGACCACACCGCAGCTCGACCACCCCGAGGGCGTCGCGGTGCATCCCGACGGCAGCGTGTGGTGCGGGGGCGAGCGCGGGCAGATCTTCCGCGTCGAGCCCGACGGATCGGGGTTCACCGAGGTCGCGTCGACGGGGGGCTTTGCCCTCGGCATCGCGTTCGACGCCGACGCGACGCACCTGTTCGTCTGCGACCTCCGCGAGGCCGCCGTCTTCCGGCTCGAGCTCGCGACGGCGGCCGTTGAGCGGTTCGCCGACGGAGCTCCGGCCGGGCGGTTCCGAATCCCGAACTTCCCGGCGTTCGGACCCGACGGGCGCCTCTACGTCTCCGACAGCCATGAGTTCGGCGTGGCCGGGCCGGGGATCTGGCGTGTCGAGCCGGACGGACGCGCCGAGCTCTGGTACGACCGCGACGTCACGTTCGCGAACGGGCTCGCGTGGGCGCCCGACGGCGGCGCCGTGCACGTGGCCGAGACGTTCTCGAGCCGGGTGTTCCGGCTGCCGTTGCTCGAGGACGGGTCGGCGGGGGAGCGAGCGGAGGTGGCGCACGTTCCGGGGTCCCTGCCGGACGGGCTCGCGTTCGACGTCGAGGGGAACCTGTACGTTGGGTGCTACGAGCCGTCGCAGGTGCTGCGCGTGGCGCCCGGCGGCGCGGTCGAGGTGCTCTGGCACGACGTGACCGCGCACACGCTGGCGCACCCCACGAACGTCGCGTTCCGCGGCGCGACGATGTTCACCTCGAACCTCGGGCGATGGCACCTCACACGGCTCGAGGTCGGGCTCGAGGGGCTCCCGCTCCCGGTGGCGGCGCACACGTGATCGAGCTCCGCGGCATCACGTGGGACCACGTGCGCGGCTGGGGCGGCCTGCGCGCCGCCTCGGCCGCGTACGCCGCCGAGCACCCCGACGTGCGCGTCTCGTGGGAGGCCCGGTCGCTGCAGCGCTTCGCCGATCAGCCGGTGGAAGAGCTCGAGGCCTACGACCTGATCGTGCTGGACCACCCTTCGATCGGCGAGGCCGTCGAGCGCGGCACGATCGTGCCGCTGGAGGGCCTGCTCGACGAGGACTTCCTGGCCGACCAGCGCGCGCACGCGGTCGGGGCGAGCGCCGCGTCCTACGTGTGGCGGGGGAAGACGTATGCGTTGGCCACCGACGCCGCGGCCCAGGTCGCGGCCTTCCGCCCCGATCTGCTCGAACGCGCAGGCATCGACGTGCCCCGCACGTGGGACGAGGTGTTCGCCGCCGAGGAGCCGCTGGGTCGGATCGGCGCGTCGATCGCGATGCCCGCGATCCCCGTCGACGCGGTCTGCGCCTTCCTCGCCACGTGCGTCGCGCTGGGCGACGAGCCGTTCACCGGCGACGCGGTCGTCGGAGCCGAGGGCGGACGCCGGGCGCTCGAGACGCTCGGAGCGGTGATCGACGTGGCCCACCCCGAGAGCCTCGGATGGAACCCGCCGACGATGCTCGGGCACATGTCGCGAGCCGACGACGTGGCGTACTGCCCGCTCGCGTTCGGGTACGTCACCTACGCCGTCGGCTCGGAGGATCGCCGGCCCCTGCGCTTCACGGGCGGGCCCGCCGGCGACGACGGCCGTCCCCGTGGAACGCTCGGGGGCGCCGCCCTCGCGATCTCGGCGGCGTCGAGCCACCAGGACGCGGCCGCCGCCTACGCGCGAGCCGTGGCGTCGGGCGACGTGCAGCGCGGCGTCTACGTCGACGGCGGCGGCCAGCCGGGGCACCGCGCGGCCTGGACCGACCCCGACGTGAACGCGCGAACCGGTGGGTTCTTCGCCGACACGCTCGAGGCGATCGAGGCCGCGTACCTGCGCCCGCGCGACCCCGGCTTCCCGCCGTTCCAGGACGTGGCGGGCGACGCGGTGCACACGTGGCTCCGCGAACGCGGCGACCCGGGTACCGTACTGAGCCGACTGGAGGCCGCCGACCGGGAGCGACGAGGACGCATGAGGACCGTGAGGGAACGATGACGGGCGCGCTCGACGGGATCCGCGTGCTGGACTTCACCCAGATGATGATGGGGCCGTGGGCCACTCAGCTCTTCGGCGATCTCGGCGCCGACGTGATCAAGATCGAGCGTCCGGGCGTCGGGGAGTGGGAGCGGGGGCTCCGCGCGATGGGTTCGCTGCTCGACGGCGAGAGCCCGTTCTTCCTGGCGATGAACCGCAACAAGCGCAGCGTGGGTCTGAACCTGAAGGATCCGCGGGCGAGCGAGATCGTGCGCAAGCTCGCGGCGACCTCCGACGTCGTCGTGGAGAACTACCGGCCCGGAGTGATGGACCGCCTCGGGATCGGCTACGACGACCTGCGGCAGGTGAACCCGTCGATCGTGTACGTGAGCGGCACCGGGTTCGGTCCCGACGGGCCCTACGAGGCGCGGCCGGGCCAGGACCTGCTGATCCAAGCGATGACGGGGCTCGCCCGCTACGGCGGCCGCCGAGACGATCCGCCCACCCCGTCGGGCAGCTCGATCGTCGATGCGAGCACGGCGCTGCTGCTCGCCGCCTCGGCGCTGGCCGCGCTGCTGCACCGTGAGCGCACGGGGGAGGGGCAGCGCGTCGACGTGAGCCTGTTCGACACGGCGATCGCGCTGCAGTGCCAGGAGCTCGCGGCGTACATGAACATGCCGCAACGGTTCGAGCGCAGCGAGGCGGGGATCGGGGGCGCCTGGCTGTCCGCCCCGTTCGGGATCTACGGCACGCGCGACGGCCACGTCGCGATCGCGATGGCCTCGCTCGCGGTGGTGGCCGAGCTGCTCGACGTGCCGGAGCTCGCCGCGCTCGACGACGCGGACGCGGCCTACGCCCGGCGCGACGAGGCCTACCGGCTCGTGCAGTCGCGGCTCGCCGAGCGCACCACCGACGAGTGGCTCGAGATCCTCGCGACGCGCGACGTCTGGTGCGCGCCGGTACAGGACTTCGGCGACGTCGTCGACGATCCGCAGGTCGCTCACAACGAGCTGCTGACCACCGTGCCGCATCCGAACGGGCGCGACGAGGTGCGCGTCGTGGGCGTGCCGGTGCGGTTCTCCGCGACGCCCGGGGCGGTGCGCAGCGGCCCCCCCGCGGTGGGACAGCACACGGACGAGGTGCTCGCCTCGCTCGGCTACGGTGCCGACGAGATCGGCGAGCTCCGCGAACAGGGGTGCGTCTGAGCGCCGACGCAGACCTCGTCCGCCGGGAGCGGGTCGACGCGACGCTGCTGCTCACGTTCGCGCGCGAGGAGAAGCTGAACGCGCTCAGCACGTCGATGCTCGAACGGCTCGACGACGCGCTCGATGCCGCCGAGCACGACGACGAGGTGCGGGTGCTCGTGCTGACCGGCGCCGGCGCGAAGGCGTTCGTGGCCGGTGCCGACATCGGCGAGTACGCGGAGCAGGACCACGAGGCGTTCGTCGCCTACCAGGCGCTCAGCCGGCGGGTCTTCTCGCGGCTCGACGCCTCGATGAAGCCGGCGGTCGCGGCCGTCAACGGGTACGCGCTCGGCGGCGGCTTCGAGATCGCCCTGTGCTGCGACCTCATCGTCGCGAGCGATCGCGCGCGGTTCGGGCTGCCGGAAGGGCTCCTCGGGCTCGTGCCCGGGGGCGGGGGGACCCAGCGTCTCACCCGTGCGGTCGGGCCGTTCGTGGCCGCCGACGTGCTGCTGTCGGCGCGGCGGCTCACGGCCCACGAGGCGCATCGGCTCGGCCTCGTGGCCGAGGTGGTGCCGCCCGAGGAGCTGCGCGAGGCGGCGCTCGAAAAGGCCACCGCGATCTCGGCGATCGCCCCGCTCGCGTCCCGGGAGATGCTCGGGTTGATCAGGGCGGCCGCCGACGTCGCGCTCGAGGAGGGTCTCACGCGGGAGCAGGACGCCCTGGCCCGGCTGCACCGGACCGACGACGCCGCCGAAGGCGTGCGGGCGTTCGTCGAGAAGCGTCCGCCGCGGTTCCGCCGCGCGTAGGGGAGGGAGGACCGATGGAGGACACCGCCGGGCGCGTCGCCGGGAAGGTCGCGATCGTCACGGGCGCCGCATCGGGGATCGGCCGGGCGGCGGCCCGGATGCTGGCCGCCGAAGGTGCCCGCGTCGTCGTCGCCGACGTCGCCGACGCCGGGCAGGAAGTGGCCGACGACATCGAGCGGGCCGGCGGCGACGCGGCCTTCGTCCGCACCGACGTGACGTCGGGCGAGCAGGTCCGCGCGCTCGTCGACGGCGCCGTGGCCCGATGGGGCGGTCTCGACGTGCTCGTGAACAACGCCGCCCTCGCGATCGGGGGATCCGCGGGCGAGATCGACGAGGAGACGTGGCAGCGCGTGCTCGACGTCAACCTCTCGGGGGTCTGGCGCGGCATGCGGTGGGCGATCCCGCACATGCTCGAGCACGGCGGCGGCTCGGTCGTGAACGTCAGCTCCGTGCAGTCGCTCGTCGGGTTCGTCGGCTGGGCCGGCTACGCGGCGAGCAAGGGCGGGATCAACGCGCTCACGCAGCAGGCCGCGATCGAGTACGCGCCGAGGGGGATCCGCGTGAACGCGATCGTGCCCGGCACGATCCTGACCGGCATGAACGAGGGCATCCTCACGGAGGTGGAGGATCCCGACGCGCTGATGGCAGAGTGGGTCTCGATGCACCCGGTCGGGCGGATCGGCACGCCCGAGGAGGTCGCGCCCGCGATCGTGTACCTGGCGTCGGACGAGTCGGCGTTCGTGACCGGCGGCGAGGTCGTTCGCGTCCGACCGTCCGTCGCCTCGACCGGGGACGCAACGGGGGCCGGCGACGTCTTCGCGGGTTCGTTCGCGGCGTCGCACGTGCTCGGCGTGCCGCT
>DATFFT010000054.1:0-10540 GCA_035249905.1 Actinomycetota bacterium | reverse complement strand
CCTAGGAAGCGGACCCCAGGGCATGCCGCTCCACACTGAGCAGGTCGAGCATGGAGAATGCGACCTCATGATCACGAGGGTGGACCCTGAGCCATGTGCGGGCGTCCGCCAAGGCCGTTGAGATCTCGTTCGGCGTGGTCGCCACGCGCATCTGTTGGAGGAGTTCAGCGCGTTTCATGCGGGTCGTCTTTCCCACGACCCGACCGGCGAAACCACAGGCACCACGGTACTCCAAAGGGAAGTTGGCGCGCAGTTCGAGATCGATTTCCCCCACAGGCTCGGACGAAGGTAGACGCCCCCACCGGAGTGCCCGCCGCCGAAGCGCGCTCCAGCATGACAAACCGGTGAAGGCGATCTACAGGGCTCTCGGCGAGGCGTAGCCTGCACCTTGACGCCGATGCTCCCGCCACTGATCGAGCACCTACCCCGCGACCGCGAGCGGCTGGGGCTGCGCGAGGTGCAGATGGCGGGACGGCTGGGATTGACGCTCACCGAGTACCGAGCGCTGGAAGCAGGCGAGTTGTGGATCGACTATGCCCTGTACGAGCGGATCGTCGAGCTGTGCGGGTGGCCACTCGGGGCCGAACGTGATCTAGGCTGGGTAGCCGTCGACAAGAGGAGGGGCGATGAGCGAGTTCGTTATCCGTGAAGAGGGGAGGAACGGGAAGGTCGAGATCCTGGACGACCGCATCGTCCGCACGAGATCGAAGCGGATGGGCAAGGACGACGTGCAGACCATCCCGATCAAGGCGGTAACAGGAGTGAGCCATGATCGCAAGACCCTGGGCACGGACGAGGTCAAGTTGACCGTGGGCTCGGTGACCTACGAGTGGAAGGTCAAGAACGCCGAAGAGATGGTCACGGAGCTACACGCCAAGGTCTACGGCATAGATGAGTAGGTCCCCAGCACGACGGCCAACGCCCAGGATCTCGCCCTGAGGCTGTGGGCATCCCGCCGTCGCTCCGCGACGAACTGATCCGCTACCTGCTCGCGACGAGCCAGCAGCGGGCGCACTCCATCGGCGAACTGGCGACCCGGAACCCCGAGATGATGGCGCTGCTGATCGACTTGGAGACCGACGACGTACTTGAGGGCTCGGCTAGAGATCGTGCTACTCGACCAGGGCAAGGATCTCAGCTGACTCAGGCATGGCTCAGGGGCAACATCGGCCTCTAGGGCGAAGCGAGGACCAGTCCAATGGAGATACCCGACGCGACCAGACCGACGATGGTCAAGAAGATTTCAGATGACATGAAATCCCGGCGTCGAATGAGGGTCCTGCGATGCTCATCATTCTCCGCTGCTTTCACAAGCCGCTTCGCCAGCTCCTCGTAGGCGTCGTCAGGGTTCTCGGTCCCAAGTCGACACGTATCGCCGGCCTGCAGCCATCGATGTTCGGTAATGCGGATGGACGGCCACATGCTGGCCACCCCAAGCACCACCGCGGATGCTAGGGCGAGGAGGCCGAAGGCGAACCACTGGGCTGCTGGTTCGTGCCACTGACCCTGGAACTCAACCGCACCGGTGAAGCCGGAGAATCCCAGCAGAAACCCCGTCACGGTCAGGATCGCGCCGTTCCGCTGCTGCTGGTTCTGGACCTGCGCCGTCCAATGGGACTCGACGAGGACCAGGTGCTCGTACACGACTTGCCAGGATGAGTTCTCCGGCATCTTCTTTTCCCTCCACGTCCGTCCTGCAGCAAGCGTCATCGGATCGACCCTAGTTCGTGGCCCTCCGCAACGACTCCGCGACCTTCTGCGTCCGGTCGCTCGACCAGTCCGGGGCATCCGTCCTCCGGGCAGCATGCCCGTCTAGCCGTCTGTACGGGTTGGTGCTCTCCCTGTTGCTTTCCCAAGGCACAGTATCTAAGGTCCCGGAGAGGTCATCAGCACCGCGAGAGAGGAGGCTGGGCATGCCGGAGTTCATGGACGTCCATCGCGGGATGGAGGGGATCACGCCGGAGGGACTAGCGGAGGCCCATCGGGCAGACCTTGCGATCCAGGACGAGGAGCAGGTCGATTTCAAGCATGCGTGGGGCGACCCCGAGACTGGCCTCGTGTGGTGCCTCTCGGAAGCGCCGACCAAAGAGGCCGTGATAAAGATCCACGAGCGCGCAGGGCATCCCACCGACGAGGTGTACCCGGTACCTGTCCAAGCCTAGGGCTGGTCGTGAGACTCGCCCGCGCGTCCTCGGCTCCGTCGTCGTCGGTGCCGCGCTCGTGCTCGGCTTGGGGGGGATGATCGCGTTCCGCCGTCCTCGCGCTGGTGTTCGTGACGGTCACGACCGGACGGCTCCCGGCGTCCTACAGGGGTACTGAGACTTGAGCGGCCCCGAGCTAGTCAAAGGCGAAAGAGGTTCTCATCACCGAGTTCGCCCGCGAACGCGAGCGGGAGCCTTACGACTGGACCATCCAGGACGTCCTCTTTGAAGAGTGCTTCATCGAAGGTCCCGCCGTGCTCGTCGCTGGGTGGCCAGACGTCTACCTGGTCGAGGATCCGGACTTCCCAGGCATCGAGGATCGCACGGACGTCCTTTAGCGACTGGACCCTGGACAGGAGGACGTAATCGGAGCGATTGGCGTATCAGGCTGCGCCTTCGTCCGATGTTCGTTCGTCGGCGTTGGCTTCGCCGGTCATCCGAAGGTGATCGAGGAGCTGACGCGCCTCCTCTGGGTAGCGCCTGATCGGGTGAGGTCCGAAACCAGACGGTCCCATCGATACGCATCGGCTTGTTCATACCTCCACGCTGCGTGCGCTGTGAAGGGCACGTGTCGGCTAGGCTTCGAATGCCGTGGACGATCTCACATGCGAAGATCGGGAGATACTTGAACGCTTCCGGGTGTCCGAGGGCATCGACCCGCCCAGCACTGAGGGACTCGCAGGTGTCCTGGGCATCTCAAACTCCGAGATGATCGATAAGCCTCAAGGATTGGCCGACCGCGACCCACCGCGTCTCGTGCGGACCACCGATGGGTCAGCTCCCAGTACCTCACCGCCAATTGCTCCTCGGTCGTGCTGTTGTCGGGCACGACCGGAGACGCCGAGGTCAAGTGGAAGCACCGCAAGCCTGCGGGCGAGCCGGTCGGTCCGTTCGAGATCGAGTTCGACTTCACGACCGGGGGAGTGCATCGGGTCGGTGGGTTCGACCTCCTCGCCGCGCTCCGAGCGGCACCTGGTGGACTCACCGCCGCTGACGCGGCCCCGCACTTCGAGGGCGCGAGCGAGTCGGCCAAGAACAAGAACGCCCGTCGCAAGCTCAACACCCTCGTGGCCAAGGGTCTCGCCCGGAAGGTCGAGGGAGCCCCGACGCAGGGTGCGCTACGTGAGCCCGACCGCTTCCACGCGATCACCGGATTGGCCTCGCTCGACCGCTGAGACGCGTCCTCCGACGATGGACATCACGATGGACAAGGGGTGTTTCGAGTCCGTGTGGATCAGCGATGGACATCCGCGATGGACAAGCGATGGACAACGGTGGACACATTTCACGTTTGTGCAGGTCAGACGATGGACACGACGATGGACATCATTTCGGGTGGGACGCACCTGTACGACGGTGGACACGAGGGACACATCCTTTAGGTGTCCATCGTGTCCATCGTCAGGCGTTCCGGCGTTTGAATCGCGGTGTTGAGAATCAACATGCGCGCCGCCACCGAGGTGGATCGAGGAGCAGCGTCCCGACCGATGGGGGGGGTAGCTAAATACGCCAGGCGTCTGAATCCGTGGCCCAGGTGTGTCCCCACCACGCACGTCGAGGCTGAATAGACGGACTAGACAGGACGTAAACTCCCTGCTCGGGGCCGTGACCAGCACGGACAGATCGGGGCACATCAGACTCATAATCCTCCGGTCGCAGGTTCGAGTCCTGCCCGCCCCACATGTCACAGGAAGCCGCTTCGCCGTCGCGCGACCTGACGCGCTGGTGGCTCGCGATCTCCGTCCTCGGGCTGGCCGCCGGGGGTGCGCTGATGCTCGTCTTCGACCAGGATCCGGCCGCCGAGGCGGTGTGGGCCCTGACGACGGTCGTCGGCATCGTGCCGATCGCCCGCGACGTCGTGGGAGGCCTGCTGCGCCGCGAGTCCGGCGTCGACCTGATCGCGCTGATCGCGATGACCGCGGCGCTCGCGCTCGGCGAGTACCTGGCCGGTGCCGTGATCGCCCTGATGCTCGCGACCGGGCGGGCGCTCGAGGCCTTCGCCGACCGTCGTGCCCACCGGGAGCTCTCCGCCCTGCTCTCGAGGGCTCCGCAGGAGGTCACGAGGTACGAGCAGGCCGGTCTCGTGTCCAGATCGATCGACGACGTGCGAGCGGGAGACCGTCTGCTGGTGAAGACGGGGGAGGTCGTGCCCGTCGACGGCGTCCTCATGGGCGACGCCGTGCTCGACGAGTCGGCGCTCTCGGGCGAATCGAAGCCGGTCGAGCGCCCGCACAACGATCTCGTGCGGTCGGGAGCCGTGAACGCTGGGCCCGGCTTCGATCTGCGGGCCACGGCGACCGCCGAGGAGAGCACGTACGCCGGCATCGTGCGGCTGGTCCGGGCCGCGCAGGAGGAGAAGGCGCCGGCCGTGCGTCTGGCCGACCGGTACGCCGCGATCTTCATCCCGGTCACGCTCGTGATCGCGATTGGAGCGTGGATCGTCTCGGGGGACCCGCTGCGTTTCCTCACGGTCGTGATGGTTGCCACACCCTGTCCGTTGATCCTGGCCGTGCCGATCGCGATCGTCGCCGGCATCTCGAGGTCGGCCAAACGGGGGATCATCGTGAAGGGCGGTGGTGCGCTCGAGGTCCTCGCCCGGGGCTCGGTCCTGATGTTCGACAAGACGGGCACGCTGACCTCGGGCGTGCCCACGGTGGCCGACGTGGAATCGTTCGGCAGCTTCGACACGACCGCGGTGCTCCGCCTCGCGGCCTCGCTCGATCAGGTCTCGCCCCACGTGCTCGCGGCATCGATCGTGCGAGCGGCACGGGAGCACGAGATCGACCTCGAGTTCCCGGAGCAGGTGGTCGAACGGCACGGAGCCGGCATCGAGGGGACCGTCGGCTCGCATCGGGTGGCTCTCGGCAAGGGGTCGTTCGTGACCGGGGGGGTTCCGCTCCCGAGGGTGGCGCGCGACATGCGCAGGCGCTCGACCCTCGAGGGCTCGTCGAGCGTGTTCCTCGCCGTCGACGGCGAGGTCGCCGGCGCGTTCTTGATCGACGACCCGATCCGGCCTGACACCCCTCGAGTGATCAGATCGCTGCGTCGTGCGGGGATCCATCGGGTCGTGATGGTCACCGGCGACCACCCCGACGTGGCCGAGTCGGTCGGGGCGGCACTCGGCGTGGACCGCATCCTCTCGGAGCGGGCCCCGGCCGAGAAGGTCGAGGCGGTCGAGGCGGAGCGTTCCGAGGGGGGCGTCATCATCATGGTCGGGGACGGCCTGAACGATGCTCCTGCGCTGGCCGCCGCCGACGTCGGGGTCGCCATGGGAGCGCGAGGGGCCACCGCGTCGTCGGAGGCCGCCGACGTGGTGCTCGTCGTCGATCGCCTCGATCGGCTCGTGGAGGCGATCGCGATCGCGAAGCGTTCCCGTTCCATCGCCGTCCAGAGCGTCCTGATGGGCATGGGGCTTGCCTTCGGATTCATGTTCCTCGGCGCCTTCGGTCTCTTCGGGCCGGTTGCCGGCGCTGTCGTGCAGGAGGGTATCGACGTGGCGTCGATCCTCAACGCGCTTCGCGCCCTCGGCAGCGGGAAGGCCCCCTCGCGGCGTCCGCCGGCCACCGACGTCGCCGAGCGGTTCCGCGAGGAACACCGGCACTTCGCCCCCGAGCTGCATCGCATCCGTTCCGTGGCCGATCGCATCGACACCCTCGGTCCCGAGGAGGCTCGTGAAGAGCTCGACGCGATCCTTTCGTTCCTGACCGAGCGCCTTCCCCGGCACGAGGAGGAAGAAGAGGCGGCCGTCTACCCCGTGGTCGCGGAGCTCATGGGCGGGGAAGACCCCATGGCCAGCATGGCGCGCGCGCACGTCGAGATCGACCACCTCACCAGGGTGTTCCGCTCGCTCGTCGACGAGCTGCCGGCGGGGGGGCCATCTCCCGACGATCTCATCGATCTACGGCGGGTGCTCTACGGCCTGCACGCGATCCTGCGGCTGCACTTCGCGCAGGAGGAGGAGGCATACGCGTGGCTCGCCGCAGAGGAGCCCGCCGGCGAGCCGGTCCCCCTGCGGACCGGCGTCTAGAGATCCAGGTCGAGCACGCCGAGCTCGGTTCGAGTCGTCGCAGTGCACGCGTTCCCCGCGAGATCCGTCGAGGTGCCGACGGCTGCCGGCGTCGAGTCGCGGAAGCAAACGGTGCTCAGGGAAGCCGGTCGAGCGGTGCGACCTGATCGCCGACGCGGACGACGCCGGGGGTCACCACGCGCGCGTACATCCCGAAGGGCAGACCCCCACGGCCGCCGATGCGCTCGCGGTACTTCGCGATCTGGGTGAGCGTGTTCCAGTCCTTCTCGCCGGTGTCGGGGTCCTTCGTCGTGAACGCGCAGCGTGGCACCTGGCCGCCGACCTCGATCGTCGCCTCGCCGACGCCGACCCGGCGGTCTGCCCACGTGTCCTCCTCGTAGGGCTCGCATCCTTCGAGCTCGAGGTTGAGGCGGAAGCGCCGGGCGTCGAGCTCGCCGTCGTAGCCACCACGCTCGGCGAGATCGCGCACCGAATCGAACGAGACCAAGGTGATCGGCTCGACGTCGTTCCCGTCGCCGTCGTGGTCGCATCGCAGCAGGCGCACCGGCTTCCGGCAGTAGGACGAGAGGGCCTCGGCGAAGGGTCCCTCGACGGCGTGGGCGGTGACCGGACGGCCATAGAAGTCGGTGATCTCCGGGGCGCCGACGGCGTCGGCGACCCCGGCGACCACGGTGCCGTCGGGGAACCGCAGCGTCAACCGCTCCTGGGTCGCATCGTGCTCGGAACGGATGCGTACGAGCGGGCCGAAATCCGTGCCGCTGAGGAGCTCGCCCCACTCGTCGACGATGTAGAAGAGTCGGTTCCCGGGGATGCCGGCCTGGGTGAGCCTCGCGGCGGTCGGGTGCTGCACCACGGTGCCCTTCACGGGCGTCACGCTGAGTCGGGCGAGCGTCGGCATCTTCCGCACACGGTAGCCGACCCGGGCTTCACTCAGGTGTTGAGCGCCGGACGGGCTGCGGGATAGCATCCCGGTGAGGCATCGTATCCCAGGGAGGGATCGTGAACGCGATCGAACGGCCTGCGCCGCAGCAGGCGGTGCTCGAGCTCCAGGCGCGAGCGCGCGATCGCGCGCTCGCCGACCGGCTCGACCGGCTCGAACGGTCGCTGGCCCGCGTGCATGCCGCGATCGACGGTGCGATGGTGACGATGCCCCCGGGGTCGGCCACGATGCGTGAGCGGGAAGAACCGGCACGACGCTCGCGGTGACCGGGCTGCCCCGGCCCTGCATGCTCTCGGTTCCGGCTCGGCACGTGGCGCCGGCAGGGGCTACCGCGGCCCCCCGGCGATCGGAGTCACGAGGCCATCGCGCCGCCGTCGGCGCGTGGATCGCTGCCCGCCTCGAACCCGTCGGCCGTCGCCTTGACCATGTGGGCGTGCCCTGCGGCGCCGCCCCGCTCGCCGACGGTGAGGACCTGATATCCGGCCGACCCCAACGACGCGATCGTCCGTTCGGGAACCCCGGCCTCGGCCACGACGCTGGCTGTCTCGCTCTCAGGGGACATGCCGCCGACGAGCCACCTCGGTGCCGCGATGGCTTCGGCCGGGCTCATGCCGAGCCGGAAGACGCGGAGCAGGATCTCCGCGTGGATCTGGGGCTGGGCATGACCGCCCATCGTGCCGGCCACGGCCTGGAAGCGGCCGGCACGTTCCAGGGCTACCGGCATGAGGGTGTGGGCCGGACGCGCCCCCGCGGAGAGCAGGTTCGGGTGTCCCGGTTCCAGCGTGAAGCACGCGCCCCGGTTCTGTGCGACGACCCCGGTTGCCGGCTCGAGGAGACCCGACCCGAAGCCGTCGTACAGGCTCTGGATCAGCGAGACGCCGCGTCCCTCCGCGTCGGCGGTCACGAGCCCGATGGTGTCGCCTCCGTGGTGCCCGGAGCCGACCGGCGGTCCCGGAACGCCTTCGCGCACCTGGTCGGCGACGGCGCCGAGATGGCCGTCGCCGAGCAGCGTCGACGCGTGCACGATCATGCGCTCGGCATCGGCGAGGTGACGGTCGCGGTCGCGAGCGGTCGCCCTGAACACGTGGGCCAGCGTGCCCGCGTCGTCGCCGAGCGGGTCCGGATCGATCCCGAGCCGTTCGATCACCGCGAGCGTCTCGAGCAGCACGAACCCCTGGGAGTTGGGCGGATGCACGAGCACGTCGACGTCGCCGAAGCCCGTGCGGAGCGGCGCGCCGAGATCGGCGCCGTGCACGACCATGTCGGTGAGGTCGATCGGCACACCCAGGGCACGGAGGCCCTCGGTGTAGCGCTCACCGACCTCGCCCCCGTACCAGGCCCCCGGGCCTCGTTCGGCGATCGCTCGTAGCGTCTCGCCCAGGGCCGGCTGGCGGACCTGCGTGTGCACGGCCGCCGGCATCTCCTCTGGGAAGAACACCGCCGCGAGGCCCGGGTCCGCGCTCAATCGATCAGCACCCTCGATCAGCTCGGCGGCGAGCGACGGTGCCACGGTCACCCCGCCGTGCGCGTAGGCGATCGCCGCGGTGAACACGTCGGACCACGGCAGGTTCGCACCCTGGTCGTGCAACGCCTTCCATCCGCTGACCGCGCCGGGAACCGTGACGGTCGACGGACCGTGCTCGGGCATGCGGCCGCCGCCTTCGGCGGCGGCCGCTCGCGGGTCGGCGGCCGCGGGGGCTCGTCCGCTCGCGTTGATCGCGACGGCGTCACCGGCCGGGTGCTGCACGATCGCGAATAGGTCGCCCCCGACGCCGCACATGTGCGGGTACACGACGGCAAGCGTGGTCGCCGCGGCGAGCGCCGCGTCGATCGCGTTGCCCCCACGCTCGAACGCGACGGCGGCCGCCTCGGTGGCCAGCGTGTGGGGGGTCGCCGCGGCCCACGTGCGCCCGGACGCCTGCATCTGCATGCCCGCAGTCTGGCACGCGGCCGTGCGATCAGCGTTGACAGCCAGGACACCACCAGACGCTCCGGGCGTGTTCGCCCAGGCGCTGGCGCAGGACCGTGCCTCCGCACCGACGGCAGTCGCGACCCTGCCGTCGGTAGACGGCGAGGGCGCCGGCGTCGGTCGTCCGTCGGGACGTGCCGAGGTTCCTGCGGAGCAGCCGCCCCGCTGTCGAGTACAGCTCTCGACGGGTCGCAGCATCCACCGATCCCAGCGGGCGGCGGGGATCCACGCGGCACGACCAGGCCACCTCGGACCGGTACACGTTCCCGATGCCTGCCGCGACCGTCTGGTCGAGTAGCGCGACGCCGATCTCGGTGGAAGGGTCGAGGTGCTCCAGCCTCCGCACCGCCTCGTCGATGTCGGCGTCGACCAGGCACAGATCGGGGCCCAACCTGCCGAGGACCGGATGCCGCCGAAGGTCGTCGTCGCCGAGCAGCTCGACGGTCGGCGCCGAGAAGCAGAGGACCTCGACCTCGCCGGCCCGGATCGTGACGACCGGGCGGCGCGCGGTACGCCGACGGGTGCCGGCCACGTGCCACGATCCGTTCATGCCCAGGTGCGTGTGCAGGGTCGGCCCGCCGCCGAACGCGATCAGCAGGTGCTTGCCCCGTGCCCACACGCGCTCGATCGGCTCGCCCTCACGGGGCCGCAGGCCCTCGCCGAGCGTCGGGGCCTCGAATCGGGTCAGCGGGCGACCCTCGAGCGCCGCTGTGAGGGTCATTGCCGCGCGGTGGATCGTGTCCCCTTCCGGCATGCAGACCTCAACCGCGCAGGGTCAGCCCACGGTAGCCGTCGACGAAGCCCACCGAACGCAACCGCTCGGCGGCCGGTGACGCCGCTGCAGGGCCGCCGTCGATGCGAACGAGCTCGATCCGGCGCAGACGCCCGTCCTTCACGAGCGACGCCAGGGCATCGGCCCACGCGTCGACGTCGACGCCGAACGTGATCAACGACCTCGACCCCCGTTCGAGGAACACCGCGAGCGATCCGTCGACGAGCACCACGTAGGCACCGGCTGCCCGCGCCGGTCGGCCGTCTCCCTCGGGCCACGGCAGCGCGGCCCCGTAGGGCTGCGCAGGATCGGCCGCGGCGAGCACGAGCGAGCCGGTCTCGGTCGTGTCGATGGTCGGCTCGCGCGCCGCACGGAGCCGGTCGACCGCCCCGGGGAGCGCGAACTGAGCGGCGCCGAGACCCGAGACGAAGTACCCTCGGCGGACCGAGCCCGACTCCTCCATGGCTCGGAGCACGGGATAGATGCCGGCGTATCCGCCCGGTGTGCCCTCGGCGAGCGCGGCCTCGCGGGTGAGCACGCCGTGTCGATCGAGCAGCTGGAGAGCGCGGGCGTAGGCGGCCTCCGTCGCAGGGATCGCGGGCTCCAGGAGCGGCGTGGTCAGCGACCAACG
>DATFFT010000053.1:0-36752 GCA_035249905.1 Actinomycetota bacterium | reverse complement strand
AGCCGGCTCGGACGTGGGAGCCGGCTCGCCGGACGTGCCCGCGGCGGAGGGCGCCTCGGCGGCGGGCTCCGTGGGGGCCTCGGCCTCGGGAGCAGGTTCCCGCTTCGCTGTCGGTTTCTTCGGCTTGCGGGGCGCAGGCGGCGGTTCCAGCACCTCACGGCGCTTCGGCGCTTCGGTCGCCTTGCCCCCCGACGCACGCAACCGGGGCACGAGGTCCTCGGGCACGCTGGACGAGGCGGACTTGCCGCTCACGCCCATCTGTTCCAGCGTCGCCAGCAGCTCCTTGCTGGTGACGCCGAGCTCCTTCGCCAGTTCGTGGACCCTCACACCGCTCCGATCCGCTCGATCTCGAGCATCAGCCTACCGACTTCCTCACGGCCCAGACCCGTGCGCAACGCACGTGCCAGCACGCCCTCGCGACCCGCAGCGGACAGGCATGCGGGGTCACGGTGCACGTACGCACCGCGACCGGGGGCCGCGCCCGACGGGTCGACTCGGGGGCCTCCGGGCGTCGCGACGATGCGCACGAGCGTAGCCTTCCGAGCGCGCGCCCTGCACCCCACGCAGATGCGGACCGGCTCCGGCGCCACGGTCACTCCGGTGCCGAGGCCCCTTCGGCGGGTGCACCCGGCTCGGGCGCACCGGGTGGCTCCGCGGCGGATGCCGCCTCCGCCGGGGTCTCGACGGGCGCCTCGTCGACCGGAGCTTCGACGGGCGCCTCTTCGACGGGGCTCGGCGGAGGTGCGGCGGCCGCAGCCCTGGCTTCGTCAGCGACCTGCGTCTCCGACTTGATGTCGATACGCCATCCGGTGAGACGCGCGGCCAGGCGGGCGTTCTGTCCTTCCTTCCCGATCGCCAGCGAGAGCTGGTAGTCCGGCACGATCACCATGGCCGTGCCGGTGCCCTCGTCGATCCGCACCTCCTTGACCTTGGCTGGCTGGAGGGCGTTGGCGACGAACTCGGCGGAGTTGTCGGACCAGGGCACGACGTCGATCTTCTCGCCGCGCAGCTCGTTGACGACCATGCGAACCCGGGAACCCTTGGGGCCGACGCACGCGCCCACGGGGTCGACCCCCGGCTCGTTCGAAAGCACGCCGATCTTGGAGCGATGCCCCGGCTCGCGCGCCACGGCCTTGATCTCGACGATGCCCTCCTCGACCTCGGGCACCTCCATCGCGAACAGCGCCTTGAGCAGCCCGGGATGCGATCTGCTGACCACGATCTGTGGCCCCTTCGTGCCTTTGCGCACCTCGGTGATGTAGGCCTTCAGCCGCTCGCCGTGGCGGTAGGGCTCGGTCGGAACCTGCTCGGCCTGCGGGAGCAGCGCCTCGACCTTGCCGAGGTCGAGCAGGGTGTATCGGCGTTCCTGCTGCTGCACGATGCCGGTGACCACGTCGCCCTCACGGCCCGCGAACTCCTCGTAGGTCATCTCCCGCTCGGCGTCTCGGAGCTTCTGGAAGATGACCTGCTTCGCGGTCTGGGCCCCGATGCGTCCCTTGAACTCGTCGGTGACCTCGACCTCTTCCTCACCCAACACCTTCATCTCGAGGGTCGGTTCCGCGCCCTCCTCGGTCGGCGGCACCTCGATCTCTTCGAGGTCCTGCTTCCACATGCGCAGATCGCCGCTCTCGGGATCGATCTCGGCCCGGAACCCCACGAAGTCATCGTCGGCGTTCGGGTTCTCCTGCTTCCACCATGTCTTGTAGGCGGAGGCCATGGCCTCCGCGAGCCCCTGCAGGATCGTCTCGAAGGCGATGCCCTTCTCTCGTTCAAGTTCCCGCAGCGCGGCGATCATCTCGGCGTTCATGCCTTGCTCCCCTTCAGCTCGGCGCCCCAGTCGACGACCGTGCGCGCCGAAGCGATCTCGGTGAGCGCGATCCGCACCTCGTCGTCGTCGATCGCGAGGGTGATGCCCTCGTCGTCGGCGCCGACGAGCGTGCCGATGTGGGTCCTCGACCCGGCCAACGGCGCCGCCGTCCTCACTTTCACCTCATCGCCCAACGATCGCCGGAAGTGCTTCGCGCGCCGCAGCGGCCGCTCGAGCCCCGGCGACGAGACCTGCAGGTCGTACGGCCCGGTCTCGTACCCCGCATCATCGAGGCGGCGTGAGATCCGCTCGGAGAGTCGCGACAGCGTGTCGATGTCGACCCCCTCGGGGCGATCCACCATCACGCGGAGGACCTTCCGGCCGCTCTCGCGACCACGGGTCACGTCGTAGAGCGCGAGACCTTCGGCCTTCACCACAGGTTCGAGCAGGGTTTCCACGTCCACGCTCGACCCTCCCCTACGAACGAGAAGGTGGGCGCGAGCCCACCTCCGAACACACGTCTGCGACTCCTCGTCGTGAACGAGTATAGCCACGACCTGCGGGAACGGCCCGGACGCCGGGAGCGGCCGCTACGGAGCGGTTCCCAGCAGGTCCACGACGGCCCGCACCGCGCCGTCGACCGTTGCGTGGGAGCGCTCCCCCGTCGCGCGCAGCTTCAGATCGACGGACCCCTCGGCGAGGCCCCGCTTGCCGACGGTGACCTGAACGGGATATCCGACCAGGTCGGCGTCGGCGAACTTCACGCCCGCGCGCTCGTCGCGGCCGTCGAGCACCACGTCGACGCCGTCGTCCGCCAGCTCGTCGTGGATGCGCCCGGCCTCACGTCGCACCGCATCGTCGTCGGCGTTCGCGAGGATCACGACGACCTGGAACGGCGCCAGGTGCTTCGGCCACACGATGCCCTGGTCGTCGTGGTGCTGTTCCACCACGGCCGCGAGGATGCGGGAGATGCCGATGCCGTAGGACCCCATCACGTAAGGCTTCTGGGTGCCGTCTTCGTCCTGGAACGTCGCCTCGAGCGGCGCCGAGTACTTCGTGCCGAGCTGGTAGATGTGCCCGACGACGATCGATCGGCCGAGCCGCAGCCGCCCGCCGTCGATCGGACACGCATCGCCCTCGCGGAACTCCACGAGGTCCTCCCAGCGATCGACCCGGAAGTCGCGCTCCACGTTCGCTCCGGTCACGTGGCGGTCGGGCTCGTTCGAGCCGGTCACCCAGTCGGTGCCGCCGCGGACGAGGTGATCGGCGAACACGTCCACCTCCTCACCGAATCCCTGCGGCCCCACGTATCCCTTCACGAATCCTCGGGCGGCGAAGTCGTCGTCGTCGAACGACCGCACCTTCTCGGGGAAGACGAGTCGCTCGAGCTTGTTCACGTTGACCTCTCGGTCGCCGGGCACGAGCACGGCGACCGAGCGGTCGACGACGTCGAACATCACGCACTTCAACGTGCGGGACGGCTCGACGCCGAGGAACGTGGCGAGGGACTCGATCGTCGGCGTCTCGGGCGTGTCGACGACCGTGAGCGGCTCGGAGCCGGGTCCTGCCGGCTGCGGAGCGGCCGGGCGAGCCGCCTCGGTGTCCGCGAGGTAGTCGCCGTTCTCGCATTCCACGAAGAGATCTTCGCCGACGGCGGCCCGCGCCATGAACTCGTGGTTCACCCCGCCGCCGATCTGGCCGGGGTCGGCCTCGACCACCGCCAGGTCGAGTCCGATGCGCTCGAAGATCCGCTCGTACGCCTCGTACATCACGCGATAGCTCTCCTCCAGTCCCGCCACGTCGCGATCGAACGAGTAGGCGTCCTTCATCAGGAACTCGCGCCCGCGCAGCAAGCCGAACCGCGGACGGAACTCGTCGCGATATTTCCACTCCACCTGGTAGAGGTTCACGGGCAGGTCGCGATAGGAGGGCAGGTCTCCCGCCACGAGGGGCGTCACGACCTCCTCCTCGGTCGGGCCGAGGATCATCTCGCGGCCGTGCCGGTCGGTGAGCTTGAAGAGCG
This sequence comes from Actinomycetota bacterium, assembly GCA_035249905.1. Taxonomy (GTDB): domain Bacteria; phylum Actinomycetota; class UBA4738; order UBA4738; family HRBIN12; genus JAOUEA01. The sequence continues at coordinate 32,922 of DATFFT010000053.1, read as the reverse complement.
TGTCGCCGTACAGGTCGTACCGGCCGGTCGCCCGCCACGGCTCGGCGGGAAGGGCGATCGGCATGCGGATCTCGCTGGCGCCCGTGGCATCCATCTCCTCGCGGATGATCTCCTCGATCGTTCGCATCACCCGCAGCCCCAGTGGCAGCGTGGTGTAGACGCCGGACATCACCTGACGGACGAGGCCCGCTCGAAGCAGGAGTCGGTGCGACGCGATCTCGGCGTCGGCGGGATCGTCGCGCAGCGTTGGGACGAACAGCTTCGACAAGCGCATAGGGGGCACAGGATAGCGGGCGGCCGAACTCGGACCCGCACCGCGCCTCGCCTCGTTGACGCTCCGGGCGGTCGGCGTCACAATCGCGGCCATGTCGTCGCGCGCGATCCGCTGGTCGTGGCGCCGGGGCTCCCTGGGCCCGGCGCTCGCGCGCGTCTAGCGACACCGCTCCGTCATCGACACCGCGAACCCCGGGCGACGCCCCGGGGTCGTTCGTTCTCTGGAGGAGGCACCGACGTGGACCTTCGGATCCGCCCGGACCGCGAAGCCTTCGACGCGCTCGCGGCCGACTGGCCGCTCGTACCGGTCTGGGCCGAGCTGCTCTCCGACGTCTCCACGCCGGTCGGCCTGTTCCCAGCGCTCGCGGCCGGGGGCCCCGGCCTGCTCCTCGAGTCGGTCGAGCGGTCGGAGCGGTGGGGTCGCTACTCGTTCGTCGCCGGCGACCCCGCGGCGACGGTCATCGGCGACCATGACGGCGTGCGAGTCGTCGACGCTGTGCGGGACCTGCCGACCGCGGTCGCGGTCGATCCACCCAGACGGGCGTTGATCGAGATCGCCCGCTCACTCCGCGCCCCGCATCTGCCGGGCCTGCCGGCGCTGGTCGGAGGGCTCATGGGCTACGTCGCGTACGAGGCGGCGACCCTCCTCGACGGCCACCCGGTGCCCGACCCCGACTCCGCCCCCGTGCCTCCGATCGCGCTGCTCGTCATCGACCGCGCTGTCGTCTTCGATCACTGGAAGCAGCGCCTGCTGCTCGTGGCACACGTCCCTGCCGGCCGGTACGACGACGGCGTCGGGGCCGTGCTGGACCTCGCGGACCGCATCCGGCTCGCGGGATCACCCGAGCTCGAAGCTGTGCCCGCCACCGCTGTTGCCGCCGACGACGGCGAACCCAACATGCCCGACGAGCGGTACCGCGAGATCGTCGCCTCGTTCAAGGAGCACATCCTGGCGGGAGACATCTTCCAGGGAGTGCCTTCCCGGCGGGTCACGTTCACCGTGCCCGACGGCGGGTACGCGATCTACCGGCGACTGCGCGCCTCGAATCCCGCCCCGTACATGTTCTTCCTGCGGATGCTGGGCATGGAGCTCGCAGGATCGTCACCGGAACCGTTGGTCCGGGTGGAGGAAGGACGGGTCTCGACGCGCCCGATCGCGGGCACACGGCCCCGCGGCGAGACCGAGCTGCGAGACCGGTTGCTCGAGCACGAGCTGCTCGCCGATCCCAAGGAGCAGGCGGAGCACGCGATGCTCGTCGATCTCGCCCGCAACGACCTGGGCCGTGTCTGCGTGGCTGGGAGCGTCCAGGCCACCCAGCTGATGGATGTCGAGCGGTTCACGAAGGTGATGCACATCGTCTCCACGGTCGAAGGCGACCTGCGCGACGACATGCACCCGCTCGACGCGCTCGCGGTCACGTTCCCGGCCGGCACGCTCAGCGGGGCCCCGAAGCGCCGTGCGATGGAACTGATCGCGTCGCATGAGCCCGACGCCCGCGGTCCCTACGGCGGTGCGGTCGGCTACTGCACGTTCCAGGGAGACCTCGACTTCTGCATCACGATCCGCACGGCGGTCGTGAAGGACGGGAAGGCCCACGTGCAGTCGGGCGCAGGCGTCGTCGCCGACTCCGACCCCCAGGCCGAGCTCGAGGAGACCAAGGCCAAGGCGGCGGCGCTGCTCCCCGCGGTGGTCCCCGACCGAGCCGGTAGCCTCGATGCCGAGGGAGGGACGGGATGATCCTGGTCGTCGACCACTACGACTCGTTCACCTACAACCTCGTGCAGCTCGTCGAGAGCCTCGGTCACACGACCGACGTCGTGAAGAGCGATGCGGAAACGGCCGGCGCGCTCGTCGAGCGATCGCCACAGGCGGTCATCCTTTCTCCGGGGCCGGGAAGGCCGGAGGCCGCAGGGTGCTTCACGGCACTGCTCGACGAGCTGCCCGACGACACGCCGGTGCTCGGAGTCTGCCTCGGCCACCAGGCGATCGGCATCGAGTACGGCGGCACGGTCGACCGCACCGAGCCCATGCACGGCAAGGCGTCGTCGGTCCACCATGACGGCACGGGCGTCTTCGACGGCGTCCACGACCCGTTCGAGGCCGGTCGCTACCACTCCCTCGTGGTGGAGCGCGAGGACCTCCCCGCCGAGCTCGCGCTCTCGGCCTGGACGGACGACGGCCTCGTGATGGGGACCAGGCACCGCGAACTGCCACGATTCGGGGTGCAGTTCCATCCAGAGAGCATCCTGACCCCCGAAGGGCCGAAGATCGTCCGGAACTTCCTGGCGCTCGCTCGCTGACGCTTCACGAGGGGCCGGGGCATCTCGATCCGTAGGCGAAGCGGGCGCTGCCCTTCGCGACGCGACATCCACGCGTGTCGACCGCTGCCTCGATCGGCGTGCCTCCGTCGAAGGGTACGGTCCGTCGTTGCTCTCGCTCGCGTACCGGAAGTCCATCGAGATACGAGGCTGCGAGGCATCGACCACGTCGTGGGGGGCATGCCGTAGGCGGGAGGCCCGAAGTCGGGATGCAGGTCGGTCCGACCCGCGTGCATCGACCACTTCCACCGTCTCGGAAGTTGAGGGGCGCCCTCAGCTCGTCCGTGACGGACTAGCTCTCGCCCTCACCCGCTGCGACCTTCTCGGCCGCCACCGCCCTCGCCTCGGTCACCAGCGCGTCAACCAGCTCGCGCTCCCCCACCTTGGCCACGACCTCGCCCTGGCGGATGATGAACCCGAGGCCGTTGCCGCTCGCGATGCCGACATCGGCCTCTCGCGCCTCGCCGGGGCCGTTCACGACGCACCCCATCACCGCGACCCGCATCGGCACCGTGAACCGCTCGTTCTCGATCGCGGCGTTGACGCGTTGCGTGAGCTCGAGCACGTTCACCTCCGCCCGCCCGCAGGAGGGGCACGCCACGAGGTCGAGACCCCGCTTCCGGAGCCCGAGCGATCGCAGGATCGTCGTGCCGGCCTTGACCTCGTCGACGGGGTCGTCGGTGAGCGAGACGCGGATCGTGTCGCCGATGCCCTCTGCCAGCAGGGTGCCGATGCCGACCGCGCTTTTGATCCCGCCCATCGGCATCGGTCCCGCCTCGGTGACACCCAGATGCAGCGGGTAGTCGCACGCCTCGGCGAGCATGCGATAGCTCTCGATCATCACGAGTGGGCTCGAGTGCTTCACGGAGATCTTGATGTCGAGGAAGTCCTCGTCCTCCAGGATCCGGGCCTCGTTCAGGGCGCTCTCGACCAGCGCCTCGGGGGTCGGAGAGCCGTACCTGGCGAGCAGGCCGGGCTCGAGCGAACCGGCGTTCACGCCGATGCGGATCGGCACGCCCCTCGCCTTGGCCTCGCGAGCGATCAGCCGGACCTTGTCCTGGTACTTGATGTTGCCGGGGTTGATCCGCAGCCCCTGGATGCCCGCTTCGAGCGCAGCCATCGCGTACTTCCACTGGAAATGGATGTCGGCGACGACCGGCACCGTGGACTTCGCGGCGATCGCGACCAGTGCCTCGGCGTCGTCCCAGTGAGGCACGGCCACGCGCACGATGTCGACGCCGGCCGCTACGAGCGAAGCGATCTGCTGCAGGGTGGCGTCGATGTCGGCGGTCTTGGTCGTCGTCATCGACTGGATCGACACCGGCGCCTCGCCGCCGATCGCGACGCCGCCGAGATCGATCTGCCGGCTCTTCCTGCGCTCGATGCTCACGTCGGCCAGTCTCCCAGGCTCGGTCGTTCCCCGCGGCGTCAGCCGCCGAACACGTGGAACGTGACCATGCGGTCCTTCGGCTCGTCCAGCTCGAAGAGGATCAGCCGCTGCCAGGTGCCGAACGCCGGCTCTCCGGCCGCGACCGGGATCGCGTGCGACGTTGCCGACAGAAGCATGGCCTTCACGTGCGCGTGCCCGTTCACGCGCTCGTCGGGGTTGAGGTTCTGCGTGCGGATCTCGAAGTCGTCGTGCTGGTAGTAGACGCCCTCGTGCGGCACCAGGTCGGTGAGGTGGCGGCGGAAGTCGGCCATCGCACCGTCTTCCCACTCGTTGATCAGCAGCGCACACGTCGTGTGCGCGCAGAACGCGATCACGGCGCCTTCGGTGATGCCCGAGTCCTTGACCGCCCGCCGCAGGTCGTCGGTGAGATCGTGGAACGCGTACCGCTCCGGCGACGAGATCGTGACGCTGGTCGTGACGGCCTTCACGCGTTCCTCCCGTTCGTGTTCGTGGTCTCGGAGCCTTCGGGCGGCACGATCGGCACGTCGAACGTGAACGTGCTGCCCATCCCGAGCCGGCTCTCGGCCCGGATCGTGCCGCCATGTGCCTCCACGACCGAGCGAGCGATCGCGAGGCCGATGCCCGTTCCCCCGCCATCCCGCGCCCTGGCGGGGTCGACGCGATAGAAGCGTTCGAACAACCTGGGGAGCGCCTCGGACGGGATGCCCACACCCGTGTCGGCGACCCGCACCTGGATCGAGCCGTTGACCCGCTGGGCCACGATGCGCACCGCACCGCCCTCGGGCGTGAACCTCACGGCATTGTCGACGAGGTTGAAGATCACCTGGTGCATGCGTTCGGCATCGGCCTCGATCCGCGGGAGATCCACGGGCAGGTCGCTCGCGACGTGGACGTCCCGGCCGGCGCTCGCCACCTCGATCTCCGACATCACCTGCGACACGAGCGGCGCCAGCGCCACCTGCTCGCGGCGCAGCGGCACGTCGCCCGATTCGAGCTTCGATAGGTCGAGGAGCTGTTCCACGAGTCGGCCGAGCCGTTCCGACTGAGCGAGCATGACTTGCAGCGTCTCGGCGTCGGGCTCCTCGACCCCGTCGAGCAGGTTCTCGAGGTGCGCCCGGATCGCGGTGATCGGCGTCTTGAGCTCGTGCGAGACGTTGGCCACGAGGTCGCGTCGCGACGACTCGAGGTTCTCGAGTTCCCTGCTCATGCGATTGAACGCGGCCGCGAGCTGGCCGACCTCGTCGCGCGTCGTCGTGTAGACCCTGGTCGAGTAGTCGCCTGTCTCCATCCGTCTGGCCGCATCGGCCATATCGCGCAGCGGCTGGGTCATGCCCCGGGCGAGCCACCGAGCCATCACGAGCGCGATGACGGCAGCGATCACGCCCGCCAACAGGAACTGCCACCACACGGACTGCAGGAAGCCCAACGTCGCCGAGAGCCGCCCCAGCGAGCCACGGGTCGGCGACGGATACAGCACGATGAGACTTCCGCCTTCGTCGGTCGGTATCGACGCCCAGACGTTGTTGCCGATCACGCCCCACCGAGGCACGCGGCCGGGAGTATCGGGCGGCAACACGCCGAGGTTCTCACCCTCGACCGTCACCTCACCGGTGATGGTGCGGCGCACCACCATGGCGCCCGCCGGAGGTTCGGCCACCTCGCCGCTGGCGATGCGTCTCGCGAGCGCCAGGGCATCGATCGCCTCGGAATCCCTGGGCGAGTTCCGAAGGGCGAACCCGATCAACGCGTATGAGATCAGGATCGTGATCGCGACGGCGACGACGATCGTCGCGCCGAGCTTGCCCCGGATCGTCGGCAGTCGCTCGAGCGGCCGGGAGCTCACGACCGTTCCTGGAACGCGTACCCCACTCCGTGCACGGTCCGTATGAAGCGGGGTTCGTTCCCGTCCTCTCCGAGCTTGCGACGGATGCGCGCCACGTGCGAGTCGACAACCCGGCCGCCGGCGAAGTCGCGGTAACCCCAGACACGGTCCATCAGCTGATCGCGGGAGAGCACGACGCCGGGAACGCGGGCGAGTGTGAGCAGGATGTCGAACTCGAGGGGGGTCAGCCCGACGTCGTCGCCGTCGACCGTGACCCGGCGCCTGCTCGGGTCCATCACCAGCCCATGATGTTCGATCGGACCGGTGTCCTCCTGCTCGTCCATGCGCTCGGTGCGGCGCAGGATCGCCTTCACGCGCGCGGCGAGCTCCCGCAGGCTGAACGGCTTCGTGAGGTAGTCGTCGGCCCCGACGGCGAACCCCGCGACCTTGTCGGCTTCCTCGGTCTTCGCGGTCAGCATGAGCACCGGGGTCCAGCCGTCGCGCTGGATCTGCTTGCAGACCTCGAGGCCATCCATGCCCGGCAGCATCAGGTCGAGCACCACGAGATCGGGGTGATGCTCGGTGTGCTGCTCAATCGCATCGGGGCCGTCGAGCGCCACGAGCACGCGGAAACCCTCGGACTCGAGCCGGGCCCTGACGGCCTCGGCGATGGCTTCCTCGTCGTCGACGACGAGCACGGTCCGCGAACTCACGGCGCCAATCGTAGTCTCGGGGTGTGTGCTGCGGTCAGAGGTGGTGTTGAGATATCGTTGTGCCGGTTCGGGCGCAACGGTTCGCGGGCAACGTCAAGGAAGGGTGATCGGCTTCGTCACGTCGAGCACGATGGTCGCCCCGACGAACATCACGAAGAACGCCATCACCGCCGCCGAGATCGGGATCAGGGTCCGCATGTCGACGGCCTTGCCCCGGACCTTCTCGATGGCGAGCGTGAGCAGATGGCCGCCGTCGAACGGCGGGAGCGGCACCAGGTTGATCAGACCGACGAACACGGTCACGAACCCGAACAGATACACGATCGTGGACCAGTCCCCCGCCGACGAGGTGGCCCCCACCTGTTGACTGATGCCGACGACGCTGGACGCATCGTCGGGTTGGCGTCGCTCGTCGCTGAACAACAACGTGAAGACCCGGCCGATGCCTTCGGGGCCGAAGACGCGGCCGATCTGCGAGAACGACTCCTCGACGGCGAACCCCACCTCCTCGACCCCGCCGACGACCGCGGCGCCGAACCCCGCGGGCTCGGGATCGGGCGGAGCGACGATGATGCCCATCCGCCCCCGCTGCTCTCCTCCCACGTCGGCCAGCTCAGGGACCACACGCAGCGTGACGCGTTCCCCCGCCCGGTCAACCACGACGACGATCGGCTCACCGGGTCGCTCTTCCACCTGCGCCGTCACGATCTCGGTCAGCTGCTCTGCGGTGGGCCGGGCGACGTCGGCGAGGCGCACGATCCGATCCCCGGCCTCGAGGCCGGCCGCGGCTGCCGGCGATCCCTCATCGTTCAACGTCGCCTCGACCTGGGCGATCACGAGCGGGGTCGTCGGCGACGTGCGCGGGTCGCCGAAGACCATGAGCCAGATCGCGAAGATCAACGCACCCACGATGAAGTGGGTGCCGGGCCCCGCGAAGATCGTGATCGCCCGCTGCCAGATCGGCTTCGACGCGTACAAGCGCGGCGCGTCCTCGGGCGGGTTCTCCTCGTAGGGGTTCATGCCGGCGATCTTCACGTAGCCACCGATGAAGATCGGCTTCACCCCGTACTCGAGCTCACCCTTCCGGCGGGACCAGATCTTCCAGGGCCCGAACCCCACGAAGTACTCCGTGACCTTCATGCCGAACTTCTTCGCGAACGAGAGGTGGCCCAGCTCGTGGATCGCGATGATCAGCGTGAGGAACGGCAGGAAGATGAGAGCGCCGACGAACAGGTCCATGGGGGAAGGGCTACCGCTCCTCCGCGAGCTCGGCGGCGCGCTGACGCGCCCACGCGTCGGCGCGCTCGATGTTCACGATCGAAACCACCGACGCGGGCTCGTGCTCGTCGACGGCGGTCTGCACCAGCTCCACGATGCGCGTGAGGGGGATCTTCCCCTCGAGGAATGCCATGACGGCGACCTCGTTCGCGGCGTTCATCACGGCCGGGAACGTCGACCCCAGCCCGCCGACGCGGTAGGCGAGATCGACAGCCGGGAAGGCCTCGCGGTCGACCGGCTCGAACGTCAGCGGGCGCTCGGTGAGCGGCACGGGCTCGACACCGGCCGGCAGGCGTTCGGGCCAACCGAGCGCGAGTTGGATCGGCAGTCGCATGTCGGGGGTGGCCATCTCGGCGCGCAGGCTCCCGTCGCGGAACTCGGCCATGGCGTGCACCATGCCCTCGGGATGGACCAGCACGTGGATCGAGGAGTACTCGAGATCGAACAGGTAGTGCGCCTCGATCACCTCGAGCCCCTTGTTCATCAGCGTCGCCGAGTCGATCGTGATCTTCGGGCCCATCGACCAGACCGGATGGGCCAGCGCCTCCTTGACGCTCGCCTTCGCGAGCTCGCCCCGGGTCCATCCGCGGAACGGGCCGCCCGAGCCCGTGAGAACCACCCGCTTCAGGTCCTCTCGGCGCTCCCCGCGCATGGCCATCGCCAGGGCGGCGTGCTCGGAATCGACCGGCAGCAGTCGTTCGGGCTCCCCCTTGATGAGGTCGGTCACCAGCTCCCCGCCGACGACCAGGCTCTCCTTGTTCGCGAGCGCGAGCGTCTTGCCGGACTGCAGGGTGGCGAGCGTGGGGGCGAGCCCCGCGGATCCGACGAGGGCGTTGAGCACGATGTCGGCCTCGGTCTCGGCAGCGAGTAGCTCGGCTGCCTCGGGGCCCTCGGTGATCTCCACGCCCACGACGCCGCCGATCTTCTGCTTCACGTCGACGGCGGCATCTTCGTCGGCGATCGCGACCACCGGCGGCAGGAACTCGCGGATCTGACCGGCGAGCAGCTCGAGGTTCGCTCCCGCCGCCGACAGCGCGGCGACCTTGAACCGATCGGGGTTGCGCCGCACGACGTCGAGCGCCTGAGTGCCGATCGATCCCGTCGAACCGAGGATCGCTACCGACTTCATGCGCTCAAGACTACCCCGAGGGGCGCCGAACGCTCGCAACCGACGATGCGAAGCCCGAGAGCCGGATCTCGCCGATCAGGCGACGATGATGCGGTACAGGAAGAACGCCGCCGGAGCCACGAACAGCAACGAGTCGATCCGGTCGAGCACGCCTCCGTGGCCGGGGAGGATGCTCCCCATGTCCTTGATGCCCACGTCGCGCTTCACGAGCGACTCGGCCAGGTCGCCGAACGTCGCCGCGGCAGCGACGACGAGCCCGAGCAGCAGCGCCTCGATGCGCTGGTTCTCGAACGGATCGACGAACGAGGTCACGAGCGTCACCGCGACCACCACCGTGACGAGCGTGCCGATGATCACGCCCTCGACCGACTTCTTCGGGCTGATCGTGGGCGCGAGCGGCCGTTCGAAGAACTGGCCGCCCCACACCGATCCCGACAGGAACGCCGCCGTGTCGTAGACGAAGGTCAATCCGATCACGCTGACCACGAGCGACGTGCCGCTGTCGCCTTCCAGCAGCACGAAGAGGTAGCTACCGAGCAATGGCACCCAGGCCATGTTGAGCACCGTCAGACCGATGTTCGTGGCGGCGTCCTTGCGGCCGGATGCCGGCCCGGCCATGAACCACAGGAACGTGGCCGCGACGCCGAGGACGAACATCGCGAGCACCGCACCCTCGCCCCGGAAGTAGCCGGCTGCCAGCATCAGCGCCCCGGCGACCAGCCCGACCGCCGTCGCCGGCTGACGGTGATGCTTCACCAAGACGCCGAAGAGCTCGCCCTGCGCGAGCAGCACGACGGCGGCCGCGAGCAGGCCGAACAGCCAGTCGCCGATCAACAGCGCGGCCAACGCCGCGATCGCCAGGACGGCGCCCGTCAGGAACGCGGCCGGCACGTCGCGCTCGCCCGGCTCGGGGCCGCGACGTTCCACCGCACCTCCGACCTCCACCGCGCCGGGCTCCTGCCAGCTCGGACCCCCGAGCCCCTCGCCGCCCACCGTGACCGTCTCCGAACCGGGTTCGGTCGCACCGAGATCCGAGAGGATGTCCTGCTCGACCTCGTCTGGCCCCAGCTCGTCGGGCCCCAGCTCGCCGATCAGCGTGCCTCCGACCTCGGGAGAGACGGTGGAACCGTCGTCCCACCCCACGGAGCCCTCGCCCCCGGCGGGTTCGTCGGACCCGATACCTGCCTGCTCACGCACGGACGGGGCGAAGTACTCCGTCGCCTGCTCCAGCTCGCCTTCGTCGGGGGACTCGACACCGCCCATCAGCTCATCGATCGTCGCGATCGGCGCGGTCTCCGTATCGAGATCGTCCTCGTCGCCCACCAACGTGGCCTCCGCGTACTCCCCCTCGTCGTCGGCATCCTCGGCTGTCCATCCGATGCCGGCGTCCTCGTGGCCCTCGACGTGTTCGGCCCCGCCGAAGAGCCCCGCCTGGCCGGGACCGGGTTCCGCCGGCTCGCCAACGACCTCCTGGCCGATCTCATCGTCGTCGGCCTCGCCCACCGCGACCACCGGGTCCACGCCTCCGGCGTCGACCTCGTCGTCGTCGGCGCCGATGCCTTCGATCGTCTCGAGGACCGACGTGTCGTACCAGTCGTCGTCGGCCATCTCATCGTCGGGCTCTGGGTCTTCGCGAACCGCGTGGTGCTCCGGCTCCTGCGAGACCGTCGGCTCCGACGGCGTCGGGTTGTCGGAGGATCCCGGTCGGACCGACACGTGCTCCTCGCCGGGAGCGTCACGGGTGCCCGCCGACGCAGGCTCGTCCCAGTCGACGTCCTTGATCGGCGCGAAGAACTTGTCGAGGTCCTCGAACAGGTCGTCGCCGTTCCGCTTGTCGCCCGCCACTAGACCTCCATGAGCTCCTGCTCCTTGTGGTCTTGGATCTCGTCGATCTCCGCCACGCGCCGGTCGGTCAGCTTCTGGAGTTCCTTCTCCCCCCGCACGAGGTCATCTTCCGAGATGCCGCCCTCTCGCTCAAGCTTCTCCATGCCTTCCTTCGCGTGTCGCCTGACGTTGCGAACGGCCACGCGGCCGTCCTCGGCGCGCGAATGCACCTGCTTCACGAGATCCTTCCGGCGCTCCTCGGTGAGTGGCGGGAAGGCCAGCCGGATGACCTGCCCGTCGTTCGAGGGGGTGATGCCGAGGTCGCTCGATTGGATCGCCTTCTCGATGGCGCCGATCGCGCCCTTGTCGAACGGTTGCACCACGAGCGATCGAGGCTCCGGGACGTTGATCGAGGCCAGCTGGTTCAGCGGCACCGGGGTGCCGTAGTACTCGACCGTGACGCGGTTGAGCACCGCCGGGGTGGCCCTGCCGGTGCGGATGGCGGCGAGCTCGTCCTTGAGGTGCATGACCGCCTGCTCCATCTTGTGGGCTGCGTCGGCGAGGCTGGTCTCGATCGTCATGAGGCTCCTTCAGTGGACGAGCGTGCCGATCCGGTCGCCGTTGACCACCCGGCGGATGTTCCCTTCCTCGCGTAGGTTGAACACGAGGATCGGCAGCTTGTTCTCCATGCACAGGGAGATGGCCGTCGCGTCCATCACCTGATACCCCTCCTTCAGCACGTCGACGTATTCGATCTCGTCGAAGCGCTCGGCTCCCGGGTCGACCTCGGGATCGGCCGTGTAGACGCCGTCGACCTTCGTTCCTTTGAGCAGCGCATCGGCCCCGATCTCCAAGGCTCGCTGAGCCGCACACGTGTCGGTCGAGAAGTACGGGACGCCGAGGCCGGCGGCGAAGATCACGACGCGGCCCTTCTCGAGGTGGCGGCGGGCCCGCAGAGGGATGAACGGCTCGGCGAGCTGTGACATCGAGATCGCGGTCTGCACGCGCGTGGTGACGTGGATCTTCTCCAAGGCATCCTGCAGCGCGAGCGCGTTCATCACCGTGGCGAGCATGCCCATGTAGTCCGCACGGCTCCGGTCGATGCCGGGGGCTTGACGACCGCGCCAGATGTTCCCCCCTCCGACGACGACCGCGATCTGCACGCCGAGATCGAGGACCTCGGCGAGCTGTCGCGCGATCAGGGCGGTGGCGTCGGTGTTGATGCCGTATCCGGCATCGGTCGGGGCGAAGGCCTCTCCGGAAAGCTTCAGCAGCACGCGCCCGTATTGGGCCCGTGGCGTGCCTCCGTCGTCCATGGTTCCCTCCCGCTCGGCCGCCGCCCCGTCGCCGCCGGGGTCGCCTGGTCGCTTGAGACCTTACGACCCTTCGCCGTCGCCCGCCTCGTCGTCTCCGGCCTCCCCCAGCTTGAACCTGGCGAACCGACGCACCGCGATGCGCTCACCGACCTTCGCCGAGATCTCATCGAGCAGCTGCTGGACCGTCTTGGAGTCGTCCTTCACGAACGGCTGCTCGAGGAGCACGATGTCGGCAAGGTAGGCGTCGGTCTTCCCCTCGACGATCCTCGCGATCACGTTCTCGGGCTTCCCGGCCTCCTCGGCCTGCACCGTCGCGATTCGACGCACGTCGTCGAGCTCGGTCGTCGGCACCTCGTCGCGGGCCAGGAAGCGCGGGGCCGAGGGGCTCGCGATGTGCAGCGCGATGTCCTTCACGAGTTGCCGGAAGTCGTCGGTGTTGGCCACGAAGTCCGTCTCGCAATTGACCTCGACCAGCACACCCACGGTGTTGTTGAAGTGCACGTACGCGTCCACGAGCCCTTGGTTGGCGGAGCGTCCCGCACGTTTGGCGACCGACGCGAGGCCTTTCTCACGTAAGAGGTCGACCGCGCGTTCGAAGTCTCCCTCGGAATCGGCCAGCGCCCGCTTGCAGTCCATCATGCCCGCGCCCGTGGCGTCGCGGAGCTGCTTCACCTCTGCGGCGGCGGGTGAATAGCTCATGCCGAGTCCCCCGATTCGCCGGAGTCGGGTGCGGCGCCGGCGTCGCCTTCCCCGTCGGCTCGGACCTCATCGGAGGCCGGCTCGGTCCCCGACCCGGCAGCCGGCGCCTCGGACCCCTCGGCCTCGGATGCGTCGGGCTGGGCCGATCCGGGGGTATCGGGCTCGAAGACGGTGCTGGCCGCGATCGCGGCCGCATCCTCCTCCGTCGGCTTCTCGTGCTCCTCGACGCGAGCCGGGGCGGCGGTCGACCGCGGGCCGGCGGCCACGGGACTCGCCGGACGCGCGGCGACCCGCTCGACGTCTTCGTCCTTGGCCATGCCGTAGCCCTCGGCGAGCGCATCGGCGACGACGCGAGTGACGAGGCTCACGGCGCGGATCGCATCGTCGTTGCCGGGGATCGCGTAATCGACCTCGTCGGGATCGCAGTTCGTGTCGATGATCGCGATGACGGGGATCCCGAGCTTGCGAGCCTCGTTGACCGCGATGTGTTCCTTCTTCGTATCGATCACGAAGACGGCGTCGGGAAGCCGCTCGAGGTCCTGGATGCCCCCGAGGTTCCGGATCAACTTGTCGCGCTCGTGGCGGAGGCGGATCGCTTCCTTCTTGGGCAGGTAGTCCATCGCGCCGGTCCGCTCCATCTCGTGAAGCTCGCGGAGTCGGAGCAGTCGTTTGGAGATCGTGGTGAAGTTCGTGAGCATGCCGCCCAGCCAGCGGTGGTTCACGTACGGCATGCCGATCCGGGTGGCGTGTTCCCGCACGACCTCCTGCGCCTGCTTCTTGGTGCCGACGAACAGGACGATGCCTCGTCGTCGGCCGAGACCCTGCACGAACTCATGGGTCTCCTCGAGGCCCGCGAGGGACTTCTCGAGATCGATGATGTAGATGCCGGAACGCTCCCCGTAGAGGAACCGCTGCATCTTCGGGTTCCACCGACGCGTCTGGTGGCCGAAGTGCACGCCTGCCTCGAGGAGCTCCCGCCTGGTGACGACAGGCACGGGTGCCTCCTTCTGTGGTTGTCTTCCTCCGCTCGGATCGCTCCGTCGCCGGCCCGCGTGTCGTGCGGCGGGACCCCGACGATCGGTCCCCGGGCGTGTGGGCTCGGCGCCATCCGGCGCCGGCGCGGGCAGTCTAGCAGCGGGGCTCGGGCGAGTCGGCGCGTTCGCCGGTCAGCGACGGCCTCGCGCGCGGGTCTCCGGGCTGCGTCTGGGAGCCGGCTCCGGCACCTCGTCGGCGATCGACAGGTAGCGGAACGCGAGCGTGGCCTGCATCACGACGTGCAGCAGGTTGGCGACGAGCACGAGCACCCACGCACCCACCGTCGGATTCACTCCGAGATCCGAGCCGGGCTTGCCGGGCGCCACCAGCAGTGCGATCGACGCGACCACGTAGATCGCCGCCAGCGTCAGGTTCCCCGCGCCCGGCATGCGGGCGGCTCGGATCGACCGACCCATCGTGTCGGGGAGCTTGCGCCCTTCCTCGGCCGCGATCACGGGGGCGAAGCCCAGCAGGTAGACCCCGCCCACGAGGGCGGCCATCTGGATCAGCAGACCGAACGCCGGACCCAGCATCGGCCCGAGGACGCTCGCCAGCGTGAGCAGGCCGACTCCCGCCAGGTTGACCGCGAGCGCGACCGGGAAGGTCCGCACGGCGCGGACGAGGGTCCAGCGGCCGAGCCGGGACCCGTGCAAGACGTCGACGACGGCTCCGACGATCAGAGCCTGCACGATCGCGCGAAACGCCACGAAGCCGAGGATCGCGATGAACCCGCCCTGCAGGCCGAACAGGGAGGTCGACAGGGTCGCGTCGAAGCTGGTGCCGACGGGCGGCAACGCGAGGGCGCTCACGAACAACGCGAACGGCCCTTGATACCCGAGCGCGAGCGCCACCAGCCACTCGAACACCGTGACCGCGATGGCACCTGCCGCGAGCACCGGGGTGGCCGCGACGACCGTCACGCCGCGGGCCAGCGAGGAGCGGATGCGCGGCATCGACGTCGATGCGGCCGCCCGGGGAGCGAAGATCGAGTCGAGCAAGCCCCGGCGGGGCGCCGGCTCTGGCGTCGTCGTGGCCCGACGCTCGGACCGACGGGAGGCCGACGTTCCCGATCTCGAGCGCTTGTTCCGGTTCGTCACGACGGAGGTTCCTCGTCTTCCCACGGATCGTGCGCCGGTTCGTCGTCGCCGAGGGGCTCGCCAGGGAACGCGGGCCCCATGCGCCGGGCGAGCGGCCTGCCCAGGAACACCACGAGTGCGAACAGCGGGATGGCGGCGATCGCCATCGCGCCGAGCATGCGGCCCAGGGCAAGGGTCGTCGGCGAGGCCTCGCGCACCAGGGCCACGTCCGGATCGTGCTCGAGCGCCTCGATACCGGACCGCGCCCCCGCGCGCACGGCGATCACCGCGTCGCCGGCCGGAGCCAGGGACCGCAGCGGTGACCCATCGCCCGTGTTGCGCCACACCAACTGACCCGTCTCCACGTCGATGGCAGCGAGCTCGCCGTCGATCGTGGGGACCAGCAGCGACGATCCCACCATCGCCGAGACGCTCCGGAAGACGGGGGCGTTCAGGGCGAAGTCCCACCGTTGATCGCCCGTCTCGACGTCGAAGGCTCGGGCGTGTCCGAGGAGGTCGACGGTGAAGACCGCGCCGTCACCGACGACGGGTGGCGCGGCCGCATCGAACGCAGCCCCGACCCGCCGGCTCCAGCGCTCGGCGCCGTCGTCGGATCCGATCGCGACGATCGAGGTCTCGGAGAGACCCGCGAAGATCGCGAACACCTTCCGACCGTCGGCCGAAACCGCGGAGACCACCGCGGAGGCCGCGCTGGGTTCGTGACGCCAACGTTGCTGCCCTGACCCCTCGTCGAGCGCGACGACCGCGGGCTGCGTGTCGCGGTCCCCCTGCACCCCGACCAGGACGAGCCCCTCGGCGGAGGTGATGGACGTGGCGATCGAGCCCCCGAGCTCCTCCTGCCAGCGGACGCTTCCGTCGCTGAGATCGATCGCGGTCACCGTGCCGTCGTTCGTGCCCACGAACGCGGAACGGCCCGCGACCGTGACACCGGTACGGCTCACGCCGTCGAGCTGCACCGGCGGCCAGGGCGCGCGCTCGGTCTCGAGGTCGAACGCAGCGACGTGTGACCCGAAGGGGCCGTCGTCCTCCCCCTCGGGCTCCGGCGTCGCCTCGGGATCGCTCGTCGTCACCGGCGGACCATCACCCCACCCCTCCGTGTAGACGATCGCCGGGCTCCCGCCGATGGAGGTCGCGGCTGCCGGGACCGACGGACCGAGATCGCGCTCGACCGTGAACGCCTGATCGCCCGAGCCGATGTCGAGGCCGACCACCTGTTCGGGCCCGACGGCGACGACGACGTCACCCGCGAGGATCGGCGCCGAGAGACCGTAGCGGGAACCGGGTCCCCCGGGTGGGATGCGCGTGCTCCACGCGACGCGATAGCCGGGGGCAGGCCCGTCGGCCGCCGCTCCCGTCCTCGCCGGACCGCCCTGATACTGCGTCCATGCGGTCCCGGACTGCGCGGATGCGGTGCCGACCGAGAACCCGAGGGCCAGCAACACCGTCCCCGCGGCCACACGAAGGGCAGGGCTGAGCAGGTGAAGACGCACGAGGGAGGTCGGCAAGGCCGCGACATCCTAAACGCCGCCGCACCCGCGCGAACGCCGGGTCTCAAGCCGTGAGCGGCGCCAGCCGGATCAAGGACGTGAGGTCGAGCGCGGACAGGTACTCCAGGGGATCGACGTACGCGTCGTGGAGCCGCACACCGAAGTGCAGGTTGGGAACGATGTCGCCGGCATGTCCCGCCCCCGTCGCGGCCACCGCTTGCCCGGCGGCGACAGCGTCGCCTCGTCGAACCTCGAGGGTCGCGACCCATGAGAACGTGGACTCGAGCCCGTTGCCGTGGTCGATCGTCACGAACAGCCGCCCCCCGACCGGACCGGCGAACGCAACGACGCCGTCGCCGGGAGCGACCGCCACGCTTCCGGCCGGCGCGGCGATGTCGATGCCGCGGTGCCCCGACCCGAACGGGGAATCAGGAGGATCGAAGGTCCGGATCACCGGCCCCGGGACGGGCCATGTCCAGGTGCCTGCCGCGCTCGCGGGGGTCGCGACGGCGACGATCGCCGACGCTGCCACGATGATCGAGGCGAGGCGGGATCGGCGCAAACGCATGGGTCGGACGTTACCGACGATCAACCGGACGGACCGTGACGCACGTCACGCCCGGAAGGGTGTCGCGAGGTCACTCCACCTCGGTGAGCTGGCCGCGAAGCCCCCCGACGGCCTTGGTGTGGATCTGGCAGACACGCGACTCGGTGACACCGAGGATCCCTCCGATCTCCGCGAGCGTGAGACCTTCGAAGTAGTAGAGGGTGACCACGATCTTCTCGCGTTCCGAGAGCTCGTTGATCGCCGCCGCCAGGAGCCCGCGCGTCTCCTGTGACTCGACACCCGACGTTGGATCGGTGCCGCGGTCGGCGAGCGTGTCGATCAATGAGACCTGCTCGCCGCGATCGGCCCCGACCGAGACCAGCTCGTCGAGCGCGAGCACGGAGACGAAGGAAATCTGTGAGACGACCTCGTGCAGCTCCCGGCGCGAGATGCCGAGCCGCTCCGCCATCTCCCCCTCGGTCGGCTGCCGCTTGAGCATCGCCTCGAGGTCGGTGTGGGCCTTCTCGATCTCACGGGCCTTGAATCTGATGGATCGCGGGACCCAGTCCATCGCGCGCAGCTCGTCGATGATCGCTCCCCTGATGCGGGGGATCGCATAGGTCTCGAACTTGTTCCCGCGACCGGGTTCGAACTTCGTGAGGGCGTCGATGAGCCCGAACATGCCGTAGCTCACGAGATCGGCCTGATCCACGCTCGCGGGCAGGCCGGTCGCCACCCGACTCGCGACGTATTTCACCAGCGGTGCGTAATGCAGGATGAGCTTCTCGCGGGCTCCGTCGTCGCCGCTGCTCTTGAATCGATGCCATTGCTGCCCGAGCTCGTCATCGACGTGCGGCGGGATGGTCACCGACGGATCTGCGGGCGGGGCCGTCGCTCGGCGCGACTTGACCGGGGCCTTCTGCTTCGCAGGCGCCTTCGAGAGTTTCTTCGTCGCCGTCTTCTTGGTCGGGGCCACGGCTCACGCCCTCGGATGACTTCGCTCGTAGGCCTGGAACAGCCGAGCCCTCGATACGTGCGTATACCGTTGCGTCGTCGCAACGCTGGCGTGGCCCAGCAACTCTTGTACCGCTCGGATGTCGGCGCCCCCTTCCAGCAGATGCGTGGCGAACGAGTGCCGCAGGGTGTGAGGGGTCACCCGCCGGCCCGGCAGCACTGTACCGCCATATCGTTCCACCATCGTACGGATATCCCTCGAGCTGAAGGGCTTCTTCCGACGGTTGTGGAAGAGCTCGTGCGCCCCATCCGGCGCCAGCCAGGACCTGCCCTCGCGGAGATAGGCGGAAAGGGCATCGGCGGCGAAGTCCGACATCGGCACTTGGCGCTCCTTGGCGCCTTTGCCCATCACGTTCACGCGGCGGCGTTCGAGGTCGATACGGTCGATCGTGAGGCCGGAGAGCTCTCCGACGCGCAGCCCCGAGCCGTACATCAGCTCGAGGGCCGCGACGTCGCGAAGCGCCACCGCTCTCTCCACCGGCGACCGGTCGTCGGCAGCTCGGCGGCTCGTCACCGAGGGCGATTCGGCGAGGGCGGCGGCCTCCTGGGGACGCAGGACGGTCGGAAGTCGATTCACGACCTTCGGCCGGCCGAGCCGCGACGAAGGATCGGCGGCGATCCTGCCGCTCGCCACCGCCCACCGATAGAACGAGCGGATCGACCCCACCCTCCGGGCAACGGTCGCACGCGCGTAGCCGAGCGTGTGCTGCTGGGCCAGGAACCTGCGCAGCAGGAGGTATGTCGCCGACCCCAGCGACCGCCCCTGACGGTTCATGAACGTCGCGAGCTGGAGGAGATCGCGGCGGTACGCGGTCACCGTGTGCGCGGAGAGATGGCGCTCGAGCGCGAGGTGGGATGCGAATGCGTCGATCGTCTCGGCCTCGGACGGGGGAAGATCGTCGTCGGTGTGCACCTCGTCCTCTCGTGTATGGCTCCGGTCGGACCCGGATCGGATCGCAGGGCCTCGGGTGAGCACAGAGCGACCTGTTGTGTACCAACGGGAGCCGTCGGGTGCAACCTTCCCTCGAGAGATGCGCTCCGGTCAGCGATCGCTGCTGGCGCGCGCGATGCGTCGCTCGTACCGGCCGCCGACGGAGCGGACGAGGCCCTTCAGCTCGAGCGTGAGCAGGGCGGTGGTCACCGCCGGGAGCGGAACCCCGGTCGTGGTCGCGATCGCGTCGGGCAGATCCGATCCTCCGAGGGCCCCGTAGACACGCCGCTCGTCGCCCGCGAGGTTGGGGGGCGGCTCGACGAGCAGCGCTGCGGCGATCCCCAGGTCATCGAGGAGGTCCTCGGGGCCGCGGACCATGACGGCTCCCTCGCGGATCAGCGCCAACGGCACCTCGGAGAGCGGGCTGGTGACCGGGCCGGGCACGGCGAAGACGTCACGTCCCAGATCGAGGGCGTGGTCGACACTGATCATCGACCCGCTTCCGACGGCGCCCTCGACGACCACCAACGCCCGACCGAGGGCGGCCACCAGGCGGTTGCGCGCCGGGAACCGGAACGGCTCGGCGACCACCCCGGGCGCGTACTCGCTCACCACGGCGCCACGGCCGGCGATGCGGTCCACGAGCTGGGCGCTGCCCTTCGGGTAGGGAAGGTCGTGTCCCGACCCGAGCACGGCGATGGTCGAGCCGCCGACGTTGAGGGCCCCTCGGTGCGACGCGGCGTCGATGCCTCGGGCCGCCCCGCTGACCACGCACACACCCGCACCTGCGAGTCCGGCGCCGATGCTCATTGCGACCTCGTTGCCGAGCGGGGAGCAGTTGCGAGCGCCGACGACCCCCACGCGATCCGGCAGCTCGGTGAGCCGGCGACCTGAGACGAACAACGCGACCGGCGGATCGTGCAGCAGCTCGAGGAAGACCGGAAGGTACTCCTCGTCGACCGGAGTGACGAACCGAGCGCCGAGCGATCGAGCCTCGCGCTCGATCTCGACGGCATCGAGCTCGCGTGCCCATCCGCGATCGGCCTCGCTGCCGACCACGCCCGCCCTGATCGCCTCGAGGCTCTCCTCGGCCGTGCCCGTGGCCCAGGCGAGCTCGTGCAGCTGGTACGGCTTGATCCCGCGCAGGGCGGACAGGACCAACAGGGCGCCCCTGGCCCCCGGACCACCGGCGTATCCATCGGGGAACCCGGGGGGGACGTCGAGCACCCGTCTCGGAAGGTCTGTGCGCCTCATCGGTCGTGCGTCATCCCGCACGCGCCAGCCCGTCGAGCACGACCCCGTCACGGAACGACAGCGCCTCGGCGACGTGTTCGTTGTCGACCTCGTCGGCGCCTGCGAGGTCGGCGACGGTTCTGGCGACCTTGATCGCCCGGTCGAAGCCCCTGCCGGTGAGCGCCAGCTGGTCGACCGCGGCTTCGAGGGTGGCCTCGCCCGCCCGAGTGAGTCCGACCCGCCGCCGGGCGATTGGACCCGGCAGATGCGCGTTGCAGGCGAGGCCGAGATCGCTCCACCGTTCGAGCTGCCGGTCGCGCGCGGCCTGCACCCTGTTGCGGATCGCCGACGACGGCTCCCCCTGCTCGCCGCCCATGAGCTCGTGCTTCGTGAGCCGGGGCACCCGCAGGCGGAGGTCGATGCGATCGAGGAGCGGGCCCGAGAGCCGTTGACGGTAGTTCTCGATGCGATCGGACCGACACCGGCAGTGCCGCCGCTGGTCCCCCTCGAACCCGCACGGGCACGGGTTCGCCGCGGCGACCAGCGTGAAGCGCGCCGGGAACTCGACCGAGCCGACCGCCCTGGTCACGACGACCCCTCCGTCCTCGAGCGGCTGGCGCAATCCCTCGATCGCATCGCGGTGGAACTCGGTCAGCTCGTCGAGGAACAGCACCCCGTGATGAGCGAGCGAGACCTCGCCCGGCCGCAGGTATCCCGTGCCGCCGCCGAGCAGTCCCGTCGTCGAGATCGAGTGATGTGGTGCGCGGAACGGTCGCGCTCGCAGGACGCCCCGCCCCGCGAGCAGCCCGGCCACCGAATGGAGCTGGGTCGCCTCCAGGGCCTCCTCTCGTGACAGGCTCGGCAGGATCGTCGTCATGCGCCGGGCGAGCATCGTCTTTCCGGCGCCCGGGGAGCCGATCATCAACACGTTGTGGCCCCCCGCAGCGGCGACCTCAAGGGCGCGGCGGGCCTGCGACTGCCCTCGCACATCGCCGAAATCGACGCCGCTCGGCCCCTCGCTCTCGAGGGGCGGCCCTTCGGGCTCCGACGGTTGCCAGGCTCCCTTGAGGAACGCGACCACCTCGGCGAGCGTCGATGCCGCGACGACACGCAGCCGGTCGACCTGCGCCGCCTCGAGCGCGTTCACCCTCGGAACGATCACACCCTCGAGCCCGGCTCGGGCCGCCGCGATCGCGACCGAGAGGATGCCCGGCGTCGGCATGAGCTCGCCCTTGAGCGACAGCTCGCCCGCGAGCGCGAACCGCCCGAGCTTCGCCGTGGGCACCTGCGCGGTCGCCGCGAGCACACCGGTGGCGACCGGGAGATCGAGTCCCGGGCCTTCCTTGCGGAGGTTGCCCGGCGCGAGGTTCACGACGACCCGTCGGAGCGGCCATTCGAGCTCCTGGCTCTCGACGGCGGGACGGATGCGTTCGGTCGCGTCTCGCACCGCGGCGCCCGGCAAGCCGGTGAGCGTCAACGACGGCAGCCCGCGACCGACGTGCGCCTCGACGGTCACGAGGTGGCCTCCCACCCCGAGCACCGTCACTCCGAGCACCCGTCCGTACATCGCGGCGACGGTAGGGCCGACCGGCGCCCGGTTCCGTGACGGCCGTCACGGCCGTCGACGGTCGGTCCGCGGCCGGCTGCTAGCCTCCCCGCCGTGTCCGATCGATTCGACTGGAGCCCCGAGCCCGAGCTGATCGACCTGCTCGACGAGGAGCGCTCCCGTCCGGCGCTCGAGGCCCTGGGCGAGCGCACCTGGAGCGAGGCGCTCGACTGGCTCTACGGCGTCGCCACCCGCCGTCCGATGCATGCACGCACCTACCCCGAGGCTCGCCGCGACTTCTTCGGGCCGACGGATCGGCCCGCCGCCGCCCCGAAGTCGCCCAGCCCATGGGTCGACGTGCTCGCCGAGTTCCGAGAGCGCGTCGCCCCCGCCACCTACAACTCCCAGCACCCCGGCTCCTTCAGCTACTTCACCCCACCCCCGCTTCCGAGCTCGATCGCCGGCGAGGTGCTCGCACAATGGATCCAGCAGGGCGTCGACGTCTGGCACGCCGGTCCGATCGGCGCGTTCGTCGAGGAAGAGGTGACCGGCTGGCTCCGAGATCTCGTCGGGTTCGGGGCCGACGGGTGGGGGGTCCTCACGAGCGGTGGCGTGATGGCGAACGTGATGGCGATGACCGTCGCCCGCGACGTGTGGCTCCGCAAGCTCCGCGGCGTCGCGGGCGCCCCGCGCGGCGGCGAGCTCGACGGCGTGCGGGTCTACGCCAGCGACCAGTCGCATTTCTCGATCGCCCGAGCGCTGGCGGTGCTCGGCTTCCCCGACGAGACCCTCGTCGTGCTCGAGAGCGACGAACGCTTCCGGCTGCAGGCGGCGCGGGTCGCCGAGGCGATCGAAGGCGACCGGGCGGACGGGCTGACGCCGCTCGCGATCGCCGCGGTCGCCGGCACCACGAACACCGGCTCGGTCGACGACACGCCGGCGCTGGCCGACGTCTCGGAGCGGGAGGGGGTGTGGTTGCACGTCGATGCGGCCTACGGAGGAGCCGCGCGGCTCTCACGCCGCGACGCGCACCGGGTGCCCGGCCTCGAGCGCGCCGATAGCGTCACGGTCGATCCGCACAAGTGGTTCTTCCAGGCGTACGACATCGGTGGCCTCATCGTGCGACGGAGGCAGGACCTGCTCACCACCTTCCACCGTGCGCCCGAGTACTACGCCTCGAACCGGCCCCAGGACGACCCGCTCGACTGGTACCAGTACTCGTTCGAGGGCACGCGCCGGCTCAGGGCGCTCAAGCTGTGGATGAGCTGGAAGCAGCTCGGCACCGACGGGCTGGGCGCGTTGATCGAGCAGAACGACGACCTCGCCGACTACCTCGCACGCCGATGCACCGTCGAGGCCGACCTCGAAGCGGTGCCTCCGGAGCCCGAGCTGTCGGTCGTCTGCTTCCGGCATCTGCCCGATCGACATGAGGACTGGCCCGCAGGCGCTCTCGACACATATCAGTCCAGATTGCAGCGCGCGCTCGAGATCAGCGGGGAGGCGTGGGTGAGCGTGACGACCCTGCGCGGCGCCACGTTCCTGCGCGCTGGCATCGTGAACTACCTCTCGACCGAACGCGACGTCGACCGCATGCTCGACGCGCTCCGTCGGCTGTCGGTCGATGTGCTCACCGAGCTCGACCTGCCCTGACCCCTCGGAAGCGGCTCCGCTCAGTGGGATCGACGAAGGCAGCGACGGGGTGTCCGATCGCACCGAGCCGTCGCCGCGGACTGGAGCTCGAGCACGTCGACGCCCTCGATCTCTCGCGCCCCTCGACGCGATTGCGTAGCCCGCTGTTTGTCCCACGGCCGACGGATGGGCAGGATGTCGTCGTGTTGGCACGCGCACGGATCGGCGTCGTCAGAACGCGTCCTCGAACACCTCCACCTGGATGGCATCGGGTCGACCCCCCGCCCCGATCGCCACGCTCGCGACGTCGAACCGCACCGCGGCATGGCCCGTGGCGTGGGTCAGCACGAACACCTCGGCGAGCGCCCTGAGCTTTCGGCGTTTCCTGGCGTCGACAGCCTCGAAGCCCCCGCCGTGGCGCGAGCCACGGCGGGTCTTCACCTCGCAGAACACGGTCACGTCGCGCCGGCGCAGCACCAGATCGATCTCGCCCAGGCTGCAACGCCAATTTCGAGCCACGAGCGTGAAGCCTCGGCGAAGGTAGAGATCGAGCGCTGCTTGTTCGCCGCGAGCCCCGAGGACGAGCCGAGCATCGGGCATGACCGGACGCTACGCCGGGGGTGTGACACGGCTCGACGTGGACTACCGTGGGGAACGGAGCTACGGCGCGGCCGGCGTGTCGGGGATCGTCGTGGTTTCGTCGCGCTTGGCGAGCTCCTCGACGTTCACGTCGCGTCGGGTCATCACCCGCACGCTCGCGACGAAGCGAGCGGGCCGGAACATGTCCCATACCCAGGCGTCGGTGAGCTCGACCCGCACCCATCCCTCGTCGATCGGGGTGAGCTCGACCTGGTTCGCGAGGTAGAAGCGCCGCTCCGTCTCGATCACGTAGGTGAACATCGGAAGCACGTCGCGGTACTCCCGGTAGAGCTCGAGCTCGCGCTCCTCCTCGAACCGCTCGATGTCGTCGTCGCTCGTCATGTCCCTCCAGCTTCTCACGCCATCGCGTCAGCCTCATCGGGGGTCGTGAACGAGTGGTCGCTTGCGAACAGCGACGGCTGGGCGCACGGCGCGAATGACATGCGGTGCACGGGGGTCGGCCCGTGGTGCATGAGTGCCTCGAGATGCTCGCGGGTGCCGTAGCCCTTGTTGTGGTCGAACCCGAATGCCGGGTAGCGCTTGTGTAGACGCCGCATGATGCGATCCCTCGTGACCTTGGCCATGATCGAGGCAGCCGCGATGCTCACGCTCACCATGTCGCCCTTCTTCACCCCGATCGACGGGCACGGGATGCGGGGCACCGGGAACCCGTCGGTGAGCACGTAGTCGGGCTCCAGCGCCTTCGCCGCCCGACGCAGCAACGCGATGTTCGACCGATGCAGTCCGCGTGTGTCGATGGCACCGGGCTCGGCCTTGGAGACGACCCACGAGGCACGATCCGCGATCCGTTCGTACGCGGCCTCGCGCTGTGCCTCCGTCAGCAGCTTCGAGTCGTTGATGCCCTCGATGTCGAAATCGAGTGGCAGGATCACGGCGGCGGCGACGAGGGGTCCCGCGAGTGCCCCGCGGCCGGCCTCATCGGCGCCGGCAACCCTGGTGAACCCGTGGGCGGTCAACAGCCGCTCGTACCGATCCATCGTCATCGCCGTGTCGTCCTCACCCTAGGACCCCCAGCCTCGAGGGTGGCCAGACCCGCAGGAAGGCCACCCCGATGACCTTGTCGAACGGTACGAGACCGGTGCACTCGGGAGGTCCACACCGGGAGTCGCCGGAGTTCCCACGGTTGTCACCGAGCACGAACAGCATGCCATCCGGCACCGTCGTCGGTGGGAAGCCCTGGCGAGGCACCGGCTGCAGCAGGTACGGCTCGTCGACGGCGCGTCCGTTCACGATGAGCTGGCCCGAGCGGTCGATCTCGACCGTGTCGCCGGGCAGTCCGACGACGCGTTTGACGAAGTCCTCGTGGGGCGGCTCCGCGACGCCGAGGGTTTCACCGAGCCAGTGCAACGCTCCGGCCACGAACCCGCGATCGGGCGAGACACCGTCTCGCCCCTCGAAGACGATCACGTCGCCATGGTCGATGTCGTCGACGAGGATGCACGCGCGACAGACGAGGATCCGGTCGCCGGGAAAGAGCGTCGGCACCATCGACGCCGATGGGATCGAGAAGGCCTGCACCACGAACAGTCTCAGCACGATCGCCAGCAGGATCGCGATGCCGACGAGCGCTGCGAACTCGAGCCGGCGAGCGCGCCGGCGCTCCTTCGACGGGGTGGTGGGCTCGGCCTCGCCGGAAGGCCCGTCGCCCACGGATCAGGCCTCGGCCTTCTCCTCGTCGGCGGGTTCCGCTTCTTCGGCCTCCGCCGGTACGCCATCGGCCGGTTCCGCGGCGGCCTCGCCCGGCGCGCCGTCGGGCTCATCGGCGACGACCGGCTCGTCTGCGCCCTCAGGCTCGTCGGCTCCGACGGGCTCGTCGGCCGCCGCTCGGGCGGCTTCCTCCATCGCCGCGAGCTTCGCGTCGTCGATGCGACGCTCCCGGATGCGGGCCTTCTTCCCGCGGAGCTCCCGAAGGTAGTAGAGCTTCGCGCGGCGCACCTGGCCACGGCTCACGACTTCGAGCTTGGCGATCGACGGGGAATGCACCGGGAAGGTGCGTTCGACGCCCACGCCGAACGAGATCTTCCGCACGGTGAACGTCTCGCGCAGGCCGCCGTGTTGGCGGGCGATCACGACACCTTGGAAGACCTGCACCCGCTCGCGACTTCCCTCGACCACCCGCACGTGCACCCTGACGGTGTCACCGGGGCGGAACTCCGGGATGTCGCTGCGCAGGTAGGACTGCTCGATCAGATCGGTCTTGTTCATGGCAACGGCAGACGAGTCTACCAGCGGGCCTCCGGCCGCCGCGGAGCGTTCAGGAACGGTCGCCCGGCACGAGATCCGGCCGGTTCTTGCGCGTCTTCACCTCGGCAGCCTCGCGTCGCCACCGCGCGACCTCAGCGTGGTTCCCGCCGAGGAGCACCTCCGGAACCGACAAGCCCCGGAACGTGCGCGGCCGCGTGTAGTGCGGATGGTCGAGCAGGCCCGGCTCGCTGAACGAGTCCTGCTCGTGGGAGCCCTCGCTGCCGATCACCCCCGGCACGAGCCGGGTGACGGCCTCGATCGTGACGAGCGCCGGCAGCTCGCCACCGAAGAGCACGTAATCGCCGATCGAGACCTCCTCTGCCGGAAGGCCTTCCACGACCCGCTCATCGACGCCCTCGTACCGTCCGCAGAGCAGGGTCAGGTGCGGCTCGTCGGCGAGCTCCCGGACGAGATCCTGGTCGAGGCGGCGACCCGCCGGGGAGAGCAACAACACCCGGCCACGATCGGGATCGAGCGACTCGACGGCACGGAACCAGACGTCGGGCTTCATCACCATGCCGGGTCCCCCCCCGAAGGGGGTGTCGTCCACGCTGCGGTGAGGATCGTTCGTGTGATCCCTCAGATCGTGGATCCGGACGTCCACCACCGCCGCTTCGATCGCCTTCCCGAGCAGGCTCGCTGTGAGCGGCCCTCGCACCAGGTCGGGGAAGATCGTGAAGACGTCGATGCGCATCGAGGCGAGGCTACCGCGGGCCACCCCCCGGCGCTCGCCGTTCGAACCCCTCAGCCTCGAGGATCGGGCGCGGTCAGGCCGGGGACGTCACGCACCACGATCCGCCCCGCGTCGACGTCGACATCGACGATCAAGGCATGGACGGCCGGCACGAGCGTCTCGATCCCGTCGTCGTCGACCGCCACCCACAGGTCGTTGGCGGGGTTTGGGGTCACCCGAGCCAGCGACCCGAGCGAACGGCCGGACTCCGTCACCATCTCGCAACCTTCCAGCTGGAACGGCCAGTACTCCCCTTCGGGCAGGTCGGGGAGCCACGATTCCGGCACGACCAATTCCTGGCCCCGCAACGATTCCGCAACGGTCCTGTCGTCGACCGAACGGAACTTCACGAGCAGCCGGGCGCCGTGAGGGCGGGCGCGCTCGACCGGAAGCGTGCGACCGGTCGGCGTGAAGACGATCGCACCAACCGCGAAACGTTCGGGGTCATCGGATCGGAGCTCGACTTCGACGTCGCCCCCGAGGCCGTGCGCCCGCGTGACGTGACCGACGACGACGGTCGGCCCGGCCACCTCAGTCGGCGATGTCGACGTAGGCGTTCGTGCCCTGACGTGTGGCGGCGGCGCGGACGACCAGTCGGATCGCCTTGGCGGTGCGACCGCCCTTCCCGATGACCTTGCCCATGTCGTCGGGCGCGACGTGCACCGTGTAACGGAGCCCGCGATCGTCTTCGGACTCGGTGACCTCGACCTCGTCGGGGTCGTCGACCAGCTCGGCCACGAGGAAGTCGACGAGCTCCTGCATCGCGACCTACTCCTCGGGAGGTGCCTCGGCTTCGGCGGGTGCCTCGGCTTCGGCGGGTGCCTGGGCGTCGGCGGGTGCCTGGGCGTCGGGCGCCTCCGCAGCAACCGCCTCGGTGACGGCCTCCGATGCGGCCTCGTCGGTCGACTCCGACCCCGGGGCCGCATCCGGAGCCTCGGGTTCCTCCGCAGCTGCGGCCGCCTTGGCCTGTGCCTTCTTCGACAGCTTGGGCTCGTCCGCCCTGGCCTCGCGGACCTTGACCTGGCCGGCGGCGCTCGGGCGCTCGGCCACGAACGCGTCCCAGATGCCGACCTTCACCATCAGGTTGCGGACCTGATCGCTCGGTTGTGCCCCCACCCGCAACCAGTGCAGGGCACGCTCCTCGTCGATCTCGATCAGGCTCGGTTCCTCGAGCGGATGGTACTTGCCGATGTTCTCGATGAAGCGACCGTCGCGCGGGGAGCGCTGATCGGCCACGACGACGCGGTAGAAGGGGCGCTTGTTCGCCCCCATCCGCCGCAACCGGATCCTCGTCGACATGTCGAGCTCGTCCTCGTTCCTCGTCTATCGCTTCGGCACCTTCGCCGATGGGACCCTCATCGTCCCCGGCATCCCCGGCACCCGACCGGGGGTTCGCTTGCCGCCCATCATCGTCCGCATCATCTTCCTCGCGCCCTCGAAGTCCTTGAGCAGCGAGTTGACGTCGGCGGTCGTGACGCCCGACCCGTTCGCGATCCGCAGCCGGCGCGGCCCGGAGATGATACCGGGTTCCCGGCGCTCGGCCGGGGTCATGGAGAGGATCATCGCTTCGGCACGCTTCAGCTCACCCTCGTCGACCGCCTCGGCCATCTCCTTCATCGCGTTCTTGCCGCCGGGCACGCCGGGAAGCATCTTGAGCAGGTCGCCCATCGAGCCGAGCTTCTGCACCTGCCGGAGCTGGTCGAGGAAGTCCTCGAACGTGAACTGACCCTTCAGGATGTTCTCCGCCGCCTGCTGCGCCTCGGCGGTGTCGAGCTTCTCCTGCGCCTTGTCGATCAGCGTCAACACGTCGCCCATCCCGAGGATGCGCCCGGCCATGCGGTCGGGATGGAACGCCTCGAGATCGTCGAGCTTCTCCCCGGTGCCGACGAAGTACACGGGGCGGCCGGTGACGGCGGTGATCGAGAGCGCAGCGCCGCCGCGAGCATCGCCATCGAGCTTGGTGAGCACGAAGCCGGTGGTGTCGACCTCGCGCATGAACTCCTTGGCCTGCACGACGGCGTCCTGCCCGGTCATCGCGTCGGCGGCCATCAGCACGTGTTGTGGCTTCGTGACGTCTTTGATCCTGCGTGCCTGCTTCATCATCTCCTGGTCGACGTGGAGCCGGCCGGCCGTGTCGATGATGACCACATCGGCGTCTTGGCGATCGGCTTCCTTGACGCCCTGCTTGGCGAGCTTGACGGGATCCTTGCCCTCGGACCACACCGGCACACCGCATTCGCGTCCCAACGTGCGCAGCTGTTCGACCGCGGCGGGACGCTCGAGATCGGCGGCGATCAACAGCGGACGCCTCCCCTTGGCCCTCAGATGCTTGGCGAGCTTCGCGCAGGCGGTCGTCTTCCCGGAACCCTGCACGCCTGCCATCATGATCACGCTCGGCCTACGGCCCCCGAGGTCGAGCGGCGTGTGTTCGCCGCCCATGGTCACGGTGAGCTCCTCGTTCACGACCTTCACGACCTGTTGCCCCGGGGTGAGGCTCTTCATGACCTCCTCGGAGAGCGCGCGTCCGCGGACCCTGCCCAGGAAGTCGTCGACCACCTCGACGGCCACGTCGGACTCGAGGAGCGCCGTTCGGATGTCGGACAGGGCATTGTCGACCTGCTTCGGATGGAGCTTCCCGCGGGATCGCAACTTCCGGAACGTGCCGTCGAGCCGGTCGGTGAGCGTGTCGAACATCGGTCCCCGTGTCGATATCGGATGGACGCGGCTGCGGGCTCCCCCGGTGCGCGCCGACTAGGATTCTACCCGGGGGAAGGCAATGCCAGAGTCCGATCTGCGTGACGTGAGCCTGGTCGCGGTGACGAGCCATGAGATGCGGGCGCCGCTCGCCGCTATCCGCGGCTTCGTGGATATGCTGCAACGCAGGCGTTCCGAGCTCTCTGAGGCTGAGATCGACGAGTTCCTGAACGTGATCTCCGTGCAGACGCAGCGTCTGATCCGGCTGGCCGACGACCTCGTCACGATGGAGAGCCTCCAGGATTCCTCGCTCGCGATCGAGCAAGGACCCATCGTGCTCGTTCCGGCCCTCGAGCAGATCGTGCGCGACCTGCCGGGTGGCGAGCGCGTGGAGATCCGCGTCTCGGCCGACGCGCCCCCGACGATCGAGTCGGACGCACTCCGGCTCGGGCAGATCCTGACGAACCTGGTGACGAACGCCCTGAAGTACTCGGACCAAGACTCGGTCGTCACCCTGGAGGTCGTCCCCGGCGGCGACGGGTCCATCGGCATCGCCGTGATCGACCACGGCATCGGCATCGACGCACAGGAACGGGATCGCGTCTTCGAACCCTTCTACCGCACGACCGAGGGTGCTCGGTCGGCCGAAGGCTCGGGGCTGGGGCTCGCGATCGCCCGGCGTCTGGCCGAAGCGCTCGGCGGCGACATCACCGCCGATGCGACGCCGGGCGGCGGCGCGACGTTCCGGCTCAGGCTCCCGGTTCGTGCGGCGGCGCGCTGAGCACCTGCTCCACCGTGTGCAGCAAGGTGATGGGGCTGAACGGCTTCGTGAAGTAGTCGTCGGCCCCCATCGCGATCGCTCGCTCCCGGCCTTCTTCACCGTCGGCGGTGACGATGATCACCCGAACGCCGGCCGTGACCGGGTCCGCGCGCACCTCGGCCAGAACCTCCGCTCCGCTCGACCCGGGGATGTGCATGTCGAGGAAGACGAGATCGGGCGGGTCGTCACGCACCATCTCGAGGGCACGCTGCCCGTCGGCGGCTTCCTCGATCTCGAAGCCCTCCCCCTCGAGCACCAGGCGCATGGCCTCGCGCATCGTGGGGTGGTCCTCCACGATCAGGATCCTCCCGTCGGACACCGCTGAACCCCTTCCGCCTGGATGCTTCCGCCCGCTGCGTCAGTCGGACAGCAACCGTTCCGCGAACGCCGTCGCCTCGAACGGCCGCAGGTCGTCGGCGCCTTCACCGACCCCGACGAAGCGGATCGGAACGTCGAGCTCCTCCCGCACGGCCAACACGATGCCGCCCTTGGCCGATCCGTCGGTCTTCGTGAGCACCACGCCGGTCACCTCGACCGCCTCGGTGAACGCCCTCGCCTGTGCGATGCCATTCTGCCCCGTCTGGGCGTCGAGCACGAGCAGGGCCTCGTCGACCGACGTGCCCGCCTTCTCGATCACGCGCTTGACCTTGCCGAGCTCGTCCATCAAGGGAGTCTTCGTGTGCAGTCTCCCGGCCGTATCGACGATCAGGACGTCGGCCCCGCGTGCGGTCGCCGACTTCACGGCGTCGAACACGACGGCGCCGGGATCGGCGCCCCGCTCCTGCCCCACGAGGTGGGCGCCGGCCCTCTTCGCCCAGACCTCCAGCTGCTCACCGGCGGCGGCTCGGAACGTGTCGGCGGCAGCGAGGCTCACCTGCAACCCTTCCCCGGCAAGGCGTTTGGCGAGCTTCCCGATCGTGGTGGTCTTGCCGGTGCCGTTCACCCCGACGACCAAGATCACGCCCGGCCGTCCGGTCGGCAGGTGCAGGGGCTCGTCGGGCCCGAGCACGTCGACGATCTCTTCTTGGAGCAGCGCGACCGGGTCGCCCCCCGCCGCGACGCGTGACTTCACGCGACCGACGAGATCGGCCGAACCCTTGGGGCCCACATCGGCCTTGATCAGCAGGTCCTCGAGCTTGGCCCAGGTGTCGTCGGCGGCGGCCCCCCGGAACAGCCGTTTGACCTTGGCCCCCAGCCCCTCCTTCCGGAAGACGCCCCCCGACGACCCCGGTTCCGGCCTGGTCGGCTCGGGGCGCTGTCCGGCCGGATGCAGTGGCGCCGGTCGCCGGAGGTGCCCTTCGGCCGTATGTGTATCGCGTTCCAGTTCCCGCAGGCGGTCGCGCCGCGACGACCGGAGCACGCCGAACGCGACGATCGCCACGACCGCGAGGACAGCGAAGACGACGACGCCGAGTTCCACTGGCGGAGGCTAGCCGACCGGCTCGCCCTCCGGCACCTCGATCACCGGCTCGTCGTCGGCCGAGGTCTGAGGGGCGAACGCGGCGGAGGCAGCCTCCCGCTCGCCCTCGAGCCGCGCGTCGGATTCCAGCGGCGTCTGTTGATCGAGCCGCTGCGCGACCACCTTCGTCGTGCCGTCCTTGCTCAGGGAGATGCCGTACATCATCGCGGCGACCTCCATCGTGCGCTTCTGGTGCGTCACGATCAGCACCTGCGACTCGCGCGCGAACCCCTCGACGAGACGCAGGAACCGATGGAGGTTCACGTCGTCGAGCGCCGGCTCGACCTCGTCCATCAGGTAGAACGGCGAAGGCCGGGCGGTGAAGATCGCAAACAGGAACGCCATGGCGGTCAGCGACCGCTCGCCGCCCGAGAGCAGCGAGATGCGCTTCACGCGCTTACGGCCCGGAGATGCCTCGATCTCGATCCCGCTCGTCAACGGCTCCGCGGGATCGGTGAGCACCAGCCTGCCCGAGCCGCCCGGGAACAGGTCGGCGATCAGCCGTTCGAACTGCGAGGCGACATCGCGATACGCGGCGGTGAACGCCTCGGTGATCTCGCGGTCGACCTGCGCGATCACCTCGAGCAGGTTGCGGCGCGCCTGTTTGACGTCGTCGAGCTCCCTGGCCATGAAGTCGTGGCGCTCCTGCATGGCCTCGAACTCCCCGGTGGCGAGCAGGTTCACTCGACCGAGCAGAGCCAGGCGGCGCTGCACGAGCTCGGAACGCTTCTCGAGCGCCTCGACGGAGTCATCGTCGGACAGCTCCCCGACGAGCGCCGTCGGGTCGGCCCCGTGGCCCTCGCGGATCAATCGTTCCGCCTCTCGGATCCGCCGCTGGATGTCGCCCCGCGTCCGGTCGTCGTCTTCGTAGGCTTCGCGGAGCCGTTCGAGCTCCGTCGACGCATCGCGCCACGCCTTGTTGACGGCCGCCTCTCGCCCGGCGACCTCGCGCTCGGCCGTCGCGGCGGCGTCGCGGATCGCGGCGGCCTCGTTCGCCGCGGCCTCGGCG
>DATFFT010000052.1:0-5699 GCA_035249905.1 Actinomycetota bacterium | reverse complement strand
GACTTCAGCGCCCCGATGCGCTCCCGGAGCAGCTGCAGGCGCTCGGGGTCGACGGCGAGGGACTCCCGGTATCCGCGCACGTCACGCGCCAGCTCCGCGACCTCGACGGCCAGCGCGGCACCGCGAGCGGCCAGCTCGCCGGCCTCGGGATCGAGCGCGCCCGCTTCCTCGAGGGCCCGGGCGGCCAGTCCGAGCGCGTCGGCCGCCCCGCCGTCGTCTGCTGCGAGCGCCGCCTCGGCCGCTCCCCCGGACTCCATCAACCGCTCGACATGACCGAGCCGCGCCTCCTCGCTCGCCAGGCGCTCCGACTCCCCCGGCTCCGGGGAGACCGCTTCGATCTCGCGGACCTGGTAGGCGAGCAGGTCGAGCTCGCGCTCGCGATCGCGTGCGGCGTCGCGGAGCCGCTCGACGGCCGAGGTCGCGGCCTGCAGGGCGTCATGTGTCTCCCGGAAGGCGGCCAGGGCGACGAGGTGACGATCGCCCGCGTACCGATCGAGGAAGGCCGTCTGGACCGCCGGCTCGAGCAGCCGCTGCGTCTGGCCCTGCCCGTGCACCTCGACCAGCACGGGTCCGAGCGTGGCCAGCGCGGACGCGGTCGCGAGCTGTCCGCCGATGCGAGCCGTTCCCTTGCCCTCGGCCGGGATCGTTCGCGCAAGTAGCACCTCGCCGTCGTCGACCCACCCATCGAGGACGGCCCGCGCCTCGCTCACCCGGTCCACCTCGAACAGCGCCTGCACTCGCGCGGCATCGGCGCCGTCGCGCACGAGCGAGGCATTGGCCCTCGCCCCGAGCGCGAGCGCGAGCCCGACGGTGATCATCGTCTTGCCGGCGCCCGTCTCTCCCGTCAGGACGTTGAGGCCCGCGTGCAGCGGCAGGTCGAGGTCGTCGATGACCCCCAGCCCCGAGATGTGGAGCTCGCGCAGCACGCGCGCATCCTAGCCTCCGGCGCCGACATCTCCGGTATCGGATCGCCCGGGCCGCTCCCCGGGCTCTCCCGGCAGCCCGAACTTCTCGCGCACCAAGGAGAGGAACCCTGGCGCGTCGTTCCTCCGGACGAGACGGGCGGGCCGCGACGATGCTCGGATTCGGACCCTCGACCCGACCGGCAGCCCGATGCTGCGTCGTCCGTCGGCCGACAGGACGCCGCTCTCCTCCCCCACCACCTCGAGTTGGACCCGGCTCGTGGCATCGAGCACGAAGGAACGATCGAACACCATGTGTGCGGCGATCGGGGTGAGCACGAGGGAATCGACGCCGGGGCTCACGATCGGCCCTCGGGCGGAGAACGAATACGCCGTGGAGCCGGTCGGGGTCGCCACGATCACCCCGTCGGCCGAGAAGGTGGTGACGTACGTGCCGTCGACCTCCACGGCCAGGCGAACGAGCCGATGACGCGCGTGCTTCTCGACCATGATCTCGTTCAGGCCCCATTGGGGCGGGAAGTCGGCTCCCGAGAGCGGTTCGACCGTGACGGCCAGCCGCTCCTCGACCCGGGTCCTGCCTTCGAGCGCCGCTCGGACGAGCGACACCGCCCCGTCGGGCTCCACTTCCGTGAGGAACCCGACGCGCCCGACCTTCACGCCGAGCACCGGACATCCGACGTGCGAGGCCGCGTGGGCGGCCCGGAGGAAGGTGCCGTCGCCCCCCACGCTGACCACGAGGTCGATCGAGTCATCGCGCTCGGGAACGTCGCCGTCCTCGGCGACGGCCACGGTTCCCACCCCACCCTCCTCGAGGGTCTCGATGATCCGGCGGGCGGCGTCGATCGCCGCCTCGCGTCGAGGGTGCATCACGATCCCCACGCGGCTCACGCGGCGATCTCCTTGCCCTCGGCCACGGCCGCGGCGACGTCGAGCTCGCGCCGCGGCGCGTCTCGACGCGACCACAGCAGGAACTCGACGTTCCCAGCGGGTCCACGCACCGGCGACGGCACCACCCCTTGAGGGGCGAACCCCGCTTCGGCCGCGGCATCGATGACCGATGAGATCACCCTGGACCAGATCTCGGGATCGCGAACGACCCCGCCGCGACCCACCTCCCCGCGCCCCGCCTCGAATTGCGGCTTGATCAGGAACACCGCATCGGCGCCGGCGGCGGCCACCGACGCCAGCGCCGGCACCACGGCGTGCAAGGAGATGAACGATACGTCGACGACGACGAGCGCCGGACGATAAGGCAGCGCGTCGACCGAGAGGTTCCGGGCGTTCGTTCGCTCGAGCACGGTGACCCGTTCGTCCCCACGGAGGGCCCAGGCGAGCTGCCCGTACCCGACGTCGACGGCCACCACGTGGCGGGCGCCGCCCTGCAACAGGCGATCGGTGAAGCCGCCCGTCGCTGCGCCCACATCGAGGCAGTCCAAGCCGCCCGGATCGATGCCGAACCGTCCCAGCGCGGCCCCGAGTTTCTCGCCCCCACGGGAGACGTAGCGACGCGGGGCCTGGGTGAGATCGAGGGGCTCGTCGTCGGCGACGAGCGTCGAGCTCTTGGTGGCCACCGTGCCCCCGACGCGGACCAGCCCGGCCAGCACGGCCTCCTGCGCCTCGGTGCGCGAGGTCGCCAGGCCGCGACGGACGAGCTCCGAGTCGAGGCGGCGTCGAGTCACCGTCGGGGCGTCTGGATCAGTCGTCGGACGAAGGGGGGCTCCCGGACGGCGCCGCCGTCTTCGCCCGGGTCGTCGAGGTGCGCCGCTTCGTTGCCGCCTTCGCGCGCTTGCGGCCGGAAGCCGTCATGCCGGAAGCTCGCTCGAGGTCGCGCACGCGCTTCTTCACTGCGTCGAGCTCGTCTTGCGACGCGACCCCGCCCACGACCTTCAGCTGCTCGGAGATCTCACGCCGCACGAACGACGAGATGCGCTCGCGGTTGGAATGCGACCACTCGAGCAGATCCGCCGTGGTCTTCGCCACCTGTTCCTTGGCCGCCCCCGGCTCGAGGATGTCCTTGGCCAGCTGTTGCGCCTTCGCCGGGGTGAGCGTGCCCAGCAGGCCTTCGACCGTCTTGCGGAGGTCGTCGATGATCATCGGGATTCCTTTCGCCTCGCCTCGGAGGTTGCGTTCCGCCAGCATACCCGGGGGGTCAGGGCGCCCCCGGCCGCTCGATCCCGTCGGCGAACAGCTCGCGGAGGTCGGCGGCGATGTAGGTCGGCGGCGTCGACGATGCGTGAGCCTCGGGCGCCGTGCTGATGCCGGTGAGGACCAGCATGGAATCCCAGCCGACGCCTATGGCTCCCGCGATGTCGGTGTCGAGGCGATCGCCGATCAACAGCGGCCGTCCGCCGCCGGCGCGCTCGAGCGCCGTGTGCAGGAGCGGCGGGTACGGTTTGCCGATCACCTCGCCTCGCACGCCCGTCGTGGTCTCGATCGCCGCGAGCAGGGCGCCGGCACCCGGCCATCTCGTGCCGTCGGCCGCCGGGAAGGAAGCGTCGGGGTTGGTCGCGACGAGCGCGGCCCCTCGCTCGACGAGCACGGACGCCACGCGGAGCTTCGTGTAGTCGGCGTCGCGGTCCCAGCCGACGACGACCACGTCGGCCCCGGCCGGCTCGCCGGCGAGGACCTCGATGCCGGCCTGTCCCAGCGCCTCGATGATGCCGGAACCCCCGATCACGAAGGCCCGCCGGACGGGACGATCCGCGAGCACGGAGGCGGTCGCCAGGGCGGACGTCTCCACCTCGAGCTCGTCGGCCTCCACGCCCACCGAGCGCAGCCGCTCGGTCACCATCGAGGGCGTTCGGGCGGAGTTGTTCGTGACGAACGCGACGCGTTTGCCCAGCTCGCGGAGCCGCGCGACCGAGTCGGCCGCATGTGGCACGGGATCGGACCCCCGATAGAGCACACCGTCGAGATCGAACAGGAACGCGTCGTATCCCTCGGCGATCAACCTTCGTGGCCCCTCACGCGCTGAAGGCCCGGGCGGAGCCTCGACTGCTATACAAGGTGCGTGCCTCGCCTCTCCCCGTTCCGCGGACTCGTATTCGACACGGCCGTGACCGGCCCGCTGGATCGGGTCACCGCCCCGCCGTACGACGTTATCAGCGACCGACTCCGGCTCGGTTACCTGCGGGCCAGTCCCTTCAGCGTGGTCCACCTCGATCTCGCGGAAGGATCGGAGGACCCTCGCGACCCCGCGAGCCGCTACGCGAAGGCGGCGGGGCTCCTCGCCGACTGGGAGCGCCGCGGCGCTGTGCGGCGCGCCCGGGAGGCCTGCTACTACGCATACGAGATGACGCCCTCCCGCGGAGGCACCTCGCCGGTTCGCGGCCTGATCTGCGCGATGGAGCTCGAGGAATGGGGCGGCACCATCCTGCCCCACGAGCAGGTCATGGAGGGGCCGATCCGGGATCGGCTGGCGCTGTTGCGGGCCACCCGGACCCATCTCTCCCCGGTCTTCGGCACGATCGACGGCCCGGACGATCGGCTCGACGCGTGGATCGGCGCCGCGACCGCCGGCCGGACCGCGTTCGAGGCCATCGACGAACAAGGCGTGCTGCACCGGATGTGGTCCGTGCACCCGGACACCGTCGATCTCGCGCATCTCGCCGATCGCCCCCTGTTGATCGCCGACGGCCACCATCGCTACGCCACCGCCCTGGCATATCGGAACGAACGACGCCGGGCCGAGGGACCCGGGCCGTGGGACTCGGTGCTCACGCTCGTGGTCGACGCGACCGCGGAGCATCTGCCCGTGCTGCCGTTCCACCGGGTCCAGCTGACGGGCCCCGTCCCGGCGAACGGCAGCCCGAAGCCTTCCCTCGAGGAGACCCTCGGGGCGTTGGACGACGAGCGACCCAGCGTGGGCATCGCGACCGCCGGACCCGGGGGTGAGATCACCTATCAGGTGCGATCGCTCGAGGGCGAGGCGCCGGCCGTGCGTGCGCTGCACGAGGAGCTCCTCGACGAGATCGCTCCTGCGGGTTCGCTGCGCTACACGCACGATGCCGCCGCGGCGGTCGCGGCGCTGCGCGACGGAGATGCGGTCGCGGCGTGGCTGCTGCCCCCCACGACGACGCGACGGATCCGAGCCGTGGTCGAGCGCGGCGAGCGACTGCCGCCCAAGTCGACCTATTTCTGGCCCAAGCCACGGACCGGCATGGTCATGATGCCGCTGGACCGGGGCCCAGCTCCGCCGAAGGTTCGACCTCGAGCTTCTTGATGCCGCTCGCGACCACCTCGGTGAGGCTGCGAGCTCCGGCGCCGCTTCGGTAGAAGCGACGGACCAGCTGTCCGTGCACGAGCACGTGGTCGCCCTTCGTGAGCGTCGCGAGCACCCGCGCGCCGACCGTTGCGTGCCACGCCGCGACCGGGAGGGGGAGGAGACGCCTGCCCGTCTCCGGAACGGAGACCCGAAGCTCGGTCACCTCGTCGCCCGACGGCATCCGGCGCTGGACCGGATCGGCCGAGATGGTGCCCGCGAGCACGACGACGTTGACCGTCACCATGGCTCCTCCTCGTTCGATTCGTGAAGGACGATAGTCGCTGCCTCCGACACGGGCTTCGGCGTCTGCCAGACTCGATCGCGTGACCGAAGCAGCCCGGCGCCCCGTCCTGACCGATGTCGCCGACGGGGTGACGATGGTCGACACGCTGATGACCGGGGAGCCGGAGTTCAACGCCGTCTACGTGCTCTCCGGTGACGAGCCCGCCCTGATCGAAACGGGACCGGGCGGCGATCTGGCCCTCGTGCTCGAAGCCCTCGAGCGGCTGGGC
>DATFFT010000051.1:0-4500 GCA_035249905.1 Actinomycetota bacterium | reverse complement strand
GAGATGGTCATGCCCGGGGACAACGTCGAGATGACGGTCGAGCTGATCGCCCCGATCGCGATGGAGGAGGGCCTGCGCTTCGCGATCCGCGAGGGCGGGCGCACCGTCGGCGCCGGCCGCGTCACCGAGATCGTCAAGTAGCCCAACGAGCGAGGACCGGAGAGAGGCGCGACCGTGGCAGGACCCAAGATCCGCATCAAGCTCCGGGCATACGATCACCGCATGCTCGACGTCGCCGCGCGCGACATCGTCGAGCACGTCACCCGCACGGGTGCCAAGGTGATCGGCCCGGTGCCGCTGCCGACGGAACGCGCCATCTACACGGTGATCCGTTCGCCGCACAAGTACAAGGACTCGCGCGAGCACTTCCAGATGCTCACGCACAAGCGATTGATCGACATCGTCGACGCGACCTCCAAGACGGTGCAGGAGCTCCAGCGCCTGAACCTGTCCGCCGGGGTCGACATCGAGATCAAGCTCTAGAGGACGAGATGACTGAGGTCGGAGCCGTGAAGGGCATCTTGGGCACGAAGCTGGGCATGACCCAGGTCTTCGACGACACCCGCGCCGTGCCGGTCACGGTGATCAAGGCGGGTCCGTGCGTCGTCGCCCAGGTCAAGTCCCGAGAGCGCGACGGATACGAGGCCGTGCAGCTCGCGTTCGGCGACGTGCGCCCCAACAGGGTCACGAAGCCGATGCAGGGCCACTTCGATGCGAACGCCGCCGAGCCCCGCCGCCACCTCGTGGAGCTGCGCACCGACGACGCGTCGTCCTACGAGCCCGGGCAGGAGCTGCGTGCCGACGTGTTCGAGGCGGGCGACGTCGTCGACGTGGTCGGGGTCTCGAAGGGCAAGGGGTTCGCGGGCGTGATGAAGCGGCACGGGTTCGCCGGCCTGAAGGCCAGCCACGGCACGCACCGGGTGCACCGGGCGCCGGGCGCGATCGGCGCGTGCGCCACCCCCAGCCGCGTGTTCAAGGGCATGCGCATGGCCGGCCAGCACGGCAACCAGCGCGTCACCGTGCTGAACCTGCAGGTCGTGCGGGCCGACGCCGAACGGAACCTGCTGCTCGTCAAGGGCGCGGTGCCCGGCCGCGAGGGCGGGCTCGTGATGGTCCGGTCGGCCGTCAAGGCGCCGGTGGCGAAGGGTGCCTGAGATGGCGACGATCGACGTCCTCGACGTGCAAGGCAACAGGTCGGGCTCGCGCGACCTCGCGGCCGACCTGTTCGAGGCGCCCGTGAGCGTGCCGCTGATGCACCAGGTCGTGGTCGCGGGCCTGGCGGCCATCCGCGCCGGCACGCATTCCACGAAGACCCGCGGCGAGGTCTCGGGCGGCGGCAGGAAGCCGTGGCGCCAGAAGGGCACGGGCCGCTCGCGCCAGGGCTCGATCCGCTCGCCGCAGTGGGCCGGCGGCGGCGTGGCCCACGGGCCGGTGCCGCGCGATCACTCGATGCGCGTGAACAAGAAGATGAAGCGGGGCGCGCTCCGTTCGGCGCTCACCGACGCCCTGCGCAGCGGCAAGCTCGCGGTCGTGTCCGAGATGGAGTTCGACGAGCCGAAGACCAAACGCGCCGCCGAGCTGCTCTCGGCGCTCGAGCTCACGGGCAAGGTGCTGGTCGTGCTCCCCGAGCCGACCGGTGACGGCGCCGCCGAGAAGTCGTTCCGCAACATCACCGACGTCAAGGTCGCCTACGCGGGCGGGCTCGGCACCTACGACGTGCTGTGGGCCGATCGCGTGCTGCTGACCGCCGCCGCGCTCGACGCCCTCGAGGGCTCGACGGGGGGTGAGGCGTCGTGAAGTCGCATCGCGACGTGATCATCCGGCCGATCGTCTCGGAGAAGTCCTACGCAGGCCTCGAGCTGAACACCTACACGTTCCTGGTCGACAAGCGGGCGAACAAGACCGAGATCAAGGAAGCCGTGCAGGCGATCTGGGAGGTCCGTGTGACCTCCGTGAACACGCTGCACCGCCGCGGCAAGGTGAAGCGGCGTGGCTACACGAAGGGCAAGCGCCCCGACGAGAAGCGCGCCATCGTCACCCTCGCCGAGGGCGATTCGATCGAGATCTTCGAGGGTGGGTAGTCATGGCCGTCCGCAAGTACAAGCCGACGACACCGGGACGACGCGGGGCGAGCGTCTCGTCGTTCGACGAGATCACGCGTTCCGCGCCGGAGAAGTCGCTGCTCAAGAAGAAGCACCGCAAGGGCGGCCGCAACGTGCACGGTCGCATCACGACCCGGCACCAGGGCGGCGGCACCAAGCAGCGCTACCGCGTGATCGATTTCCGTCGCAACAAGGACGGTGTACCGGCGAAGGTCGCCCACATCGAGTACGACCCGAACCGCAGCGCGCGGATCGCCCTGCTGCACTACGCCGACGGCGAGAAGCGCTACATCCTCGCTCCGCAGGGCGTCAAGCAGGGCGACCGGCTGATGAGCGGCCCCGACGCCGAGATCCGTCCCGGCAACGCGCTGCCGCTTCGCAACATCCCGGTCGGCACCGTGGTGCACGCGATCGAGCTGAAGCCCGGCGCCGGCGCCAAGCTGGCCCGTTCGGCCGGCGCGAGCGTGCAGCTCATGGCCAAGGAAGGCACGATGGCCACGGTGCGGCTGCCCTCGGGGGAGACGCGCCTGGTGCCGACCGCCGCCAAGGCCACGGTCGGCACGGTGGGCAACCCCGAGCACGAGCTGATCGCCCTCGGCAAGGCCGGCCGTGCGCGGTGGAAGAACAAGCGGCCGACCGTGCGCGGCGTGGCGATGAACCCGGTCGACCACCCGCTGGGCGGCGGCGAAGGCAAGTCCTCGGGCGGTCGGCATCCCGCGTCGCCGTGGGGCAAGAAGGAAGGCCGCACGCGCAAGAAGAACAAGGCGTCGAACAAGTACATCGTCCGTCGCCGTGGGAAGGGGCGAGGCTAGGTGCCCAGGTCCGTCAAGAAGGGTCCGTTCGTCGACGAGCACCTCATGGTCAAGATCGACGACATGAACAAGCGAGGCGACAAGCGCGTCGTCAAGACGTGGTCGCGCCGATCCACGATCGTGCCCGAGATGCTCGGGCACACGATCGCCGTGCACGACGGTCGCAAGCACGTGCCGGTGTTCATCTCGGAGTCGATGGTGGGGCACAAGCTCGGCGAGTTCGCGCCGACGCGCACCTTCCGATCGCACGCGAGAGACGAGCGGCGGACGGGAGTGCGGTAGTGCAGGCGCGAGCCACGATGAAATACGTGCGCACGTCGCCGCGGAAGATGCGGCGCGTGATCGACATGATCCGCGGCACGCACGTGGCCGAGGCGCGGCGCATCCTGCGGTTCTCGCCGCTCGGGCCCACGCCCGAGGTCGAGAAGCTGCTGAACTCCGCGATCGCGAACGCCGAGCAGCAGCCCGGCGTGATCGAGGACAACCTGTTGGTGACGCGCGCGTGGGTCGACGAGGGTCCGACGTTGCGCAGGTACCGCCCGCGGGCGTACGGCCGAGCCACCAAGGTGCGCAAGCGCACGTCGCACGTGACGCTCGTGGTGGAGACGATGGGAGACGAGGCGTAGTGGGTCACAAGGTCAACCCGTACGGGTTCCGGCTGGGGGTCATCTATCCCTGGAAATCCAACTGGTACGCCGGCCGCCGCGAGTACGCCGGGCAGCTCCACGAGGACATCTGGATCCGCAAGCACATCCGTTCCCGCCTGTCGCGCGCCGGCATCAGCTCGATCGACATCGAGCGCAAGGGCGATCAGATCTGGGTGTTCATCCGCACGGCGCGGCCGGGCATCGTGATCGGCCGCAAGGGGGCCGAGGTCGACCGCCTGCGCAAGGACGTCGAGCGGTACACGAAGAAGCGCGTCGACGTGAAGGTCGAGGACATGAACCAGGCCGCGAGCGAGTCGCGCCCCGAGACCGACGCCACCCTGCTCGCCCAGGGCGTCGCCGAGCAGCTCGCGGGGCGCGTGGCGTTCCGCCGAGCGATGCGTCGCGCCGTGCAGACGGCGATGCGCTCGGGGGCCCTCGGCGTGCGCGTGGCGACCGGCGGCCGGCTCGGCGGCTCCGAGATGGGCCGGCGCGAGTGGTACCGGGAAGGACGGGTTCCGCTCCACACCCTGCGCGCCGACATCGACTTCGGTACGGCCACCGCCCACACGACCGTGGGAGCGATTGGCATCAAGGTCTGGGTCTACAAGGGCGAGGTGATCGAAACCGCCGTCACCTCGGACCGCATCGCCGCCGAAGCAGATCTCGCTACCGGTGGGCCGGCTCGCCGCCGCCGCCAGAGCGTCAAGTCCCGCGCCGAGACCGCCGCCGAGCGCGGAGAGCGTCGCACTCGGCTGATCGAAGCCGGAGGCGGCAAGCGTCTGGTCGAAGCCGGAGGCGGCAAGCGTGAGCGCCGCATCATCGAGGCCGGTGGCGGGCGTCGCCCCACGGCCGCCGAAGCCAAGGTCGAGTACGAGACCGCCGTCGAGGAGATCGAGGTGGTCGGTCCGGTGATCCCCGGTGCGGACGTGTCCGAGACCA
>DATFFT010000050.1:0-2111 GCA_035249905.1 Actinomycetota bacterium | reverse complement strand
TGCACGGTCCGTTCGGTCCGTATCTGCCCCGACACCTGCACATCCCCCCGAGCACGTGGCGCTTCGACCCGTCCGGCGAAGCCGCCCTCGAGGCGTTGGATGAAGCGCTGGAGGAGGCGGGCCCGGAGAACGTCTCCGCGTTCTTCTGCGAGGCGATCAGCGGCGCCGCGCTCCCGGGCTACTCGCCACCCGTTCGGTTCTGGGAGGGTCTGGCGGAGCGACGTGAGCGCCACGGGTTCCTCGTCTGCTTCGACGAGGTGGTGACGGGAGTCGGACGAACGGGCCGGTGGTTCGCGGGGGCGGCGACGGCGTGCGTCCCGGACATCATCGCGACGGCCAAGGGCCTCGGCGCCGGCTACGCGGCGATCGGTGCCGTCCTGGTCCGCGAGCACGTGTACGAGGCGTTCGCCCGGGGCTCGCGCCGGTTCACCCTCGGCCACACGTGGGACGGGGCGCCGCTCGCGTGCGCCGTGGGGCTCGCCGTCCTCGAGGCGATGCGAACCGAAGGGTTGGTCGACCGTGTGCACGATCGCGGTGCGCAGCTGTTCGGCGAGCTCGGGCATGCGCTCGCGGGGATCCCCCTCGTTCGCGAGGTCCGGGGCCACGGGTACCTGCTCGGTGTGTCGCTCGTCGATCCGCGCGACGGCGAGTCGTTCCTGCCGCCGGAGCTCCGGGTCGGCGCGCGGATCGACGCGGCCGCGTTCGATCGCGAACTGATCGTCCTCTCGACCCAGCCGACGCGCGACGGCTACGCCGGCGACCAGACCTTGTTCGCTCCGGCGTTCACCGCGACGGACGACGAGCTCGGCGAGATGGTGACCCGGTTCGCCGAGGCCGTGCGTAGCGTCGCCGCCGACGTGGAGCCGGAACTCGCCCGTGCCGAGCCGATCAGGTCGGCTTCGATGGGGGGCGCTCGATGAGCAGCACGGATCACAAGCCTCGGCGGCTGCGTGCCCTGATCCTCCAGCACGAGGAGCCGACCCCACCCGGGCACGTGACGGAGTGGCTCGCGGCGCACGGCGCGGACGTCGACACGTGGCGGATCGACGTCGAGGACCGTGACGTCGACCCGCGCGACTACGACCTGATCGTGTCGCTCGGGTCGGAGTTCGCCGCGTTCGACGACACGAAGCCGTTCGTGGTCCGGGAGGCGAGCGTGCTCGAGAACGCGGTCGCCGAGGACGTGCCGGTGCTCGGTCTGTGTTTCGGCGGCCAGATGCTCGCCCGCGCGCTCG
Organism: Actinomycetota bacterium; assembly: GCA_035249905.1. Lineage (GTDB taxonomy): Bacteria > Actinomycetota > UBA4738 > UBA4738 > HRBIN12 > JAOUEA01. The sequence continues at coordinate 876 of DATFFT010000050.1, read as the reverse complement.
GAGCGCGCGGGTTCCGCCACGAGGAGGCCGAGATCGGTTGGCTCCCCGTCCGGACCTCGGATCCCGAGCTCGTGCCCGAGGGCCCCTGGTTCCAGTGGCACTTCGATTCGTTCACGGTCCCGCCGGGCGCGACCGTCGTGGCGGACACGGAGGTCGGCCCGCAGGCGTTCGTCGCGGGTCGAAGCCTCGGCCTCCAGTTCCATCCCGAGGTGACGACGCAGATCATGGACGACTGGGTCCGCGTCTATCGCCACGAGCTCGACGGCGACGGCGTCGATCCGGACGCGTTGCTCGCGGAGACGAAGCGCATCGCCGGTGAGAGCCGCGCCCGGGCCTTCCAGCTGTTCGAGCACTTCCTCCACGAGGTCGCGGGGATCGACGCGCCCCACGAGGCCGACCTGGACGAGCGAGCGGGCTGAGCGGTGGTCGCGTGACCACCCCGGCGATCGCCTCGACCGCCACCCACGTCTTCCCCCGCTTCCTCGACCTCGACTACCCGAACATCGAGCGAGGAGACGGCGTGTGGCTCACCGCGACCGACGGTCGCCGGATCCTCGACGCGACCTCGGGGGGCGCGATGGTCGCCTGCCTCGGGTCCGGCGTGCCGGAGATCGCGGAGGCAGCCGCGGAGCAGGCCGAACGGCTCTCGTACTTCTACAACCACCACTTCACGAGCGAGCCGCAGGAGCGTCTCGCCGACCGACTCTTGGAGGTCGTCGCGCCCGGGATGGCAAGGGTCCGGCTGGTCTCCGGCGGCTCGGAGGCGAACGAGACCGCGTTGCAGCTCGCTCGCCTGTACCACGTCGAGCGCGGCGACACCGCGCGCTGGCGCGTGATCTCTCCGGGCCAGGCGTACCACGGATCGACGATGGGCAC
>DATFFT010000049.1:0-57530 GCA_035249905.1 Actinomycetota bacterium | reverse complement strand
CGCGTTCGCGGCGCAGGGCCGATCGCTCGAGGCCGCGACGGCGAGGATGCGGCTCGCCCGCTCGCTGGCCTCGTCGCACCCGGAGGTGGCGGTCGCCGACGCTCGCTCGGCCCTCGCGGAGTTCGAGCGGCTCGGGGCGCCACGCCATGCGGACGAGGCCGCCGCGTTCCTGCGCGAGATGGGCTCGAGCGGGCGGACCGGTCCCAAGGGACTCGGGCGGCTCACGCGGCGCGAGACCGAGGTGCTGCAGCTGCTGGGCGAGGGGCTCACGAACGCCGAGATCGCCGGGCGCCTGTTCATCAGCACGAAGACCGCGGGACACCACGTGAGCAGCATCCTGGCGAAGCTCCACCTCAAGAACCGGTCCGAGGCCGCGGGCTACGCGCTCCGGTACGCCGAGGCCGACCCGGGCGCAGGCCGAGGCCAGGGACCCGGCCAGAGCTCCGCTCGGAGATAGGGAACCTTCCCGATCCTTTCGGGGCCTGATCGGCGCACGCTCCTCGTGTCCAGGAGACCACGACACGAGGAGGTGCATCTTCGATGGTGCAACGGAGGCGGACGGCGGACAACGCGCTCCGGCGGGAACTCTCGGCGTCGGTCGAGCACATCAGCTCGGCCTCGGCCGACGAGGTGTACGACGTGCTCGCGGACCTGCGGAGCCACGCGATCTGGGGCGGCGAGCGGCAGTCGGAGAGCACTCAGCTGCTCACGATCGACGCCCCCGAGAGCGAGGCCGTGGTCGGCACGGAGTTCGGGTCGACCGGCGCCGATCCGATGGGCAGGTTCACCGATCGATCGGTCGTGACGAGCGCGATCAGGCCCTCGGTGTTCGAGTTCGTGACCGAGGCCGAGCTCGAGACGAAGCGGGGAGCCCACGCGGTGTGGACGAACGTCCATCGCTACGAGCTCCGTCCGCAGGGAGAGGGAACGACGATCGCCTACACGATCACGATCGCCCGCATCAGCGCCCTGCCCGGCATCATGCGCGTCTTCAACGTGCCGGGGCTCAGCGCGCTCGCGATGAAGGCGTCGACCTCGGTCCCCCGCCGAGGGCTGCAGAACCTCGCCCAGCTAGCCGAGGAGCGGGCGACCGCGCGCGGAAGGAGGAGATGACGATGGGTGCAGGTGGAACGCTCTCGCCGAGCGGCGGTCGCATCGAGCGGCTGCCCGGGTTCGAGGGCCACTACGTCGAGGTGGACGGCACCACGATCGGCATGGAGTCGATGGACGAGGCGGCCGACTTCACGCCGCTGTACCGGGGGCTGCCCGACGATCGCTGCCAGTGCCACCACTGGGGCTACGTGATCGAGGGCCGGCTGATCCTGCACCGGCCCGAGGGCGACCTCACGGTCGAGGCCGGCGAGGCCTACTACGTGGGGCCCGGGCACACCGCAGAGACCGGGCTCCCGGGCACCCGGCTCGTCGAGTTCAGTCCGACCGACGAGCACCGCGACACGATGGCCGGGCTGGCGAGGAACCTCGAAGGCACCTGAGCGGATACCCTGGTCGCGCTCGCAGCGATCGAGCGCGACCAGGAGGCTCTGCGATGGACCGACCCGCTCTGCAACGCTGGCTCGACGCGTACGTGGCCGCCTGGCGATCGAACGACGCGGCCGCGATCGGGGAGCTGTTCGCGGCTGACGCCGAGTATCGATACCACCCCGCCGACGAGCCGGTATACGGACGGGAGGCGGTCGTCGCGTCGTGGCTCGAGGATCCCGACGAGCCCGGCTCGTGGGACGCCTGGTACGAGCCGTTCGCGGTCGAGGGTGGTCGCGGGGTCGCGATCGGCGTCAGCACCTACTTCGACGCCGATCGCAGACCGGTCCGCGTCTACGACAACGTGTTCGCCATGGAGTTCGACAAGGAAGGCCGGTGCACGAGCTTCACGGAGTGGTTCCGTCAGCGGCCCGCCTCGTCCGACTGACGCACGGGCGCATCACTCGCCGTGGAGCTCGGCCAGCCACGCTTGCAGCCGCGGCAGGTGCTCCCGGTAGTGCTCGGGACCGGCCTTGCGGATCCAGCTCGTTGCGACATCGTCGGGCGAGGGGAACTGCCCCCACGCGTGCAGCATCCGCGAGCGCGCGGCCGCGGCCTGCGCCTTGACGTCGGCGAGGGACACGTCGCGCATCGCGTCGAGGAACCGCGCGTTCATCTCGTCGATCTCGTCCGCGCGCAGCTCGACGTACGTGCCGTGGCGGACCTGCTCCAGCGCGACGCCCGCTTCCGCGAGCCACGTTCCGATGTGGGCGAGGCCATCCTTCGCCGACCATCCCTCCGCGAAGTAGCCGGGCCGCACCGCTTCGTCCGGGTCGAACGCGTCGATCGTCGAACGCAGCTCTCCCCAGAGCCGGTCTTCCTCGGCGATCGTCGGCGCGTCGATGGGCACGGTCACTCACCTTACGGGCTCGGAAACGTTGCCGCGTTGCGACGGTGATGTGACGACACCGCGACGAAGCACCGTTGGGGGTTGCTTCGGCCTTCCTGTCGGACCACCCTCATCGGGTGGACGAACAAACCTCCATGTCGTGGGCGATGGTGCTGATCGGCTCGGCGTCCGTGGTCTCGGGCATCGTGGGATACCTGCTGCCGCGGGGCGAGCGTCTGTCCGTGGCCCTGCCCCTGCTGATCGGCGCCGGCGTCGGCGTGGTGGCCCTGTTCCTGCGGGCCCTCGGCGGCGGCCTCGACGAACCCGAACGTGCGTCCAGCACGTTCCTGTTCTCCTCGGCGTTGGGCTTCATCGCCGTGATCTCGGGGCTCGCCGTGCTGGTGCGCCGGACTCGGGCGTTGGACTAGACGCCCGCGAGGGTCATCCCGCCGATCAGCACCGAGGGCGTGCCGACGCTCGAGAAGAACCGAAGGTCGTCACCCACCCCGGTGATGCCGGCGAGCATCTCCGGAAGCGTCGAGGCGATCGTCATCTCGCGCAGCGGCTCGCCGAGCGCTCCGCCCTCGATGCGCAGCCCGGTCGCGCCGACGCTGAACTCCCCCGAGATGGGGTTGGCTCCCGAGTGCACCCCGCTCACGTCGGCGATCAGCACGCCGCCCTCGGCATCGCGCAGCAGGTCGTCGAACGGCGTCGTGCCGTTGTCGAGGTAGAAGTTCGACGTGCCCACGCCGGGCGAGCCTTTGTACGACCCACGCTTGCCGTTGCCCGTCGACCGCTGCCCACCCCCCATGCGCGCGGAGGTGTAGGTGTCGTGCAGGAATCCGTTCAGCGTTCCTGCGGTGAACAGCTCGGTGCGGCCGCTCGGCACGCCTTCCGCGTCGAACGGCGCGGCGCCCGGCCCGTCGAGGATCGTGCCGTCGTCGACGAGGGTGAACAGCTCGGAGCCGACCCGATCGCCCACCATCTCGGCGAAGAGCGAGCGGCCCTTCAGCACGTTCTCGGCGTTCAGCGCGCTCGCGAGCACGCCGAGGAAGTCCATCGCGGCGAAGCGATCGAACACGACGGGCACCTTGGCGGTCGGCGGCTTCGTCGCGCCGAGCATGCGCACGGCTCGCTCGATCGCCTCGTCGGCCACGTCGTCGAGATCGAGCTCATCGAGCGCGCGAGCGATGCGGTAGGAGAAGCCGGTCTGTGTCTCGTCGCCTTCGACCGCGAGCGTCACCGCGACGACGAACGCATCGGTGCGCGCGTACTCGGCGTCGACCCCGGCGGTGGACGCGATCGTGACCCGGGAGGTGACGTCGCCGATCTGGGCGAGGTCGACCTTCGTCACACGCGGGTCGCTCGTGACGAGGCGACGCTCGAGGTCGAGCGCCATGCCCACCTTGGCCTCGGTCGTCACGTCGGCGGAGTCCTCGCGGAACAGCTCGGGGATCGCCGACGCCGGCTCGGCCGCCGGCAGCACGTTGAACTCGTCGGGCTCGGTGAGCGCGGCGTTCTCGCGGGCGCGACCGACCGTCGCACGGACCTCGTCGACCGACGGGTCGGCCGCGTAGGCATATCCCTGCCGCCCGTCACGGATCACCCGCACACCGACACCGCGCGACTCCGCGAACTCGAGCCCCTCGACCTCCCCGCGCAACGCGCTCGCCTCGGTCTGCCGCGACTCCTCGGCGTAGGCCTCGACCGCCTCGTCGGCCTGCGACGCCTCGACCGCGGCTCGCACGAGCTCGCCGAGATCAGGCACCGGTGCCTCCCACCGTGATCCTCGAGATGCGCAGCGTCGGCGAGCCGCTGCCGACGGGAGCCGACTGCCCGTCCTTCCCGCACACGCCCTCCCACGTGTCGAAGTCGTCGGCGACCGCGTCGACCGCGCTCATCACCTCGATGGCACGTCCGATCAGGTTGGCTCCGCGCACGGGGGTCGTCGCCCCTCCGTGCTCGATCAGGTGACCCTCGCTCACCCCGAAGACGAAGTCGCCGGTGGCCGGGTTGACCTGGCCACCCCCGAGCGCGGTGACGTAGACGCCGTTGGCCGTGTCGGAGAGCACCTCGGCGGGATCGGACGTGCCGTTGAGGATGTTGGTGTTCGTCATGCGCACGACCGGCGGCGACGCGTACGATTGGCGGCGACCGTTGCCCGTCGAGTCCGCACCGTCCTTCTCGGCGCGCAGGCGATCGTAGAGGTAGGCCTGCAGCACGCCGTCGGTGAACAGCACCGTTCGCTGCGCCGGCGTTCCCTCGTCGTCGAACGAGAACGAACCCCAGCCGTTGGGGATCGTGGCGTCGTCGACGCCGTGGATCAGCTCGCTCGCGCACTTCGTGCCGATGAGACCCCTGTAGACGCTCGCCTCCTTGTCGATCGCGTCGGCCTCGAGCGGGTGCCCGACCGCCTCGTGGAACAGCACGCCGCCCATGCCGGGCGCGAGCACGACCGGCATCTCCCCGGCCGGCGCGGGCACCGAGTCGAGCATCGTGACGGCACGTTCCGCGGCGACCAGGGCGGTGTCGTGCGGCGTGTTCGCGTCGATGAACTCGACGCCGGAGCATGCGGCGGGGCCGTGGAACCCGGTTTGGATGTTGTCGTCGCGCTTCGCCACCACCTGGGCGACGAGGCGGATGCGCGGACGGGCCTCCTCGACCCAGCGGCCGTCGCTGGTCGCGATCAGGCGCCGCTGGAGCGAGTCACCGTAGACGCCGACGACCTGGACCACCTCGGGGCTGAAGCCGCGCGCCGCGTCGTCGAGCGCTCTGAGCCAGGCGACCTTGTCGGCGGCCGGCACATCGCTCGCCGATCGTTCCACCGCGTTGGTGAGCGGGCCCTCCAGCGTGCGGAGATCGACGACCGAGCCGGCCTCGCCCTCGCGCAGCGCGGCGCTCGCGGCCTCGGCCGCCTCGAGCAGCGCGTCACGGTCGAGCCGGTTCGAGAACGCGTAGCCGTAGCTCGTGCCGTGGGTTACCCGGACCCCGGCGCCGCGATCGAGCCCGGTCGTGAGCTCCTCGACCTTGCCGTCGTCGAGCCGGATCGAGGTGCCGGTGGTCTCCTCGACGAAGACCTCCGCGAACGCGCCGCCTCGCCGGCGGGCAGCGGTGAGCACCTCCTCGACGAGCGCGCGGTCGAGCATGGCGGCGATGCTAACAGGGGGTACAGTCAGCGCCCGGGGGTGAGCGTGCGCACCGCAACGACGATCGTGACGAGCGTGTTCGTGCTGCTCCTGGCCTCCTGTGGATCGGATGACCCGCCCCCCCTTCCGGATCCCCTCGAGACCGGCACGCCCGTCGAGGTCGCCGACGAACCGACCGCGTCGGTCCATCCCGAAGCCGCCTCCGGGTTCGCCGTCGGCTCGGCGGCCGTCACGATCACCGGGGCGTTGAACCTGTCGGAGACGTACCCGAACCTCGGCCTCCCGGCCCTGTGGGTGCCGCCTCCCGGTGAGTTCGCGATGACGTGGATCGGTCCGCAACGGGAGCTCACGCTGGGCGGCACCTCGTTCACCGCGCAGCAGCCCACCGCCCCCGAGCGCGTGCTGGCCTTCACGATGCGCGGACCCGATGGCCCGGTCTCCTTCAACTCGGACGACGGGAGCTGCCTCGTCACGATCTCGCCGGCGCTACAGGACCACATGGGCGGCACGTTCCTCTGCTCGGCGATCACCGGCGATGCACGCGGTGCCCCCGTGACCGTGGCCGCTCAGGGAACCTTCACGGCGGAGTGAGCGGCTCGGGCGCCGCCGAGGCTCACGTCGCGCCGGGAGCCCGGCGGGGGAACGACTCGGGCAGAGCCGTCTCCCGCCGTGACGTCCTCGCGCTCATCGGGCTCTCCGCGGTGCTCATCGGGGTCTTCGCCTGGCCGGGTCTGTTCCGCGGCTGGTCGTTCGGACCGGGACCCGATGGGACCGTGTACCTGTGGTGGACGCGCGTGGGTGCCGCCGAGGGGATCTCGATCGTGGGGGGGCGGCCCGGCGTCCCCGCCCTGATCCAGACGGTCGCCGGAACGCTGGGTGTCCCCCTCGTCGCCGGACTCGCGGGCCTGCAGCAGGCGCTCGGGGCGTCGATCGGGCTCGCGGCCGTCGCGCTCGTGCGAGGCCGGGCGCACGGCGGACGCCCGGGCTGGGCCCTCGTGGGAGCCATGGCCGGCCTCTACGCCGTGCATCTGGCCGATGGCTACGTCGCGAACCTCGCGTTCACCGCGGCGTTCCTCGCGGCGGCGGCGGCGCTCGCCCACCGTAGCCGGAGGGGCGTCGTGGCGGCTGCGTTGCTGCTCGGCGGCGGTGGGCTTTCGCACCCCCAGTTCTTCCTCGTCGGAGCGGCGATCCTCGTGGTCGCCGCGGCGGTCGCGTGGGTGCTCGAGCCCGAACACGGATGGCGGTCCGACGCGGGTCGCACGCTCGCGTCGCTCGCCGGCGGCGGCGTGATCGTCGGCGCAGGCCTCGTGTCGATGCTCGCCGGCGCCTCGCGCCTGGCCGTGGACACGTCGAAGGACGGCTTCCTCCGGCGGGCGGGGCTCGACGACGCGCTGACGCGGAACTACGTGTTCCGGTTCCGCGAGAACGTCCGGCGGTTCGCCCCCTGGGTCACGCTCCCCCTCGCCGCGCTCGGCGCCTTGCAGGTTCGAGGGTTCACCCGTCGCTTCCTGCTCGCCTGGGCGGCGGTCACGATCGCGGGCGTGCCCCTGGGCCTGGCCACGGGATGGTTCCCGCCCGAGCGCGTGCTGACGTTCGGGTTCGCGATGCCGATCCTGGCGGCGCAAGGGTTGACCTGGGTGTGGGAGCGCACGGAGCCGCGGCGCTGGCTCACGCTCGGCGTCACCGTCGTGCTCCTGGGCCTGTTCACCCTGCCGGCGATCGAGACCCAGCGCGACCAGCAGCCCTTCGTGTCCCCCGAGGACCTCGCGGCCGCGACGCTGGCCGGCCGCATCGCCTCGACGCTGCCTCCCGGAACGCCGCTCGTCTTCGTCGTCGACGACCCCGATCGGTTCGTGACGTTCAACGCCACCAACGTGGCGAACATCGCCCGAGCCGCCGTGCCGACCGAGCGCGCCGACGACGTCTACGTGTTCGTCGGCGCGCTCGACGACCTCGCCGCGGATCGTCCCACGGTGCGGGGGGAGGTCGAGTACGACGCGCTCTCGCGCATCACGCTCGCCGATCTCCCCGAGGGCGATCGCGCGGTCTTCGTCGCGCCGGAGTGGAACCGAGAGCCCTCGGTCCTGGTCGACGACCGGCTGTCGACGTGGGTGGGTACGGACGGGGCCGCCGCCGGCGAGCGGGTGCGATCGTCGGTCCCCGGCCCGCGGCAGCTGCCCGCCGGCGCCGACGAACTCGCTCCCTCGTCGCCCGTCGCCATCGCCCTGTCGGCCATCGCCGCCTTCGCGCTGCTCTGGATCGTGGGCGCGGGATGGTCCCGATGGACGTTCGGCGACCTCGTCGCCGCGGCGGCGGCGGCGCCCGCATTCGGGATCGCGACGCTCACCGTGGCCGCGCTCGTGCTGGAACGCCTCGGCGTGCCGTTCGACGGGCGATGGGGACCCGTGCTGGCCTCAGCCCTCGCCGGCCTGGGCGGCTACACGCTCCTCGTCGTGCAACGGAAGCGGGCCGAGGACCCGGTGCCGAAGGTCGACGAGGCACCAGATCGCGAGCACGAGCATGGCGGGCGTCAAGATCCAGTGCCCGATCCATAGGTTCACGTCGAAGGCGTCCGGGTAGCGAAGGGGTTCGGTCGTCCACTGCGCGAGCCCGAGCGCCGCGCCGGCCGCGATCACCGTGGCGCGGGGAGGCTTCGGCAGCAGCCAGACGAGCGGCAGCGCCCACACGACGTACCAGGGAAGCAACACCGGGCCGAGCAGCATCAGCGCCACCAGCGACCATCCCATCGCGGCCCCGACCGACGCCGTCGGCTCGCCCTCGGCAGCCCGGCGGGCCACATCACGCACGAGAGCGACGAACGTCACGACCAACACGGCCGCCACCGCGAAACGGCCCAGCCAGCCGAGCGTGCCGAAGCTGAGCCAGCCGAAGATCTTCCGCACCAGGACCGACGGCGCGAGCCAGCCTTCGTGCCCGGCGAGCTCCAGCATGCCGAGCGTCGGATCCTCGGTCTGCAGGTACGGCACCGAGAAGGCGAGCCCGATCCCGACCGCCACGGCGGTGTGCGTGAGGGCAGCCTGCCGTCGTCTTCCGACCGGCGCTCGAACCGCGCACCACACGATCGCGAGCACGAGCGGCAACAGGGCGGCCGCCTTCACCGATGCGCCGATCGCCAGCAGCGCCACGGCCGCATGGCTCCGCGTGCGAACGAGGAGCAGGAAGCCGCCGGCGACCGCGAGCGCCATCAGCAGGTCGTTGTGCCCGCTCGCGACCGAATGGAAGAGCACCACGGGGTTCAGACCGAACGCGGCCACGGCGAACGCGGCTCGCGACGGGCGGACCCTGGTCACGGTGAGGCCGATCACCGCCACCGTTGCGAGGCACGTGATCGCGGCCAGCCATCGGTATCCGGCGACCTGTCCGGCGGGATCGTCGAACGCCCGCGCGATGCCGTACGAGACCGTCGTGAACGCCGGCCCGTACACGGCCGGCGTGTCGACCCACTTCGGTCCGACGAGGGCCCAGAGATCGTCGCCGGGGAACTCCACCGGTGTGTTGACGTACGGGTTCTCGCCGTAGACGGCAGCGATGCGCCCGTAGAAGGCGTAGGAGTAGGCGTCGCGCGAGAACAGGAGCGGCACGAACGCGACCACGACGACGTTGGCGAGGATCGCGAGCACGACCACGGTGCGCAGGCCCACGCTGCCGCGCCAGGTCTCCCGCAGCAGCACGAGGAACCCGGCCACCGCGAGAGCCATCGCGACGACTCCCGCCGCGATCAGCCAGGACCCGGTGAGACGATCGATCCCGAGGACGCCGGCGAGCGCGGTGAGCGCGCCCGAGGGCTCGGCCCCCGCCGGCAGCACGGGTTGGAACGGAGAGCCGGGCGACGCGGCGTAGGTCGCGCACGCGATGAACCCTGCGACCGCGAGCACGATCGCGGGGGTCGCGCCCCGCGCCGAGGCGCCGGGGGGTGGCGCATCCGGGCGTGGGGCACCGGAGGGTGGCGCACCGGTCCGCTGCACGGCGCCGACGCTATCACCGGGAACGCACGGAAGGGGAGGGCGCCCCCACCGCTACGCGCGGCCGTTCGAACCGTCCGAAGATCGCCGCCAGAACCGCGAGGAGCGCCCCCGGAACGACGATCCAGATCACGCGCTCGATCCACCAGGTCGAGGTGCTGTCGGGCTCATGCCCGAGCCCGAGCGGCCAGAGCAACAGGATCGCGAGCAGATAGGCGGTCATGTGCCACAGGAACAGCGTCATGATCACGCCGTTCACCGCGATCGTCGCCATCCACGCCTTCTGCCGCTGGAGCCACCTGGCGAGCCGCGGTCGAAGGAGCATCAGGACGCCGATCGACCAGATGCCACCCAGCAGGAAGCACAGGGTCGGAGGGTATGCGTTCGAGACCACCTCGACGTCGGTTCCGAGCAAGCTCTTCGGATACGCGCCGATGCCCGGGAACCACTCGAACCGCACATCGCCCGCGAACCGGAACAGCCACGGGTTGGTGAGGAGCGCGAGCCCACCGAGCCCCGCGGCGATCATCGTCCAGAATGCCGTGCGTGGCCATCGGAGCATCGAGCCGTCGCCGTATGCGTGTCCGAGCTGGTGCGGGAACAGCAGCACGAACACCACGTTCGCCCAGCGCGCCAGGGGAACGCCCGCCAGGAACCCGATCGCGTCGGCAGCGATCGCCCCGACAGCCATCACGGCCGGCACGCGAAGCCCGAATCGCTGGTGCAGTCGGATCGTGAACGGTGCGATCGCGACCACGGCGAGGTACACGGCCAGGAACCACAGGGGTCCGAAGGGCAGCGTCGCCCCGGGCGGCAGCATGCCACGCAGCAGCGCGGCGTCGCCCCATATCCTCGGTCCGGTCGGCTCGCCGATCCCGAACGCGTGCATCGCCAGGAGCACGACAGCCCAGACGCCCACGAAGACGAGCGACGGACGAAGCAATCGTTCGAGCCGGCTGCGCACGAACGCCCCGTCCGCCTGACCGCGACGGCGGAAGGCCGTGTAGGCGACGTAGTTCGAGAACCCCCCGACGAAGAAGAAGATCGGCATGACCTGCAAGAACCAGGTGGCGAGCCACAGGAACGACGTGACCCCCACGGCACTGGTGAGACGGATGACACCGTCCTTCCACCAGATGATCCCGATCATCCAATGACCGATCACGACGGCGACGATGCTGGCGGCCCGCGCGAAGTCGACGACCCGGTCTCTCGAGGCCGGGGTCTCGGCCACGAGCCGGTCGATCCGGGCTGTCATCGTCCGATACTGCGATACTCGCGACGTGAGTGCGCGCAGCGAGGGCCCGAAGCGTGGCCCCTGGCCCGAGCCCGACGAGGCCGACCTGCGGGCCGAGGCGGAGCGGCTCGGCGGAGAGGCGGCCGAGCTCGCCGAGGATCTCGACGCCGCGGGCGACCGGGTGACCGACCATCTCGACGACATCGACGATCACGTCGCGGAGTGGGATCGGCGCACCGAGACGGCCGGATCGAAGGGCGTCGCGTTCGCGGTCGCAGGGATCAACCTGGGCGCGATGCTGATCCTGCCCGTGCTGCTCGTCGTGGGCATCTACACCTTCATCACGATCTACGCGATCGTGAAGGCGGTGAGCGCGGGATCCGACGAGCCCGACGCCCTCACGATCCTGCTGGGGGTCGTCGGGCTGGTCGCGCTGTTCGTCACGCTCCTGGGGGTCGGCGGCTGGCTCGTCGGCCGGGCCGCCGACCCGAAGAGGCGCCGCTAGCCGACGGTCACACGACCATCGGCTCGCGGGGCATCGGCTCGCTCGGAGCTCCCGGAGTGACGGGCGGCCGGAACTCGGTCTCCGGCACCACCGTCTGCTCTTCCTTGGCATCACGCCACTTCATGTACACGTACACGGGCACGCCGAACATCAGGAGCATGAAGCCCTTGAACACGACGTCGGCACCCGCGCCGGCGATCGCCCACACGGAGTAGGCGAAGGCAAGCAGCGCGATGCCCCCGTCGATCGCGAGCCGCCGGCCCTGGAACCGGGCACGGTCCGCGAACAGCAGGAACATCTGGGCTCCGGCCGAGTACGCGTATGGGACCAGCGTGGTCAGGGTGGCCAGCAGCAGGATGAACGTGAACTGGTCCACGAGGGACTTCGTGTAGTTCATCAGCATCAGGCCCGTGACCAACACCGAGCTGACGACCAGTCCGAAGACCGGCGTGCCGGAGCGCCCCGACACCTCGGCGAACCGCCTCGGGAACAACCCGTCGCGGGCCGCGGCCAACGGCACGCGCCCCTGCAACAGGATCCATCCGTTCAAGGCACCGAACGTGCTCGCCAATGCCACGAGTGCGACCACGTCGTCCCAGTACCCGGTGCTACCGAAGATCGAGGCCGCCGCGGCCGCGAACGGGCTCGCCGACTCCTGCAAGGTGGCGGCCGGGATGACGCCCATGACCGCGACCGTCGCCAGGATGTAAACGAGCGTCGTGACCAGGGTGCCGATCACCGTCGCACGCGGGACCGTCCGAACGGGATCCTCCATCTCCTCGGCCGGCACGGTCGCCGACTCGAGGCCGATGAACGCCCACAGGGTCAGGGTCGCCGCGGCGGTCACGCCGCCGAGCAACCCGTCGCCCGTGCCCAGCCCGTTCGGGGCGAAGGCGCCGAAGTTGTCACCTTCGATGAAGAAGATCCCGATCAAGCCGATCGCGAGCAGCGGCACGAACTTCAGCACGGTCGTCACCGTCTGTACCCAGCCGGACTCCCGCACGCCCAGCACGTTCACGAACGTGAGCAGCCAGATCACCCCGATGCCGACGAGCGCGCCGTACAGCGCGGTCTCGGAGAGCACGGGGAAGAAGAACGCTAGGTAGCCGACGAACGCGACGGCGATCGCCGCGTTGCCGGCCCACGCCGCGATCCAGTAGCCCCATGCGGTCTGGAATCCGATGAAGTCACCGAACGCGCGCCGCGCGAAGACGTAGGGCCCGCCGGTGCGCGGGTACGCACGGCCGAGGTTCGCGAACACCAGCGCCAGCACCACCGCGCCGACGCCCGTGAACACCCAAGCCAGCAACGACCCGGCTCCGTTCGACAGGCTCACCTCCGCCATCGCGGAAGGCAACGTGAACACCCCGGAACCGATCATGTTCCCGACCACCAGGGCCACGGCCATGAACAGCCCCAGACGGCCGAGCTTCCTCGTCCGACCGGCCGTTGTGACGCGGGTCGATGCCTGCGTCGTTCTCATCTCCCTCACCCCTTCCGAGCGTGGGATACCGGTCCAACCTCACGGTATCCCCGGGTCGATCGCCGCCTCAGGGCAGTGGGTCCCGCCTCGGGCGGGACCGATCGGTGGCCGCATGGCCGCGCGGTATCGTGGTCCGATGCGCATCGCGTTCGTCTCCACCTGGCCGTCGCGCCGCTGCGGCATCGCGACGTTCACGAGCGATCTGTTCGCAGCGGTCCACGCGGCCGACGAATCGCTCCTGTGCGACATCGTCGCGATCGACGAACGGAACTCGGTTCGTGCCTACGGGCCCGAGGTGCGGTGGCGGATCCGGCAGGGATCCCCCGACGGCTACGTGGCGGCCGCCCGGTCGATCGGTGGCTCCGACGTCGACGTCGTCTGCGTGCAGCACGAGTTCGGGCTCTTCGGGCTCTGGAAGGACGAGTCCTGGGAAGGCGACACGTGGATCGAGGGTACCTACATCGATCACCTCACCCCGTTCCTGCAGGAGGTCGGCAAGCCGGTCGTCGTCACGATGCATACGGTGCTGCCCGAGCCCACCGAACCGGTGCGTGATGCCGTGCGGAGCATCGCCGCGAACGCCGACCATCTGATCGTGATGGCCGAGACCGCCGTCGACATCCTGCGTGAGGTGTACGGCGTCACGACCTCGACGTCCGTGATCCAGCACGGCATGCCGCACATCGAGCCGCGAGGACGGCGACGGCTCAAGGACAAACTGGGCCTCACCGGCCGACAGATCGTCGCCACGTTCGGGCTCGTCGGCCCCGGCAAGGGGCTCGAGTACGTGATCGAGGCGATGCCGTCGGTGGTCGAGCATCACCCCGACGCGCTGTACCTCATCGCGGGACAGACCCATCCCGAGCTGCTGCGCCATCACGGAGAGGAGTACCGCAACAAGCTCACCGAGCTCATCGAGAACCTCGATCTCGACGACAACGTGGCGTTCTTGAACCAGTACCTGCGCCAGAAGGACATCATCGAGCTGCTGCTCGCGACCGACATCTACGTCACGCCGTACCTCGACCCCAACCAGATCACCAGTGGCACCCTGAGCTATGCCCTCGGCGCCGGGAAGGCGGTCATCTCGACGCCGTACCTGCACGCGAAGGAGGCGCTCGCCGACGACCGGGGGGTGCTCGTGGACTTCCGCGACGCCGGACAGCTCTCATCGGCGATCGCTTCGATCCTCGACGATCCGGAGCTGAAGGCGCGCCTGGAGCACAACGCCTATGCCTACGCGAGCGAGTTCACGTGGCCGAAGACGGGAAGACGGTTCGTCGAGGTCATGAGCTCCGTCGAGGCCTCCGCGCCGGAACGGCGGCCGACGCAGGCTCGACCCGGCGAGTGGGTCGCGCTGCCGATCGGCGCTCGCCTCGCGGGCAACCCCTTGATCACCCCCGCCGACGTCGCGCCGTCTCAGCAGGGCATGGAGGTCATCTCCACGATCAACCCCGGGGCCGCGCGCGTCGGTGACGAGGTCGTGCTGCTGCTGCGCGTGGCCGAGCGACCCGCCGCCGACGGCGACCTGCCTGCGAACGCACGGCTCGTGGACCTGACCGGCGATCGCCCGACACTCGTCGCGATGCCCGACGGGCTCGCTTCCGGAGATCTGGTCGGCATGCCGTTCTTCGACACCGCCGCCGATCCACCTCGCATCGTGCTCGGCTACGTCCGGCGCGACGACCCCGGGATCGATCTCGAAGATCCCCGCACCATCCGGTACCGAGACCTCGCCGACGGCCACCTCGGCGACGACGGCACGACCGACTACCTGACCCACACCTCGCACCTACGCGTCGCGAGGAGCGCCGACGGGGAGCACTTCCAGGTGGAGCCGTCCCCCGCGGTCTTGCCCGCGACCGAGCTCGAGGCATACGGAGTGGAGGACCCGAGGATCACCGAGATCGACGGGATGTTCCACATCACGTACGTCTCGGTGAGCAGGCTCGGCATCACGTCGAGCACCCTGACCACGACCGACTTCCGAACCTTCGAACGCGGAAGCGTGATCCTGCCGCCCGACCAGAAGGACGTCGTGCTGTTCCCGGAGACGGTGGGCGGCCGGTACCTCGCATTCACCCGGCCGATGCCGGGATCGTTCTCCCGCGTGCTCGGCATCTGGCTCGCGGAATCACCCGACCTGCGGCACTGGGGCAACCATCGTCCCCTCGCGCTCCCCCGCCCCGGCATGTGGGACGAGGCGCGCATCGGCGCGAGCCTGACGCCGTTCCGCGTCGAGGGCGGATGGCTCGAGATCTATCACGGCGCCGACCGCACGAACCGGTACGGCATGGGGGCGATGCTGCTCGACGCCGACAACCCCTCGATCGTGCTGGCGCGATCGTCCCGTCCGGTGCTCGCTCCCGAGCTCGACTACGAACGCTCGGGCTTCCTGCACGACGTCGTGTTCCCGAGCGGACACGTCATGCTCGACGAGGGCCGCATCCGCGTGTTCTACGGGGCCGCCGACTCCAACCTCGCCGCCGCCGACTTCTCGGTCGACGACATCGTGGCCCATCTCGATCCGTGCTGAGGCAGCTCGCGCGGCTCACCCGACCGGTGCCGGTCGCCGGCGCCGGCGCGCTCGCGGTCGGGGTCTACGCCGATCCTTCGGGTGAGCTCGTCGCCGCACGGGAATCGGGCTTCGAGGGTGTCGCCTGTGTCGACGACGCCGCGCGGCTGCTCGACGTGCTGTGCGACCTGTGGGCGCGGACGCGTGATCCCGATGTGGAGCGATGGGCCAGGAGCGTGCTCGAGTTCGTGCTCTGGATGCAAGGCGAGGACGGGCGCTGGGTGAACTTCGTCTACGACTGGTCCGGAACCCGGAACGAGTCGGGTCTGACGTCGTCGACCGGGGAGAACTTCTGGCACGCGCGGGCGCTCTCCGGGGTCAGCCGAGCGTGGCGGGCGTTCGGCGACGAGCGGGCGCTGTCGGCGGCGCGGCGAGGCCTGGAGCACGCGATCGCACGGCCGGTGCCCGCCGATGTTCGCGCGCTGCACGTGATCACCGGCCTCCGGCTGATCGACGACCCGGGGTTCGCCGAGATCGACGTCGTCGGGGCCGTTCGACGATGGGCCGGCGAGATCGCTGCGTGTCGCATCGACGGCGTCCTCATGAACAACCCCGACGAGCACGGTGAGCCGCACCTGTGGGCCCACGTGCAGGAAGGAGCCCTCGCCGACGCCGGCCGCATGTTGGGTGACGACGGCCTCGTCGACGTCGCGCGGACGAGCGCTCAGGCTCTCTGGGCGCCGATCGTCCGTGCCGGCTTCGACCGCCCGAGCGTGACGCCCTACGACGTCGCGAGCGCCGTGTTCTCGCTGGACCGGCTCGTGTCAATCGAGGCGGGCGCCGAGTGGGCCGAGCTCGCGCGGAGGGCCCGGGCATGGTTCGACCTCGTCGACCGATCGGGGCGGGCCGTCTACGACCGAGCGGCCGGGCGCGTCGCCGACGGCGTCGACGAGGGTCGGGTGAGCCAGAACTCGGGCGCCGAAGCCAACATCGTCGCGGCCGAGACGCTTCCCGATGACGCGGTCGCCTCCGTCGACGAAGCCGTCACCCTGCTCCCGACCGGCTCCGAGCGATGATGCCTACGTAGCGTTCAAGAACCGAGGGCGATCATGCCGACAGTCCGAGCATGAAGGCCAACCGACGATTCCTGACCGTGGTCCTGGCGTCGATCGTGACCGCGATGTTGGCGTCGATCAGCTTCGCCGGCCCGGGCTCCCTTTCCGGCGCCGAACGAGGACAGTACGCACCCCTCGCCGATGGCGACCAGGGGTGCGAGGAGCCGGTCGAGGGCGAGGAGCCGGTCGAGGGCGAGGAGCCGGTCGAGGGCGAGGAGCCGGTCGAGGGCGAGGAGCCGGTCGAGGGCGAGGAGCCGGTCGAGGGCGAGGAGCCGGTCGAGGGCGAGGAGCCCGTTTGCGAAGCCGATGACCCCGAGGAGGGTGAAGACTCGACCGAGGAGTCGGAGGAGGACGGACCCGACGAGGGCGAGGACGGATCGCCCGCCGAGCGTTTGTCCGCCTGCATGACGGCAGCGGGGATCGATCCGACCGGGGGCGATGGAGCGGACGCCGATGCCATCGAGCCGCATGGCCTGGACAACGCGATCGAGCACGTCCTCGCGAATTGCGTGAAGAATCCGCAGGCCCCCGGATTGCTGAACGCGCTCACGAAGTTGGCGGCCAACCGTGAACGCCACGAGGAGCACCGCGCCTGGTTGGCCGAACGCAAGGCGGAACGCGAGGCCGCCAAGGCGGAGAGGAAGGCGGACAAGGGCGCCGGCCACGGGAACGGAGGCGGCAACGAACGTGGGAACCTCCGCGGCGGCGGTTCCAACGGCTCGAACGGGAACGGCCACGGGCGCGGCAACGGCGGTTCCCACGGCAACGGCCACCACTAGCGCCTCATCCCTGCCTTCCTACTGGCCCCCCTGAGGTCCCGCGGAGCCGACCCACTCGTGTGACGGTCCATCGGCCGCGTGCTCCAGGCGGAGCTGGCCGCATGCCGCGTCGATGCGCCGGCCCCGCGTGTCCCTGACGGTGACGTTCACGCCGCCGGCTTCGAGCACGTGCACGAACGAACCGATGCGCCGCGTGGGGCTCGGGCGGCTCGGCGATCCCGGCGTGGGGTTCAGCGGGATCAGGTTCACGTGGGCGCGGAGCCGGTACGCGATCGCGGCCAGCTTGCCGGCTTGCTCGTCGGCGTCGTTGACCCCCTCGATCATCGCCCACTCGATCGACGGACGGCGGCGGGTCCGATCGCGCCATGCCGCCATGGCCGCTTCCAGCTCGGCGAGCGGGTACAGCCGGTTCGGCGGAACGAGCTCGTTCCGAAGCTCGTCGTCGGCGGCATGAAGGCTCACGGCGAGGCCGACCTGCGGGAGGTCGACGCCGAGCCGCTCGATGCCGGGCACGAGCCCGACCGTCGAGACCGTGAGGTGACGGGCGCCGAGCCGCATGCCGGCCGGGTCCATCAGGCGCACGATCGCCTCATGCACCGGGCGGTAGTTCGCGAGCGGCTCCCCCATGCCCATGAACACCACGTTGGTCAGGCGCTGCGGTGTCGCCTCGGGGAGCCGCGCCGCCTCGCGCTTCGCCCAGACGACCTGCGCTGCGATCTCTCCGGCCGTGAGGTTCGACTCCAGTCCCATCTGGCCGGTCGCGCAGAAACCGCATCCCATCGCACACCCCACCTGCGACGAGACGCACACCGTCACGCGATCGGGGTAGCCCATGAGCACCGTCTCGATCACGTGCCCGGCCTCCCCCAGGCGCAGGAGGGCCTTCCTCGTCGTGCCGCGGTCGGCCGTGCGCTCGTCGAGCACGTCCACGCCGAGGGGCAGGTCGATCGCGAGTCGCTCGCGGAGCGCCGGCGAGACGTCGGACATCTCCTCGTACGTGGCCGCGCGCTTCCAGAGCTGCGCGTACACCTGCTTCGCGCGGAACGCGGGCTCTCCCCAAGCGGTCAGCCGGTCGGTCAGCTCGGCGAGCGAAAGGTCGTAGACGGTCACGCCGCGAGGGTACGGCAGCGAGCATCGGACGGTATCGTGCGGCCGTGACGACGACCGTGGCGCGACGGACGATCTCGACCACGCGGCCGATTGATCTCCCGCGAACGCTCTTCCCACTGCGGCGCGGCACCGGCGACCCGACGATGCGGGTGAGCGAACGTGAGGCGTGGCGAGCCACGCCGACGCGTTCGGGGCCTGCGACGTTCCGGCTAGCGCTCGAGCCGGGTCGCCTGCTCGTGGAAGCCTGGGGTCCCGGCGCCGATGAGGCGCTCGAGCGCGCCCCGGGGTGGGCGGGCCTGCGCGATGACGACGAAGAGTTCCAGGCCCATCACCGGCTGATCGGCGACCTGCACCGCAGGCTCGCGGGGGTGCGGCTCACGATCACGGGCCGACCCGTCGAGGCCCTGATCCCGGCCGTGCTCGAGCAGAAGGTCACCGGCCACGAGGCCCGGACCGCGTATCGGAGGCTGACGCTCGCGATCGGCGAGCCGGCACCCGGTCCCGGCGAGCTGGTCCTGCCGCCCGACCCGGCCGCCGTGGCCGCCCTGCCGTCCTTCCGGTTCCATCCGTTCGGCGTGGAACGGCGCCGCGCGGAGCGACTGATCGGCCTCTGCAGGCGGGCTGCGCAGATCGACGGGCTCGCCGACCAGACGCCGGGCGTCGTCCGGGAGCGGTTGCAGGCGTTCCCGGGCATCGGCCCGTGGACGGCGGCCGAGGTCGCCAGGCTCGCGCTCGGCGACCCCGACGCCGTATCGATCGGCGACTATCACCTTCCGAACATCGTGGCGTGGGCACTCGCGGGCGAGCCCCGAGCCGACGACGCTCGCATGCTCGAGCTGTTGGAGCCGTACACGGGACAGCGCGGCCGCGTGCAGCTGCTCCTGGAAGCGGGGGGCATCAGGGCGCCGGCGTTCGGGCCCCGCGCCGACGTGCGCGCGATCGACCGCATCTGAAGGCAGGGCGGCCGTTACCCTCTGCAGGATGCATCGTCCGGTCCTGAACATGTCGAGCTATCGACGGGCAGGATGCGGCCGTCGGCTCATCGGCTCGGTGTCATGCCGCGACCGATCCGCGCAGTGCCAGCGCGCTGACGGGCGGTCGGTCGCTGGGGATCTGTCGGGAAAGGAGAAGGTGCGGTGGAGAAGCCACGCAAATCGATCTCGACCAGGAAGCCGCCGGTGCCATCGGAGAGCCATGGTGAGATCGAGGATTGGATCCGGCGTGTGATGCCCGATCTGCATCCCATCGTCGGCCATCTCGATTCGGAGATCCGCGAGACGATCCCCGGGCTTCAGTATGCGATCAAGTGGAAGAAGGCGTACTACGGGTTGCCCGAGCTCGGGTGGATCATCGAGATGGTCGCGTACGACGTCTCCGTGAACCTCGTCTTCTTCGGCGGCGCGGAGTTCGACCCTCCGCCGCCGCTCGGCGACACCGACAGGAGCCGCTACGTGAAGCTCACGACCCTGGAGGAAGCACAGAGGCCGGAGGTCCACACGTGGATCGAGCAAGCGGGCCGTGTACAGGGGTGGAGATGAGGCGTCGCCTCCACACGCTCGCTGCCACGAACGTGGATGCGCCGGCTCCTGTTGGTGGGTAGTCGCGTGGTCCACAGTCTCCTCCTCGACGTTTCGACGTTGCGCTGACCCACCGAGCGTCGGCCACGTACATCGATTGAGGATTGTCGTCATGCGTTCCGGCCCCCCCGGCCCTTCCGCGTGGAGTGGACTTCCTCCCCGACGAGGTCAAATAGATCCAACCCGGCGCGCCTGCTATAGGCTTTCGGCCTCGGATACTGGAGGGCTGGGATGGGTGTGACGAACAAGGGGTTGGAAACCGCGGACACGGCGATGACGTTCGATCACGGGCATGCTCAGACCGTGGAGGTCGGCGAGTTCACCATAAGCCGGTTCACATTCGAGCCGGGCTGGCGGTGGTCGAGTGACGTCAAGCCGATCGTCAAAACGGACTCGTGCCAGGTGCATCACGTCGGATTCCTTCTGTCGGGGCGGCTGCATGTTGCCACCGATGATGGCCGCGAGGCAGAGATCAGCCCCGGGGAGGCTTACGAGATCCAGCCCGGCCACGACGGTTGGGTCATCGGCGACGAGTCAGTGATCTCGGTCGAGTTCTCGCCCCCGAGGGCGTCGATCGCGAACGGTTAGTCGCACGACCCGGGAGCGACTCTTCGCGAGATCGTCGTCGAGGTGGGTCTCCCATCAACGCGTACATCAGATCGTGTCGCCGACCACGACCCGTTCCCGGTCGCGAACGAGAGCGGCCTGCGCCGGTACTGTCATCGTGTCTCGCCTGCGTTCTTGGTGGAGTCGCCATCCGCAGCGCGACGTCGCCCGACAGAGGTGCTCCGGTTCGTCCTTCCTACCGGGCCTCAGTCGAGCGTCACGGACGTCCTCATGAACGTGGCCGGCGCGCTGGCCGGATACGCGTTGATGATCGCGACCCGCACGACGATCCGAGGTCTTTCGGGCACACGACTGGGACGTCGTATGGCCGCATCGACGAAGGCCCAGTCGTGAACCACAGTCTCCTCCTCGACGTCTCGAGCAAACAGGTACCAGCTTGCTCCCGTGCTCACTTCTCTCCTCGGAAGCGATGTGCTGTGACCTAAGATGCGGCCGTGCAGGTGATGGAAGCCGTCCAACGATGGGACAGGAGCCTCCGCGACGCCGACTGGCGGAGAGCCCGAGCGATGCTCGCCGACGACGCGACCTATACAGCTCCGGACTTCGAGGGCGCCGTCGACTGCGATAGCCCAGACTCCATCATCGCGTTCCTGAGCTCGATCAAGGGTGAGATGCCGGATGTTCTCGTCGTCGAATGGGAACAGGAGGGCCATCGCGTGATCGCCCGACTCAGGCAGCCGGCGTTCGGTGACGACTCGGACTGGTACCAGGTGATCGAAGTGCGCAACGAGAAGATCGCGCGGATGGCCGACTTCCCGTCGCGAGAAGCAGCGCTGGCCGCGACCTCCTGAGCGGCCCGATGTCGTCCTCTCGGATAGAGCGGACCATGCCTCTGACCTTCCCGTCGTAATCTTCGGCACGATCATGTCGCGAGCGAAGCCAGGCGTTACTCGTTTGCTGCTCGACGTCTCGAGCATGGCTTACCGGGCGTACTTCGCCATGAGGGACTCCGTACGGGCGCCCGACGGCCGGTCGATGGGAGCCGTTCACGGCTACATCGGCATGGTGACTCGGCTCGCGGCCGACCGGAAGCCCGACTCGATCGTGCACGTGTACGATCACGATTGGCGGCCGACGGCGCGGACCCAGCTCTACGCGGGGTACAAGGCCGACCGCCCCGACGAGCCCGAGGACCTGACGGTGCAGTTCGTGATCCTGCGCGGCGTGCTCGAGGCGACCGGGGCCAAGCAGGCCCACGCCCCCGACTGGGAGGCCGAGGACGCGATCGGTGCGCTGTGCGACCGAGGGAAGGCCAACGATCGGTTCGAGATCGTCAGCGGCGACCGCGACCTGTTGCAGCTCGTGCACGACCCCGACGTGCGGCTGCTGTACACGCTCCGAGGCGTCAGCGAGCTGCGTGAGTTCGACGAGGCCATGGTGCTCGAGACCTACGGCGTTCCGGCCTCGCGCTACGCGGAGTTCGCGATCCTTCGCGGCGATCCTTCCGACGGGCTGCCCGGTGTGCGTGGAGTGGGCGAGAAGACCGCCAGGGCGTTGGTGCAGACCTACCCCGACATCGACGCGATGCTCGTCGATGCCGCGAGCGCCCGTCCAGCACCCGGTCCCATGAAGGGTTCGCCCGCGCTCCGCGCCCGGTTGCTCGACGCCGCGGATTACCTCGATGCGATGCGCCGGCTCGTACCGATCAAGAGCGATGCCTCGCTCGAGGTCTGGACCGGCAGCCGCGACGACGACATCGCTTCTGAGCTGGCCGAGACGAACGGGCTCCGTGGTCCGGTCAGGAGGCTGCGGGAGGTGATCGACGCCCTGCCCGCTACGGGCTGAGCGCCCGTCACGACCCCAAGCCGAACCTCCCGCCCTTCCCCTTCTTCTGGGCGGCGCTCTCCGCGAGGCGGGCTTGCAGGCTCCGAGCTGCCTGTACGCCGTCTCCGACGGGGGGTTCGGCATCGTCGCTCGCGACGGCCTTGCCCGATGCGAGGGAGGCAGCGTGAGCATCCTGCGCGGTGAGCAGCTCCGCCTCGAGCGCTTCGGCCTTCCGTTCGGCTTCGTGCATGCGGGCAACGGTGTCG
Organism: Actinomycetota bacterium; assembly: GCA_035249905.1. GTDB lineage: Bacteria > Actinomycetota > UBA4738 > UBA4738 > HRBIN12 > JAOUEA01. The sequence goes on along the minus strand of DATFFT010000049.1, from coordinate 35,055 downwards.
AGCTGGTCGCGCCGAAGCTGCTGCACCTCTCGACGTAGGTCGCCCAGCTCGTCGGATGAAGACTCGCCGTTCGAGGGCGAGGACGAGGACGTGCGTCCGTTCGCCGAGTCGATCTGGGCGTAGGCATCGCGGAGACGGCTCGCCGTGTCGTCCAGCTCGGATCTGAGCCGTGCGATCTCGTCCGTCATCGCCGCCGCATCGAAGCCGCCGGAGGAGGCCGCGGCCCCGTTCGACGAGGATGGCGGCTCCGTCGCACGGCGTACGGCATCGACCGCCTCGGTGCGGGCGCGCTCGATCGCTGCGCGTGACTCCTCCCGGACCGCAGCGATCTCCGCCGCGGCCCGCTCCTCGGCAGCCTCGGCACGCCGGACTGCTTCGGCCGCCTCCGACTTGAACGCCTGAGCCGACGCCGTCGCCTCGGCAGCGCGTACCTCGAGCTCGCGCGTGTCACGATCGAGATCGTTCGCGGCCTCTTCCGCTGCCTTGGAGCGCTCCGCGGAAACACGTTCGAGCTCGTCGGCTCGAGCGGTGGCCTCGGCTGCTTCGGCGCGGGTCGACTCGGCAGCGGAGGTTGCCTCGGCGGCGCGAGCCTCGGCGCGACGTGTGGCCTCGTCGGCGGCGCGCACGCGACCTTCCGCCTCCGCGAGCGAGGCTTCGAGATCCGCGAGCCGGCCTCGGACTTCCGCCCGGTCGGCCTCCAGGCGTTCGAAGGCTTCGGCCTTCGCCGCCTCGACCCCCAGCGCCGCCTCGAGCTCGGCCACGCGTGCCGTTGCCGCATCGAGCTCGACCAGCCGCCGGTTCGCGCCCTCGAGCTCGGTGATCCGCTGGTTCGCGGCCTCCAGCTCGCTCTGAACCTGCTTCCGCCGGCGCTTCTGCGCCGCCACGGCGGCCTCGGCTTCCTCGCGAGCCGCCGCGATCGCGCGCTCCTGCTCCGCCGCGGAGGATCGGATGGAATCGAGCTCCTCCACGAGCTCCTCGATCCGGCCGTGCTCGCGATGGGCCGCGGCTCGCTCCTCGGCGATCTCAGCCGCGGCCGATGCCACCTTGGAATCGGCCTCGGCCACCTGGGCCTCGGCGGCGGCGAGCCGCGTCTCGAGATCGGCCGCAGCCGCGTTCGCCATCAGGAGGTCGCCCTCGAGCTGCGCGATCAGTCTGTCGGCGTTGGCCCCCTCCGCGGTCGCGCTTTGGAGGCGGGTCTCGATCTCGGTGCTGTGCGCGGTCGCCTGGGAGGCTCGGAGCTCCGCCTCGGCGGCGCGCACATCGGCCTCGGCGGCGCGGGCCTCGGCCTCGGCGACGAGGGCGCGAGCCGCCTCGGCCTCAACGGTCATGGCCACGAGCTGCGCTTCATGCTCGGCGGATCGCTCCGCGAAGTCTTCCGTCTGGGCGGCGAGCTCGGCCGAGCGAGCGTCGGCGGTCTCGGTGCGACGGTCGGCGTCCTGGAGCCGTTGCTCGAGGGTCTCGACCTGGGAAGCCGCCTCCGCGGCACGCTGGTCCGCTTCCGCTGCGCGCCGGTCGGCATCCGCGGCGCGGGCTCCGGCCTCCTCGACGCGCCGGTCGGCGTCGACGGCAGTACGCTGCGCCTGCTCCGCGTGGCGCTCCACATCGCCGATGCGCCCCTCGAGCTCGGAGACCCTGTTCCGCTCGGTCGCCAGCTGATCGCGAGCCTCCGCGAGCGCACGGTCCACCTCCGCCACATGGTCTGCGACCTCACGTTCGGCAGCCGAGGCAGCGCGTTCGGCGTCCGTCGCGGCGGCGCGTTCGGCGTCCGAGGCTCGCCGTGCCTGCTCGTCCGCCGCGGCGATCGCATCGGCGAGCTCGGCACGGACCGACGCGAGTTCGCCAGCCGCGCGGGCCTGCGCTTCCTCGGCCTCACGTTTGGCCGCCTCCAAGGCGGCGCCCCGGTCGGACAACGCCCGTTCCATGGACTCGAGGCGCTCGGTGGTCTCAGCGTCGGGCATCGACGGGGCCGCCGCGACGAGCGCGTCGGCGGCTCGGAGACGTCCTCGAAGCTCGTCGACCTCCCGTTCTGCCTCCTCGAGCCGTCGGAGGGACTCTGCATCGGCTGAGGCGGCCGAGTCGACCCGGTCGGCTCGGTCCCTCAGCATCCGGATCTCGTCCTGTGCGGCCACGAGGCCGGTCTCCGCCGTGGTCGCCCGGATCTCGGCCTCTCGCTCTCGGATCTCGGCGTCGCGCAGTCGCTGCTCCATCTCCTTCGCTTCCGCCTCGGCGGCCCTCGCCCGTTCCTGGGCCTCGCTCGCAGCCTCGCCTGCCCGAGCACGTTGCTTCGCGAGCGCGATCTCCCGAGCCGGGGTCAGGAAGCCACCCGTTCGGCGGCCGGCGCCGGGCAGCGAGCCCAGGGCGACGAGGACGAGGGCGACGATCGCTCCGACTGAACCGATGGTGCGGAGCGGCGCCCAGGGCGACTCGGCTCGCTTGGCGATCGACTCGTAGCCCTGGTCGATCTCCACGGCTCCGACGGAACCCTGCTGTCCCAACCGCAAGGGCACGAACGTCGCGAACACCTCGTCGTCGTTCGATCGGACCGAGCCGAGCTGGCCGGTCCCCTCGGTCGCCCGATAGACGGCGTCGAGATCGGAGCTGACGGCATCGGAGGCGTCGCCGGCGTCGCTCGTGAACAGCAGGTCGCCCGAGGGCGACCAGATGCGCACCCGGAAGGCCGTGCCGTCGGCGAGCACACCCCGCTGGAGCCGGGCGAGCAGGTCACGGCCCTTCGGTCCCGAGAGCGGGCTCGAGACGTCGCCGGCTTCGAGCACGGATGCGATCCCGGCGTCGGCCAGCCCCTTCGCGGCGAGCTGCGCCTGCGACTCCGCTTGTGCCAGCGCTCTCGCCCCCAGGACCGAGGCGACCACCATGAGCGCCACGCACACGAGCAGGAGGATGACGAACGTCCGTCGTCCCCTGCGGATCGCTTGCAACGCGCGGCCACCACTCACGTTCGGAGAACCTCGCCACCCTCTGATCGCCAGAACCTGTCCCCATCTCATCGGCCGGCGGGGTCGCACTCCTGAGCATCCGTAACCAGAAATAGGTAGGCCCGCGCTCGTTGCGGCCACCGAACCAGACCCCTACGCTCGCCGCGACCGCATGCCTTCCACAGCACCGATCCGCTCGACGCGCCTCGGCGTCGTCACCTTGGCCGTCGCCGCGACGGTGATCGTGGCCGCCTGCGATGAGCCGGTTCCATCGGGATCGCCCGTCTGTACCCGAGGAGCCGCCCGGATCACCGTGTTCCAGGGGCCCGACGGCGAATGCATCCCCCGAACCAGCGTCGTGGAGTATCGATGCGACGGCGCCGCACCGATCGTGCTGTTCGACATCGGGAGCGTGGAGGAACGGCGGTTCCTCGGCGGGGCCTTCACCGTGCCCGTCCCCAGGCTTCCCGAGGGCGCGGAGGTCGTCGGAGTGGGCGATGAGGCCCAGCTGGTGACGGTGCCCGATGAGCCCCGTCGCCTCTACACCGTGAAGGGATCGACGATCGCGCGGTGGCTCGCGTTGCCGGCGCCGCCGGCCGCCGGCGACACGCCGGCGGCGTTCATGCTCGGGAACTCACTGCTCGACGGCGGGGCATCCGCGTTCCCGACCGCGCTCCCCGGTTGGTCGCTCGAGATCGACGCGCTCAACGGGCGGACCTCGTCGGACGGCGCGGCGGTCGCGGAGGCGCGCACGGTGCCCGACCGCGCCGTCGTGGTCGAGCTCGGCACCAACGATCAGAGCGTCGCGGCCTTCGAGACCAACGCCGAGCGCATCCTCGCCTCGTTCCGGAAGGTGCCCCTCGTGCTCTGGCAGAACGTGGAAGGACCTCCCGACCTGGTTCCCGCCGACGAGATCAACGCGGCGATCGAGTCGCTGGCGGGCCGCCGCCCCAACGTCGCGATCGCCGACTGGGACGGCTCGGTTCCCGAGGAGTACCTCTTCGACGGCGTCCATCCCGATCCGGCCCACGCCGACGCCATGGCAGCTCTGATCGCGCCCTTGCTGCAGCGCTGGTGGAGCGCGACGACGGAGCCGCCCGCGTGCTCGTGACGTTGCCGCGCTCGGGCGCGGGCTGAAGATCAGCCGGCCGGCGGAAGCGTCTCCGGCTCCGGATCGGCCGGAACCCGCCCGGTGACTCGCATCACGATGAACCCCGTCGCCCCCAGGACGACCGCTCCGCCCAGGGCGGTGAGTGGAGGGATCCGCTCATCGAGCAGCGCCCACGCCGCGATCGACCCGATCACCGGCACGGACTGGAGCATCAGCGAGCCGAGCCACGCCTCGACGAAGCGATGCGACCATGCGACCGCCAGGTGGCCCATCAACCCCGGAACGAGCGCGACCAGCAGGACCCAGGTCAGGTCCGAGGCGTCGGGCGGCCGGATCGAGGTGCCCGTCAGCACCGTCAGCGTCGTGACCACGACGGCGGAGACCAGCATCACGCCCGCCATGTAGTCGACGGCGTCGAGGACCGCCCGAGCTCGCTTCGAGAAGAGCCAGTAGGCCGCCCAGGTCACCACGCTGAGCGCCGCCGCGGCGTCGCCGAACGGGCTCCACGTCGGCGACCCCTGCGACCCGACCGCGACCAGAGCCACCCCGAGGAACGACGAGCCGATCACGACCGCGTCGCGACGGCTCAGCGACTCGCCGAACCACCGGACCGCCCCGAGCGTGATGAATACGGGTGCGAGCGCCCCGATGATCGTGGCGTTCGCGACGCTGGTGAGGCGGAACGCCGTGAACGTGAGCACGATGTCGCCGGCGAAGAGCACTCCCCCGACGGCGGTCGCCCGCACCACCCCCTTCGCTGGGCGCCGTCGCATCGCCGCGAAGATCGCCCCGTAGAGCGCCACGCCGGTCCAGAGGCGGTAGGTCGCGAAGGCCAGCGTCGGCATCTCGATCTGCTTCAGCACCAGCGGCACGAGTCCCCAGGCCACCGTCGTGAACCCCAACAGCACCAGGCCGAGCGTCCGCCGGGAACGCCGATCGTCGGCGGTGGAGATCGGGCTCGACACGCCCCGACGCTAACAGCGGTGATCCGGTCCCCGATGGGTCGCGAAGAGGGGATGTCCGTCCGCGACCGACCGCGGGAGGAGGTGAGCCGATCACCGCGGCCGGCGGTTCCCGTCGCGACGCCACGACCGTCGCGGTCAGCGATCCACGACCCAGGAGGAAGGAACGAACGATGCATCCCAAGCGCACCAAGCTGCTCGGCAGCGCGATCGCCGCCTCGGCGCTCGTGCTCGCCCTCGGAGCGGCGCCCATGATCGGGTTCGGCGCGGACCACCTCGACGCGCCGAACCTCACCGCCCCGTCGATGCGGCCCGACGCCGATGTCAACGACGTCTACGTGTTCCAAGGCCGCAACGAGGAGCGGACGGTCCTCGCCATGACGACCCACCCGGCGGCGGGCGCGATCGCACCGCTCGAGTACGCGACCGACGTGAAGTACACGATCAAGGTCGATCGCAACGGCGACGCCAAGGCCGACGCGCAGTACACGACGGTCTTCGACGAGCCGAAGACGAACGGCCGGCAGGCGTACAAGGTCGTGTGGCGCTCAGGCGACCACCAGCGTCGCGTGGCGCACGGAGCGACCGGCGCGATCACCGACGTGCGTGGCGGCGGCAAGGTCTTCGCCGGCCTGCGTTCCGACCCGTTCTTCTTCGACCTGGCCGCGTTCCAGGGGTCGGTCCTCGGCATGGGCTCCCGCGCGTTCTGCGACGGCGACGAGGTCGACTTCTTCGAGGCGCTCAACGCGAACGCGATCGTGCTGCAGGTTCCCGACTCGGCCCTGGGCCGCGACATCGGGGTCTGGGCCGTGACCACGACCGACGACGGCGACCGCATCGACCGCATGGGCCGTCCCGCGATCAACACCGTGTTCAACAGCGGGGACGACAAGAACCGGTTCAACCACGGGCACCCGGCCTCCGACTACCGGCGCTTCTCCGACAACGTCCGAGGCGTGCTGAAGACGTTCTCTGCGCTCGATGCCGAGGGCGCGTACACGAACGCCCAGACGCGCACGATCGCCGAGGTACTGCTGCCCGACGTCGTGAGCTACGACACGCGCACGGACGCCGCCGGCCCGTTGAACGGCCGCGCGCTCTCCGATGACGTGATCGACGCCGAGCTGAACATCGTGACCGGCGGGTTCGCCTTCGCCGGACGCGACGGCGACGGAGCGATCGGCAGCGACTGCGTCGACGCTCACGACGACTACCGCGCGAGGTTCCCCTACCTCGGGAAGCCACACGCCTAGCCGTCATCTCGACCGGATGGCTCCGGGGGCACCGCGCCTCCGGAGCCACCGGCCGAACCGGGAGGGCTCGGATCCAACGGGCTTCCCGAACCGGCCGGGCCGATCGACGAGACGAGGAGACGGGTGATGGGACGCACGAAGCAGCTCGCGGGTGGCGTGCTCGTGGTCTCGGTCGCGATCGCCGGCTTCACCTACCTGGGGCGCGGAGGGGCACCCCGGCCCCCGGTCGAGCGTGAACCGACGATCGCGGCGGGCTTCCTGCCGGGGAGCGACGCGTCGGTGCTCTCGCGGGCCCCGAGGCGTCCGCAGCTCGCCGAGCTCGACCGCCTGATCCGGTCGTTCGGCCACCAGACCGACACGTCGCCGAGCGCGGCAGGGTTCGCCTTCCTCGGCCAGCTGGAGCTCGAGCGTGCCCGCCTCACCGGCGACGTCGCTTCCTATGCACGTGCCCGACGGGCGTTGGAGGAAGCCGTCATGCTCGCACCCAGCGATCCCGAGCCGCAGGCGTTGCTCGCCGGCGTGCGGTTCACGACCCACGACTTCCTGCAGGCGTTCGAGCTCGCCGACCGCCTCTACACGGCCGATCGCAGCCTGGCCGCTCTCGCCGTGCGCGGTGACGCCGAGCTCGAGCTCGGTCGGTACGACGAGGCGACCGCCGACTACCGAGTGCTCGCCGCCGCGCGTCCCGACGACTCGTCGACCCTGATCCGGCTGTCGCGTCTGGCGTTCCTGCAGGGCGACGCCGCGCAAGCCGCGAGGCTCGCGGCGAACGCGGAGCGCGCCGCGACTCGAGAGGGGGCGTTCGGCGCATCGCGGTCGTGGTACGCCGCGCATCGCGGGAGGCTCTCGCTCGAGGCGGGGCACTACGACGAGGCCGCCCGGAGCTACCGGCGGGCCGTGGAAGCCGCTCCCGACTACCACGTCGCGATCTCGGGGCTCGCCGGGGCCCGGGCGGCACAGGGCCGGTTCGACGACGCGATCCGCCTGTACGAGCGGGCGGTCGCGCTCGTGCCCGAACCGGCCTCGCTCGCCGCTCTCGGCGACCTCTATGCGGCCACGGGTGACGACCGAGCGGCTGCCGACCGGTACGCGACGGTCGAGGCGATCGCGACCCTGCAGGCCGTCAACAGGCGCCTGTACGACCGGCAGCTCGCCCTCTTCCAGGCGGATCACGGGGGCGACCTCGACGAGGCGCTCGAGTTCGCGCGGCAGGGCCTGGCGACCCGGCGCGACGTCTACGGCTACGACGTGCTCGCATGGGTCCTGTTCCGCCTGGGGAGACTCGGCGAGGCACGCGACGCGAGCGACAGATCGCTCGCGATGGGCACACCGGACGCGAGGCTGTGGTTCCACGCGGGCATGATCTCCGCCGGCCTCGGCGACGATGAACGGGCGAGGACCGAGCTCACGCGTGCGCTCACCCTGCACCCAGCCTTCGACCCGCTCCTCGCGCCCGTCGCCGCCGAGACGCTCGCCGAGCTGGGAGGTCCGGCGTGAGGCGCTGGGTGCGTCGCCTGGTGGTCGGGGCGGTCGCGGCCATCGTCGGGCTCTGGCCCGCGACACCTGCGGTCGCGCACCCGCTCGGCAACTTCACCGTGAACGTGTACGGCGGCATCGTCGTGCAGCCGGACGCGATCGTCGTGGACTACGTCGTCGACATGGCCGAGATCCCCGCATTCCGCGAACGGCGAGAGATCGACCGCAACCTCGACGACCGTGTGGATGAGGGGGAGTCGCTCGCCTACCGCGATGCGACGTGCGCCGAGCTCGCCGACGGGCTCCGGGTCATCGTCGACGGGGCGGCGGTGCCCATGGACCCGACCGGATCGCACGCCCTCGAGTTCCCGGCGGGGACCGGCGGACTCACGACGCTCCGCCTCGGATGCCGGCTCCGGGGCGCGATCGACACGATCGGCGGCGAGGTCGCGCTCGACTACACCGATCTGAACTTCCCCGACGCGCTCGGCTGGCGCGAGGTCACAGCGATCGGCGACCGGATGACGATCGCCTCGACGGACGTGCCGGAGGCCTCGGTGAGCGACCGGCTCACCGACTACCCGAGGGATCAACTCCCGCTCGACGTGCGTCATGCCACGATCGCGGTGACCCCAGGGGGGCCGGCGCTGCCCTCGCTCCCGGGGCCGGGAGTGTACATCGATGCCTCGAGCTCGATCGGGGACCGCGACGGAGGGCCGCTCGCCTCGTTGATCGGGCGCGAGGAGATCACGCCCGCGCTCGTGGCGGCGATGGTCGCGATCGCCCTCGGCATCGGCGCGTTGCACGCGCTGGGGCCCGGCCACGGCAAGACCCTGATCGCCGGATACCTCGTCGGCGCGGGAGGGAGCGCGCGCCACGCGATCGGCGTCGGCGCCGCCGTATCGCTGATGCACACGGCATCGGTGTTGACGCTCGGGCTCCTCGTGCTCTCGGCCGAGCGGCTGGTCGCTCCCGAGCGGATCTACCCGGTGCTGGGGCTCGCGTCGGGAGCGATCGCGCTCGTGCTCGGAACGTCGTTGTTCGTCGGCCGGATCCGGACGATCGCCCCCGGGAACGGCCGGACACATCCGCACCCCCATGGGCATCGACACGATCACAGGAACCGGCACGATGATCCCGATCCCGGGCCCGACGATGAGCCGCTCTCCCGTCGGGGGCTGATCGCGCTGGCGTTCTCGGGCGGCATCCTGCCGTCACCGAGCGCGCTCGTGGTGTTGCTCGCGTCGGTCTCGCTCGGTCGCACCGCGCTCGGCCTGACGCTGATCACGGCATTCAGCCTCGGGTTGGCCGGCGCGCTGATCGGCGTGGGTGTGCTCTCGTTGAAGGCGCGCGACGTCGCCGAACGTCGCCTGACGTCGGGCGCGGCGAGGTTCCTCCCGGTCGCATCTGCGGCGGCGATCGCCGCGATGGGGCTGTTCCTCGCCGTGCGAGGTGCGACCCAGCTCTGAGGACGGGGTCAGAAGCCCTCGGCGTACTCCTCGTCGCTCACGGGCTCGCCCCAGTCGGGAGCTCCGCCGCCGTTGACCGCCACGTGAACGACCGGCGTCTCGCCCGTGCCGCCGTGGAAGTGCCATTCGTCCGGTCCGACGTGGATCACGTCGCCCGGTTCGAGCACGTGGCCCGCCTGGTCGCGCGTTCGGACCCGCCCTCTGCCGCTCACCCCATAGAGGAACTGGCCCCCGGGGTGGCGGTGCCAGTGGGTCCGCGCCCCCGGCGAGAAGTGGACCAACCCGACGTTCGTACCGGTCTCATCGGTGAGCGTCGTCCGGAGCCACACCTCGCCGATGAACCGCGCCTCGTCGCCCCGTTCGAACGTGCCCTCGCCTGCGTTCGACACATCCATCACGTGCCCCCTCGTCTCGGTCGTGCGGGAAGCCTAGCGTCGCCCGCGTCGTGGGACGATGCCGCGATGGATCTCGTCCATGCCGGCGCGCGCATCGGGCTCGGCTGCATGCCGATGAGCTTCGGCTATGTCGATGCACCGAGCGGGGACGACCCGGAGGCTGTGATCGGCCGGGCGCTCGAGCTCGGGGTGACGATGTTCGACACGGCCGACGTGTACGGACCGTTCACGAACGAGGAGATCCTCGGCAGGGCGCTCCGAGGCGGCCGGCGCGACCGGGCGACGATCGCGACGAAGGTCGGCCTGTCGGTGGGACCGAACGGGGGCTACCCGCTCACGCGCGACGGCTCGCCCCGCCACATCGCCGCGGCGGTGAAGGCATCGCTCGAGCGTCTGCGCACCGACGTGATCGACCTCTACTACCTGCATCGCGTCGACGAGCACGTGCCCCTCGCGGAGTCGTGGGGAGCGATGGCCTCGCTCGTCGAGACCGGCGACGTCGAGGCGATCGGACTCTCGGAGGTCGGCGTCCCAGAGCTGGAGCTCGCCGCCGAGATCCATCCCGTCGCGGCGGTGCAGTCGGAGCTCAGCCTGTGGACCCGCGACGCCCTGGCCGAGGTCGTTCCCTGGTGCGCGAGCAACGGCGCCGCCTTCGTGCCCTTCTCGCCGCTCGGGCGGGGTTTCCTCACCGGCACGATCACCGGCGCGGGATTCGACACGAGGGACTTCCGCTCGACCAATCCGCGGTTCACGCCCGAGGCGATCGATGCGAACCAAGCCGTCGTGTCGGTGGTGCGCCGGGTCGCCGAACGCCACGAGGCGACGCCCGCCCAGATCGCGCTCGCCTGGACGCTCGCCCAAGGCGACCACGTGTTGCCGATCCCCGGCACGAAGCGGATCCGCTACCTCGAGGAGAACGTCTCGGCCGCGACCCTGAGGCTCGGGGACGACGATCTGGCGGAGCTCGACGCCGCGCCCCCCGCCAGCGCTCCGCGATACTGACCTCCATGGTCGATACAGCCGCGACACGGGCGATCGCCGACGTCGGGCTCGATGCGCGGATCGTCGTGACCGACGTGCCGTCGAGCGCCGAGGAAAGCGCCGCGCTGCAGAGCATCGAGGTCGGGCGTCTGCTGCGTACGATCGTGATCCGACGAGGGGCGAACGACTACGTGTTCGTGATCGTGCCCGGGGGGCGTCAGATCGCCTGGAAGAAGCTCCGTGCGCACCTCGGCGCGCGCCGGCTCACGCTGCCCGACGCAGACGAGGCGAAGGAGGCCACCGGGTACGAACGGGGAGCGATCACACCGTTCGGATCGTCGACGGCGTGGCCGGTCGTCGCCGACGCCTCGATCCGCGGGCTCGGCGTCGTCGCGATCGGCGCCGGCGCGCGCGGCGTCAGCATGCACGCGGACGCCTCGGCCCTGCTGGGGGCGCTCGACGCGGACGAGGCCGACCTGACCGACCCGTCCGGCCCCGATGTCTGACCCGTCGACGATGCCGTCGGTCGTCACGCCCGAGCAGGTCGCATCCCTCCCGTCGGTGGTGCTCCACGATCACCTCGACGGCGGCCTGCGACCGGAGACGATGGTCGAGCTCGCCGATGCGGCCGGTTACCGCGGCCTGCCGTCGGACGATCCCTCGACGCTTTCGGTGTGGATGCAGCGCGGGGCCAGCCGTGGCGACCTCGCCCTCTACCTCGAGACGTTCACGCACACGGTGGGGGTGATGCAGACCGCCGACGCCCTCGCACGCGTGGCGCGGGAATGCGCCGAGGACCTCGCCGCAGACGGGGTGGTATACGCCGAGGTCCGCTTCGCACCCGAGTTACACACGGACGGTGGCCTCCCGCTCGACGGGGTGGTCGAGGCGGTGGCCGACGGCTTCCGGGCGGGCTCGGAACGGGCCTCGATCGGTCTGGGCCCCATCGTGACCGCGATGCGAACGGGCCACCGCAGCCTCGAGATCGCCGACCTGGCGGTGCGGTGGGCCGATCGCGGAGTCGTGGGCTTCGACCTGGCCGGCGCGGAGGCGGGCTTTCCCGCCACCGCCCATCGTGCCGCGTTCGATCGGGTGCTCGCCGACGGGCGACTCGGAACGACGATCCACGCCGGCGAGGGTGACGGGCTCGACTCGATCCGCGGCGCCCTCGCCTGCGGGAGCCGGCGCATCGGGCACGGCGTCAGGCTGGCCGACGACCTCACCGACCATGACGGACGACCGACGCTGGGTCCGCTCGCCCGCGAGATCCGTGATCGGGGCGTGCCACTGGAGATGTGTCCGACGTCGAACGTGCACTCGGGTGCAGTTGGATCGATCGAGGAGCATCCCATCGGCGTCCTCGCCGAGCTCGGCTTCCAGGTCACGATCAACACGGACAACCGGTTGATGTCGGCGACGACCCAGTCACGGGAGACCGTTCTCATCGCCCGGGCCAACGACTGGGACCTCGTCAGGCTCGAGCAGACGACACGCACCGCGGCCGAGGCGGCGTTCCTTCCCCTGCACGAGCGGAGCAGACTCGTCGAGCAGGTGATCCGGCCGGCGTTCCATCGGCTCGCCCGCCCCGCCGCCGGGAGCTAGGCTGGCGCCCATGGCCCAGTCGAACCAACACCACCTCGTCTTGATCATCGCTCGAGACTTCGCCTCGAGGTTGTCCACTCCGGTGTTCCTGGTCGATGTGACCGGGAAGGTGATCTATTTCAACGAGGGGGCCGAGCGGGTGCTCGCGCGACGATTCGTCGAGGGCCAGAGCATGGAAGCCGGCGATTGGAGCACGGTGTTCGAGCCGTCACACGATGACGGCCGGCCGATGGAGCTCAGCGACCTCCCGCTCGGCGTGGCCATCCTCGAGCGACGCCCCGATCACGGGATCGTGAGGATCCGGGGTATCGACGGGATCGAACGACGCATCGAGGTCACCGCCTTCCCCCTGTTCGCGCACGCCGACGAGTGCCTCGGCGCGATCGCGATCTTCTGGGAGACCCCCGAGCCCGTTCCGGAGGACGGGTGAAGGTCCGGATCTGGGGGTCCCGCGGCTCGATCGCGGCGCCCGGCCCCGAGACGATCCGATACGGCGGCAACACGTCGTGCATCGAGGTCCGAGGCGATGCGGACGAGACGATCGTGCTCGATGCCGGCACCGGGGCTCGCCCGCTCGGCGAGTCGCTGATGGAGCGGGGGGTGCAGAGGATCGATCTGTTCCTGACCCATCTGCACGTCGACCATCTCGAGGGGCTCGGCATGTTCGCGCCGATCTGGTCGCCCGACGTCGAGCTGCACATCTGGGGCCCTCCGTCTCCCGTCGCGTCGCTCGCGGAACGGATCGCCACCTACTTCTCGCCCCCGCTCTTCCCCGTGCACCTGTCCGAGGTGCCGGCGCGGGTGACCTTCCACGATGCCCCACGTGACCCGTGGACGATCGGCTCGATCACGATCACGGCCGACCCGATCCTGCACCCCGGCGCCACCGTCGGATACCGGCTCGAATCGGACGGCAAGACGCTCGCATACGTCACGGACCACGAGCCGGCCCTGGGCACCGACCTCGATGCGGCCAGCACGAGCTGGATATCGGGCTACGCGCTCGCACACCACGCCGACCTGTTGATCCACGACTGTCAGTACACCGAGGACGAGTACCCGGATCACGTCGGCTGGGGACATCCCAGCGTGGCCCATGTCGCCTCGTACGCCCGCCGGGCAGAGGTGGACCGGCTCGTGCTCTTCCATCACCACCCCGGTCACGCCGACGCCGAGCTCGAGGCGATGCGCACCGCCGTGCTGGCCGGGTGGCAGGTCGAACCGCAGCGGTGCATCGTCGCCGCGGAGGGCACCGAGATCGACGTGTGAGCGGCGATCAGACCAGCGCGGCGTGCTGACCCACCCAGGCCCGCAGGCTGGCCCGCCAGAGGGCGCGCTCGTGGAACTCGCCGCACCCCGTGAGCTGCCCCGCCCCCCCGACGCGCACGAGCTCGCGGAGCAGCGGAGCGAGCTGGCGGCCGTAGAGCTCCATGCAGGCATGCGGATGCACGCCCGGCCACGAGTAGCACGACACCACCCGGCGTCGCTGCGACCGGTCGACCTCCTCGGGCACGGTGTTCCAGGCCGGGTCGTCGGGCGCGAAGGTCCATCGATCGAGGTTCCCCTGCGGGATGCCCTCGATCCCTCGTACGGTGGGCGGGAACTCGTGCAGCAGGTACGGGTCGACGACGAGGTCGCAGATCACGGCGTGCACCGGCAGGTATGCGAGCCAGGCGTTCGGAACCACAGGAGCGCTGGGGTCGTGGCGCTGGGTCGCGTCGACGAGCACGTCGGTGGCGGCGAACCGTCCCTTCATGTAGCCGTCCCGAGCGGTGAGGTTCCTGCCGATCGTCGTGACCTCGACCCCCGGGAAGCCGGCCAGCCGCTCGGCCCGCTCGAGGTTCCCGTATTTCGTGGCCGCCTCGACGGCGTCCTTGCCGATCGCGCCGGCTCCCAGCACCGTGACGCGGACCGGCGGGCGGGTCGGATCGAGGAAGTACCTCCACTCCCGCTCGAGCACGTCGAACGCCGCCTCCAGCCCGTTCCACGCCACGTCTCGGCCGTCGACCACGAGCCGATGACCGATGTCGTCGGTGAGCGTGTCGAGCGAGACCGCATCGAGGCCCAGCTCGCAGAGTCGAGCGACCCGCTGGGGTCGGGTCGGGAAGTGCAACATCGAGACCAGGGTCGCGCCCGGGCGCATGAGGCCCAGGCGTTCCTCGGGGGCACGGAGCACCAGCACGACATCCTGGTCGAACGCATCTTCGTTCGATCCGACGACGACGTTCGGGCCGGCTCGCAGGTAGTCGTCGTCCGTGTATCCGATGCGACGGCCGATGCCACGCTCCACGACGACCGAGCCGCCCAGGTCGGCGACACCGGCGACGAGGTCGGGCAGGAAGTCGCGCCGCTCACCGGCTTCCTTGTGCATGCGGGGAAGGCCGAGGCTCGCGACGGTCACGACAGCCACCTTCCGATCTCGGCACGCGCGACCGCCCGCTCGATCACGTCGTCGCTCTCGACATCGAGGTCCTCCGCGGGCCGGCGAAGCACCACGCTCAGCACCGACTCGACCTGTCGGCCGTAGACACGCATGCAGTCCAGCGGGTCGATCCCCGGCCACGCGTAGCACGAGAGCGCGAGCCGGCGCTGCCGCGTGTCGACGCGGCGATCGAGCTCATCCCATGCCGGATGATCGATCGGGAAGATGTACCGGTCGAGGTCGCCGTGCGGCACCCCTTCGATCCCCTTCGTGCGCGGAGGATCCGCGCTGAAGTCGTACGGATCGACCGACAGATCCAAGATCACGGCATCGGGAGGAAGGGCCGCGAGCAACGGGTTGGGAACGACCGGTGCCGTCGTGTCCGCCCGCTGCGTGGCGTCGATCAACAGATCACTCACCTCGAGCCTGCGGAGCAGGTAGTCCTCGTGACCGGTCAGGTCGAAGTCGGCGACGGTGACCTCGACGCCCGGCACCTCGTTGGCCGCGAGCTCGGCGCGCAGCTCAGGGTCGCCGTAGCGGGTGGCTGCGCGGACCGCGTGGGCCGCCACCGCACCCGCACCCAGACAGGTCACGCGTAGGGGGCGCCGGCTCGGGTGAGCGAAGCGAGGGTGGAGCCGCGCGATCTCGATGAACGCGAGCCGAACCCCGTTCCAGCCCACGGCTTCGAGGTATTCGACCAGCCGGCGCCCGAGGTCGTCGACGACCCCGTCGAGCGAGATCGCCCGCAGCCCCAGGTCCGCGATCGAGCGCGTCCGCTCGGGCCGCGTCGCGTAGTGCAGCATCGTGACCAGCGTCGCCCCCGGCCGCATCGAGCGCAGCGCCGGTTCATCGGGGCATCGGATCACCGTGACGACATCGCTGGCCAGGACCTCCTCGAGGACCGCGAAACGCACCTTCGGCGAGGCAGCCAGGTAGTCGCCGGGATCGACGGACATCCCGCTGCCGTATCCGTGCTCGAGCACGATCTCCCGAGCCCCCGCGCGGTCGGCTGCCGCGATCAGCCCAGGCAGGAAGTCACGCCGGTCGCCCGCCTCCATGTGCATGCGCGGAAGGCCGAGCACGGGCGCCCGGCCAGACGTTGAGCCCCCGATCGACGGAACCATCGTCACCTCCCTCGCCGACACCGTAGGTGCCCGGCATCGAGGCGCGCAGAGGCGGTCGCCCCCCCGTGAGGGGGGCTCGTGGCTGCCTACACTCTGGCGATGGCGACCGACGACATCGCGGGCGAGGGCGTGCCGACGACGTCGGCCCCTCCGGCGCCGTGGCGCGAGGTCTTCCGGGGACGCCGCGGACGGCTCACCGCGGGGCTGCTGGTGCTCGAGGCCCTGGTCGCGGTCCAGAGCTTGGTCGTGGCCACGATCATGCCGGACATCCGTGGGGATCTCGGCATGGTGCAGCTCTACGGCCTCGCGTTCACGGCGTTGAGCCTCGCCACGATCGCGTCGATCCCGATCGTCGGCCGCGCGATCGACCGGTTCGGCACGCGAGCCGTGCTGGTGCCGGTACTCGCCGTGTTCGCCGCCGGGCTGCTCGTGTCCGCCACGGCGCCCGCGATGCCGGTCGTGCTCGTCGGGCAGTTCCTGCAGGGCGCGGGCGGCGGTGGTCTGTACGCGCTGTCGCTCGGCACGGTGGCGAAGACCTACCCGGACCATCTGCGCCCGAGGGTGCTCGCGTTGCTCGCCACGATGTGGATCCTGCCCGGCCTGATCGGGCCGCCGGTCGGCGCGGCCATCGCGAGCACCGTGGGCTGGCGATGGTCGTTCGTGGCGCCCATCCCGGTGCTCCTCGCGACCTGGGCACTGATCACGCCCGTGCTCGACCTCGTTCCGCGCTCCGAGACGACCGGGCCCGGCGTGTCGCTGCGCTGGCCCTTGCAGCTGATGGTCGGAGCGGGTTTCGTGTTCGTCGCGCTCACCGCGTTCGCATGGTGGGTTCCCGTGGCGGTGGCGGCGGGGCTCGCGATCGGCATCCCGGCGCTACGACGCATCGCCCCGCCCGGCACGTTCCGAGCCACACCCGGCCACGGTGCGATCGGCGCATCCGCGTTCCTGCTCTCCGTCTCGTTCCTGGCGATGGATGCCTTCCTGACCCTGATGCTCACCAGGGAACGAGGACTCTCGCTGGCCGCCGCGGGGATCGCGATCACCGTCGCCACGGTGACGTGGGCGCTCGGGGCGTTGTGGCAGTCCAACCGGGCGGGCGAGCGCCGGCTCAGCTGGCTCGTGGGCGTCGGCGCGCTGCTGCTGCTCGTGGGCCAGGTCGCGGTGACGAGCACGCTCTGGGAGCAGGTGCCGTTGATGTTCGCCTACATCGGATGGGGGGTGGTCGGCGCCGGCATGGGCATCGCGTTCGCCACGATCCCGCTCGCGGCGATGCGGTTGTCGGGCTCGGGCGAGGAGGGCGAGGAGCTCTCGTCGGTGCTGCTGATGGACATGCTCGGCGTCGCGACCGGCGCCGGGCTCGGGGGCGCGGCGATCGCCTTGTCCGACGCGCTCGGCGCGCCGTTGCGCACGGGGCTCGCGGGCGCCTTCGGACTCGCCCTGGTCGCGGCCGTGGTGCTGCTGATCATCACGCCGAGGATCCCCTCCGGAAGGCCCGAAGGACACGTCGGCTCGTGAGGGCCCTTGTGACCACACGCGAGGGTAATGACCCCCTCGTGATCCGCGACGTGCCCGACCCGGTCCCGCGCGACGACGAGATCGTCATCGAGGTGCGGGCGGGATCGCTCAATCGCGGAGAGCTTCGGCTGATCGAGTCTCGACCCGATTGGCGTCCGGGCCAGGACATCGCGGGAGTCGTCGTTCGCAGCGCCGCCGACGGCACCGGGCCCGGCACCGGAACGCGGGTCGCAGCCGCGATCGATCAGGCGGGCTGGGCGGAGCTCGCGGCCGCCCCCGCGACCAGGTGCTGCAGCCTCCCCGAGGGCGTCACGTTCGAAGCCGGGGCGACGCTGGGGGTCGCCGGCCTGACCGCCCTGCGTGCGCTTCGGGCAGGTGGTTCGCTGCTCGGAAGCCGGGTGCTGGTCACCGGCGCGGCGGGGGGCGTCGGTCGTTTCGCCACACAGCTCGCCCACGCCGGCGGTGCGAGTGTGACGGCGGTCGTGGGAGATGCATCGCGGGGGGAGGGCCTGGATCGGCTCGGTGCTTCCGAGGTCGTGCTCGAGGATCGGGAGCACACCGAGCCGTTCGACCTCGTGCTCGACGCCGTCGGGGGCCCCGTCCTGGAACGAGCGATCCGTGCCCTGGGCCCCGGCGCGACCGCGGTGCTCTTCGGGATGGCGTCGGGCGAGCGCGCTCGCATCGGACTCTTCGACTTCCAGCATGCCGGGGCGCGGCTGCAGCCGTTCCGGCTCTACCGCACGAACGTGAACACGTTCGGGAACGACCTCGGGTTCCTCGCACGTTCGATCGACGAGGGGCGCATCGAGGCGCCCATCGGCCTGCAGGTGTCGTGGAGCGAGCTCCCTCGAGCGATGGAAGCGCTGCGCGATCGGCAGGTGCGGGGCAAGGTCGTGTTCACCACCGATCCGTCATGACGTCAGCCGTGCGCATCGGCGTGCAACTTCCCGAGGTCGAACGCGAGGTCCGCTGGCAGGAGTACGTCGCGATGGCCGTGGAAGCCGAGCGCGCCGGCTTCGACTCGGTGTGGGTCGGAGACCACCTGCTCTACCGGGGCGACGGTCGCCCGGAGCGCGGGCCGTGGGAGGCATGGACCACCCTTGCCGCGATCGCCCAGGCCACCGAACGGGTGGAGCTGGGGCCGCTCGTGGCGTGCACCGGGTTCCACGCGCCGGCGATGCTCGCGAAGCAGGCAGCCACCGTCGACGAGATCTCCGGCGGGCGTCTGGTACTGGCGCTGGGGGCCGGGTGGAACGAGGCCGAGTTCCGGGCGTTCGGCTTCCCGTTCGGCCGGCGCGCCTCGCGATTCGAGGAGTCGTTCGAGGTGATCCGGGGGCTCGTGGCCGGGGAGCGGGTGACGTTGCACGGCGAGCACGTGCACGTCGACGACGCGGTGCTGTTGCCGGCCCCCGCCCGGCGGCCCCGGCTGATGATCGGCAGCACGGGACGGCGCGTGTTGACCGCGGCTCTCCCCCACGTCGACGCCTGGAACACCTGGTTCGACTGGTACGGGAACACGCCGGAAGGATTCGCCGCTCGCTCGCGGGAGATCGACGAGATCGCGCTGTCCGTCGGAAGGGACCCGGCCGAGATCGAACGGAGCGCGTGCATGCTCGTGGCGCTCGACCCGTCGGCGGGCGAGCGGCCCTCAGACCCGGAAGCGCCGCCCGTGACCGGCTCGCCCGCCGACGTGGCCGACGCGATCCGCGCGATGAGCGAGGCAGGCGCCGACGAGGTGATCCTCGTGCTCGACCCCATCACGCACGCGTCGATCGCCTCGATGCGGACGACGCTCGTGGCCCTGGGCTGACACCGATGACGACGTCGCAGATCCCCGACGGCGCGATCGTGCTGCGAACCGAGCGGCTCCTGCTCCGTCGCCTCACGATCGGGGACCTCGACGCGCTCGCGGAGCTCTACGCCGACCCCGAGGTCCGACGGTACTTCCCCGAAGGCACCCTCACCCGCGAGGAGACGCGCGAGGAGCTGGAGTGGATCATCGACGTGTACTACGCGCGGTTCGGCTACGGGCTGTGGGCAACGATCGAACGGGAGACCGGCCAGCTGATCGGCCGGTGCGGGCTGCTTCCTTGGAAGGTCGTGAAGGCTCGTTCACCGGGAGCGCTTGCGCTCGACGGCCCGGATGAGCGACCGGCCCCAGGGCACCGCCACGAGGTCGAGCTCGCGTACCTCCTCGCGAGGCAACGGTGGGGCCGTGGACTCGCCACCGAGGCCGCTCTCGCGATCGTCGATCACGCCTTCGAGCACCTCGACGTCGGCCGGCTCATCTGCCTCGTGGACACGCGCAACGAAGCGTCGCTCGCGGTCGCGAGGAGGGTAGGGATGGTCGCAGAGGGTACCGTCGAGGTCGACGGTGAGATGCTTCCCCTGCTCTCGCTCACACTTGCCCGATGGATGGCCGGCCGTCGGCACGACCATCCCGTGCGGAGCCCGGAAGCGGGCGACACGGCGAGCTGATAGGAACGTCGCATGGCGCCAGCCGCATCAGCGCTTCCGACCCCGACCGGCGTCGCGAAGGACCTCACACGTGCATCTACGGCCGTCCGCCGGCTCGGATGACGCGACGCACGTCGTGGCCGCCCCAGACGTACATCAGCATCGCGTGGCCACCCCACATCGCCCGGCGTTCGATCGCCATCCCCAGCTTCTCCGCTACGCGGCGAGATGCGAGGTTCCCCTCGCTCACCATGGACACGATCCGGCGCAGGCCGAGCCGGTCGCCCGCGAGGTCGCGCCAGGCCACCGCCGCCTCCGTCGCGAGGCCTTGTCCCCAGTGCGACCTCGAGACGATCCAGCCGAGCTCCACCTCGGGCGTGCCTTCGACCTCCGTGGGGATCAGGCCGCAGTCCCCGACGAGCTCGCCGGTCGCTCGCAGGACCATCGCGCACCGTCCGAACCCGTGCTCCTCGTACCGCGCGAGGTTGCGCTCGATCCAGGAGCGTGCACCCTCACGGTCGAGCGGTTCGCCCCACAGTGCCAGGGCTTCCGCGTCGCCGAGCAGGGCCGCGACCGCATCGAGGTCCTCGAGGGAGAGCGGCCGGAGCGTCATCCGGGCGGTCTCCAGGTGCAGGTGTGAGCGGTCCTCGGTCATCCCCCCAGGGCCCCGATCGCAGGTCGACCGAGAGTGTAGCGAGGCGTGAGGTGGCTCCTGCCGGCGATCGGAGATGCTTCGGACGTGGTCCGCGGCTGATATCGATCGGTTCGAAACGAGCCGCGCTCGTCGTCGGAACTAGGGGCACGGCGGGGCGAGCGCGCCGCAGAGCACCCGCCCGTCCTCGGCCGCGACCGCGGCGACGAGGTCGGCCCGCTGCGTGAACGCGAGCCCGCCGTTCACATCGAACGACGGCACGGCCGCCTCGGCGACCGCGGAACGATAGGTCACGCAGCCGCCATCGACGAGGATGCGCTCGGCGCCCTCGACCGGAGCGGGACACGTCTCGGTCAGGGTGACGGTCACGGGTTCGTCTCCGCCGGCCACGCCGAGGCCGAAGACCGCGCGGCCCTGGACGGTCTCGGCGGTGCCGACGCCCCAGCCGTACGGCAGGGTCGAGACGCACGGGAGCCGCGTGGCGCTCGGGACCGCCTGCGCGATCAGCTGCATCGCCCGTCCCGAACCGCACTCGGGCGTGGTCACCGTCCCTCGGCTCGGGAAGAACAGCGCGACCCCGGTCAGGATCCCGAGCAAGAGCACGCCGAGAGCCGCGACGATCAGCAGGACCCTGCGGATGCTCCATCGCTGGACGGCGATCGGTCGTGCGGCGGGCGCCATCGTCCTGAACTCCTCGAGCAGATCCCGCCCGTCCCTCTTCAGGTGCTGCCGGAGCTGGGTCGGACTCGCGACGCCGCGCGTCGCCGCGAACGCCTCGGCGAGATCGTCGGGCGTGAACGATCTCAGCGCGCGCTCATAGACCGTCCGGGCGTCGGATCGCAACGCCAGCACGAGCATCATGTTCCCGAGATCGACGGCCTGACGCCATGGGGAGGGCCGCACCTGCACGAAGAACACGTCGATCAGCTTCAGCTCCTTGCCCCGCACCATCAGATTGGCCGGCTTGACGTCCCGGTGGGCGAGCCCGAGATCCCACATGCGACGGACCAAGGCGAGGCCCTGATCGATCACGCCCAGGTCGATCTGGGCCTCGCCGATCTCGACGGCTTCGTCGAAGAACTCCATCGCGATCAGGTACTCGCGCTCGGGGGTGATCTCGACCACGCCGAGCGGCGTCGGCGTGGGGAATCCGGAACCGCCGAGCATGCGCAGCGTGTAGTCCTCGTACTCGACGAATCGGCGCACCGTCGTGAACGGCGTCTCGTCCTCGAGCCGGCCGTAGAGCATCGTGCGACCGAGCTTGTACCAGCGGTCGGCTCGAACGTGGCTCTTCGCGTAGAGCTTCGCGAAGATCGTCCGCTCGATGTCCATCTCGTCGGTCACGGTGAGCTTGAGCGGGGTCGAGCCGCCCGAGCCCTCCAACCCGACCGGATGGACGTCGTGCACCACGAACCCGAGCTGATCCCGCATCGCGCTGTGGATCGCCTCGCCCCGCCGACCCGTGACGTCGAGGTGCGCCGACTTCCCCTGCGGGCCATAGGACACGGGGAAGGTGTCGTTCGGGGCGAACGCACGGAACGCCACGAGCGGGATCGAGACCCCGACGATCGCACCGAACACCACGTCGGTGAGGTGGTCCACGCCGAGCGCGATCCGGAGCACCCCCGTGAGGGCGATCGCGGCCGCCGCGCCCAGCTTCGCCCACGATCGAGGCCGACCGGGCACGACGAGCATGTACACCACCCCGATCGACAGGATCGCGATCGCACCGATCGGGATCGACGGAGTTGCGTAGCCCTCCCAGCTCGCGAGCTGGGACACGCCGAACGGGCGAGGTCGCAGAGAGACGAGCTCCAGCCCCTGCAGCAGGGCTCCTGCGAGCCCGAGCGAGATCACCCAGATCACGAGGTGGCGCCAGCGGCGGAACCACGCGGTCGTGAGCACGAGCGTCAACCCGAGCGCCGCGAACCCGACCCGGGAGCCGATCGTGTGCGCCTGGCGCGCGAACGCCTCGAGCCACCCCGTTCGCACCGAGACGACGGCCTCGGTCACGATCGCGTCGAGCCGGTCCAGCGGAGTGGGGTCGGCACGGAGCCACAGGCACCCCCCGACGACCACGGCCAGCAGCAGCACGAGCCAGAGCCAGCCCGTCGAACCGATCTGCTTCGGCAGCGGAGGGGGTGCGCCCGTCGGCCGGCGACGTCGCCGCGTCCCCAAGCCCGGGGCGGGCCACGGCCGCGCCATCCGATCACGCTGCTCCAAAGGCTCCCTCCGCGAGGATCCTCGCACGATCCCTCATCGTTCGATGAGCGGAGCGTCCATCCGTCGGGTTGGGTCGGGCGGCGTCAGCGCCGCCGACGCCTGTTCCGGCCGGCCTCGCGAAGGATCTCCCGCGCGCAGTTGCGGCCGTTCGCGCCGGTGACGCCACCGCCCGGATGGGTGCCGGCGCCACACAGGAACAGGCCGCGGATCGGCGTGCGGTAGTCGGCCCAGCCGCGCACGGGTCGCAGGAACAGCAACTGATCCGGCGACATGTCGCCGTGAAGGTGATGTCCGCCCGTGAGAGCGAGCCGGCGCTCCAGGTCGAGGGGCGTGAGCACCTCGCGGTGCAGGATCGACCCGGGCAGGTTGGGGAAGACCCGCCCGAGCTGCTCGATCACACCGTCGGCGACCGTCTCGCGCACCTCGTCCCACGAACCTTCGCGCAAACGGTACGGCTGCGAGCGAACGCCGAGCGTCACGACGTGGCGGCCTTCCGGCGCCAACGAGCGATCGTGGACCGACGGGATGCAGAGCTCGACGTGGGCATCGGTCGCCGGTACCCCCGCTCGCGCCGAGGCTTGATCTCGATCGAGCTCGCCCAGTGGCTTCGTGACCTGCATGAGCCCGCGGTGGTACGAGCGCACCCCGGATCCGTCGTCGACCCCCGGGATCCTCGGCAGCTCCGCCACAGCGAGGTTGATCTTGAGGCTGGCCCCCTCGCACCGGTAGGCGCAGAGGCGCTCTGTGAACCGCGCGGGCAGCAGCGAGGGGTCCATCAGGCCGAGGAAGGTCCGCTTCGGGTCTGCGTTGGAGACGGTTCGGCGGGCACTGATCTCCTCGCCGTCGGCCAGCACCACCCCGACGGCACGGTCGCCACGCACCTCGATGCGTTCCACCGAGGCCTCGGTTCGGATCTCGGCTCCGGCCTCCCGCGCGGCGTCGGCCATCAGCGACGTGACCGTGCCCATGCCGCCCCGGACGAATCCCCATCCCACGCCACCGCCGGACCCGCCGGACGCGGCCTCGTGCAGCAGGCCGTAGGCGGTCCCGGCGGTGCTCGGACCCGCCAGCGTGTTGCTGATCGACTCCCAGCCCAAGGCGGACTTCACCATCTCGTCCTCGAAGTGCTCGTCGAGGTACCGGCTCGCCGAGGTCGCGAACAGGAAGGCCATCTCGTCGAGCGTCCGCCGGCTTCGGAGCGCCGTGTACCCCAGCCTGGCAGCCGTCGGAAGCTCACGGACGCGCGGCCGCTCCGGGTTCGGCGCCGTGACGTCGAACATCGGCATCAGCGAGGCGGCGATGCGCTCGACCTTCTGCTCGTACGCGGGGAAAGCCCGGGCATCGGCGGCAGAGCGGCCCCGGATCGCGTCGAGCGCCCGAGCCGGTTCGGCCTCGAGCACGAAGGTGCTGCCGTCGGGGTAGACGTTGAGCGACGGCCCGCCTTCGTCGACGATCAGTCCTCGCTCACGCAGCCGCAGGTCGCGCCAGACCGCGCCGCGCAGCATCGACAGCACGTACGCGCCGGGCGAGGCCTTGAAGCCGGGGGCGAACTCCTCGGTCGTGCAGGCGCCTCCCACGATCGGGCGTCGCTCGACCACGACCGTTCGCAGACCGGCGCGCGCGAGGTAGAACGCCGCGACCAGGCCGTTGTGGCCCGCCCCGACGACCACGACATCGTATGGCTCGAGCAATCATCCCCCCCGACCTCGCCCGCGCGCGCGGCAGCCGGCGCTCGCGGCACGCAGGAAGGACGTCCGACGCTAGGTGCAGCGATCGTCGACCGTCAACCAACCGAGGTCACGACACGAGCAACGTGACGAGGATCGCGATCCCGGCGATCGAGAGAAGAGCCGACACGAGCCACGGCACCCACCGGTCGGTCACGCTCTCGATCAGGCCTCGACGGGCGGCCTCTGCATCGACCGCGGTGGTCACGCTCCGAGGCAGATCCGCCGAGGCGTAGTGCATCACGGCCAAGAGAGCGGGATCCGACAGGTCCGACGGATCGGGGAGCCCGTCACCCTGGTCGTCGGCACGCCAGGCGGCTTCGGCGTATTCGAGGGCACTCACGCTCGCCTGGACCGCCGTGTCGGTCGCGTTGGTCATCAACTCACCTCCACGATGTCTCTCGCCCACGCAGGTGGGGAGGCTCGAAGCGGCGCGATCACGCTGGTCGACGGACCGCGGATGCGCGGGCTGAGTGCATCCTCCGGAGCATCCTCCACCTTCGGCGCTGAAACACCGCTGAAGTCCATCGATAACCCCTTCGGCGCCGGGCCAACCCCTCTCGAGCCCGCATCGACCGTCTTTCGTTCACTTGCGGGATATTGCCCTCGCCTGCCCGAGCGGAGATCGCTGCGGTGTCCCCTCCCTCCCAGCGCCTCTCGGCGTCGGCGGCACGTGAACGTTTTCGTTCCTCGGTGACGCGCCGGCGAACACGTGCCTAGGGTGCGCGCCCAACAGGTCGCTGGAGGGGCGGTCGAGAGACCTGAAGGGAGCTGGTTGCCGGTGCGGAAGGCTTCGTTGGCAGTCGTCATCGCCTTGATCGCAACGACGTTGGGGGTGGTCGCGGCACCGTCCTCCGGTGCGGTCGAGAAGCGATTCTCGGTCTTCTGCGATTTCAGCCACTCCACGAGACAAGACCCGATCGTCGCCCCGGGACACCATCGGCGAAGCGACCACCAGCACGTGTTCTTCGGGAACGAGAGCACGAGGTCGCACTCGACCTACCGGTCGATGCGGGATGCGGGTTCGTCCTGCAGGCTGCGTGCCGACACGGCGGCCTACTGGGTCCCGGCGCTCGTCGCTCCCGACGGGAACTACGTCCGGCCGCACGGAGCCTTCGCGTACTACCGATCCGTCGGCGCCCTCTCCGACGAGAGGATCCGGGCGTTCCCGAAGGACTTCCGAATGATCTCGGACGACTTCCACTTCCATTGCGGTGAGGACCGCAACGAGTCTCCGGTTCCGATCGACTGTTCCGGCGTGGCCGGCGGCAAGCGGCTGCGGCTCACCGTCATCTTCCCGGCCTGTTGGGACGGCCGCCGGATCGACTCCAAGGACCACATGCGGCACGTGGCCTCCCCGACGGGGAGGGGATGCCCGAAGAGCCACCCCGTCGCACTCCCGCGACTCGCGATCATCGCGCAGTTCGACGTGCAGGATGCGGCGGGCTACCTGCTGAGCTCGGGCTCACCGACCACCGCGCACGGCGACTTCTGGAACACCTGGCGCCAGCCGAAGCTCCGCAAGCTCGTGCATCGATGCCTGGGCCGCGGCGTGAGCGAGCTCTGCGGCGAGATCCGCTCCTGAGCAGTCGGGTTCCCGGGCCCCGGCCCGGGAACCCCTCGGGCCTCAGAAGATGCGGTTGGCCACCTCCGCCGGCGCATCGAGCAACGAGACGAGGTCGTCGTCCAGCTTGACGAGGGTCACCGAGCAGCCGGCCATGTCGAGCGAGGTGCAGTACTCGCCGACGTAGCTCTTGCGCACGTTGATCCCGCGCCCCTTCAACTGGTCGTAGGCCCGTCCGTACAGCAGGTAGAGCTCGCTGATCGGCGTGCCGCCGAGCCCGTTGATCATGAGGGCGACGTCGTCGCCCTTCTGGAAGGGCAGGTCGGAGGCCGTCGCCTCGACCAGCTCGTCGACGATCTCGTTCGCGCTCGCGAGCTTCTCGCGTCGACGCCCGGGCTCTCCGTGGATGCCGACCCCCATCTCCATCTCGTCGTCACCGAGCTCGAACAGGGGCGAGCCCTTCGCCGGCGGCGTGCACGATGTCAGCGCCATGCCCATCGTGCGGGTCACGGAGTTCACGCGCTCCCCGAGCTTCACGAGGTCGTCGAGGTCGGCGCCCTGCTCCGACGCAGCCCCGACCGACTTGATCACGAAGAAGTTGCCCGCCACTCCTCGCCGACCGACCGTATACGTCGAATCCTTCACCGCCACGTCGTCGTCGACCAGGATCGTGCCGATCGTGACGCCTTCTGCCTCGGCCATCTCACGACCCATGTCGAAGGCCATGCGGTCGCCGCTGTAGTTGTTGATCAGGTGGAGCACACCCTTGGCCGAGTTCAACAGCTTCGTCGTCTCGAGCACGTAGTCCATCGGCGGCGCCGCGAAGACGTCACCGGGACATGCCGCGTCGAGCATGCCCTTGCCGACGACCATCACGTGGGCCGGCTCGTGCCCGGAGCCTGAGCCCTGCACGATGGAGACCTTGTCGTCATTGGGCGCGTCGGCTCGCATGATCAGGTTGTACTCAGGCACGTACTTCAGCGTGTCCGGATTCGCCGCCGCGATGCCCTGCAGCATCTCCGGCACGAACTCCTTGGGGTCGTTCACGAACTTCTTCACGTCATGCTCCCTCCTCGGGCCAAACCTCGGCCAGCCGTTCGAACATCACCGCCACCGCGACCGCGCCGGCGTCGAGCGTCCCGATGCTGCGCTCGCCCGTGTACGCGGCCCGGCCCTTCTTCGCGATCATCGCCTTCGTGGCCTCGGCGTTCTCGCGGGCGGTGCTCGCGGCTTTGGCCAACGCGTCGCGACCGGATGAGCCCACCGTGAGCTCCTGCTCCAGCACGTCGACAGCGGGCTCGAGTGCGTCGAGCAAGGTCTTGTCGCCCAGGTCGGACTGCCCCCTGGTCTTGATGCCCTCGATCGCGGCCCGCAACATCTCGACGACCTCGCTCGACGTGAGCTCGGTCTTGCCTGCCGACGCCGTGCCGGCTCGCAGGAACGCCGTGCCCCAGATCGGCCCCGACGTGCCGCCGATCCGCCCGGTGATCACGACCCCGATCTTCTTGAGGAACGTTCCGATGTCGGCGCGGTCGAACCCGTCCCAATCGGAGATCACGATCTCGAAGCCACGGGCCATCGAGAATCCGAAGTCGCCGTCGCCGACGACCGCGTCGAGCTCTCCGAAGTACGTCTCGTTCTCCACGGCCGTCTCTGCGATCGTCTTGACCGCCAGCTCGACCCCCTCGAAGCTCGATCCCCCCATCCCCACCTCCTCGTCTCTCGGTCCGCTCACCGCGCGCCGAGGCACGCCGTCAGATCGTCCAGGGTGATGTAGCCGCCGGGGTCCGGAACGCCCCGGTTCGACAGCACCTTCGTCGGTTCGCCGCCGGGATCGCCCAGCGACGTCACCACCAGCACGGCCGCTGAGAAGTCCTCGGCCTCGGTGTATCCGTTGACCGTCACGAGGCACGGCAGCCCGGCGCCCGCCGCGGCGAGCAGGCCGTTCCGCGAGTCCTCGATCACCAACGTGCTCGCGGGGTCGGCATCCAGACGCTCCAGGGCCAGCAGGTAGATGTCGGGCGCGGGCTTCTTCTTCGGGACGACGTCGCCCGCGAGCACCTCGAAGCGGGATGCGGAGCCTGCACCGACCACGTGCTCGAGCACGGCTCGCACCGATGCCTCCGACGACGTCGACGCCACGGCGACCGACCAGCCCGCCTCGATGACCTCCGCCGCGACCCGCGCCACGCCCGGGCGCGGCGGGAGCCTGCCCTGCTGCACCATCTCGGTGTAGATCTCGGTCTTGCGCCGGTGCCAGCTCGCCACCGCCTCCCGCTGTCCTTCGGGGTCGGTGGGAAGTTCCGCCCGGGCGACGAACTCGTCAGTGAGCAGGCTCGCCATGCGTTCCTTCCCTCCGGCGATCTTCAATGCCTCGCCGTAGGCCTCCTCGGACCACTGCACGGGAAGACCGAACTCCTCGAACGTGCGGTTGAACGCCACGCGGTGACCGTCACGCTCGGTGTCGGCCAGCACGCCGTCGCAGTCGAAGATGAGCGCGGTCACCAGGCTTTGCCCTCGCTCCCGAAGCGCCGGATGTGCTCGGAAGCCATCCCGAGCACGTCGGCCCGGACGTGCCGGAACAGCGACGGCGGATCCCACGCATCGGCTTCCTCAGCCCCGCGCAGGAAGGCGAGGTTGGACTGCATGAACGTCCGCTTCAGCGCCGTGGAGATGTTGACCTTCGCGCACCCACGCGCGATCAGGTCGGAGAACTGCGCATTCGTCATGCCGCTCCCACCGTGCAACGCGATCGGGATCGGCTCGGCTTCCACGATGTCGGAGACCCGCTGGGCGTCGAGCGTCGGCTCGGCCGCATACATGCCGTGGGCGTTCCCGATCGCGGGGGCGAAGCAGTCGATGCCCGTGGACCGGATGAACCCGAGCGCGACCGCCAGCGACTGCCGCTGCGACTCCTCGTCGGAGCCGACATCGTCCTCGACGCCCTTGATGCCCTCGATCTCGCCTTCCACGTGGGCGCCGTACCTCCTGGCCTCGGCCACGACCTCCTCGGTCTGCCGTTGGTTCTCTTCGACCGGCAGGGCCGAGGCGTCGAAGAGCACGGAGTTCCAGCCCGCCTCGAGGCAGGTCGTGATGACCTCGCGCTCGGGACAGTGGTCGAGGTGCAGCGTGACCGGCACCTCGATGCCCTGCGTCATCGTGCGCCACATGCCGAACAGCACGTCACGTCCGATCGACTTCACGGTCTTGACCGAGGTCTGCACGATCACCGGTGCCCGCAGCTCAACCGCGGCGGCCAGCACCGCCTCGAGGGTGAGGTCGTTCACGATGTTGAACGCGGCCACCCCGTAGCGCTCCTTGAACGCGCGGTCCAGGATGTCCTTCATCGATACGACCGCCATCGCTGCCTCCTCCTCGGACGGCTCGTTCAGTCGAGGATATGGAGCGCGACCGCCCCGGGGCATCGGGGGGACCCCCCATGCCGGAACCGCGGGGTTCCCCTACCGCGACCCGCCGCTCAGGCCGTCGCGAGCGAGAGCCGCGGCGTGGGTCCGATTGTGGGCCCCGGTCTTCCGCAAGATCGAGCCGACGTGCTTCTCGACCGTCTTGAACGAGATGCCGAGTTCCTCGGCGATCTCTCGATCGGGCATGCCGCGCTCCAGCAACGCGAGCACCTGCCGCTCCCGCTCGGTGAGCGTGGAGCCATCGCTCCTTCCGTTCAAGTGAGCGTGGAGCTGGTCGGCGGCGGCCCCCGAGAGCACGGTCTCCCCCCGCGTAGCGGCACGCACCGCTCGCACGAGATCGTCCTCGGTAACCTCCTTGCCGACGAAGCCTCGAGCCCCGGCTCGCATGGCGCCGGCGACGAGGTCGTCGTTCGCGAACGCGCTCAAGGCGATGATGCTCGCCTCGGGCTCCTCCGCGCGGATGCGCGTGATCGCGCCGAGGCCGTCCTCGTCGGGCATCTGCAGATCCATCAGGGTGACCGCCGGTCGGAGGTTGCGCCAGACCTCGACGGCCTGCGCCCCTGAGCCGGCCTCTCCCACCACTCGGATGCCCCGCCCGGGCGCGCTCAACGCCCGCACGATGCCGGCGCGGGTCATCGGGTGGTCGTCGACGACGAGGACGTCGATGTCCGGCGCCGCCTCGATCGGCGACCGGGAGGTCTCGTGCTCGAGCGGGATCGAGGCGCGCACCCGCGTACCCCATCCCGGCGTCGACTCCACCTCGAGGGTGCCCCCCGCCAGGGTCGCACGCTCGGTCATACCCGACAGGCCGAGCCGATGCCGCGCCTCGCTGCCGTCGATCGCGGAGGGATCGAACCCGGCGCCGTCGTCCTGCACCAGCAGGGTGGTCTCCTCGGCTCCGTACACGACGCCCACTCGGACCGAGCCCGCGCCCGCGTGCCGCAGAGCGTTCGTCATCGATTCCTGTGCGATGCGGAACAGTGTCAGCGCGTGCTCGCTCGGCAGCGGTGCCGGATCGCCGGCCGTGACCAGTCGCACATCGGCGACACCGGTGCGGTTGACCCAGTCGATCTCGAGTTGAAGCGCCTCCTCGAGGGAGTGGCCCTCCAAGGGTGAGGGCGCAAGTCCGAGGACGCTGCGCCGCGTCTCCTCGAACGCGGCTTCAGCTGCGGCCCGTGCCTCGTCGAGGCTGCCGGCAACCTCGACGATCCGCCCGCCGTCGAGCGATGAGCGCGCCGACCGGAGCTGCAGCAGGATCGAGACGAGCCCCTGGGCGACTGTGTCGTGGACCTCCCGGGCCAGTCGGTTGCGCTCGGCCGCCGCGGCCTCCGCCATGGCGTTGGCCTCCGCGGCTTCGTGCAGCCGGGCGTTGGTGATCGCGATCGCGGCGTGATTCGCGAAGACCTCGAGCATCTCCGCGTCCTCCGCGCGGAACACACGCTCGGGGTCGCGCGAGAAGACCACACACGCGCCGACGATCTCGCCCCGCCAGCGGATCGGGACGCCGATCACGCCCCGCAGCGTGGCGCGGTCCTCCTCGCTCACGTGCCCTCCGGGCACCTTCGAGTAGTCGTCGAAGATCACTGGACCGCCGCTCGCCACCACAGACCCGGTCACGCCCTCGTCCAGCGGGAAGACCTTCCCCGACTGGCACGAGACCCCGATGTCGGCCTCCTTGCGGTAGGTGCCGCTCGACTGGTCGACCAGGCAGATCGAGCCCGCGTCGGTTCCCAGCAGCTCGGTCGAACGTCGCAGGATGCGCTCGAGCAGCGGTCGGAGCGAGAACTCACCCGCGAGGTCCTCGACCACCGCCCTGAGGGCGGCGGTGGGCTCCCGGTCGCGCAGACCGGCCAGCGGCCGCAGCTCACCGTTCGCCACCGGAGTCTCGGGTCGAACGGATGGCCGTCGCATGGGGAAACCTCGCTCGTCCGGGCCTCGGCATCGACGTGACGCGAGGGCTCCCGGATTGTCGCACAGCGGCCCAGAACGGGCTCTCCGGGCCTATCCTGGAGGAGAGGAACGACCTGTCGACGATGAGCGATCAGCCGAAACCCGTCCCCGCCACCGACGACGAGTGGCGCCGCCTGCTGAGCGCCGAGCAGTACGAGGTGCTCCGGGGCAAGGGCACCGAGCCCGCGTTCAGCGGCCGCTACGCGTTCACGAAGGACGACGGGATCTACCGGTGCGCGGGCTGTGGCGCCGAGCTGTTCGACGCCGCCACGAAGTACGAGTCGGGCACGGGCTGGCCGAGCTTCTTCGAGCCGATCTCCCCCGACGCCGTCGAGCTGCACGAGGACACGAACCTGGGCATGCGCCGCATCGAGGTCACCTGTGCCCGGTGCGGCGGACATCTGGGCCACGTGTTCCCCGACGGCCCGCAGCCGACCGGCGAACGCTACTGCATGAACTCGGTGGCGCTGGAGCTGACCGACCGCGACTGAGATCTCCGGGCCTTGGGGCCTTACGTGGTCGCCGGCGCCGGTGGTCCACCGAGACGCTGGAGCCCGTCGTAGGCCGCGTACTTGAACGCTTCGGAGTAGGTGGGCACGTTGAACGTCGTGTGGATGAACCGGTCGATCGTGCCGCCGGTGTGGAGCACGGCCTGCGGAAGGTGTACCAGTTCCGACGCGACGTCACCCACGATGTGGCACCCCAGCAACGTCCGGTCGTCCCGGCGGAACACGAGCTTCACCAGTCCGTCGGTCGTGCCGGCGACCCGCGCCCGCGTGTTCTGCTCGAACCACGATCTCCCCACCTCGTGATCGATGCCCGCCGCCTCGGCCGACTGCTCGGTCATCCCGACCATCGCGACCTCCGGGATCGAGTAGACCCCGTACGGCGGCATGGGATCGACCGACTCCTTGAACGGGAAGCCGAACGCATGGCAGATCGCCACCCGCCCCTGCTCCATCGAGACGGAGGCGAGCGCCGGCGGTCCGATCACGTCGCCGGCCGCATAGATCCCCTCGGTGCTGGTCCGATAATGCTCGTCCACGACGATGCGGCCTCGAAGGTCGCATTCGATGTCCGCCTCCTCGAGCCCGAGGCCGTCGGTGTTGCCCGCGCGTCCGGCGGCGAACAGCACCCGCTCGGGATGCAGCACCTCGGCGTCGGCCATGGTCACCGCCAGCCGATCCCCGAGCCGGCCGATCGTCGACGTCCCTCGGCCGAGCACCATGCGCACGCCGATCCCTGTGAAGGCATCGGCCAGCACGGCGGAGATCTCCTCATCCATGAACGGCAGCAGGCGCGGACCGGAGTCGATCAGCGTCACGTCGACATCGAGGGCGGCGAAGATCGAAGCGTATTCGCAACCCACCGGCCCCCCGCCCACGACGACCATGCTGCGGGGGATGCGGTCGACCTCGAGGATCGATTCGGAGTCGTCGACGTCGGGATCGTCGAACGGCACCGTCGGGGGCCGGAACGGCCGTGAACCCGTCGCGATGAGCACCACCTCGGCGTCCAGCAGCCGCTCGTCCTCACCGCGCACGATCACCGAGCGGCCCGCACCAAGTCGAGCGTCGCCTCGGACGAGCTCGATGCCGTGCCGGTCGATGTTCTCTCGCACCGTATCGATCGCGAGCTCGACCACGTCCTCGGCGCGGTCCCGGATCCGCTCGAGCGAGATCTCGGGCGGGAGGTCCAGCCCGACCCCGTAGATCTCGCGACGACGGAACCCGGTGAGGTACAGCGCGGCCTCGCGGATCGTCTTGGTCGGGATGCCCCCCGTGGTCGCGGGCGTTCCACCGGGCACCTGGGCACGCTCGACGATCGCGACCCGCTTGCCGAAGTAGGCGGCCTGGGCCGCCGCCTTCTCCCCCGCCGGCCCCGCCCCGATCACGACCAGGTCGAAGTGCGTCACGGATCGTCTCCGATGAGGCGAGGATCGGGCACGGTTTCCCCTCGGTCGAGCCAGCGGTCGTGCTCGAACCGTAGGGCTCGCTCGAGCAGGGCGGCAAGTGCGAGGACGCCGATCGCCATCACGGAGGACGCGACCGTCGTCGCGGGATAGGGTGGTCGTCATGACTCGCGTGATCACCATCGCCGCGACCACCGTCCTGCTCGTGGCCGCTGCCTGCTCCGAGGGGAGCATCGAGGAGCAAGCCTCCGATGCCGCGGGAGCGGCGGTCGAGGCCGGCATGCGCAACGCTGCGGCGATCGCCGGTGCCGAGGCGTTCGAGAACGAAGGCATCGAGCTGCGTGACGGCCTCGACTGCCAGGCGACGGCCGACATCGATGCGGGGAGCGTGCACGTGACGTGCACCGGGGAGACCACCGACGGCGGCGCCGCGGCGGTCGAGGGCAACGCGGGCCGCGACGCCTCGAGCGGCTCCACGGTTCAGGGAACGTTCACCGGCACCGTCGACGACGAGGTGGTCTTCGAGGAGGACTGTCTCGGCGCCGGCTGCTGAGCGGCGATACCCTGGCCTTCGGCCCTCGGCCCTCGTAGCTCAGTGGATAGAGCACCGGTTTCCTAAACCGGGTGTCGCAGGTTCGATTCCTGCCGAGGGCACTGCTTGAAATGCCTTCGCCGCAATAGTTCTGCGCGCCAGAGTCGCAGGGGTTGAACCCGGGCAAAGTCTCTGACTAGAGTCAGAGAATGGAGCCGGCGATGATCTCCCGGGTGCGCCGCTTCAACCGGATCGTCACCCAACGCGTCGGCGCGCTGGACGACCACTTCCTCGCTCGGGATCGGCCTATCGGGGAAGCCCGTGTGCTGTGGGAGATCGCTGCCGACGGATGCGAGGTGCGTTCACTGCGCTCGCGGCTCGATCTCGACTCAGGCTATCTCAGTCGCCTTCTGCGCTCGTTGGAAAGAGCCGGGCTCATCACCGTCGAGCCGAGCGGATCCGACAAGAGGGTGAGGAGGGCGCGCCTCACCCCCGCGGGTTTGGCCGAGCGGGCAGTCCTCGACCGACGGAGCGACGCGCTCGCTCTATCGTTCCTCGCACCACTAAGCGAGGCGCAGCGGAACCGACTCGTGGGCGCCATGAGCGATGTCGAGCGACTCCTCACCGCTGCAATGGTCGAGATCGGCGGTTTGGATCCGGCGCATCCGCACGCGCGGCACTGCATGAGGGAGTACTTCGCCGAACTGGACCGGCGATTCGAGGCTGGCTTCGATCCCTCGGTCAGCCTCTCGGCCGATGATGACGAACTCAGGCCTCCGGCCGGTCTTCTGCTCGTAGCGACACTCCGGTCGGAGCCGATCGGCTGCGGAGCTCTCAAGTTCCACGACACCGGGACCACCGAACTGAAGCGCATGTGGGTCGCAAGATCGGCGCGTGGTCTCGGCCTTGGGCGGCGCATCCTCACCGAGCTGGAGGCGGAGGCAGCCCGCACTGGAAGCCGAGTGGTCCAGCTCGAGACGAACAAGTCGCTCACGGAGGCGATCGCCCTGTATCGCTCTTCCGGCTACGTGGAAGTCCACGCCTTCAACGACGAGCCGTACGCCCATCATTGGTTCGAGAAGCGCCTCTCCGACAAGTGACCGAGGTTCCGTCTGCTGGGCGCTAGCCCCAGTCTGGGGCGCTGAGCGCGTAGGAGAGCCAGTGGCCCACGACGACCCCGGCGCCGGCGACGCCGGCCAGCGGGGCAACGAAGGGGTCGAAGAGTTTCTGGGCGTGTTCGCGACTGGCTTCAGCTAGTCAGCCCTGCCGAGATCGGTCAGCCCGGCTTGCAGTTCGCGGATGATCGAGCCGAGGTCGCCGATGGCGAGCAGGCCGGGACCGAGTGGGCCCGACGAGTCCTCGCCGACCGG
>DATFFT010000048.1:0-4209 GCA_035249905.1 Actinomycetota bacterium | reverse complement strand
GTCGTGCGCGAGGTTCAACACCCCGCGTTGAGAGAACTGCATGTCGAAGCCCAACGTCTCCTCGAGCGACTCCCACAGCTTCAGCGAGTGCTCGTAGATCGCCGCGGACTCGTCCCAGAGGTAGTTCGAGCGGATGATCGTCGTGTTGCGAGCCATGTTGCCGCCGCCGAGCCAGCCCTTCTCGACGACGCAGACGTCGGTGATGCCGTGGTTCGCGGCGAGGCAATAGGCGGTGGCCAGCCCGTGTCCGCCGGCGCCCACGATCACGACGTCGTAGGACGGCTTCGGTTCCGCTGCACGCCAGTAGCGCTCTCCCATCGGACGACACGATAGGCCGAGGGCGCTGCGGCGTCCTCTCGGCCGCCGGCGACAGACTATCGTTGACCGATGGCTCGGTCGTCCGGGGGAGCAGATGTCCAAGGCGATCGCGCGGAAAGGGGCAGGATGAGCGGGGCAGACCCCGGGGCACAACAGGCATCCGAGGACGTACACGAAGGCGTAGGCCCCGCGGCGGTGAGCACCAGGTCGGCGAACGCCTCGGGAGGCTCGCCGTCGCTGGAGGTTCGGTGGATCGACCAGGGCGCGATCCCGCCGGCCATGCTGGCGTGGATGGGCACGTTCGACGCGTGGATCGAGCGACGTGAGGATCGATACCTGGTGGGCCCGGCGTCCCCCGACCTCGGTGTGAAGATCAAGGGAGGCATCGAGCTGGACCTGAAGGCCTTCCGAGGTGACGCCGGCGTCCTCGATCTGCCGGGTGGGCGTGGCCGACTCGAGCGGTGGGCGAAGTGGCGATTCCCACTGAACTCCGTGACCTTGCCGTCCACCGGCGGCTCGAGCTGGCTGGCGCTCCGGAAGACCCGGCATCGCCGCTCGTTCCGTCGTTCCGACGACGGGGTCGTCGAACGCCCCGTGGCCGAGGCGGAGATGCCGGGATGCTCCGTCGAGCTCACGACGGTCGAGGTGGGTCGCGAGACGTGGTGGACGTTCGCCCTCGAGGCGTCGGGTGAGCCCGGCGACCTCGAGCCGGTCCTTCGCGCCACCGCCGAGGTGCTCTCGAGGGGGAAGCAGCCGCCCGGGGTCGGCCTCCGGTTGGAGGACTCGATGTCGTACCCGCGATGGCTGGCCTCCCGTCGGGGCTGAACGTCGCTCATTGACACGCCCTCGGGCGTCGGCGTACCGTCCGCGGCGCGGTTGCGCACGAGACTGAGGCGTTGCGGCATGCGAGACCAACACGAGAGCGGCGGGAACCTGCAGTCCGTCCGCCGAGCGCTGCGCGCGCTCGAGCTGATCAGCGAGCACGGCGAGCTGGGTGTGACCGAGCTCGGCCGCAAGCTCGACGTGCACAAGGCGACCGCGTCCCGATTGATCTCGACCCTCGCCGAGCGAGGATTCGTCGAGCGCGATCCGATCTCGGAGAAGTACCGGCTGGGGTTCGGGCTGATCTCGCTCGCCGGTGCCGCCGTCGGCGGCAACGACCTGGTTCGGGCCGCCCGCCCGATCCTCGACGATCTGGCAGAGCGCACGCACGAGACCGTCAACCTCGGGGTGCTGTCGGGCGAGTCCGTCGTCTACATCGACCAGGTAACCGGCACCCGCTCGATCGTGAGCGTGAGTTGGGTGGGACAGCGCACGCCGCTGCACTGCACGTCGAACGGGAAGGTCCTGCTCGCGCACGCGACCGACGCCGAGAGGGAGCGGATGCTCGCCGCGCCCCTGGCGCGACTCACGTCTCGCACGATCACGGACCTGCGGAAGCTTCGGGCGCAGCTGGCGGAGGTCCGGGCCCGTGGCTACGCGCAGACGCTCGAGGAGCTCGAGGAAGGTCTGAACGCCGTCGCCGCACCCGTGCGCGGCATGAGCGGCGACGTGGTCGCGGCGCTCAGCGTCTCGGGCCCGGCGTTCCGGATGCGGGGTGTGGACCTTCCTCGCTTCGGGAAGCTCGCCGCCGACGCCGCGCTCGCCATCTCACGCAGGCTGGGCTACGTCGACCGAGGTGTGCGGGCGGGATGAGCGCGAGGCAGGATCCGACCGCGTCGATCGAGTGGGACGCTCACCGGGGCGAGGCGCAGACCTTGCTCGATGCGATCGGACGGACCCCCCTCGTGCGCCTGCAGCGCGTGGCGCCCCCCGGGGTCGACGTGCTCGTCAAGGTCGAGTGGTACGGCCCGACGGGCTCGGTGAAGGACCGCATCTACGCCGCGATGCTGACGCGGGCGGAGGAGCGAGGCGACCTGCGGCCCGGCATGACGATCATCGAGTGCACGACCGGCAACGCCGGCATCGCGTGTTCGGCGGTCGCGGCGATCAAGGGCTACCGCTGCACGATCGTGATGCCCGAGGGCATGAGCAACGAGCGGAAGACGATGATCAAGGCCTACGGCGCCGATCTCGTCCTCACGCCCGGCGCGGGCACCGACATCGACCTCGCGCTCGAGCGTATGCGCGAGATCGTCGCGACCGACCCCGATCGCTACTTCTTCCCCGGGGAGTTCGAGAACCCCGACAATCCCGAGGCGCAGCTCGCGAGCGGCGAGGAGATCTGGGAGCAGTCCGGCGGTCGCGTCGACGCCGTGGTCGGCGCGCAGGGCACGGGCGGGTGGATCAGTGGGGTCGCGCATGCCCTCAAGGCTCACGACCCATCGATCAGGGCGTTCGCCGTCGAGCCGGCCGAGTGCCCGCTGATCACGGACCACACGTGGGGCACGCACGGGGTGCCCGGCATCGGTGACGGCATCGTGCCGCCGAACCTCGACCTCGCCGCCATGGACGGCATCGTCACGGTCTCGACCGAGGAGGCTCTCGTCACCGCTCGGCGGCTGGCCCGCGAGGAGGGGCTGCTCTGCGGCCCGTCGTCGGGCATCAACGTGGCGGCGGTGCACAAGGTGATCGAGCGGCATCCGGAGCTCGAGCGCGTGGTCACGGTGGTCTGCGACACCGGCCAGCGCTACCTCTCGGGCGAGCTTTACGGCGAGAAGCTCGAGGTGCAGGAGCCCGAGCGTGACCACACGCTCGACCCCGGCACGATCGCGGCGATCGAGGCGCATCGGGACCGCCTCGAGTTCATCTCGTGAGGTGACGATGCAGCGGCAGGAACGGAAGGGCGAGGCGTTCCATGCGCTGCACGACGGCGCGCCGTTCGTGATCCCGAACCCGGGGGATGCGGGCTCGGCGAAGGTGTTGGCCGAGCTCGGCTTCCGAGCGCTCGCGAGCACGAGCTCGGGGTTCGCGTTCACCCTGGGCCGCCCCGACGGCGGTGCGACGTTGGACGACGTGGCAGCGCACGCGTCGATGCTCGATCGCGCCACCGATCTTCCCGTCTCGGTCGACCTCGAGAACGGGTACGGCGCCGATCCCGAGCACGCCGCGACGGCGATCACGCGGATCGCGGAGGCCGGCGCCGTCGGCGGTTCGATCGAGGACTACGACCCGAGCGGCCGCCTCTACGACCTGCAGCACGCGACCGAGCGGGTGGCGGCGGCGGCGGAGGCCGCTCGGGCGCTCGGCTTCCCGTTCATGCTGACGGCACGCGCCGAGAACCACATCAGGGGCAATCCCGACCTCGACGACACGATCGCTCGCCTTCGTTCCTACGAGGCTGCGGGCGCCGACGTGCTCTATGCGCCCGGCCTGGCGACGTCGGCGGAGATCCGCGCGGTGTGCGATGCGGTCTCGAAGCCGGTCAACGTGCTCGCCCGCCCCGGCCTCTCGATGGCCCAACTCGTGGAAGCGGGCGCCCGCCGCGTCAGCGTGGGTGGCGGTCTGACGTGGACCGCGGTGGAAGCCATGGTCGACGCGGCGGTCCGCATCCGAGACCACGGCGACTTCTCGGGTCTCCGTTCGGAGCCCGAGTCGGTCGACGACTGGTAGTTCGAACGGCACGGGGCTCTCGTTCGGCGGGTAGCCTGCCCCGACGATGACCGAGCCCTGGGAGTTGACCGCGACCGAAGCCCTTGCCGCGATGCGCGCCCGCGAGCTCTCGCCCGTCGAGCTGCTCGAGAGCGTGGAGCGCCGAGCCGACGAGGTCGAGCCCGTCGTCAACGCACTGGCCGAGCGGCGTCACGGGGCGGCGCACGCGGCGGCGGAGGTCAGCGCGGACCGGTACGCCAGGGGCGAGGGGATCCGGGCGCTCGAGGGCCTGCCGGTCGCGATGAAGGAAGAGGTCCCCGTCGAGGGCTGGCGCATGCGCTACGGGTCGCTCGCGATCGA
>DATFFT010000047.1:0-27544 GCA_035249905.1 Actinomycetota bacterium | reverse complement strand
CGGTGTCCGCCGGCGCCAGCGCGGCCAGGCGCTCCCGGGCCAGCGCGACGGAGTCCTCGACCGCGGCGAGGCGCTGGCCGTGCAACGCCTCCTCGGTCCTCATGCCCGTCAGGGTCCGGTCGACGCCGGCGAGACGTTCTGCCACCGAGACGATCTCGGCGTCGGCCGCCTCGATCTGATCGCGGAGGAAATCGATCTCCCCCGCGATCTCGGCTATGCGCTCCCGCTTGGGTTTCAACGCGTTGACCGTGGCCGCGAGGTCGTGGACCACCACCTGCAGCTCGGCCCTGATCTCTCGGGATCGGGCATCGGCTTCCTTCGCCGTGTGGATGACCGCGGGGCCGACGAGCACCCCGTCGGAGGTGACGAACGACGACGAACCGTGCTGCCGCTGCTTCTCCGAGGCCTCGATGACGTCGGCCGCGGTGTAGACGTCGCGGAGCACCATGCTCACGATGCCTCGGACTGCCGGATCGGCCTCGACGGCGGCGAGCAACTTGCGCTCGCCAGTCAGAC
Source organism: Actinomycetota bacterium (assembly GCA_035249905.1). Classification (GTDB taxonomy): domain Bacteria; phylum Actinomycetota; class UBA4738; order UBA4738; family HRBIN12; genus JAOUEA01. The sequence continues at coordinate 27,028 of DATFFT010000047.1, read as the reverse complement.
CCATCGGCACGGGTCCCCCCGCAGAGATCGCGAGGATCGCACCGTCACCTTCGGGGGCGTCGGCGAGAGCGGCTTCTCCGTCGTCGTAGACGACCGCATCGGCCAACGAGCCCAGCGCAGCGGCGAGCGCACGCTCGAGGCCCGGTTCCACCTCCACGAGATCCCGGAGCAACCCGAGGGCTCGACCCTTGTGCGCGTCGAGGAAACGCGACCCGGGCGTCTCCTCGATGTCCTGCCGGCGCGCCTCGAGCAGATCGCGCCGGGCCTCGTGGCGGCGACGAACATCGTCGAGCTCCTCGACCCTGCCGACCAGGCCACGCCGCTCGGACTCGAGCGCTGCACGCTTCTCGTTCATCGGCGCCGACCCGTCGTCGAACGTCTCGACCTCGGCTTGCAGACCGGCGCGTTCAGCCTCGGCTTCCTCGATCCGCTCACGGACCGACGCCAACGAGGCCGCGACCCGCTCGCGCTCGCGCTCGCTCGAGGCGATGGACCGCTCCAACGCCTCGACCTCGGCGCGGCGCCCGGCCGCCTCCTCGCCCGCACGCCGGTGCAGCGACTCGATGCGCCGACGATCCTGCTCCGCCTCGCGGAACGCTGTCTCGGCCGCTTCGAGCTCGCGCTCGCTGCGCTCGAGGTCGGCGACCACCCGACCCAGCTCGGCGCCGACGCGCGCGATCTCGTCGTCGACCGCGTCGATGCGGGCAGCCTTCGTCGCCTGCGAGGCCAACCGTTCGCGCGCGGCGCCCTCGCGCTCCACCGCCTCCCGGAACGCCTGCTCGGCCCGGCGCCGTTCCTCCGTGGTGGCACGGGATGCGAGCTCGGCATCGGCCAAGGCCGTGGATGCGGTCGCTCGGGCATCGGCCGCCTCGAGGACCTCGCCGTCGAGCCCGTCGAGCCGCTCACGAGCCTCGCGACGTTCGTCCAGCCCGCGCTGCCAGGACTCCGCTCGCCGATCGCGCTCTCGAAGGAGAGCTCGGAGGCGGGCGGCTGCCAGGTTGCGCGAGAGGCTCTCCGCCTCCGCGGTGAGGGTCTCGTGCTTCGTCGCCATCTGTGCCTGCTGCTGCAGCGGCTTCAGCTGCCGGCGTAGTTCCGAGAGCACATCGGCCAGTCGGAGAAGGTCCTGGTCGAGGTTCGCGAGCTTGCGTTCGGCGCGCTCCTTCCTGCGGCGGTGTTTGGCGATGCCCGCAGCCTCCTCGATGTACTTGCGGCGGTCCTCGGGCCTGGCGAGCAGCACCTCCTCGAGCTGTCCCTGCCCGACCACGGTGTGCAGCGCACGACCGATGCCGGTCTCGGAGAGCAGTTCCTGCACGTCGAGCAGGCGCACGACCTCGCCGTTGATGCGGTACTCCGAGTCCCCCGAGCGGAAGATCGTGCGCGCGACCTCGATCTCGCTCATCGGCACCGGGATCTTGCCGGCGGAGTTGTCGATCACGAGCTTCACCTCGGCCATGCCGAGCGCGGGTCGCGACGGCGTGCCGGCGAAGATCACGTCGGCCATGTGCCCCCCGCGCAGGGAACGGGCTCCCTGTTCGCCCAGGGCCCAGCTGATCGCGTCGACGAGGTTGGACTTGCCCGAGCCGTTGGGCCCGACGATCACGGAAACGCCGGGAATGAACTCGAGCACCGTCTTGTCCGCGAACGACTTGAACCCGCGGATCGTGATCGACCTCAGGAACATGTGCAGCGGATGCTAACAGGCTTGTGATTCCCGATCGCTGAAGGTGGGCTACCGAGTCACGCGGAAGGTCCGCTCCCCCGTCGGCGGCTCGTCCCGCACCTCGACCGAGTCGACCCGAGCTCCGGGCGGACCTTCCCGGCACCAGTCGATCATGGACTCGACGGCTTCCGGCACGCCTTCGAACTCGCCTTCGACGCTCCCGTCGAAGGCGTTCCTCACCCATCCGCCCACACCCAGCGCCCCGGCGCGCTCGACGCACGAGGCCCGGAAGAAGACGCCCTGCACCCTGCCTCGGATCCGGACCTGCACCCTCCGCACGCCCGTCATCGTGTCATCCCACGCGACCTGCGAGCCGCCTCGGTTCGTCCGGTACGCTGGCCGGCGATGGCCACCTACGACGACCGGACGGCGTTGCTCGTCGTCGACGTGCAGAACGACTTCGCCGACCCCGGCGGCAGCCTCTACGTCGACGGCGGTGAGGAGATCGTGCCCACCGTGAACGCCGAGGTGGAGAAGGCCGCCGCCTCCGGAGCGCTCGTGGTGTACACGCAGGACTGGCACCCGGAGCACACGCCTCATTTCCAGCGCGACGGCGGCATCTGGCCGGTGCACTGCGTGGAGGACACCCGCGGAGCCGAGTTCCATCCCGGCCTGTTGGTGGCCGATCACGAGATCGTGCGCAAGGGCCACGACGGGCGGGACGGATATTCGGGGTTCAGCGTGCGCGATCCGCTCTCGGGCGAGCGGGGGGACACGGTGCTGCACGAGATGCTGACCGCGGCGGGGGTCGAGCGGCTCGTGATCTGCGGGCTCGCGACCGACTATTGCGTGGTGGAGACCGTGCTCGATGCGCGGATGCTCGGGTACCCGGTCGAGGTGATCACCGACGGCGTGCGAGCCGTCGACCTGCAGCCCGGAGACGGAGCGACCGCGTTGGCGCGCATGCGCGACGCCGGCGCCGAGCTCGTCTGATGGGCGCCGGCTAGCTCTGGCACTGCGGGCAGAAGAACGAGCTGCGTTGTGAGATCTTCACGCTCTCGATCGGGGTACGGCACCGGCGGCACGGCAGCCCGGCGCGCCCGTACACCTTGAGCTCCGCCCGGTATCCGCCGGGCTCCCCGAACAGGTCGGCGTAGGCCTCGTCGTCGAGGGTCGTGCCGCGGAGCTTGATCGCCTCCTGCAGCACCTCCTGGATCGCACGGTAGAGACGGCGAACCTCCTGAGAGGACAGATCGTCGCTCATGCGGTCGTACCGGATGCCGGCATGGAACAGCACCTCGTCGGAGTAGATGTTGCCGAGACCCGAGATGAACTTCTGGTCCATCAGGAGTTGCTTCATCTTCGAAGCGCGATCGGCGAGGAGGTATTGGAAGGTCGGCCACGTGAAGACCTGATCCAGCGGGTCGATGGCCAGATGCTGCAACTCCTTGACCTTGCCGAGGTCGTCCGCCGAGGCCACGAACAGCTCTCCGAAGGTGCGAGGGTCGACGTAGCGCAGGTCTCCACGGTGCTGGAACGTGAGCACCACCTGTGTGTGGGTGGCCATGGGCACCCTGCCCGTGCCGCGCTGGAGCTGGCCGCTCATGCCGAAGTGCACGACCAGCACCTCCTGCGAATCGAGGGTCATGAGGATGTATTTGCCTCGCCGCTCGACCTTCGTGATCTTGTGCCCGACGAGCCGCGACGTGAAGTCCTTCCGTGTCTTGTGTCGCCGGATCACCCGCATCGCGTTCTTCGAGCTCTTGACCTCGGCATCCTTGATGCGGAGTCCCACGACGTCCTTCTCGAGGTCGCGTCGCATCACTTCGACTTCAGGCAGCTCCACCCTGGTCCTCCCTGCTCGAGGCCCCACTGCCCGGCGCCAGGCGCTCGGAGATACGTGCGAACGCCTCCGCGGCGGCGCGCTGCTCGGCCTCCTTCTTCGACCGGCCGACGCCCGTTCCCATCGGCTCGCCGCCGAGGTGCACGGTGGCGGTGAACTCCTTCTCGTGGTCGGGGCCGCGGTCCTCGAGCCGGTACTCGGGCATCGAGCGCAGGGCCTGCGATGCGAGCTCCTGCAGGATCGTCTTGTAGTCGCGGTCCCCCTCGCCGCGTACGTACGCCTCCATGCGTGGACGGAAGAGACGCTCGATCAGCTCGGTCGCGACGGCGAGACCACGGTCCAGGTAGATCGCACCGAACACGGCCTCCAGGGCGTCGGCCAGGATCGAGGACTTGTCGCGGCCGCCGCTCAGCTCCTCGCCCTTGCCGAGCAACACGACGTCACCGAGCCCGAGGGAACGCGCCACGTCGGCGAGTGCTCCCATGTTCACGATCGCGGCGCGCAACTTGGCGAGGGCTCCCTCCGGCATCTCCGGATAGGCCGTGTACGCCATGTCGGTGACGACCAGCCCGAGCACGGAATCGCCCAGGAACTCGAGGCGCTCGTTCGTCACGGTGAGTCCGCGTTCGAACGCGAACGAACGGTGAGTGAGTGCGGCCAGGCGCAGCGAAGCATCATCGAACGTGACCCCGAGCGCCGGATCGAGGGACTCGAGCGGGCGCACCGCCCCGGCACGCGCCTCGGCCTGCGCCTCGTCCCGGGCGTCGTCGAGCGCTTCGGCCACGCCGGCTACTCGACCTCGATCGCTTGACGCCCCGCGTAGTAGCCGCAGTTGGCGCACACTCGGTGCGAGGTTTTCGGTTGCTTGCACTGCGGGCATTCGGCGTAGGCGGGCGCCGAGGCCTTCCAGTTCGCGGCCCGCTTGCGCCCGCGCGACTTGCTCTGTTTCTTCTTGGGTACCGCCATCCGTTCGCTCCTTCGTCTTCGTCGTCTCCGTCGCCGATCAGTTCTCGTCGAGCAGGGGGGCGAGCTGCTCGAGCGCCGCCCACCTCGGGTCGATCTCGGCGTGTCCTGGGCACTCTCCGAGGTTCCGGTCGCCGCCGCAGACCGGGCACAGGCCTTGGCAGTCGGGGCGGCAGAGCGGAGAGAACGGCAGCTCGACTCCGATCGCGTCGCGCACCATCTGGTCGGGTTCCAGGAAGCCATCGCGGTCGAGTGGGTAGTCGTCGCCGTCGGGTTCGGGTACGGGCACGAACAGCTCGTGCACCGTGACCTCGAAGGGCTGTTCGAACTCGGTGAGGCAACGGGCGCACCGCAGCGCGAGCGTCGCTCCGAGCGTGCCCGAGACGAGGATGCCCTCGACCAACGCCTCCAAGAGCAGGTCACCCTCGACCGGCACGTCGTCACGAACCCGGGCCAGCCCGGTGCCGAGACCCTCGATGGGCGAGTCGACGCGATGCTCCTTCGAAGCTCCGGGACGCCCGATGAGATCGGTGATGTCGATCGCCGGGATCATCGTTCCTCCTCGTCGTAGAGCTGTGTCTCGGGCCGGTGCCGCCCTGCCTCGAGTGTCACGGCTTCCCCGGCTGGCTCCCCGAACTCCTGGGCGGCGACGGTGCCCGGCGTTCGGAGCTTCTCGCGGCCGACCTCGACCTGGTCGAGGGTCTTGGCCAACGCCCGGGATGAGACCTGCGTGTCTTCGAGGATCCGGCGAAGAGCGATCTCGAACTGGGCGAGCTTCGAGTCGACGTACTCCTCGGCCTCCCGCCGCATCAAGCGCGCCTGCTCATCGGCTTCCGCCAACACGCGCTGCGACTCCTCGGCCGCCCTCGAGAGGACCTCCTCGTGGCGGGCCATGTTCAGCTGCTCGTTCCTGGCCCGCTCCACGATGCTCTCGGCATCGACGCGTGCCTTGGCGAGCAGATCTTCGCGGTCCTTGACGATCCAACGCGCCTGCTTGATCTCGTCGGGGAGCGCCTCCTGCATCTCGCCGATCAGGTCGAGCACCTCGTCGCGATTGACCAGCACCGACGACGACAGCGGCATGGCCTTGGCTTCGCGGACCATCTCGTCGAGGTGCGCGAGCCGGGCGGTGATGTCCATCAGCGCCCCTCCTCCAAACGCTCGTGCAGCCGGATTCGGACCTCGTCGGGCACCAGACCCTCGATGTCGCCACCGAACCGCGCGACCTCCTTCACGAGCGAGCTCGACAGGAAGGACCACGACGGGTTCGTCGGCATGAACAGCGTCTCGACACCCGCCAGCCGGTGATTCATCTGAGCCATCTGGATCTCGAACTCGTAGTCGGAGACGGCCCGGAGGCCCTTCACGATCACCGCGTCGTCGCGCCGCCGCGCGAAGTCGACCAGCAGGCCGTCGAACGAGGTCACCTCGACCCCGGACATGTCGGCGCAGACCTTCTCGAGCATCGCGATGCGCTCCTCGACGGCGAACATCGGTCGTTTCGCGGGGTTCTCGAGCACCGCCACCACCACGGTCTCGAACGTCTCGCTCGCGCGGTCGATGATGTCGAGATGACCGTTGGTGACGGGGTCGAACGTCCCCGGACACAGGGCGGTCAGGCCCATCGAACCTCCAGGTGTCAGGCGGATCCCTCCGGGCGGAACAGCACCGCGAGGGTGTCGCCGTAGCGAAGCTGCCTCGCGATGGCCCAGTGTAGCGGAATGACAGGCATGGAACTCTTGTGACCACGGGTCAGGACGACCGTCGATCGTCGGTCTCGGAGCCAGCCGTGGGCCAGGTCACGCAACACGCCGTCGAGTCCGGGCCCCTCGAGATCGTACGGCGGATCGCAGATCACCAGGTCGTATGGGGCACCCGGGCGATCGTCCCTGCCCACGAACCGAGCGACCTTGGAGGGATGGACCTCTCCTCGCTCCGAAAGCTTCGCGATCGCCAGGTTCCGCTTGATCGCGTCGACGGCGGCCGGGGCCCGGTCGACGAACGAGGCGTGCGCGGCGCCGCGAGAGAGGGCCTCGATGCCCGCGGCGCCGGTGCCGGCGAACAGATCCAATACGGTCGCGCCGACCAGGGCGTCCGGCCCGATGCTCGAGAACAGCCCCTCGCGCGCCCGGTCGGAGATCGGGCGGACGGAGGGGGGCACGGGTGCGAGCCGCACACCCTTGGCGGAGCCGGCGATGATACGCATCGAGCCAGCGTACCGACGCCGTCACGGCCGGCCGGTCTCGGCCTCTCTCACGAGCGGAACAGCCAGTCGATCGAGCTCTCGAACCGGTGGCGGAGCTCATCGAGCAGCTCCGGATGACGCTCGAGCGAGGGGTCCTCGTCGATCACGGCGAAGGCGCGATGCCGGGCGCGGACCACGAGCGGCATGTCCTCGGCGAGCCGGGCGAGTCGAAGGTCCGGCATACCCGACTGCTTCGTATCGAACAACGTGCCCTCGCCGCGCAACCGCAGATCCTCGTCGGCGAGCTCGAAGCCGTCGGTCGTGCGGACCATGGCGTCGATCCGAGCCCTCGCCTCGAGGTTGGACTCCTCGGACTCGTCGAACAGGATGCACGTGCCGGGATGGGCGCCGCGACCGATGCGACCCCGGAGCTGGTGGAGCTGCGCAAGCCCGAACCGCTCGGCGTTCTCGACGAGCATGACCGTGGCGTTCGGCACGTCGACACCGACCTCGATCACGGTCGTCGAGATCAACAGGTCGGCCTCCCCCCAACGGAAGCGCTGCATGACCGCCTCCTTGTCCTTCGGGCGCATGCGACCGTGGAGGAGCTCGATCCGCAGCTCGGGGAAGACCTCGGTCGCAAGGCGCTCTGCCTCCGCCTCGGCCGCCTTGACCTGGGTCCGGTTGCCCTCGTCGATCGCGGCGCAGACGACGAAGGCCTGCCGGCCCTCCTCGACCTGGTCGCGGACGAGCTCGTACGCCGCCGCCCTCTGGGTGGCCGACCGTGCCTCCCTGGTGATGATGGGCTGCCGCCCCCGAGGCAGCTCGTCGAGCACGACGACGTCGAGGTCTCCGTAGTACGTGAGGGCGAGCGTCCTGGGGATGGGCGTCGCGGTCATGATCAACATGTCGACCTCACCACCCTTGCGCTGCAAGGCGGTTCGCTGATGGAGGCCGAACCGATGTTGCTCGTCGACGACCGCCAGGCTGAGGTCGGCGAACGAGACCGACTCCTGCACGAGGGCGTGCGTGCCGACGATCAGGTCGAGGCTGCCGTCGGCGACGGCGTCGACGATCCTGCCGCGATCCTTGCCGGTCACCGCCCCGGTGAGCAGGGCATAGGTCAACGTGGCCTCGGCCGCCGATGAGGAGCCCTCTTCGGCGAGGGCGTCGAGCAACGACGCCTGAGCGTCGGACGCGTCCCGTCGCAAGGTCGCGAACTCCAGGAACGGCACGGCGCCCATGTTCTCGAGCAGCTCCTGTATCGAACGGAGGTGCTGGCCGGCGAGCACCTCGGTCGGCGCCATGATCGCCGCCTGATGCCCCGATCCGATCGCGATCAGCGCGGCATGGAGCGCGACCAGCGTCTTCCCGGACCCGACGTCACCCTGCAGCAGCGCGTTCATGGGCCTCGGCCTGCTCATCGCCTCGCCGATCTCGTGCATGGCCCGGCGTTGTGCGCCGGTCGGCTCGAACGGGATCGAGGCCAGCAACCGGTCGGTGAGAGGCCCGTCGGGATCATGGGCGACCCCCGCGCTTTCGGCTTCCACCCGATGCTTCCGGAACGCCACGCCCAGCTCGAGGTTGAACAGCTCGTCGAACTTCAGGCGCTCCCGCGCCGTCTCGAGTGCTGCGTCGTCGGCCGGGAAGTGGATGTCCCGCAATGCCCGGTCGTACGAGCCCAGCCGCTCGACCCGCACGATCTCCTCGGGCATCGGATCGGCGACCGGGCCGAGCCGCTCGATGGCCCGATGCACGAGCTCGCGGATCGTGCGCGCGGTGATGCCGTCGGTGGCCGGGTGCACGGGCGTGATCCGGGCCGTGTGCACGAGATCGGCGTCGCCGCCCCTGAGCACCTCGATCTCCTGTTGGGCGAGCTGCAGGCGGCCCCGGTACAACGTGGCCGAGCCCGAGACCGCCACCTCGGCCCCCTCTCGATAGATGTTCGCGGCCCACGGTTGGTTGAAGAACGCGAGGTCCAGGTACCCGGTGCCGTCGCCGACCGTGATGGTCACCATCGTCTGACGCCGGCGCGTTTGGCGCTTGCGCACCTTCTGCACGAGGCCGATCACGGTGACGTAGGCCCCGATCTTCACGTCACGGATCGGCTCGACCCGCGATCGGTCGATGTAGCGTCGCGGATAGTGGTGCAACAGGTCGCCGACCGAACTGATCTCGAACGAGCTCTCGGCGAGGACCTCGAAGGCAGGACCGCCCTTGGTCCTGAACCCGGCACGTCGCGTCGCGAGCTTCCGGTCGATCTCGAGGACCGGCGAGGCGAGGCTGAGGCCGGCGCCGCTCATCGTGGGGTTGTACCACGCGAGCCCGACGGGACCGCCGCTGCCTCTAGCATGGAACGGTGTCACGCAAGGCCCTCTTCCTCACAGCCGCGGTCGCGGCGATCGTGATCGCGGGGTCGATCGCACTCGCGGTCCGCGATGACGACGGGGCCTCCTCGAGCACCGGTGCATCTCCCTCCCCGGCGATCCTGGCCGTCGAGGGCGTCGAGGGGCTTCCCGACACCGTCTCGGCGCTGCCCGATGCCGATGCCGATGCCTTCCGATCCCTGCTCGACGGTCTGCGCGGCACACCGGTGGTCGTCAACCTGTGGGCTTCGTGGTGCGAGCCCTGCGAACGCGAGATGCCGATGCTCTCGGCCGCAGCGATCGAGGAAGCCGGCGTGCAGTTCCTCGGCGTGGACACGCTCGACTCTCGTTCGGGAGCCGGATCCTTCATCGCCGACCATTCGGTGCCGTTCCCGTCGCTCTTCGACCCCTACGCCTCGATCCGCACCGACCTCGGGAGCTTCGGGTTGCCGGTGACCGTCTTCTTCGATGCCGACGGGAACCAGGTCGCCAAGGTCGACGGTGAGCTGAGCCGGAGCGCCCTCGACGAGCATCTCGGCGCGATCACCTCGTGACCCACGGCTGCCACCGGATGCCGGTGAACCTCTGCCGGTGGGCCTCTGGTAGCCTCATCTGGCTATGGCAGCCGTCTGCGACATCTGTGGCAAGAAGCCGTTCTTCGGCAAGGCCGTGACCTTCTCGCACAAGCGGAACAATCGGCGTTGGAACCCCAACGTCCAGCGTGTGCGCGCCCTGGTCAACGGCACGCCGCGGCGCGTCAACGCGTGCACCTCGTGCATCAAGGGCGGCAAGGTCACTCGCATCCCCCGCTCCGCCTGACCGCTCCGCTCGCGCCGGTTCCTCCGAACCAGGCCTCGTGTTTCTCCCAGCTGCGGACGGCCTCCTCTCTTCGAACGACGGGGCCGCATCAGGGTTCGATAGACTGGATCGCTACGCACGTCTCGAGACACGAAGCGCACCGATCCCGACCCCTCGCGAGGAGGCCGCACCCGTGGCAGAGGTTCTCGTCGATCCCACGCCCGAAGAGCTCAGGAGCTTCACCGAGGAGATGCCCGAAACGCGCATCTCCGAGTTCGGCAACACCAACACACGGACGAAGGCCCTCTCGCGTAGCGCCGGCAGCACCTACGTCGTCGGCCGCGAGTCCAGCGGCAAGACCATGACGCGCGAGGACTACGACGCGATCGCAGCGGCGCAGGATCGGTACATCGCGGAACACGACATGATCCAGATCGACGGCTACATCGGGAACGATCCGGATATGCGCAGCGCGGCTCGGCTCCTGATGGAGAAGCGTTACGCCAACATCGCGGGCATGCAGCAGAAGCTCTACTTCGAGCGCAGCGACGGGGCCGATCCTCAAGTGCAGGTGATCTACACCCCCGGCCTGCTGGCTCCCGGATACCCCGACGACCGGGTGATCGCGGTCGACCTCGACAACTACGTGACGCGCGTCCTGAACTCGGACTACTTCGGTGAGTCCAAGAAGGGCGGCCTGCGCATGTGGAACGACATCGTCTACAACAAGGGCGGACTCGCCCTACACGCCGGCCTCAAGGTGGTCCCGACGGCCCACGGCGACAAGGTGTTCATGATCATCGGCCTGTCGGGCACGGGGAAAACGACGACGACGTTCACCACGCAGAACGGCTCGCTTCCGATCCAGGACGACTTCGTCGGCCTGATGCCCGGGGGACGCGCCTACGGCACCGAGAACGGATGCTTCGCCAAGACGTTCGGCCTGGACCCCGAGTTCGAACCCTCGATCCACGCCGCCGTCACGAAGCCGTCGGCCTACCTCGAGAACGTGTCCATGGACGATGCGGGCATCGTCGACTTCTTCGACGAGGGCTACACGAAGAACGGTCGGTCGGTCTTCGAGATGCAGGATCTGCTGGCCTACGGCGACGCCCGCGAGGTCGGCCCCGTCGACTACCTGCTGATCCTGAATCGGAACGAGAACATCATCCCGGCGGTCGCCAAGCTCGACCAGCAGCATGCGGCTGCGTTCTTCATGCTCGGCGAGACCACCGGCACCTCGGCGGGTGGGGCAGCCGAGGAGGGCAAGTTCCTGCGGGTGCCCGGCACCAATCCGTTCTTCCCGCTCCCCCACGGGCTGCAGGGCAATCGGCTGCTCGAGCTCCTGGCCACGCACCCGATCGAGACCTACCTGTTGAACACCGGGCGGGTCGGAGGCAAGGACGACGACGGACGCTCGAAGAAGCTGCGCATCCCCGATACCTCCGCGTGCGTGAAAGGCATCGCCGAGCACACGATCTCGTTCGAAGAGGATCCCGACTTCGGCTATGAGGTCGCCTCGGCCGTTCCGGGCATCGACGACGACGAGAAGCTCCAGCCGCGGCACCTCTACGAGCGGCAGGGTCGCGGCGACGAGTACCGAGCATTCGTGGAGGAGCTCAAGAACGACAGGGTCGCGCACCTGCAGCAGTTCACACAGCTCAGCGAGGAGATCATCAAAGCCGTCGGCTGATGTCGCCCGCCGCGCGGCGGGTCCCCGAGCTCCGAGGACGGAGATGTCCCACGACCACCATCGGATGAACGACGAGGCTGCCGACCCGCGGCAGAGCGAGGCTCAGGCGACCCACGACGCCCACGCGGGGCACGACACGCACGCGGGGCACGACACGCACGCGGAGCACAGCGTCGCGATGTTCCGGGACCGCTTCTGGCTGAGCCTGCTCCTGAGCGTCCCGGTCCTGATCTGGTCGGAGATGCTGCAGGACCTGCTCGGCTACACCGCACCCGACGTTCCGGGCGAGCGCTGGATCCCGCTCGTGTTCGGCACGGCCGTCTTCGCCTACGGCGGTACCCCCTTCCTCAAGGGGGGGTGGAACGAGCTCCGCGACAGGGCCCCGGGCATGATGCTGTTGATCTCGCTCGCGATCACGGTGGCGTTCGCATCGAGCCTCGCGACCGAGGCGGGCCTGCTCGATCTGGACTTCTGGTGGGAGCTCGTGCTGCTGATCGACGTGATGCTGCTCGGCCACTGGCAGGAGATGAAGGCCATCGGGCAGGCGTCGAGCGCCCTCGACGCGCTCGCCGCGCTCCTTCCCGACATGGCCGAACGCGTCGAGGGCGCGGGCACCCGCGAGGTGGCCATCGCCGAGCTGCGTCCGGACGATCTGGTGCTGGTTCGCCCGGGGGGACGCGTGCCGGCCGATGGCATCATCGACAGCGGCCAGGCCGCGTTCGACGAGTCGATGATCACGGGGGAATCGCGACCCGTCGATCGGGCCCCCGGCGGCCATGTCGTCGCGGGCACCGTCGCGACCGACTCCTCGGTCCGACTCCGGGTCGTCGCGGTCGGCGACGACACGGCGCTGGCCGGCATCCGCCGGCTCGTGGCCGATGCGCAGGCGTCGAGCTCCAGGGCGCAGGCGCTCGCCGACCGTGCGGCCGCCGTCCTCTTCTTCGTGGCGCTCGGGGCGGGCATCGTCACGTTCATCTCGTGGATGCTTGCCGACGATGCCGACCAGGCCATCGAGAGCAGCGTCTCGGTGCTCGTGATCGCCTGCCCCCACGCGCTCGGCCTCGCGATCCCGCTCGTGATCTCGTTGTCGACCGCGATGTCGGCCCGCAACGGGATCCTCGTGAAGGATCGCCTGGCCCTCGAACGCATGCGCACGGTCGACACGGTGCTCTTCGACAAGACCGGCACCCTGACGCAGGGCCGTCATACCGTGCGCGACGTCGCGTCGACCAACGGCGATGAAGACGCGGTCCTGCTGCTGGCCGCCGCGGTCGAGGGCGAGAGCGAACATCCCCTCGCCCGGGCGATCGTCGCCGCAGGGCGCGACCGAGGCCGCGTGCCCGAGGCGTCGGTATTCCGTTCGATCGCGGGCCGCGGCGTCGAGGCCGAGATCGACGGCCGGCGCGTCGCCGTGGGAGGGCCGGCGATGCTCGACGAACGCGGGCTCGAGCTTCCCGGGTCGATCCTCGGGAAGGTCGAGGCGTGGCGCGACAGGGGCGCAACGGCGCTCGCGGTGATCGACGACGGCAAGGTCGTGGGCGCGCTCGCGCTCGAGGACGCGGTGCGTCCCGAGTCCCGTGCGGCGATCGACGCGCTGCACGCCGAGGGAGTGCGGGTGGTGATGATCACCGGCGACGCCCACCAGGTCGCCCAGGCGGTGGCCGACGAGCTCGGGGTCGACGAGGTCATGGCTGAGGTGCTGCCCGAGCAGAAGGACTCCAAGGTGGCAGAGCTGCAGGCGCGCGGCCTGCGGGTCGCGATGGTCGGCGACGGGGTGAACGACGCGCCGGCACTCGCCCGCGCCGACGTCGGCATCGCGATCGGCGCCGGCACCGACGTCGCGATCGAATCTGCCGGAGTCGTGCTCGCCGGCGACGACCCTCGCGGCGTGCTCTCGGTCCGCCGGCTCTCCCAAGCGAGCTACCGGAAGATGCTGGAGAACCTCGGATGGGCGACCGGCTACAACGTACTGGCGATCCCGCTGGCCGCCGGAGCGTTGGCGTGGGCCGGGGTCGTGCTGCCCCCGGCCGTCGCCGCCGCGCTCATGAGCCTCTCGACGATCGTGGTCGCGGCCAACGCCCAGCTGCTCCGCCGGGTGGAGCTTCGGCCGGAGGTCCTCGCGCCCACGCAGGCCACATCGGCCTGAGCGGGCTACCGAAACGTGGCCGGGAAGGGTCAATGCCCCCCGGCGCGCCGTCCGAGGAAGTACGCGGTCGCGAACTGCAGGGCCCCGAGGGCAAGGAACACGAGGTACAGCCACCGGTACTCCCCGACGTCGTCGATGAACGCCCGACCCCGCGTATCGGTGAGCGCGTACAGGGTGAACGCGGTGGCCAGGACGAACCACATGCCGACCCGGCCGGTCACGAACAACGCATACAGCGCGAGGTCCGACGCCCTGGTGCTCTCGTACGGCATGCGGACCCAGTACACGAGCGACCGTACGCCGAGCCCCGCGAAGATCACGGCCACCACGATCTCGACCGCGGTCACGGGGTACCGCGCTCCTCGGCGGCGGCGCGCAGGGCCTCGCCGACCTGAGCGTCGGTGGTCTGCTCGAAGCGTTCGTACCAACGGCCCACCGCCCGGAGGTCACTCGGCGTGAGCAACACCACGCAGCGGTCGCATTCGTTCGCGAGCCGGCGCTCGATGCCCTGCGGACCGACCGGTGCCGCGAAGACCACCGACGCCGGACCTTGCGATCGGGCCCACCGCAGCGCCGCGACCGCGGTCACGCCCGTGGCCACCCCGTCATCGACGACCACCGCCGTGGCACCGTGGAGATCCACCGGCGGCTTCCCCTGCCGGTACGCGGCCGTGCGCCGCTCGATCTCGGCTTCCTGCCGTCCCGCCTCGGCCTCGATGTAGGCGTCGTCGACCCCCAGCATGCGCGCGCCGACGCTGTCGACGACCCGAACCCCGGGGGCGACCGCTCCGATGCCGAGCTCGGGGTTGCCGGGCGCGCCGAGCTTCCGGGGGATCACGACATCGAGGGGCGCGCCGAGCTCACGGGCGACCTCGGCGGCGACGATCACACCCCCACGCGCGACCCCGAGCACCACGACCGGCGGCTCGACCGAGCCAACGAGCTCGGCCGCCAGCCCGCGGCCCGCCTCCACCCGATCCCGGAACACGCACAGCAGCATGCGCGTTGCGCGCCCCACGCGTCCACGGCTAGCATCAGCTGCCCAAGCGAACGGAAGGAACTCCGTGGTCCACGCGTACATCCTCATCCAGACCGAGGTGGGCAAGGCCGCCGCCGTCGCCGACGCGGTGCGAGCGATCGCCGGCGTCGCCGAAGCCGAAGACGTCACGGGTCCGTACGACGTCATCGTGCGGGGAGAGGCGAAGACCGTCGACGACCTCGGCAAGCTCGTCGTCGCCCGGATCCAGGCGGTCGACGGCATCACTCGCACACTGACCTGCCCGGTCGTGCACCTGTAGCGCCTTCGGGCGGGGACCGGGCGACCCTCAGGCCGGCGGCGGCTCGAGTTCGGGAGCGACGTCGAGCTTGCTGCGCTCGGCCTCGAATCGCTCCTGCGCAAGGTCGATCAGCCGCTCGACCAGCTCGCCGTAGGACAAGCCGCTGGCTTCCCAGAGCTTGGGGTACATGCTGATCTCGGTGAACCCGGGGATCGTGTTGATCTCGTTCACGAACAGCTCGTCGCCCCGCAGGAAGAAGTCCACCCGGGCCATGCCCCGGCACTCCGTGGCCTGGAAGGCGACGACTGCCATCCGCTGGATCCGGGCCGCCACCGCGTCGTCGATACTGGCCGGCACGTCGAGCCGGGCGCCGTCCACGTCGAGGTACTTCGAGGTGTAGTCGTAGAACTCGTGTCCGATCGGCGTGACCTCCCCGCACACCGAGGCGACGGGCTCGTCGTTGCCGAGCACCGCGCATTCGATCTCACGCACGCCCTCGAAACCGTGTTCCACCACGGCCTTCCGCGCATAGCGGAACGCCTCGGTCATCGCGGCGTCGAGCCCGGCGAGGTCCTGCACCCGTGAGATGCCCACCGACGATCCGAGCGTCGCCGGCTTCGTGAACACCGGTAAGCCGAGGGCCTCGATCCGCGCTGCCACGCCCTCAGGATCCTCCGACCACTCGAGCTCTCGTACCGGCTCCCACGGACCCACGGGCAGCCCGGCGGCCGCGAACAGCACCTTCTGGATCGCCTTGTCCATGCCGATCGCCGACCCCAGCACCCCGGCGCCCACGTACGGCACGCCCGCGAGCTCGAACATGCCCTGCACGGCGCCGTCTTCACCCATGGGGCCGTGCAGCACGGGCAGCACCACGTCGATCGGCGCACGGCTCCCGTCGGCGATCACCAGCTCGCGCGAGGCTGCCTCACCCCCGAGCGCGACCCGCGCCCCCGGGCCGGCCCCCGGGGTGACCTCCGGCATGCGCCCGGTCTCCGACGGCAGCGCCGGAGGTCCGGACATCAGGTGCCAGGTTCCCTCCTTCGTGATGCCGATGGGGAAGATCTCGAACCGCTCCGGATCGAGGGCCTCGATGACCGACCGGGCCGAGATGCAGCTGATCTCGTGCTCTGCGGATCGCCCCCCGAACACCACGGCGATGCGGCGTCGCTCGGTCACGCCTTCTCCAGCGCCTGCTCGACGTCGCCGACGATGTCGTCGAGGTCCTCGAGGCCGACGCTGATCCGAACCAGCCCATCGGCGATGCCCGCGGCCCGGCGAGCTTCCGGGTCCATCTGCCTGTGGGTCGTCGAGGCGGCGTGGCCCACCAGCGTGTGGGTGCCCCCGAGGCTCGTGGCCACCCAGGCGAGCTCGAGCGCGTCGCAGAACCGCCGTCCTCCTTCGACGCCGCCCGCGACCTCGATCGCCAGCATGCCCCCGCAGCCACGTGCGAACTGCTGGGTCGCGACGTCGTGGTGCGGGTGCGACGGCAGACCTGGGTACCGCACGCGCTCGACCTCGGGATGCCCCTCGACGGCCCTCGCCAGCGCCATCGCGCTCGACGAGTGACGGTCCATGCGCAGCGAGAGCGTCATCAGCCCCCGAAGGCAGAGCCACGCCTCGAACGGCGCCATCGTGGCGCCGGTGTCGATCGCGACGTCACGAAGCCGCTCCCGCCCTCGCGCGCTCGTGCACACGACCCCGGCGATCAGGTCGTGATGACCTCCGACGTACTTCGTGGCCGAGTGGCAGACGTAGTCGAACCCGTATCGGGCAGGCGTGCAGAGGTAGGGAGAGGCGAACGTGTTGTCGACCGAGGCGGTCACGCCCGCCTGCCGGCAGGCCCGGCCGAGCGCCTCGAGGTCGGCCACGGTCACGTTGGGATTCGCGATCGTCTCGACGTGGAACAGGGCCGCTCCCGGCAGCGCATCGCGGACCGCGTCGACATCGTGGGGATCGACGAGCGTCACCTCGACCCCGTTGCGGGGCAGCACCCGGGTGGCGAGCGCGTAGGTGCCGCCGTACAGCTCCCTGCTCATCACCACTCGATCGCCGGCTCCGGCGTGCGCGGCCAGCACCGAGTGGATCCCCGACATGCCCGACGCGAAGCCGAACGCCGCCTCCGTGCCCTCGAGCGAGGCCATCTGGTCCTCGAACGCGGCGACCGTCGGATTCCCGTATCCGCGTGTGTACGTGTACCCCGGCGCACGGAACGCGATGGTCTCAGCGTACGCCTCCGAGTCCGGGAACCGGAACGTCGAGGTCTGGTAGAGCGGAACGCTCGGGGTCTGTTGTTCCACCAGCGGGGGGGTTCCGTGTATCGCCTTCGTGGCGAATCCTCGGTCGCGAGCCATGGTCTCCGAGCCTACCCGTCGTCGGACCAGCGCCGCGGATAGGCTGCCCTGAGCTCCTCGACCATCGTGGTCAGCACGGCCATCACCTCGTCGGTCATCGCCCGAAGGGCCTCGACGTTCCCCGCGCCCGATCGGCGATCGGAGAGCTCGACCGCCGGGCCCACTCGCATCGGGACCGGGCGGCCGGGCTTGAGGCTGCCCCTGCCGGATTTCTGCCACACCGCCTGCGAGCCCCAGCTCGCGAGCGGCGTGATCGGCACGCCGGTGGCCAGGGAGAGCCGAACCGCCCCCGACCGGCCTCGCATCGGCAGGTGGTCGGGACGCGTGGTCACGGTGCCCTCGGGGTAGATCACCACCACCTCTCCTTCGTCGATCGCGCGCTCGGCCGCCCGCAGCGCGCTCGTCGGGCCGCCGCCGCGTTCGACCGGGATCTGCCGCACACCGCGCAGCACCGAGCCGACGACGGGGATCCGGAACAGGTCGCTCTTCGCCATGAACCGGGGACGCCGGCCGGCCTTGCAGATCGCGGCCGCGTTCGTGAGCGGATCGAGGTAGGAGATGTGGTTGCACGCCACGATCGCCGGTCCGGCGCTCGGGATGTGCTCGAGACCCTCATACCGGAGGCTGAACCACGCCCGCACCGGCTGGATCGCGACCCCCTTCGTGACGTAGTACCACGGTTCGGCCAGCGTCGCCCTCCTTCGGTGGCTCCGGCAGCCGCGAGCCTATCGCCCGTGGCGAGCGACGACGGCAGGCCAGCAGCTAGGCTTGCCTGCCGTGCGAGTGATCGCCCTTCCCGTGAAGTCGCTGGCCGAGACGAAGTCGCGCCTGGAACCCGTGCTGTCGCCGCTGGAACGCGGTGCGCTCACGCTCGCCATGCTCGAGGACGTCCTCGACGTCACGCTCGAGGCGACCAGTTGGGAGACCTGGGTGATCTCTCCGGACGAGACCGTGCTCGAGATCGCGCTGTCGCGCGGGGCGCATGCGATCGAGGAGGATCGGCCGCCGCTCGCCGCCGCGATCCGCCAGGTCGACGAGGAAGCCGACGGCAGGAAGGTCGAGAGCCTGGCGGTGCTGCTTCCCGACACGCCGCTCGTGACGCACGCCGCCCTGACCCGGGCGCTGCGCACGCTCGGCGCCGTCGTCGTGGCACCGTCGGCCGACGAGGGAGGCACGAACCTGCTGCTCCGCCGGCCGCCGGGGGCGATCGAGGCCCGGTTCGGGCACGATTCCTACCGTCGCCACCTGCAGGGGGCGGCCGAGGCGGACGTGCCGACCGCCGTCGTGAGCGCGCCGCAGCTGGCCTTCGACCTGGACCTGCCGGGCGATATCCTCACGGTGCTCGACTCCGGCCACGAGGGTCGCACGCTGCAGGTCTGCCGCGACCTCGACCTCGGGGCTCGGGTCGCCAGCCGGACCTAGGAGAGGACGACCGATGGCGCAGGGCACGATCAAGCAGTTCGACGAGGCGGGCGTGACCGGCTCGCTGCTGATGGACGATCGGACCGAGGTGGCGATCGACCGCACGTCGCTCGAAGGGTCGGGCATCCTGACGCTACGGCTGGGTCAGCGGGTCTCGTTCGAGCTGGCCGAGGCCGACGGTGCCCCGGTGGCGCGAGGCTTGCACCTCGTCACGTTCGACTAGCGCCCGACGGCGGAACAGCGAGCGAAGGATCGGTCGCGCGCGAGCCGGCCGTTCAGACCTGCGAGGTCGTCACCACCTGCTCGCGGAACTCCTTGCCGGGGGTGAACGCCGGAAGGTCGCGCGCCGGGACCCTTATGGGGGTCTGCGGCTGGCGCGGGTTCCGGGCGATCCGTTCGTTGCGATGCTTCCGCTCGAAGGTGCCGAAGTCGGCCAGGGTGACCCGTTCCCCCCGCACGACCGAGTCCCGGATCGAATCGATCGCTGCGTCGATCGCCCGGCCGGCGTCGGCCTTCGACAGGCCGGTGCGCTTGGAGACCTCTGCGACCAATCCACCCTTGTTCATGGCAGCTCCCTCCGTCGGGCAAGGGTTTCCTGACGTGACACCGTATTCCCGTCGACCCTCACGGGTCAAACCCCTCGCCGCCGAGCGGGCTTGCGCCGCAAACCGCGTGGCCGGACGACCCTCCTCCCGGGCGATACGCGGCCGCTTGATAGCATGCCGTGAGCACCCTGGGGCGTGGTGTAATGGCAGCACGACAGGTTCTGGCCCTGTTAGTCGAGGTTCGAATCCTTGCGCCCCAGCGGATCGATCTCCACGTCAGCCCTCCCTCGGGTAGGGGTCGAGCACGAGCGGCGGCAGGGGCTGCTGCGTGAAGTCGAAGTTGCCGGCGAGATCGCCCAGCTCCTCGACCTCCTCGCGGACCGTCGGGCGGGCGTCGGGCCACCCGTCGGCGTCGGGGTCGAGGCGTTCACCACCGAGGAAGCGATCCTCGATCAGCTTGAGGTAGGCATCGAAGCTGAGCGTCTGGTGGTCGATGAAGCCCGGCTTCGCCCAGGGACTGATCACGAACGAGGGAACCCGCAGGCCCCAGCCGTTCTCGTCGATCACGGGAGGTAGCATGTGATCGTAGAAGCCACCCCAGTCGTCCCACGTGATGAAGATCGCCGTGCGCAGCCACTGCTCCTGCGGGCCCTGCATCACCGCGTTGACCACGTCGGTCACCCACGCCTGGCCGTCGGCGATCGAGTGGGGCGGGTGCTCGGCGAGACCTTCCGTCGGCATCACCCACGAGACGCTCGGCAGCGTGCCGTCCCGGGCAGCCTCGAAGAAGTCCGTGTTCGGCAGCACGTTGTCGAGCTGCCCGGTCACATCGACCGTGCGGAACCCGGGGAGCGGATTCTGCACCGCCCGCGTCTCGGTGGCCTCGAAGTCCTCGCAGGGAGCCACGACGCAGCTGCCCGGCCCGACGAAGTACCCCCACGAGACGCCGGCCTGATAGAGCAGCCACGTGATGTCGGCCCAGATGTACGGCAGCGGCTCCCCGGCGTCGGGCGTCCAGTTCCTCGTCTGGAGCCCGGGCCGGCGTCCCGGGTTCCGCTGGAAGGACACGCACGCCATCGGGTCGTCGGGCACACGGCACTTGGCCGACCAGGCGGAGACCAGGAACAGGTGGGCGGGCAACGTCCAGGAGTCGGTCGGGGCGAACATCCGGTCGTGCAGGGTGTAGGCGCGGGCATACGCCCAGTAATTCGGGATCTCACGGGCGGTGTGGTAGCCCATGACGTCTGGCCTACGGGCACCGTCGGGACCCGAGCTCGTCCTCGGGCACGGCGGCACGGTGGGATCCTTCTCGCATCCGTTCCCCTTGATCCGCAGCGCTCGCACGAACCCGTTCATGCGGCCGTCGGCGATGGAGACGGCCGAGGCGAGCTCGCCGTGCGGGCCCCCGGCGTCGTAGACGTCACGGTCGTGATACGGCCGGTGACAGATCTCCCGCCCCGGCTCGGGGGCGCAGACCGTCGGCTCACCCCGCTCGTCCATCGGGATGCCGTCGGCACCGGGGAACGTGCCGAAGTAGTGGTCGAACGATCGGTTCTCCTGCACGACGAAGACCAGATGGTCGAGGTTCATGATCCCGGCCGCCGGGTCGAACGGCCGGAAGGGGTCCGCGACCGGTTCGGGCGACGGCGGGGATCGCAGCGGTCGGAGATCGACGCCGAGCGGCGCCCGCTCGGGCGCGACCGGGAAACGATCGGGCACGAGGAACGGCAGCGGCAGCTCGCCCGCGGGGACGGTCGCCGGCGAGACGGGCGGCGATGAACGCGCCGCTCCGTCGTCCGGCTCGGGGGAAGGGCCCGCGCTCGAGGTCACGCACGCCGCGGCCACCAGGCCGGCGCAGACGAGCGACGCCGTGAGCCGAAGACGGACCGAACGTGCGACGTTGGCTCGGGCCATGATGGTGGAATCGTAGCCCGGCCGGGGTACGCGACCCGCAGCGGGCGCCGATCGGCTCCGCGCCACGATCCTCAGTCCCGCAACGGCCAGGGGTCGAGCACGAGCGGCGGTAACGGTTCCTGGGCGAAGTCGAAGTCCGACGCCAGGTCGCCGAGCTCCTTCACCTCTTCGCGCACGGTCGGACGGGAGTCCGGCCATCCGTCGGTCTCGGGGTCGAGACGTTCACCGCCGAGGAACCGATCCTCGATGAGCTTCAGGTAGGCGTCGTAGCTGAGTGTCTGGTGGCCGATGAAGCCGGGCTTCGCCCACGGGCTGATCACCATCGACGGCACCCGCAGTCCCCAGCCGTTCTCGTCGACGACCGGCGGCAGCACGTGATCGTAGAAGCCGCCCCAGTCGTCCCAGGTGAGGAAGATCGCCGTGCGCAGCCACTGCTCCTCGGGACCCTCCATCACCGCATTGATCGCCCTCGCCACGTAGGCCTGCCCGACCTCGACCGAGTCCGGCGGATGCTCGCTCTTGCCCTGCACGGGCATGAACCACGACACGCTCGGCAGGTCGCCGTTGCGAGCGTCACGCAGGAACTCCGTGTTCGGCCTGATGTTGTCGAGCTGTCCGGTCGCCGCCGTCGCCGTGAACCCGGGCAGCGGATTCTGCACCGGCGCCGTGAGGATGCCCTCGAGGTGCTCGCAGGGCGGCGCCACGCAGGTGCCCTCGCCCACGTAGTAGCCCCAGGTCACTCCCGCCTTGTAGAGCAGCCACGTGATCGGCGCCCACACGTAGGGTCGAGGCTCCCCCATCTTCGGCAGCCAGATGTCTGCGGGCTCGTCGGCCCAGACGCCGCCGGGGAACTTCTGGTCCGAGGTGCACGACATCGGGTCGTTCAGATCCGAGCAGGTGGCCGACCAGGCCGAGATCATGAACAGGTGCGCCGGCAGGGTCCACGAGTCGGTCGGTGCGAACATGCGGTCGTGCAACGTGAACGTCTCCGCGTACTCCCAGTAGATCGGGAGCTCTTCGGCCGTGTGGTAGCCCATGACGTCGGGCTGGCCCTGCGGCCCGTCGACCGCCCGCGGACACGGCGCCTCGTCGGGGTGCTTCATGCAGCCGTTGCCGATCGTGCGCAGCGCGGTGACGGCGCCGTCCATCTCCCCGCCGTTGATCGTCGCCGCGCTGCCGGCCTCGCCGTGCGGCCCACCCTGGTCGAAGAAGTCCGTGTCGTGGTAGGGGCGATGGCACGTGCCCGGTCGCTCGGGATCGGTGAGGCAGACCGTCGGGCGTCCGTTCGCATCCATCGGGATGCCGTCCGCCCCGGGGAACGTGCCGAAGTAGTGATCGAACGACCGGTTCTCCATCACGATGAACACCAGGTGGTCGAGGTTCATGATGCCCGCGGCGGGATCGAACGGACGCGACCGGTCGGCGGACGGCTGCAGCTCCGGCGGCCGACGCAGCGGCCGGCGGTCCACGCCCTTGGGCGCGAGCGCGGGATCGGGATCGCTCACGAGTCCCGGCGCTCCCAGCACGTCGGTCGGCTCGATCCATCCCGAGTCGGCGGGCTCGGCCGCGACCGACGCACTCGGCGACGCCGGCGGATCCGATGACGATGCCGGGGACGGCGCGAGCGTCGCCTCGCCGCTGGTGCACGCGACCGCGATCAGCCCCGCGACGACCGTGAGGAGCCCGACGGCCCCGACCCTCGATCGGCTCATGGCCGGGATGCTATCGAAGCCCGTGTCGCCGGCCGGATCGGCGCCGCTACCATGACACGTCATCGACACGATCCGCGAGGAGGCCGCGTGAGCGACAACGAGGTACCAGCCCGCATCCCCGTCACGATCATCCCCGGCGACGGCATCGGTCCCGAGGTCGTCGCTGCGACCCGGGCCATCGTCGACGCCGCCGGCGCGCCGATCGACTGGCAGGAGGCCGAGGCGGGGGCCGAGGTCTTCAAGCGAGGGGTCGCCTCCGGCGTGCCCCAGGAGACGATGGACTCGATCGCGAGCACGCGCGTCGCGCTGAAGGGCCCGCTCGAGACACCCGTGGGCTTCGGCGAGAAGAGCGCCAACGTGACGCTCCGCAAGCTCTACGAGACCTACGCCAACGTGCGGCCGGTCCGTGAGATGCCCGGCGTCATCACCCCGTACTCGGGCCGGGGCATCGACATGGTGATGGTCCGCGAGAACGTGGAGGACCTCTACGCCGGCATCGAGTACATGCAGACGCCGGGGGTCGCCCAGGCCCTGAAGCTGATCAGCGTCAAGGGCTCGGAGAAGATCTCGCGCTTCGCGTTCGAGTACGCGCGCAGCGAGGGCCGCCCCACCGTCGCCTGCGCCACGAAGGCGAACATCATGAAGCTGAGCGAGGGCACGCTGAAGCGCGTGTTCGAGTCGGTCGCCCCCGACTACCCCGACATCGAGTCCTGGCACGTGATCGTCGACAACGCGGCCCACCAGCTCGTGAAGCGCCCGGAGCAGTACGACGTGATCGTCACGACGAACATGAACGGCGACATCCTGAGCGACCTGTCGAGCGCCCTGATCGGCGGGCTGGGGTTCGCACCGAGCGCCAACATCGGCAACGAGGTCGCGATCTTCGAGGCGGTGCACGGCTCCGCCCCGAAATACGCGGGCAAGAACGTGATCAACCCGACCGCGGTGATCCTGTCCGCGGTGCTGATGCTGCGCTACCTCGGCCTCTTCGACCAGGCGTCGGCGATCGAGCATGCGGTCTTCGTGACGCTCGAGTCGGGCACGCTCACCGGCGACGTGCTCGGCTACGACCGAGGCACCCCGACCACCGATTACACCGAGGCGATCATCGGGAACCTCGGGAAGAAGACGGAGAACTGGACCGTGCGCGAGGTCAAGCCGCTCGAGCTGCCCGTGCTCTCGGCCGACCCCGATTACGTGAAGCCCGCCGAGCGGAACGTCGTGGGCCTCGACGTGTTCGTGGAGTCGCCGCTCTCGGCCGACGAGCTCGGCAGGTCGCTCAGCGAGCTCGCCCAGGGCACCCGGCTCGAGCTGAAGATGATCTCGAGCCGCGGAACCAAGGTCTACCCGCCGACCGGCGCGATCACCGACACGCTCGACCACTGGCGATGCCGGTTCATCATCCGCGAGAACCCCGGCGACCTCTGGGACGAGGACGTGCACCAGCTGTTGGCGCGTATCTCACGCCGGCACACCTGGATGCACATCGAGAAGCTCATGGAGTTCGATGGGGAGCTCGGCTTCACGCGCGACCAGGGCGAGAACTAGGCCAGCCTCGACAGCCGGGGGTGACGAGTCACGCCGTTCTTCCTCCGATCCAATGCCGGACTAGGATGACGTCGGAGGCAGTCGTGGTCGTGACGTTTCGCACTACCGCTCCTCAGACCGCCGTCGTCGGGATCGGTCTCTCCTTCGCACTTGCGGTCGCCATGGCGACCCTCCGTTCCGTCAACGTCGAGCCCATCGAGCGGTCCGCAGAGGTCCCGGGGAATGTCGCGTTCGCGGTGGTGTTCGCCGTGCCTGCCCTGCTCGCGCTCCTCGGCCTCCGCGGTCGACCCTCACTGCTGGTCGCTGCCGGGGTTCTGGACGTGGGGCTGGCGTTCGTGACGCTGATGTCACTCATCGGGCTCGTCTTCGTGGTCCCCGGGGTGCTCTTCTTCGTCGCCGCGGGACAGATGCGGGGCAGCTGGCCAGCGAGATCGATCGCGGCGGCGCTCGTCGCCGTGATCCTCGGAAGCGCGGCGTTCGTGGCGCTGTTCGCACGCGATGATCCCATCTGCTGGGCCACGAACTCGATGACGGGCGAGTCGGTTCGACTGGTCGCCGATAGGTTCGTGAACGGCGCGTCCATCTCGATCGACGCTCCCCCGGGGACCAACGAAGCCGGATGCTCGAGCGACTCGATCTCGACCTTGGAGGCCGTCGCGGGGGTCGCCCTCGTCGCCACGCTGTTCGGGGTGGTTCGGTTGCTCTCGAACCCGCCCGAGTCTCGCACCGGGGCAGCTCCTGCTGTGGGCTAAGTGTTCGGTCCACCCGCGCGGACTCTGGACCGTTCCGACATCGATAATGGTGTCGCCAGCATCCACTCGAGCAGAACACCGAGCGGTGAACCGCCTTCATGCGTTGGTCATCGGTCTCGTGAGAGAACGGCCGAGGCCGGGGCGTCGTGGTGAGCGACGTGCCCCGGCCCCACCGTTGTCGCTGCCGACCGAGCGGCCGACAGACGTTCAGCGCTCGCGGCGAGGGCGCCGTTCGGGTGAGGCATCCTTGCGGAGGCGATGCACCCGTCGACGTCCGGTGCGGAGGCGCTCGCTGGCGTCCCGCAGCTCGACCTCCCGTGAGCGGAACAGATCGTCGGTCCAACCGAGGATCATCCTGCACCTCCTTCTTCCGGGTCCCTGTAGCGTTTCCTACAACGTTTCAAGGCGCAGGATACGGGCTTGCCTTCCCTCGCGGAAGCATTTAAGCTATCTCGAAAGCGATGCCGATCAACATCCGCCTCTCGAGCGACGACCTGGCCGAGACCAGGTTCGCTTTCTCCCCCATCTGGGAGCTCGGCATGAGCCTCTACAAGCCCATGCGCGACCCCTCGAAGCACGCGCTGCACCTTCCGTGGGTGCAGGAGGCCCGGAAGGCGATCGAGGGGCACGACCTCGCGATCCTGTTCGCCGTCGTCCCGCCCGCCGGCCTGAGCTCCACCCTCCACTGCTACATCCCCGACTTCCTCACGCCCCCGCCAGAGACGCCGTTCCCCCAGTTCGAGGAGGAGCTGGAGCAGGTCGCTGAGACCGATCCGGCCCGCATCCGCACCGAGCTGGAGCACATGATCGGATCGATGCAGGGTGCCGAGGTGCCCGCGCTCACCCAGGAGATCCTCGAGGACCCCGCCCCGTACGTGCCGAGGCTCGTGGAGCAGATGCGTGAGTACTGGAAGCTCACGATCGAGCAGCACTGGCCCCGCATCAGATCGTTGCACGAGGCCGACGTGACCTATCGTGCCCGCCAGCTCGCGCTCGGGGGCGCGGAGCTGCTCTTCGCCGATCTGCACCCTTCCATGTCGTGGTCGGATCAGACCCTGGTGGTCGACAAGCAGCACGACGAGGAGATCGATCCCAAGGGCCGAGGGCTCGTGCTGATCCCGGCGGTGTTCGACTGGCCGGGAATCGCGGTGCTGGTCGACTCGGACCTGCAGCCCACGTTGTCCTACTCCCCCAGGGGCATCGCGGAGCTCTGGGACGAGCCCGAGGACGTGCGCGGTGACGGAGCGATGGACGACCTGATCGGTGGCACGCGCGCCGACATCATGCGTGTGCTGAACGTGCCGATGACGACGAGCGAGCTCGCACAACGGCTGCACCTCACCCCGGCCGCGGTCTCCCAGCAGCTCGGTGTGCTCCGACGCTCCGGCGTGGTCGACGCCCGACGTCAGGGCCGCGAGGTGTACTCCGAGCTGACCGCCAGCGGCCGGCGGCTGCTCGACCTGCTGGGCTGAGCCGCTCGACCGCGCCGATCCGGTCCTCCTGCGACGATGTCGCCACACGAGGAGCGCCCTCGAGGTGCTCCCACCTCGGTATCGAGAGGAGAGGGGACATGCACGTTCAACCGCCCGAGGGTGCGCCGCGCAGCGCGCTGAGCGAACACCGCTCGATCCCGGAGCTGATGCGAAGCGTGGTCGACGGCCTCACGCGGCTGTTCCGGCAGGAGGTCGCGTTGGCGAAGATCGAGGTGACCGAGGCGATCTCCGAACGCGCCTTCGGCATCGGTGCCTTCGCGCTCGGCGGCGTCTTCATCACGCTCGTGGTCGTCTACCTCGCGGCCGCCGGTGTCGCCGCGCTCGACCTCGTGATGCCCGCGTGGGGGTCGCGACTCC
>DATFFT010000046.1:0-39601 GCA_035249905.1 Actinomycetota bacterium | reverse complement strand
GGCGCGGTCGTCGCCAGCCTCGGCGTGCTGCTGTCGCTGCTCGCGGGCGTCGGCCGCACGGCGTTCTCGATGGCCGCCGAGGGCGACCTGCCGCGGTGGTCGTCGGCGGTCGATGCTCGCCGGCGCGTGCCCCGGCGGGCGGAGCTCGCGATCGCGGTCGTCGTGATCGCGATCGTGCTCGCGGTCGACCTGCGCGGCGCGATCGGCTTCAGCTCGTTCGCGGTCCTGGCCTACTACACGATCGCCAACGCGTCGGCGTGGACGCTCGGCAGGGACGAGCGGCGGGCTCCGAGGGCCGTGGCCGTCGCGGGCGTGGTGGGCTGCGTGGTCGTCGCGTTCAGCCTGCCGGTCGCCAGCGTGCTCGCCGGCGTCGCGCTGTTGCTGGCCGGCGCCGCCGGCTGGGGAGCGAAGGAGCGATGGGGCCGACGAGCGGCGGGTGACTGAATCGCGTCACGCCGCGGGGGACATCGCGGGCGTCGTCGCCTCGACGGCGAGGCGTGCCACCCGTGTCGCGAGCGCCACGATCGTCAGGATCGGTGGGAGCCCGAGCGCGCGCGGAAGCAGCGTCGCGTCGGCCACGTAGACGTTCTCCGGAAGGCGGTCGTCGTGACACGTCGCCGCCGTGGCCTCGGTCAGCGGGAGCGTCCCGCCCGGGTGGCCTCCGTTCAACAGGCCGGTGAAGGTCGAGGCCGGGTCGACGCCGGCGGCGGCCAGCAGGTCCCGCGCGACCTCGGCGCCTTCCTCGAGGCGGTCCCGATCCACCCGGGTCAGGCGCGTGTGAACCCCACGGGCGTCGACGCGTCCGCCTCCCTCGTCGGCCAGCTTCACCATGACGCCGAGCACGTCCTGCGGCGCGAGGCGCCAGCCCGGATCCAACACGTAGCTGAGCCAGTCGAAGTAGGGAGACACGATGTAGCGGTCGCGCCGCACGACGAAGGGCATCTCGATCTCGTTGCACTGCCACGCGCCGGGCACGCGCGCGGCGATCGTGAGCACCGGATCGACGGTGAGGTTCGCGTCGCATCGGATCCCCGAGCGTTCGAGGATCGCCGGCGTGCCGAAGCCGCCGGCGGCCAGCACGACCAGGTCCGCCGCGACGTGCCGCCGTCCGGTCGTCACGACGCCGGCGGCCCGTCCTCCCTCGATGTCGAGGTGGTGGACGCGGACCCCCGTGCGGATGCGCGCGCCCCGTGCGACGGCGACGTCGAGGAAGCGCCGAGCGTCCCACTTGATGCCGTACGGGCACCCGAGCACGCAGCGCCCGCAGTGACGGCACGACGCGGCGAGGCCCATCTTCGGCGTCGGTCTCGGATCGAGGCCGATGTCCTCGGCGGCGGCGAACAGGCGACGGGTCGTCGGGTGCCACCGACGGCGATGCTCGGTCGAGACGGGGATCTCGGCCGCGACCCGGGCGAACTCCTCGTCGAGGTCGAGGCCGAGCGCCCGAAGGTCGTCGTCGGCGCGCACGCCGTTGCCGGTCGCGACCGTGGTCGTTCCACCGGTGCCGCTCCCGTGCACGACGAGCATGTCGTCGGTGCGACGCACGCGCATCGCCGGATACGCGAGGCGGACCAGCCGTGGGTCGAACAGCGCGCCGCTGCGGGCGACGCGCTCGATCGTGCGGCGATCGAGCCCGCTCGGACGGTACGCGCGGCCGGACTCGAGCACCGTCACGTCGTACGCGCCCTGGAGCTCCTTGGCGACCGTGGCCCCTCCGGCGCCGCTGCCGACGACGATCGCCGTCCTCATCGCACCGCTCCTGCCTGGAGCGTGGCGATGCACGCCGGGGCCCCCGCGCTGATCCGCTCGGTGAACGTCAGGCGTCCTCCGCCCGTCAGCCCGGCGAGGAGCCCGGCGTCACAGGTCGACATCACCCGGCACACGTCCGCGGAGTAGGTCGTCGCGAACCGGCAGCCGGCGACGACGACCCGGCCGCGCTCGTCCCCGGTGAGATCGATCCCGATGAGCTCGTACACGCGGCGGGCCAGGAGCATCGCCTCCTCGGTGGTCCGTACGCCGAGCACCCGTCGCGCGCGGCGGCCCAGTCGTTCCGTGTTCGCGAAGAGCCGTCGCTCGGTTGCTGCGCGGCGCGTCGGGTCGGCGATGACCTCCCGGGTGAGCCGGTCGGACCACGACGCATAGCCGTGCAGGAGCTGCTCGCCCGTCAGACCCCGGAGGTCGGGCAGCGGCTCGTCGAACGCGTCGGCCGTCGCCCGGAACAGCGCCCGGAGCGCCCACCTCCTCAGCGGCTCGGGGATGCGCTCGGGGATCGCGCGCATGCGCAGGCTCACGCCATGGCCTCCTCGCGCTCGTAGAGCCCGTCGATGGCATGGCCCAGGCGGGCGGCCACCCGGTTCCGACTGAGCTTCAGGTTCGGCGTGAGGTCGCCGCGCTCGACCGACAGGTCGTCGGCGAGGATCGCCCACCGCTTGACCCGCTCCGGGTGCGAGAGCGAGGCGTCGATGCGGTCGATCTCGCGCGCCACCTGTTCCCGCCGTTCGTCGGTGGGCTCCCCGTCGATCCAGATCAGGGCCGCGCAGTACGGGCGGCCCTCGCCCACCACCATCGCGTTCGTCACGCCCGCGATCCGCCTGAGCCGCGCCTCGATCTTCGCGGCGTTCAGGTACTTGCCGTACGAGGTCTTCAGCAGCTCCTTCTTCCGGCCGTCGATCACGAGGAACCCGTCGTCGGTCATGTGCCCGAGATCGCCGGTGGCGAGCCACCCGTCGCGGAACGGCTGCGTCGCATCCTCGTCCGCGTAGCCGGGCGTGACCTGCGGACCGCGCGCGAGCACCTCCCCGTCGCCGTCGATGCGCACGGCCGTGTCGGGGAGCGGCTCCCCCACCGTGCCGATGCGGTTGCGGCCCGGACGGTTCATCGTCAGCAGGGGGGCCTCGGTGAGCCCGTACGCGTCGCTCACCTCGATGCCGAGGGAGGCGAACCCGGCGAGGAGCCCCTCGGGCGCCGGCGCGGAGCCCACGAGCAACCGGGCGCATCGGTCGAGGCCGGCCCGGCGCAGGACCTTCCGCCGCACGAGCCCGCCGAGGGCGCGCTTCGCGGGCCCGGCGCGCATCCGCAGCACGGCACGTCCGACGGCGCTTCCCTCGACACCGGCCCACACCTTCTCGTAGAGGCGCGGGACCGTGAAGAACACCGTCGGGCGGGCCGAGCGCAGCGCCGCCGGCACGTCGTGGAGGTCCTCGACGAACGTGATCGTGACCGGGGCCGGGTGCGCGTACGGTCCGTAGGTCCCGAGGATCCCCTCGACCACGTGGTTCATCGGCAGGAACGACACGTAGGACAGGGGCCGCGTGCGGGCCTGCCACGGCACGAGGGACTCGATCGTCTCCGCCATCCAGCGGAGCTGCCCGTGCGTGAACGCCACGCCCTTCGGCGCCCCGGTCGTGCCGGAGGTGTAGCGGAGCGTCGCGAGGTCGTCGAGGTCGACGGGGGCGCGGTCGATGCGCGGTGCGCCCCCGCGCCCGACGAGGTCCTGCCAGCCGGTCACGCCCGCGGGCGGGTCCTCCCGGCAGAACGAGACCACGGGCAGCGCTCGCGCGACCCGCCCCAGCCGGGCCAGGACCCTCGGCGAGCCGACGAGCACGACCTCGGTCCCGCTCGAGCGGACGATCGCGTCGATCTCGTCGGGCGGCAGCGTCGGGTACACCGGCACGGTGACGGCGCCGAGCAGGCCGAGCGCGATGTCGAGCGTGAGGAACCGCGTTCCGTTGGGCCCGACGATCGCGACGCGGGTCCCCGCTCCGACGCCCATGCGACCGAGCGCGTCCGCCGCGGAGAGCACGTCGGCGCGCACCTCGGCGGCCGATCGCGGGGTCGACCGTCCTTCCACCACGTCGACGAAGCGCACCCACAGGCTCCGGCTCGACAACCGGAACATCGCCTGCTCGTGGACGGTCCGCTCCGAGCGGTGCAGGAACCCTCGCCGGACCGCGAACCGCAGCAGGTTCGGGAGGTAGTCCTGCCATCGAGGCTCGTACGGCCCGAGCAGGCGCTCGGCATGGTCCCGCCTGAACGTCCGGCGTTCCCGCAGGTACGGCATCACGACGGCGAGCCGATCCGATGCGTGGCCGATGCCCGGCAGGCGCGTGAGGGGCAGGAAGACGGGTCGGGGGAGCTCGATCCCGAGATCCGATCGCGCCCAGGCCCGGACGGCCGCGCACGCCTCGGCCGCGGTCGGCAGCGAGCGGGGGGGCGCCGTCAGGTGGACGGTGCTGCCTGCGGCCCGCGGATCGAACAGCAGCCGCACGATGGCGTCGGCGACGTGGTCGACGGGAACCATGTTGACCCGCAGGCCGCGGCTCACCGGGAACACGCGCGCTCGCTCCGCGAGGTACCGGCGGAGCAGCACGAACACGGTGTTGAACGCGGCGACCTCGCCGGTCCGCGAGTCGCCCACGATCATGGCCGGCCGCACGACGGTGGCCGCCAGGGTGGGCATCGCCTCGCGAACCAGGCGCTCGGCCTCGTACTTCGTCCGTTCGTAGCCGTTCTCGAATCCGAACGCGTCGGTGAGATCGTCGTCGTCGATCTCGCCCCGACGCCGGCCCGCGACGTAGGCGGTCGAGACGTGCAGCAGCCGGTCGAGCCCGTGGTCGGCATCGACGGCGCGGGCGAGCGCCAGGACGTTCGCGGTGCCGGTCACGTTCGTCGCGCGCATCTCCTCGAGCGGCGAGCCGAAGCGGACGTCGGCCGCGGCGTGGACGACGTGGGTGATCTCCTCGACGAGGTCTCCGTACCGCCGCGGATCGAGCCCGAGCCGGGACGTCGTGACGTCGCCGGGCACGACCTCGATGCGCCGGTCGAGCGCGTCGATGAGCTCGGGTCGCCCGTACCAGGCTCGTCGTGCGGTCCGGCGCGCGGCCTCCTCGTCCGCGGCCAGGACCAGCGCCACCACCGTCACGTCGGGTCGCTCGAGGAGCCGGCCCGCGACCTCGGTTCCGACGAACCCGGTGGCTCCGGTGAGCAGGACTACGCCGCCCACGGCACGTCACCCCATCCGTGCCCGAGGGCATAGGTGTGCAGCAGCTCCCGGTTCCGTCGCGCGTCGTGCAGGTGCGATCGGTATCCGTCGAGCAAGGCGCGCGTGACGTCGGTCGGAGCGGCGAGGATCTCCTCCAGCGACATCGACACCTGTTCGACCATGGCGTCGAGTCGTGCGGTGTCACCCGCCAGGTCGCCGTGGGTCCCGGGGCCGACGAAGCACCGGGAGAGCCCGAGCTCCTCGAACAGCGTCCGCAGGCGCAGGTCGTGGCCGACGCCCACCTGCGGCACCCCCGCGGCCATCGAGAGAACCGACGCGTGATAGCGCGACGTGACGAGCCCCCCCAGGCTGCGAAGCAACACGGTCATCTTCGAGGCGTCGAGCTCACGGGAGGAGAAGATCCGCGCACGGTCCGGCCGCCGCATGCGCGTGCGGATCATGCGAGCGAGCGCCTCGTCCAGCTCCTCCATGCAGATCAGCGCCACCGGTCGCCCGTGCAGCTCGACGACTCGGTCGGCGATCCGTGCGTATCCTGCCGCGAGCCGTTGCGACGCCCGCCGCAGCTCCGGAGAACGCTTGAAGGAATACGGCCAGCGGTACCGATCGGCCCGCCGGCCGAACGGTCGGATCACGACCGGCCACAGGAACAGGTCCACGGCCGCGATCCCGATCGGCGCCGGACCGGCGTCGGGCCAGGCGGCGCGGAGCCATCGCTCGTCTTCGGGTCGGGGGTCGAACCTGAACGCGTTGTCGGCCGTGACCTCGATCGGCGCGGTGACCCCCCACGAGCGCAGGCGCTCCGCCGCGGCGGCCGACCGCGTGACGATGAGATCCGTCTCGCTCGCGTAGCGGCCCACGAGACGCTGGTTCCGGGGCCGGAGCTGCCCGGCGTCGACCGCGTACGCGAGGCAGGGCGTGTCGCCGACGGCGGCGCAGTGGGTCGCCCAGAGGAAGTACCAGAGCAGGGCCGAGGCCCAGGTGTCCATGTACGCGCTGCCCTCGACGAGCATGACGAGGTCGTGCGCGCGGGCGAGGCGACGGACGGTGCGGGGGAAGATCGTCGGCAGGCGTTCGACCCGCACGCCCGGCTCCTCGCCGACGTAGCGCCGCAGGTTCGCAGGCTCGAGGGCTGGGATCGTGACCGGTGCATGGGGGCCGAACACCGCGCGGACGTCGGCGAGATCCGAGAGGAGCAACGCCTCGGCGCCGGTGTTGTTCGCGCCGTTGTACCCGATGAGCAAGATCCGCGGGTCCACCATCGGTCCTCCCACCGTCACTGTGGCAAACGGGCCCGAGCGATCCGCGTGCCGGAGGCCCCGGCTCCGACGGGGCCTTCGGGCGGCGGGCTCGGGCGGGGTGGGCGTGCGGTTCTATCGGAACAACGTCGGAACGCGGTCGGGGAACCTCTGGAACGCGAACGGAGGATCGTGGACCACGAAGGTCAGGCGGGCTGCCAGTCGGCGACGGTCGGATGGTCGACCGCGGCGGGCCCGGCCTGTGCGGCACCGCCGGGGGAGCCGAGCCCGGTGACCGAGTCGCCGAACCACTCCGAGTTGACCGCCGTGAACGGCTTCCACTCACCCGGCACGTCGTCCTCCGGGAAGATCGCGGTGACGGGACAGACCGGCACGCAGGCGTCGCAGTCCACGCATTCGTCGGGCTGGATGTAGAGCATCCGGGGCCCCTCGTAGATGCAGTCGACCGGGCATTCGTCGACGCATGCCCGGTCCTTGACGTCGATGCACGGTTCGGCGATCACATAGGCCATGTCGGGACCATCCCCTCGTCGTCCACGGGTCAAACCTACCCGCCCGCGAGCGGAGATGGCTCCGGAGGCCGAGCACGCCGCCGGTTCGACTGGCCCGCAGGCCGCCTGAACCGCCGCTGCGTTTGGGCGCTCGGCTCGCTGGGGTAACCCTCGCCCGCAACCACGCGAGGGAGGGACCAGCATGAACTACCGGAGGATCGCGCGGATCACCGGATGGCTCTGGATCGTCACCTTCGTCACGTCGATCCCGGCCCGATTCATCTTCTACGGCCCGGTGCTCGAAGAGGGGACGGACTACGTGCTCGGCGGGGTCGACGACGCGATGACGTTGATCGCGATAGGGGCCGTGTTGGAGCTGATCCTGATCATCGCCAACATCGGGACCGCCGTGGTCCCGTACTCGATCCACAAGAGGGTGAACGAGGCCGGGGCGCTCGCCTTCGTGACGGCGCGCGTGATGGAGTGCGTGTTCATCGCGGTCGGCATCCTGTTCATGTTGGCCATCTCCACGCTCCGGCAGGATTCCCCGAGCGGACTGGACTCGGCCCTCGGCCAAGGGCTCGAAGCCGTCTACGAGTGGTCGTTCCGGCTGGGGCCGGGCTTCGTCGTCGGCGTCGGGAACGGCTTGATCCTCGGCTGGCTCATGTACCGGTCCGAGTTGGTGCCGCGGGGCCTGGCGATCTTCGGGCTCATCGGCGGTCCGTTGCTCATCATCGCCGCCGTTCTCGTGCTGTTCGACGTGATCGAGGCCGGAGGCCCGGTGCAGGGGATCATGACGATCCCGGAGGCGTTCTGGGAGCTCTCGCTCGGGATCTACCTCGTCGTGAAGGGGTTCAGGCCTTCGTCTGCCGTCCTCAGCGATCGAGGGGAGTTCGCGCCGGTCACGTGAGATATGGAGCCGGAGAGGGGAATCGAACCCCTGACCTCCTCCTTACCATGGAGGCGCTCTGCCGACTGAGCTACTCCGGCCTGTGATCTGCACTTTTTGCGGCTCGAGCCACTTCGGCAGTCACGGCGGCGAGTGTATCCGACCTCCGGGTCCTGGCACCGAGGCCTGCCTCATCGGGCCAAGATCCGGGTGTGTGTCCGGCCGAGAAGCGACAGGACTGGTGGCTCGGTCAAGCGGTCGGCGATGACACCGTTCCGATCAGTCGGTCGAGCATCCTCGGAGCCCCCCGCCAGTGGCGCTCAACCACGGACCGGTCCGTCCGACGGAGGGCGAAGCGCAGGGCGATCGCCGCGATGATCAGGTCATCGAGCGGCCCTACCACGGGAACGAACTCTGGAACGAGGTCGATCGGGCTCGCGAGCCAGACCAACGTGAGCAGGATCACTGCCTTGATCGGCCGTGGGACCTGGGGGTCACGGAGCAGACCGCGGAACAGGTGGACCAGCATGGGGAGGAGGCCTGCCAGCTCACGAGCCAGCGTCCGTCGGCCGAGCAGGAACAAGGTCCCGACGAGGGTCGCCCAGACGAGGATCGTGATGGCCACGGCGAGGAACAGGTTCCTCCACATCGGGAACGCATCATCCCAAACGCACTGGCTAGGCTTCGGTGGACTCGACGGGCACTCGGAAGTTGGCCTCGCGGGTGGCCGTGAGGCAGACCATCCCGGCGGCGCCGGCGTCAGAACGTGAGTCGTCAGGCGGTCGACGTTCTTAGGATGCGGCGATGCCGGGAAACTTGGTGTGCCGCATCGCAGCGGTGGTCGGGGCCCTCGGCGGGCTCGGTGCGGCCCTCCTGGTCGGTGGCGAGATCGCCGGCAAGCTGATCGACCTCGGCATGGTCGCCGAGACCTGGCGGTTCGCCCTCACGCTCATCTCGGGCATCGTGGGCGCGTCGATCGGCGGAGGCTCGGCCCTGGCCGGATCGGGGTGTTGGGATCGTGACCCTTCCCCCGATCGTCGGACCCGCCGGCTCGTCGCGGTCGCCTGGGTGCCGATCCTCGTCGGTGCCGTGATCACCCCCATCGGGGACTTCCTCGCATGGGCCGGCGTCGCCGCGTGGGTCACGGGCCTCGCGCTCCAGCTCGCCGGGATCATGCGGGCACGTCGGCAACGCACCGCGTGACGCCGCGTTCGTCCGGCCAGGTCGGAGCCCCGGAGAGGGGATGTCCCCCGCTTCCGGGGCTCGCCTGGCTGGGCGTCATCCGACCCTGAGCTGCCCCTGCATCCAGGGGTGGATGGCGCAGAGGTAGAACAGGTTCGTCCCGGCGGAAGCGCTGATCGTCGCGCCGATGGTCTCGCCGTCGAGGATCAGCAGGGAATCGCCCGGCTGGTCGAGGCCGGGCTGTCCGACGTTGACCCGCACCACCGGAGGGCCGCCCGTGCCGAAGTGCGCGTCGAGCGCCGCGTTGCAGGCCTGGCAGTTGAACGCTTCGGCCAGCGTCGTCGGCAGCTGGCGACGCCTCACGACGGTGATCGTGTGAGGATCCGGCACCTTGTCCTGGTCGATCCACCGCACGCGTTCGCCCGTGTGGGGAAACGAGCGCTCAGGCGAGAACCGGAACGTCGATGTGACCAAGGCGTTCGCTTCGAACGTCTCTTGTC
Organism: Actinomycetota bacterium; assembly: GCA_035249905.1. Classification (GTDB taxonomy): domain Bacteria; phylum Actinomycetota; class UBA4738; order UBA4738; family HRBIN12; genus JAOUEA01. Next base: position 30,281 of record DATFFT010000046.1, on the reverse strand, counting down.
CGAGCAGACGAACGACCTTCGGCTGGTGGGTCCGGTCGGGGGTTCCACCCGCCGCCGAGCCGATGGTCGCGACGCCCGCGAGCACGAGAACGGTCGAGGTGACCAACGCGAAGATTCGCTTGCGCATGATCTCTCCTTCGTTGTCGTTCACAGGGTGATCGCTTGGCGGACTTCCCGCGGCGGGCTCCGGCCGGACCGTTCGGGTGATAGCGGTGGGGCCAAGACGAACCGCATTGAACCGCTTCCTCGTTCGGGGGCAATACGAGCCATCCTTGGTGAGGAGGGCGGAAAGGTCAACGTCGTCCGGAGGGGTGCGCCTGCATCTGTATCCTTGCGCAGCCTCCGACGGCCACAACACCTAGTGGCTCGCTAGCCCATTTGACCGACTAACCGACCGCCGTCGTATCGGGATAGCGTGCGTCGGGTAACCAACCCGCAGAGACACCACGCCTCCTAGCGCCTTCCCGGGCTTCGACACACCCCGGGCACCAAACCCCACTGGGGGACGGCGAGACGCTAGGAGGTGTTTGCCCGTATGGCGGACCCGGAGGCCATCTGGTGGTCTTGGGTCGACGAAGAGGTCGTCGATCTCCCCTCCTTCCCCTCGGACCCTGCCCTCGTCGGCGACTGCGAGTGCCCGTGGTCACCCTGCGAGCGGGACGCGGCGATCGACGGCCTCTGCCCGATGTGCCACGACCTCTGCCGGGTCCGCCCGAGATAGGACGCCGGCGATGGGGCCGGCCGGGCCGCTACCGTCCCTGCCGGACCGCATGGGGTCGCCTCGCCCCCACCCGGAGGAGGTCGAGCATGGCGGACCCCACCTCGACGTCCTCAGGATGCTTCCGCAACCACTCACGAGATGTATCGAGGGCGGTCGCGCATCGCCGGGGACCCCGTGCCCCTCGGATCTGACGGAGTAGGTCTGCACGTCGCATGCCGCGGTCATACCCCGGGTCCCTCGCGAAGAAACCGTCCCCGTCAGCCTTCGTCGACGACGATCGTGGGCCCCAGCGGCAGCAGGGCATCGAGCTCGACGAGGGTCTCCGCATCGAGCTCGACGTCGCCCGCGGCGGCGTTCATGTCCACGTGACCGGGGTCGCGGCTCCCCGCGATCGCCGACGTGACGCCCGGCTGCATGAAGTTCCACGCGAGCGCCAGCTGGGCCGGCGTCACACCCAGTCGCGCGGCCACGGGTCGCATCGCGTCGACCAGGGCGAGGGCGCGCTCACGCTGCTCGGGCACGAAGAGCTCGGACCACGTGTCACCGCCGGGAGCGCGATGGTCCCCTTCCTGGAACGTGGTGTCCATCGTGATCGCGCCGCTCAGCATCCCGTACCCGAGGGGTGCGTATGTCACGACGCCCGTGCCGACTTCGCCGCACCAACGGATCAGCTCCCGCTCGGACAACGACACCATGGAGAACTCCTGCTGCGCCGAGTCCACGTGTCGGATCGCCTCGCACCGCTCGATCAGCTCGCGGTCGAAGTTCGAGACGCCCAGGTACCGGACGAGCCCCTCCTCGACGAGGCCGGCCATCGCCTCCCACGTCTCCTCGATCGGTACGCCGGTGTCGTCGGGCCAATGGAGCTGATAGAGATCGATGCGGTCCGTGCCGAGGCGGCCGAGGCTGCGTCGACAGGCGCCGGCGATCTCATCGGGCCGGAAGCCCGACCCCCACGGTGCGGGGGCCACCTTCGTCGCGATCAGCACATCGTCGCGGCGACCGTTCACCGCTCGACCCACCAGCTCCTCGGACCGTCCCTCCCCGTAGCGCTCGGCCGTGTCGATCCAGTCGATGCCGACGTCGAGCGCTCGCCGGATGGCCGAGAGGATCTGCTCCTGCGGAGGGGCCACACCCCACTCCGACCCCATGCCCGCCTCCCACGCCCCGTAACCGATCGCGGACAGCTCCGGCCCCTGCGAACCCAACCTTCTCTTCAACATGGCGCTCCCACCTCTCGAGGACGAGTCGGACGATATCGTTCCAGGTCGGCCCGCGAGGACGCCGGCCGGTGGACGTCTTCCACCTGTGCTTTCATGGTCGGCGCACATGGAACCGGGCCGAGCCATCATCGTGGACGCCCTGGCCGCGTCCGACACTCGCCCGTCGCGACTCGAGATCTACGACCGCGACATCGGTGTCAGGCTGCTCCACCAGGACCCCGTCTCGGGAGCCGAGCACTACCTGATCCGCTATCCGGCCGGCCTGAGGAACCGCAGGCATCGGCACACCGCCTCGCAGACGATCGTGGTGCTCGAGGGGCGGCTGGCCGTGAACGGCCGGATCGTCGGTCGGGGTGCGTACTGCCATCTCGCGCCCGGCGAGCCGATGGTCCACGCTCCCGCCGACGACGAGCCCTGCACGTTCGTGAGCATCTTCGACGGGCCCGTCGACGCCGAACCGCTCGACGAGGGCTTCCGAGGGCGCGCGTGACACGATGGCACGATGCGGACGACGATCGTCGCGGTGACGTTCCTCGGTCTGATGGCCGTCGCCTGCGACTCCCAGGAGGCGCCCGCGCAGCCGGGTGAGCCCGGTCACCGCGTATCCTTCACGACCTCGTCGGGGGGAAGCGCGCGGCTCGACGTTCGCATGGCCGACTCCGACGCAGAACGCGCACGCGGGCTGATGGGTGTCGAGCACCTCGGCGAGCACGAGGGCATGGCCTTCGTGTTCGACGAGCCGACCACCGGCGGCTTCTGGATGAAGGACACCCTGATCCCCCTCTCGATCGCGTTCGTCGACGGTTCCGGCACGATCGTGACCGTCCGGGAGATGGAGCCGTGCACGAGCGACCCCTGCCCGACCTACGGGGCCGACGCCCCGTACGTGCTGGCCGTCGAGGCGAACGCCGGGTTCTTCGACCGGACGGGCATCGGCGTCGGCGACCGCGCCGAGCTCGAGGAGGCAGGTCGTGCCTGAGCGGATCGAGGGGTGCCTGCTCTGCACCGCCGAGCGCGTCACCGACTGGCTGCACGAGGACGAGGACTGCTGGATCGCCGAATGCATCGTCTGTCGCACGCCGATGGTCGTCTGGCGCACGCACGGCCTTCCCGAGCCCGAGCGCGAGGCGTACCTGCTCGCCCACCTCGAACGCGTCGCCGCCCAGCGCTACGGCGACGAGGGATACTACGTCGACCCCGAGCGCCGGCGCATCCCCGATCACTGGCACGCGCACGCGCGACCCGCCGGCGGCTTCTTCGACGAGAAGAGCGACCTCTTCGGGAAGTACTGAGCGATCAACGGGGCGAGGTACGGCGCAGGAACCGGTCGAACTGCGGCACCGTGAAGGCGGTCAGGCCCCGCTTCGGCGCGAAGAGCAGGCCCTTGTCGATCAGCCGAGCCCGGGTCTCGGCGACCCGTGAGACCGGCCGGCCGAGCCGGTCGGCGACGGCGCTCGCTCGCTGCGGCTCCCCGCCGAGCTCCGCCAGCGCTCGCAGGTAGGTGAGCTCGGCCCCCGTGGCTCGCTCGAGCCGGGTCCCGAAGAAGTCGTCGTCGAGCTTCGCCTCGACGATCGCCTGGGCTTCGACCGCCTCGATCGGTCCGATCGGCGACCGCTCCGCCCGGTCCCAGAGCACCCGGCCGTACTCCTGGATGAAGTACGGGTATCCCTGGGTGTACTCGAGCACGGTGCGGACCGCGCGCGGCTCGATCTCGACCCCGAGCTCACGCGCGGGGTCGACCAGGGCATCCTCGGCCTCGCGGTCGTCGAGGGGGCCCAACCTCGGGAAGCGGAAGAGCCGCTCGGCGTAGGACTTCGCCTCGCCGGCCAGGCGCGCCAGCTGCGGCAGCCCGGCCCCCACCAGCGTGATGGGCAGCTGACGCTGCACCGTCTTGTGCAGGGCGGCGATCAGCGCCTCGAACGGCTCTTCGTCGAGGAACTGGATCTCGTCCATCAGCAGGACCACACCGCGCTCGTGCTCCTCGGCCGCCTCCCCGAGCGCGACCAACACGTCGGTCAGGTCCTCGCCGAGGTCGCCGCTGTCGGCCCGGCCGGCGAGGGGCTCGAGGTCGAGGCTGCCCGTGACCGATCCCTCGGTGGAGACGGTGAGCGAGAAGGACTGCAGGATGCGCCCCGCCCTGCGCGCTCGTTCCTTCCAACGCTCCCTGGGCGCGATCTCGAGGAGCGCCCGCTTGGTGAGGTGCGCCATGCGGTCGGTGAACCGGGTGGTCCTCGTGATCTCGGTCTCGACCGAGACCCAGCCCGCGGCGATCGCCCGTTCCTGGAACGCGCCCAGCAACACGGTCTTGCCGACGCCCCGCAGGCCCGTCACGAGCAGCGACTGCTCGGCGCGGCCCCGTTGCAGCCGGGCGAGCAGGATCTCGAACGCCTCGAGCTCGTCGTCGCGCCCGACGAGGGCGGGCGGCTTCGCCCCCGCGTTGGGCGTGTACGGGTTGAGCCGAGGATCCACACCCGGAGCCTACCGTTGTTCTCAGAAGTTCTCAACTATCGAGAAGGTCTGCGAACTTCAGGAAGGAGCGGAACCGGTCGCATATCGGCGCTCCGCTGCCGAGCGGCCGATCTCCGCCGCGACCACCACGGCGATCGAGACCGCCAGCACCACCGACGAGACGGCCAGGAGCTGCGGCAGCTGGCTCGGCACCCGAAGCTGTGCGAACAGGTACACCGGCCACGTCGGCGACTCCCCCGCCAGGAACGAGGCGATCGCGAATTCGTCGAACGAGAGCGTGAACGCGACGAGGAACGACGACACCAAGGCCGGCATCAGGAGCGGGAGGGTCACGCGCCGGAACGCCTGCGACGGGCTCGCCCCGAGATCCTTCGCCGCCTCTTCGAGGTCCACGCTCATTCGCTCGAGCAGGGGCATGGTCGTGAGCACCGTGTAGGGCAGCGAGACCACCACGTGCCCGATCACCACCGCATGCAGCCCGAGCCCGATGTAGGAGCCGGTCGTCTCGGTGAGGAACGTGTCGACGGCCGTGAAGATCACGAGCAGCGCGATGCCGAAGACGACGTAGGGCACGACCAGCGGCGAGAAGATGAGCGCGGAGACCCCCGACTTCCCGACGAACCGGCGTCGCAGCAAGGCGAACGAAGCCGACACCCCCAGGCACACCGCGATCGCGCTCGAGACGGTCGCGACGATCGCGCTCCGCTCGAGCGACCGCAGGATCTCGGGGTTCGTGAAGAACCGCCGGTACCAGTCGAGCGTGAACCCGGCGAGCGGGAAGCTCACGTCGCCGTCGTTGAAGGAGAACATCGCGAGGATCACGATCGGCGCGTAGAGGAACAGCACCAGCAACCCGAAGAACAACCCGAGCGAACGGCGCGCGCCCGGTGAGGTCGCGGCCTCGGTCACGTCGCGATCTCCCGCAGCCGGAGGAACCGTCCGAACACGGCCATCAGCAGCGCCACGACCGCGAGCAGGAACAGCGCGAGGGTCGAGCCCGTCTGCCAGTCCAGACCGCGCGTGAACAGGTCCTGCACCGCGTTGCCGTACATGTACCCGCTCGTGCCTCCCACGAGCAGCGGCGTCACGAACTCCCCGATCGTCGGGATGAACACGAACAGGAACGCCGCGAACACGCCCGAGAGACTGAGCGGCAGCGTGACCCGAACGAACGTGCGCCAACGGCTCGCGCCGAGGTCACCCGCCGCCTCGAGCAGGCTGGGGTCGAGGTTGTTCAGGCTGACGAACACGGGCAGGGCCACGAACGGCACCCAGATGTAGGCGAGCACCAGCATCACGGTGAACTGGCTGTACAGGAGCCACTCGATCGGCCGATCGATGACGCCGACCCACTGGAGGAACGAGTTGATCACCCCGGCATCGCCGAGGATCACCTTCCATGCGAGCACGCGCAGCAGGTAGCTCGTCAGGAACGGCGCGATGATCAGCAGCACCAGCACGTACTTCCGCCGGCCGACACACAGCGCCAGGAAGTACCCGACCGGGTAGGCCACGAGCACCACGACCGCCGAGACCGTGAGCGACATGCGGATCGACTTCCAGAACAGGCCCATGTACACCGAGCCGCCGGTGAGCAGCCGCTCCCAGCTCGAGAGCGAGACCACCCCGGTGTCCGTGGGGAACAGGCCGACCGCGCCGACGCTGTAGGCGGCGACGAATCCGACCGGGATCACGAAGAACAGCAGCAGCCAGAGCAGCGGACCTGCGAGCAGGCCCGACGTGGCGCGCCGCTCCCGTCGACGCCACCCCCGGTCGGCGATCGTCACCTCGCGGGTCGCCGCCATGCGCTACGCCCGCCTCGGTGGCGAGCTCAGGCCGCCTGCACCTCGCTCCAGTACTGCTGGTACACGCTGCGCCGCGGGATGCGCGTCTCGGGGTGCGCGTTCGGCTCGTCGAGCACGGTCGGGTCGTCGAGCCCCAGCGCTTCCCGCACGCCGTCGGGCACCACCGAGAGGTCGGCCTCGGTGTTCGTATGGCCGTAGTAGTAGTAGGCGAGCAGGAACTCCGCCGCCTCCTTGCTCGCCCACGAGTCCACGTACTCGTGCGCGTGCCGATAGTTCTGGGAGTCCGCGAACAGCCCGAGCCCGCAGACCCACGAGATGCGACCTTCCTTCGGCTTCATGTAGAGGTAGTTCATGCCGGCGGCGTCGGCGTAGCCGACCGTGTCGGGCCACGCGTAACCGGCCCACACCTCGCCCTTCTTGAACGCGAGCCAGAAATCGTAGGACTGGTTCCAGTAGAAGCGCACGAGGCCCTTCTTCGAGATCAGGAAGTCGCGGACCTCGGTCAGCTCCTCGTCGGTCATCTCCCAGGGGTTCTCGATGCCGAGGTAGTACCCGGCCACGACCATCATGTTCAGCGTGTCGATCCAGGAGATCTTGCCCTTGTACCGCTCGTCGAACAGCACGCCGAACGACTCGTCGCCGCCGTCGACGTGATCGAGGTTCACGAGCGGCGCGATGAAGCCCCAGTCGAGCGGCACGAAGTACTGCTGGCCGTCGAACTGCCCGGCCGTCATGAGCTTGGGGTTCAGGGAGGAGAAGTTCGGGATCAGCGAGGTGTCCCACGGCTGGAGCACTTCGAGGTCGACCCAATCGCCGTAGCGGTAGCCACAGGGGTGGGCGACGTCGTACCGGGCGCCGGCGACGACCTTCGTGTACGCGGAGTCGTCGTTCTCGAACAGCGAGAACTCCGGCGTGTCGCCCGTGGCCTTGGCGTACTGCCCCCAGAGGAACTTCTTCTCCTCCTTCGGGTAGTAGTCGCCGTTGCCGTACCCGGACCAGTCGAAGACCTGCAGCCCGCCCGGCTCCTGCTCGATCGGTGGGAACGACGGCTGGGCCGAGCCCTGGGAGCCGGTCGAGGGCTGGTCCGCCTCTCTGCACGCCGCGAGCACGCCCGCCATGCTCACGGCCATGCCCGTCGCCCCCGCGTATCGCAGGAAGTCACGCCTGCCGACCGGACTGGTCAAGCGCTTTTGCACCATGGCCGTTCTTCCTCCTCGTCTGCGGGCGCCGGGTGACGGCCCGTATCATGCGGCAGGAATCCGGCCGGAGCAAGGCAGGCCGGCCGTCGCCTCTCAGGTGGGAACGCCATGGCTCGAACGGCTCCATCGATCGCGCTCGTGCTGGCGCTGTGCGCGCTCGCCGCTTGTGCCGCCGACCCGGCCCCCGCCGGCGGCAGAACGCCCGGCGGCGGCGGCCGAGCGGTCGTGCTGTCGGCCTCGGCGCTCCCGGGCATGACGAGCGACCGCTCCTCGGTCGACGTCGATGGCCTGACGAACGAGGTGACCCACCCCGAGGAGCTCCGGGGCCTGTTGGAAGAGGCGGGGTTCTCGTCGGCCGAGCAGCGTTCGTTCGGCGGCGGCACCGGCGCGTTCTCGCGCGTGCTCGCCCGCGGGCTGGCGTTCGACAGCAGCGCGGGTGCGGCGTCCTACGTCGCGTGGTTCGCCGAGAACGCACACGAGGAGATCCTCACGTCCCGGCGCATCTCACCGGCCGGCGTGCCGAGCGGTGTGGTCGTGTTCCGCCATCGGCCCGATGCGTGCTGCCACAACGACGTGCCGGCCTACATGGCCGCGTGGCAGCACGGCTCGTCCGTGCTCTACCTGCACGTCGGCGGACGCCGGGCGAACACCCGGACGTTCGTGGAGCTGATCGAGTCCTACGACCGGGAGGTGTGACGCGCTCGACGGGTCGCGACGATCAGGGCCGGCACCTCGATCACCGCGATCGTCCCGGAAGCGTCGAGGGGCCGACGTTCGCGCGCAGCCACTCGGCGATCGGCTCGGACCGCTCCAGGAACTCGACGACGCGATCCTTGGCTCTGGGTGTGCCGAGCCACGCGCCTGCCGGCCAGTCGCGCCACGTGACGAGCCCCTTGTACCGCAGCAGGTCGATGCGGGGATGGTCCCTCGGGTAGCCACGCGGGGCGGTCTTCAGCACCCCGTGGCCCTCGACCTGGATGCCCGCCGCCTCGACCTCGGCGACGAGGTCGGCGAGGGCGGCTCCCGGCCGATCGTCCTCGACCGCCGCCCGGTAACGCTCGAGCTGGTCACGGGCCATCTCCCACATGCCGCACCCCGCGCCGAGCCCGTCGGCGGACAGCTGCACGTATCCCTGTCCGATCGTGGCTCCGATGTGCGTCTTGTAGGGGGACTTGTCGCGGCTGAAGCGGATGTCGCGATAGGGACGGAAGATCCGTCCTTCGCCCCACCGGGGCTCGAGCTCGGCGAGCAGCTCCTCCATCGGCGCACGCACGAGCTGCTCGTAGACGGGCTTGTTCCGCTGCCAGAACGCCTTCGAGTTGTCCGCCGCGAGGCCGTCGAAGAACTCGAGGGCCTCTGCCTTCCACCCACGGAACGCCATCACGTCACCCGTGCGGCTCCGGATCGTGCCATCCGCCGTCGCCGGCGATCAGCTCGTCGGCTTCGGCTGGGCCCCACGTCCCGGGCCGGTACGTGAACAGCGGGGTCGCGTCGTCGAGGATCGGATCGACGACGCGCCACGACGCCTCGACGACGTCCTGACGCGAAAAGAGCTCGGCGTCACCGTCCATCGCGTCGGTGAGCAACCGCTCGTACGCCTCCATCCTCTCCCCCGGCTGATGGTGCGCCACGAGGTCGACGTCCTCGCCGAGCATCTCGTCGCCGGGCACCTTGGTCCTGGCCGACAACGTGATGCCCATGTCGGGCCCCAGCCGGAACACCACGTGGTTCGGATGCCCCGGGCGCGGCTCGCCGAAGACGTCGCGCGGCGGACGCTTCAGCTCCACGAGCACCTCGGTCGCGGTCAGGGGCAGACGTTTCCCCGCGCGGATGTAGAACGGCACGCCCGCCCATCGCCAGCTCTCGACCTCGAGCCGAACGGCGACGTAGGTCTCGGTGCCGGAGTCGGCCGCCGCGCCGTCGGCCTCGCGGTAGCCCGCGAACTGCCCTCGCACGACGTCGCCCGGGCGGAGCGGCCGGATCGACTCCAGCAGGCGCACGCGCTCGCTCAGGAAGACGTCGCGGCCCGAGCCCGCCGGCGGGTCCATCGCCACCAGGGCCATCACCTGGAGCAGATGGTTCTGCACGACGTCGCGGATCGCGCCGACGCGATCGTAGAACCGCTCCCGGCCGCTCAGCCCGAACTCCTCGGCCATCGTGATCTGCACGCTGTCGACGTAGTGCCGGTTCCAGAAGGGCTCGAGGAACGTGTTCGCGAACCGGAAGTAGACGAGGTTCTGCACCGGCTCCTTGCCGAGGAAGTGATCGATGCGGAAGATCGACCGCTCCGCGAACACCGAGGTGACGACGTCGTTGAGCTCACGGGCCGACGCGAGGTCGCGGCCGAACGGCTTCTCCACGACCACGCTGCCCTCGGCGCATCCCACCCGGTCGAGCTGGCGGACCACGGTCTCGAACAGCGACGGCGGGATCGCCAGGTAGTGCAGCGCGCGGCGGCGGTCGTCGAGGGAGGCCTTCAGTCGGTCGAACGTGTCGGGCTCGGTGTAGTCGCCGTCGACGTAGCGCAGGCGCGACGCCAGCTTCCGGAACGAGTCCTCGTCGAAGTCCGGTCGGTGCTCGAGTGCACCGCGGACGTGGGCGATGAACTTCTCGAGGTCCCAGCCCGATCGCGCCACGCCGACGACGGGGACCTCGAGGTTCCCCCGAAGCACCATCGCCTGCAGGGCCGGGATGATCTTCTGCTCCGCCAGGTCGCCGGTGATGCCGAAGATCACGAGCGCGTCGGCTCGATCGTGATGGTTCACCGCTCCGCCCCCGCTCGTTCCTCGCCGGCACCTTCCCGCACCGCCGGAACGATCTTCTCGGCGAACGACACGAGCGAGGCGTCGAGGGGGCCCTCGAACGCGGCCACGAACGCCTCCATCCGATAGGTGGTCGCGAGCTCGGTGAGCTCGTCGACCCACCGATCGACCGGCCCGTCGAGGAAGCCGTTCGACGGGCCGTCGGTGATGCGACCGAACACGTTGTAGATGCGCAGCACCGCACCCGGATCGCGTCCCGCGGCCGCGGCGCCCTCGTCGATGCGTCGGTGCATCTCGTCGAGCCGGTCGGGCGTCGCCCACGACGAGGACGGGACCCATCCGTCGGCGAGCTTTCCGGTCAGCCCGAGCATCCTCGGCCCGCCGGCCCCGAGCCAGATGCCGATCGGGTGGGCGGGCCGAGGTCCGGGGTGGACGCCGCTCAGCGAGTGGAACCGTCCGTCGAACCGCACCGCCCGCTCCCCGCTCCACATCAGCCGGATCACGGCGATCGCCTCCTCGAGCGCGTCGACGGCCTCCCCGGGCGTGCGCGCCGGTCCGCCCATCGCCTCGATCGCCTCCCAGAACGCCCCGGCGCCGAGGCCGAGCTCGACACGGCCGCCCGTGATGAGGTCGAGCGACGCGGCGGACTTCGCCAGCACGGCCGGCTGTCGCAGCGGCAGGTTGGCCACGTCGGGGAACAGGCTGATCCGGCGGGTCCCGACCCCGAGCGCCGACAGGAGCGTCCAGGTGTCGAAGAAGCGCCGCTGGTACGGGTGGTCCTGGATGCCGACCAGATCGAGCCCGAGGTCCTCGGCGAGCCGCGCCTGCCGGGCGAGCTCGCCGTAGTCCTCGGCGACCGGCGTCAGGAAGTAGCCGAACCTCATCGGGCCAGGTAGCCGCCGTCGACCGGGTAGTAGCTGCCGGTCACGAACGAGGCCGCGTCGCTCGCGAGCCACGCGACCAACTCCGCGACCTCCTCGGACGTGCCGAGCCGGCCCAGGGCGTGCAGGCCCTCGAGGAACGCGAGCCCCTCGGCGTCCATCGAGGATTCCACGAGCGGGGTTCTGATGAACCCCGGGCCGACGGCGTTCACCCGGATGCCGTCGGCCGCGTGCTCGAGCGCGGCGTTCTTCGTCAGGCCGAGGACTCCGTGCTTCGCGCTCACGTACGCGACGGAGTTCGCGAAGCCGACCGATCCGAGGATCGACGCCATGTTGACGATGGACCCGCCTCCGCGTTCGCGCATGGCGCGGATCTCCTCGCGGGCGCAGTAGAAGACCCCGTCGAGGTTCACGGACATCACCGTTCGCCAGCCGTCCACGGGGTAGTCGCCCGTGGCGGCGCTCGCCCCGCCGATGCCGGCATTGTTCACCCCGATGTCGAGGCCGCCGAGCTCGCCGACGGCGGTGGCGACCATGCCCTCGACCGCCGCCGGATCGCTGACGTCGACCGTTGCGGCGAGAGCGACACCGTCATCGGCCGCGATGGCTTTCGCCACGCCCTCGGCCTGCCCCGCGTCGATGTCCGCGACGAGCACCTTCGCGCCGCGCGCCGCCATGAGCCTGGCGCAGGCCTCACCGATGCCCGATCCGGCACCGGTCACCACGGCGACCTTGTCGGTCAGTTCGATGGTCGAGGTCATCATGTCCTCCCATACCGTTGGTCCGACGCGTCCAACCTACCCCGCGGGGGGACGGAACATCCGCGGAGGGTTCGAGGGAGGAAGGCCCGAATCCCGGTAGCCTCGACCTCCCGGCCCAACGCTGGAGCCGAACGAAAGAGAGAGAGCGATGGACCAGATCGACACGACGACGGCCGCGCAGGAACCGTCGCGGCGGCGGGGGCTCGATCGGTTGCGGCTCCGGTTCCGCGACCCGGCGCTCGAGAAGGCGTACCGTGCCGATCGGTTCCGCCACCAGCTGGGGAACATCCGCTTCGCCTTCCTGGCCGGCATCGCCCTCTGGTTCTCGTGGGGCCTGCTCCTGCGTCCCTACATCCTCGCCCTCTCCGAGCTCAGGCTCGACCGGATCATGCGGTGGGGCATCTTCATCCCGATGCTGCTCATCGGGCTTGCGCTGACGTTCACGCCCATCTTCCACCGGATCTGGGAATGGGTCGCGGTCGTCATCGCGACGGCGACGATCGCCGCGTGGGTGTACTACACCTCGAACATCCAGACGCTGCCCGCGGAGTTCGGGTACGTCGGGGTCATCCTGATCACGGCATTCACCTACACGCTGCTGCGGCTGCGGTTCGTGCTGGTCCTCCTGATCACGCTGATCGGCATCGGCGCGTACCTGCCGTACGCCTTCGTCACCCGGTACGTCGCGCCGGTGAGCGGGGTGCTGGCGGCGCTCTATCTCGTCTCGTTCGGGTTCCTCGGCGGTCTGGCCGCGCATCGCATGGAGCGGTTCACGCGAACGCTGTTCCTGCGTGAGCGTCAGCTCGACCAGGAGCGCCTGCGTTCCGACGACCTGCTCCTGAACGTGCTGCCGCAGGTCGTGGTCGACCAGCTCAAGGTCACGTCCGGGAAGCGCATCGCGCAGGCGTTCGACCAGGTGACGGTGATCTTCATCGACGCGGTCGGATCGACCCAGCAGGCGGCTCGTTCGTCGCCGGACGAGTTCGCCCATGCCTTGGACGAGCTCTTCAGCCGGTTCGACGAGATCGCCGACCGGCACGGTCTGGAGAAGGTGAAGACGATCGGCGATGCATACATGGCCGTCGCCGGCGCCCCCGTCGCCGTGGTCGACCACGCGGGAGCCACCGTCGCGATGGCCCTGGACGTCGTCCGGGAAGCCGGCGCGGTCCGATGGCCATCGGGCGACCGGATCGTCGTCCACGGCGGCGTCGCGACCGGGCCGGCCGTGGCCGGCGTGATCGGGCGTCGGAAGTTCGCCTACGACCTGTGGGGCGACACGGTCAACGTCGCCAGCAGGCTGGAGGAACAGGGAGAGCCGGGCGAGATCCTGGTGTCGGAGGCCACGGCCGCTCGGCTGCAGGGTCGCTACGAGTTCGGGCCCGTCCGGATCTTCGACCTGAAGGGCAAGGGTCGGACGCCCGCCCGGGCTCTCCTCGGACGCAACTCCGACGTCGCGATCGAGGTGCCGTCGACGTGAGGCGGCCCGGCCTCGGTGTCGCGGCGGCCATCGTCGCGGCGAGCACGCTCGCGGCGAGCTGCGTCAGCTCCATCTCGCCCGGAACCGGGGGTCCATCGCGCGAGAGGACGATCGTCGTCGGGGTCTCCGGCGCCTTCGCCGAGAACCAGCTCGTGGCGGAGATGTACGCGCGGGTCCTCGAGCAGGCCCGGTACACGGTGCAGCGGGAGTTCGAACTGCGGTCTCGCGAGGTCTCCCAGAGCGCGTTGGAGTCGGGCCGGATCGATCTGAAGCCCGAGTACCTTTCGTCGCTGCTCCTGTTCCTCGACCCCAACGCGCAACCGTCGAGCGATGCGGGCGACGTCGCGAGGCAGGTCGGCGAGCGCCTCCGATCGAAAGACATCACGCTGCTCACCCCATCGCCGGCCGAGGACACGAACCAGTTCGTGGCGAACGCGAAGACGGCGCAGGAGTACGACCTGACCACGCTGAGCTCGCTCACCGCCGTCGCCGACCGGCTGACGATCGGCGCGCCGCCCGAATGTCCGCTCCGACCCTTCTGTCTGCCGGGCCTTCGCGACGTCTACGGGATCCTCTTCGAGGACTACGTGCCGCTGGACGCCGGAGGGCCGCAGACCGTCGCCGCGCTCGCGAGCGACGAGGTGCAGATCGCCTTGATGTTCTCGACGGATCCGAGCATCGAGGCGAACGCGTTCGTCCCGCTCCTCGACGACAAGCACCTCCAAGACGCGGAGAACATCACGCCCGTGATCCGCACCGAGAAGCTGAACCCCGAGGTTCGGCGGGTGCTCGACGAGCTGAGCGCCCGGCTCACCAGCGACACGGTGACCGAGCTGGTGGGGAAGGTCGTGATCGACGGGCAGGACGTGGCCGTCGTCGCGCAGAGGTTCCTCACCGCGAACGGCTTCCTCTGACCGCCGACCGCATCGTCCGGTCTCACTGGTTCCGGGGGGAGGAGTCGAACCTCCATCAAGGGCTCCAAAGGCCCGTGTCTTGCCGTTAGACGACCCCGGATCGCGATCGAGCCGAGTGCTCGGCCCGATTATCCCGCGTCGGGCGTCGGTGCGACGCCCGACGACGCTCCGCCGACGACGAGGGACCCCGGCACCGCCTCGGCCAGCGTCTCGGCGTGGCCGATGTGACGGGCGAGCGCGGCGACCGTCGGTCCGCTTCCGCTCATGATCGCTCCGAGCGCTCCGGCCTCGAGGAAGGACCCGAGCGCCTCGACGATCTCCGGATGACGACCGGCGACCGGCAGCTGGAGATCGTTGAAGAGCGCGTCGCCGAGCAGCTCGACGTCCCCGGTCTCGAGCGCCGCCACCAACACCCCCGGGTCTGGACCGGCCGCCGGCGCTTCGTCCCACCAGGCGTACGCGTCGGCCGCGCGCACACCGAAACCGAACGGCTTCAACACCCACCAGGTGCTCGCGGCATGCACGGGGGTGAGACGTTCGCCGCGGCCGGTGGCGAGCACGGGCGCGCCCGCCAGCATCGCGGGCACGTCGGACCCGAGCTCCGCGGCCAGCTCGAGCGCCATCTCCCGGCCGACCTCACACCGCCACACCTCGGCGGTCGCGAGGAGCGCGGCGGCGGCGTCCGCGCTTCCCCCCCCGAGGCCGGCGGCGACCGGGATGCGCTTGTCGATGCTGAGGGCGATGCCCGCTCGCTCGGGGCTGCGTCGGGCGCGCCGGATCAGGGCCTCCACGGCGCGTCCGGCGAGGTTGTCGTCGAAGCCGGTCCGGACCGCGCCGGCCATCTCGCGATCGCCGCCGACGTGCAGCGTCCGCACGCCTGGGGGAGCCTCCGTCGCCGTGACCACGTCGTGCAGGGAGATCGGCAGCACGAGCGTCTCGAGCTCGTGGAACCCATCGTCGCGCCTGCCGATCACACGGAGGAAGACGTTGATCTTCGCGCGGGCCCGTCTCGTGACGGCGGCGGGCGCCGAGGATGTCACGCAGCCATCCGTTCGGCGATCGCGGCGAACGCCGAGAGATCGAGCTCCTCCGGACGGGTGGCGGGCTCGATGCCGGCGTCGGCGAGCACCGCATCGGGCTCGGCGAGGCCGAGCCGCCGGAGCGCGTTCCTCATCGTCTTCCGGCGTTCGGCGAACGCCTCGTCGACCACCCGCCAGAGCCAGACCTCGTCGACGTCGACCGGAGGGCGGTCGAGTCGATCCAGACGCACGAGCACGGAATCGACGTTGGGACGCGGCCAGAACACCGCGGCGGGCACGCGGCGCACGATGCTCGCGTCGGCGCGATAGGCGACCCGCAGGCTCACGGCCCCGAAGTGCTCGCCGCCGGGGGCGGCCACGAGCCGCCGGCCGACCTCACGCTGCACCATCACCAACCACCGAGAGATCGCCGGCACGCTCGTCAGCGTGTCGAGCACGAGCGGCGCGGCGATGTTGTAGGGCAGGTTGGCGCAGAGCGTCCAGACACCGTCGGCGTCGCCGAGCTCGGCGGACCAATCGAGCTTCATCGCGTCGGCGTGGAGCACCCGCACCGATGCGAGCCCCTGCGTCACCTCGCGGAGGGCGGGCACGAGCCCACGATCGAACTCGACGGCCAGCACCTCGGCTCCCGTCGCCGCGAGAGCGACCGTGAGCGACCCCATGCCGGCCCCGATCTCGACCACCCGGTCGCCGGCGGTCACGCCGGCGTCCGAAGCGATCGCCCGGGCGAGGTTCGGGTCGATCAGGAAGTGCTGACCGAGCGACTTCGAGGGACGGATGCCGTGACGAGCGGCCAGGTCCCGGATCGCGCCGGCCCCGAGACCGCCGTCACCAGGAGAGCTGAACGTCGAGGACCCCGGCCCCGAGCGGCTGGAGGACGGCGAACGCCTCCGGCGAGAGGTCGATGACCCTTCCCGGTCCGAACGGTCCCCGGTCATTGATCGTGACGGTAACGGAACGGCCGGTCTCGTCGTCGGTGACCGTCACGAGGGTGCCGAACGGCAGCGTCGGGTGCGCCGCGGTCAGACCGGACCACGGGGGGTCGTACCACGTCGCGTGACCCGTCTGCAGGTTGCCCTCGGCGCCGGGCACGTCGGTCGTGCCGGCGTACATCGACTCCGGGGGCGAGAGCCGCCGCTCGGTCACGGGCTCGCGCTCGATCCACCGCCCGATCAGCCGGCGCGACTCGATCTCGCCGTTGACACGCGTCAGCTGGAACGTGCCGACGCCGCGGCCGTCGCGACCTTCCTGGAGCACCTTCACCGGGCTGCCGGGGGTCAAGCGAGGGGTGAACTCGGTCTGCACGTCGAACGGGATCGCGATCGTTTCGATCGAGGTCACGATCCGCACCGCATCGAAGGCTACGGTCGTGCCGGCGTGAAGGGGGGTCTCGGGTGACGGCCGGACGCGGTCGTCAGCGTCGGGCTTGATCCCCATGGCCGAGAGGAGTTCCCCGGTCGTGCCCGCGTTGGTCAGGACGTCGCGCACCTTCCCCAGCACGACGACCTGCACGGGCACGGCCGGGGACGTTCCGACGCTCGAGGCGGAGAAGTCACTCTCGACGAGCAGGTCCGTCGGATCGACGGCGATCGTGCTCGTCCCGGCCATCACCCAGACCCCCACATCTGTGGGGCTTTCGAAGACCGCGGGAGCCGCACGCGTGACGTTCGGCGCGCTCGCGGCGAGGAACGCCCCGGCGCCCGACGCCACCCGCGCCGGATTCACCACCACGGTCATGCCGTCGGCGATCGAACTCGTCGGCGACGGCTGCACCAGGACCGCCGACGTGAGGGTCAGGCCCTCGTCGGCCAGCAGGTCCTGGACGGAGTTCGAGGTCGTCGCGACGGTCTGGCGCTCGCCGTCGACGACGAGGTTCACGTGTTTGCGCAGGGAGAGGTTGACCACGCCCACGAGGAGCACCAGGCCGGCGACGACCGTGGCGCCCATGATCGCTCGATGGGTCCGCAAGCGGCGAACCCTGCTCGGACGGATCGGCAACCTTCCTCCATCTCGGTCTCGGGACGTGTGCCGTCGACCGTTCCTCGAGGAAGGCTTCGTGGGGAAGCGGCTCGGCCGGACCGAAGCCTTCGAACACGGAAGCGCACGGTAACAAACCCTCAACTATCACTGCAACCTTGAGGTCGAACGTCTGTTCGAGGCTATCCGAGAGCCGGGAACGCGCGTCGAGCGTTCTCCGCGGTGCTCGCGACGAGCTTTTCCACATCGTCGCCGCGCACGCGCGCGATCTCGGCGAGCGTGAGCATCACGTTGGCGGGGTGGTTGTCGTCGCCGCGCTTGACCTGAGGCGCCAGGAACGGCGAATCGGTCTCGACCAGGAGTCGATCCGCCGGGGTCGCCACGGCGGCCTGCCGGAGGTGCTCGTTCCTGGGATAGGTCACGTTGCCGGCGAAGCTGATGAAGTACCCGCGTGCCGCGCATTCCCGCGCGATCTCGGCATCGCCCGAGAAGCAGTGGATCACGACGTGCTCGGCCGAACCCTCATCGAGCACTCGAAGCACGTCGGGCCACGCGTCGCGGACGTGGACGACCATCGGCTTGCCGGACTCGTTCGACCACGCGATGTGGGAACGGAGCACGCGGATCTGATCCTCCCGAGGCGAGCGCATGCGGTAGTAATCGAGCCCGCACTCCCCCACACCGATCACGCGCGGGTCGTCCAGCAGCTCCTCGAGCCGAGCGGCGGCCGTGGGGTCGAATCCGGACGCGTCGTGTGGATGCATGCCCGCCGTGGCGAACACACCCGGGAGCGAATCGGCGTACTCGGCCGATCGCATGCTGGTCGCGACGTCGATGCCGACACAGATCAGCCGGTCGACGCCGGCGGCCCTCGCGGTCTCGACCACATCTGCAGGTTCGAGGTCCAACAGGAACAGGTGGCAATGGGTGTCGACGGCTCCGGTGTCAGTCCGGAGTTGAAGGTTCCGGTCGGTCACGAGCGCCGAGACTACACGGGTCTCCACATCCGGTCGATGGGGGGAGCTTCACGTGAAACATGATTCCCGGAAGCCTCACCCCGCACTGCAGGGGGGTGGAAAGGTGGAAAACCTCGGAGGGAGCGTCGCGCGTATCGCGGGAACCCCGTCAGGCCTCCAGCCGCGGGAAGAGCGACTCGCCTTTGGTCGTCGCGGTACCCGGGGCGAGGCCACCCCAAGCCCCGTCGCGAGGGAGGCGCTGTTCGCCGAGCGGCGCATCGACGCCGAGCTGGTCCCACAGCCTCGAGGCCGCCCCCGGCATGATCGGGGCGACGGCGATCGCGAGCACCCGCAGGGTCTCGGCCGCGGCGTAGAGCACGCTCGCGAGCTCGTCGCGCTTCGCATCGTCCTTCGCGAGCTTCCACGGCTCCTTCTCGACGAGGTAGTGGTTCGCGCGAGCGACGATGTCCCACGTGGCGGTGAGGGCAGGCTGCAGCCTGACCGCCACCATGTGCTCGTCGTACCGGCGCAGGGCGTCGGCGATCACGGCGGGAAGGTCGCTCTCGGCGCCCTCGACGACGGGCTCCGGCAACACCCCCTCGAAGTAGCTGCCGATCATCTTGAGCACGCGGCTCGCAAGGTTCCCGAGGCCGTTCGCGAGGTCGGCGTTGTGGCGCTCGGTCATCGACTCCCAGGAGAAGTTCCCGTCCTGGCCGAACGAGATCTCGCGCATGAAGTAGTAGCGGTACGAGTCGGCGCCGAAGTGGTCGATCAGGTCGAACGGGTGGATGCCCGTGAGCTTCGTCTTCGACATCTTCTCCCCGCCCACGAGCAGATACCCGTGGGCCCACACCTGCGCCGGAGGCTCGAGGCCTGCGGCCATCAGCATCGCGGGCCAGTACACGGCGTGGAACCGCAGGATGTCCTTGCCGATCAGATGGATGTTCGCCGGCCATGTCCGCGCGAACCGCTCGGGGTCGTTCGCGTACCCGGCGGCGGTGATGTAGTTCGTGAGCGCGTCGAACCAGACATAGGTCACGTGCTCGGGGTCCCAGGGGATCGGAACGCCCCAGTCGAACGTGGTTCGGCTGATCGAGAAGTCCTGCAGCCCGCCTTCGATCAGGCTCAGCACCTCGTTCCGCCGCTGCTCCGGCTCGATCGCGCTGGGGGTGGCCGCGTAATGCTCGAGCAGCCGGTCGCGGTAGGCGGACAGGCGGAAGAAGTAGTTCTCCTCCCGCATGCGCTCGACGGGGCGGCCGTGGATCGGACAGTTGCCCTCGATCAGGTCGCTCTCCAGGTAGTACGCCTCGCACGAGACGCAGTAGAGGCCCTCGTACGTGCCCTTGTAGATGTCGTCGCGGCCGTTGTCGTGGACGGCGTTGAGGATCTTCGCCACCGACTCGTGGTGACGAGGCTCGGTCGTGCGGATGTAGTCGTCGTGGCTGATATCGAGACGCCGCCAGACCTCGCGCCAGCGCGGCTCGAGCGAGTCGGTCCACTCACGCGGCGTGACCCCGTTCGCCTCCGCCGCGCGCGCCACCTTCAGGCCGTGCTCGTCGGTGCCGGTCAGGTAGAAGACGTCGTCGCCCCGCAGCCGCCGGTACCGAGCGATGAAGTCGCTCGCGACCTCGGTGTACGCGTGCCCGATGTGGGGCACGTCGTTCGCGTAGTAGATCGGCGTCGTGATGAAGAAGACGTCCCGGCCCATGGTCGCGACATGATACGGAACCGCGACACTAGTCTGAGCTGGACTAGTGCCCGTCCTTGCGGGGGCGTGCCCCCCGACATCGAGAAGTTCGGGATTCCCCGGGAGCAGGAGCACGGTCATGCTGCCGGGGGTTCGTGCAGGTCGGCTCTCGGATACATCCCGAGATCGTGGTACGAAGCGTGACGTCCGTCACGGTTCGGAGCGATGAGCCGGCGTAGCGTCGACCGTATGTTCGACACGTTCGATCCCGGCTCCTCGCTCGTCGAGGATCAGCGATGAGCGAGCTCCGGTCCGCCATCGAGTCGCTCCGCTCCGAGTCGCTGTCATCGCTGTCCGACGCACGGGTCGAGGAGGACTTCGCCGAGCTCCAGGCGGCCTGTGAGGCGCTCGAGGGCGAGCGGCTCCGTCGCCTCGCCGAGATCGATCGTCGCCGGCTGTTCGAACGCGATGGGCACCTGTCGGCGGCTTCCTGGCTCGCCGCACGCTTCCAGGTGGGTTGGGGTGAGGCCCGCCGTATGGTCGCGATCGCACGAAGCCTGGAGCGCATGTCCCGCGCGCGAGGTGCGTTCGACGCCGGCGCCGTGTCGCTGACCGCCGTCCGCATGCTCGCCGAAGCGCGTGAGGCCGAGCCCGATGCCTTCGACCGAGCGGAGCAGGTCCTCGTCGAGGCGGCATCGCGCCACTCGATCCCCGACCTTCGTCGGGTCCTCATCCACTGGCGAAACGTGGTCGAGAGCGAGCGCATGGGTACGTGCGATGCCGACGAGGTGCTCAGAGCACGCCGCCACCTTCATGCATCCGTGACGCTGGGCGGCATGGTGCGCCTCGATGGCCACCTCGATCCCCAGACCGGAGGAACCTTCATGACGGCGCTCAGGGCGGTGCTCGACGTCGAGGCGCGCACGGCCGCGTCCGTGGGAGTGGGCGAGGGCGCCGAGCCCGACGGCCGGACGCCGGGTCAGCGGCGCGCCGATGCGCTCGGTGAGATCTGCCGTGGGTGGCTCGACCGCGATGACCGACCGCAGGTGGCGGGCGAACGTCCGCACCTCTCGGTGACGGTGCCGCTCGATGCATTGACGGCGGCTGAGAGCGGGGATGGCGCTGCCGTCGCCACAGGCGCCGCCGGTGGAGTGGCCGGTGCGGCCACCGCCGAGCTCGAGCACACCGGCCCGATCGGCCGAACGACGCTGCGCACGTTGTCCTGTGACGCGTCGGTCGCGCGGGTGGTGTTGGGGCCACGCTCGGAGCCGCTCGATGTGGGGCGCAGAGCCCAGGTCGTGCCGGCCGCGATGCGGCGGGCGGTGGTCGCCCGCGACCGACACTGCCGCTTCCCCGGCTGCGATCGGCCCCAGAGCTGGTGCGACGCGCACCACATCGTCCACTGGGCCGACGGAGGTGAGACGTCCCTCGAGAACCTCGTGTTGCTGTGTCGGCGACATCATCGGCTCACGCACCAACGGTTCTCGCTCGAGACGATCGAGGGACGGCCGCTCTTTCGGCGGTCCGACGGGTCGGTGCTGGACGACCGGGCCGGCAGGGCTCCGCCGTGACCGCGGGCCGTGACGGCTCGGGCTATCCCCGTCGGAAGAGGGCGCCGAAGACCGTCCGCAGCGTGCGCCGCCCATCGGCCGTCGTGAGCATGTCCTTGGCGAACCCCACGCCGATGTCCTTTACGTCGTCGGCGAGCCCTCCGTCGGGGGCGGGCGAGCGCTTCGCGGGCACCTTGGCCCTGCCCCTGGGCTTCGGCTTGTCATCGGGCGGTGGTGTGCCCGGGGGCCGTGGTGAGCCGGGGGGTGGCGGCAATGGCGATCCGCCACCGGCCGGCTGCTCCCCCGCAGAGACCGCGTCGGCCGCGCCGTTCAACCGTTCCGTGATCATCTCGTGGGCGCTCTCGCGATCGACGGCCAGCGCGTACTTCGGCTGCAGCGAGCCGGCGGCGATCAGCCGGGCACGCGTGTCGTCGTCGACCGCGTCCATCAGTGAGTCCGGCGGCACGAGCCGGGTGGCCGCGAGTGGGGTCGGCACGCCCTCGGGCGACAGCACCGTCACGAGCGCGTCCCCGATGCCGAGCGAGGTCAGCGCCTCGCCGACGTCGTAGTGATCGCTCCTCGGGAAGGTCCGCACGGTCTTGCGCAGGTTCGACTCGTCCTCGGGCGTGTGGGCGCGCAGCGCGTGTTGCACCCGGTTCCCCAACTGGGAGAGCACCGACGAGGGCACGTCGGTCGGACCCTGCGTGACGAAGTACACGCCGACTCCCTTCGAGCGGATCAGCCGGGCCGTGAGCTCGATCTGTTCCATGAGCGCCTCGCTCGCGTCGTCGAAGAGCAGGTGCGCCTCGTCGAAGAAGAACGCGAGCTTCGGCTTCGGCAGGTCGCCTTCCTCGGGAAGCTGGGCGTAGATCTGGGCGAGCAACCACAGCATGAACGTCGAGAACAGCCGCGGGCGGTCCATCACGTCGGCGAGCTCGAGCAGCGTGACGATGCCGCGCGAGTCGTCGGTGGTGCGCATCAGGTCTTGCACGTCGAATTCCGGCTCGCCGAAGAACGCGTCGGCGCCGGTGGCCTCGAGCTCGACGATCGAGCGCAGCAGCACGCCGATCGTCGCCTTCGAGAACCCTCCGTACTCCTCGAGCACCGGCTTGCCCTCGTCCGACGAGAGGTACTTCAGGGTCGTCCGCAGATCGGCGAGGTCGAGCAGCGGCAGCCGCTGATCGTCGCAGTAGGCGAACACCAGGGTCAGCACCGAGACCTGGGTCTTGTTCAGGTCGAGCACCTTGCCGAGCAGGATCGGGCCGAACGAGGAGATCGTCGCGCGCACCTGTGCCCCCAGCGCGCCCGATAGCGACAGCAGCTCGGCGGGGTGGGCTCTGGGTTCGTAGGAGATGCCGAGCTGCCGCGCCCGCTCGACGACCGGACCCGCAGTGGCGTCACCCGGCTGGGAGATGCCGGTGAGGTCGCCCTTGACGTCGCTCACGAACACCGGGACCCCCGAGTCGGACAGCTGCCCCGCGAGGATCTGCAGGGTCTTCGTCTTCCCCGTGCCGGTGGCGCCCGCGACCAACCCGTGCCGGTTCACCATCGACAGCGGAAGCCGCACCGGCGCCTCCGCCGCCACCTCGCCGTCGAGCATCGGCGCGCCGAGCAGCATCGAGGGTTCGTCGAAGGCGTAGCCGCTGGACATCTCCTGCAGGAAGGCGTCGTCCATCGTGCCGCGAGCCTAATGGAGCCGCGAGCCACACGAGCCGCGCCGCGCGGGCCGGCGGCTCAGGCCTCGCGCGTCTCGATCGTGATGAACCCGAGCGACGAATACAGCCGCTGCGCCGGATCGTTGCCGGCGGTCACGATGAGGTCGAGGTGTGATTCGCCTGCGCCGGCCAGGACCCTCATGCTGCGCGTCATCACCGCCCTCGACAGGCCCCGGCCCTTGTGCGAGGACCGGGTCATCGTGAACGCCACGAACGGCGCCCCCTCGAAACGCGTCACGATCGTGGCGCTCACGAGCTCGTCGCCCTCGAACGCCAGCACCGACGCCTCGGGCATCGGAGTGCCGTAGTCGCCGGCGAACATGGCCGCGATCTCCCTGCGTGCGTCGTCGAGGTCCTGGCCGGGCTCGGCGTCGATCGTTCCGCGATACGCGTCGTCCATCAGCACCGCCAGAGCCTCGGAGTCGCCGGGTGTGGCGGCGCGCGTCGTCATCGTCTCGGGAAGCGGCGACGGCTCGACGCGGGCCGCGCCGAGATCGAGGCGCATGCCGTGTCGCTCCGTCATGTCGGGTGATGCTATCGAGCATCCTCGAGCAACGCACGATACAGCTCGTTCGCGCCCACGCCGTACCGATCGGCGACCGCGTGAGCCGCGTCGCGCTTGCGCATGCCCCCGGCGACGAGATCGCGCGCCTCGTCGGCGCACACCGACATGTCCGGCGTCGCGCGGACCCGTTCTCCGGCGATCACGACGACGACCTCGCCCTTGAGCTGGGTGTCGCCCAGCCGCGACAAGACCTGGCTGACACGTCCCCGTTCGATGTGCTCGTGCAGCTTCGTGAGCTCACGGACCACCGCGACGTGGCGATCGCCGATCGCGACGAGCACGTCACGCAGCAGCGTCTGCACGCGCAACGGCGATTCGAACATGACGATCGTCCTGGGCTCGTGGCGAAGCGCTTCGAGCCGCCGCATCCGCTCCCCCGGCCGCTTCGGCAGGAACCCCTCGAACACGAAACGGTCGGTGGGAAGCCCCGAGACGACGAGCGCCGCGATCACCGCCGAGGGGCCCGGGACCACCTGCACCTCCACGCCGACGTCGACGCAGGCGCGCACGAGTCGGTAGCCGGGATCCGAAACGGCCGGCGTACCGCCGTCGGAGACGAGCGCCACGTCGTCGCCGTTCTCGAGCCTCGTCAACAGCTGCTCGATGCGTTCCCGTTCGTTCCCCTCGAAGTAGGAGACCAGCGGCACCTTGATCCTGAGGCCCGCGAGCAGCCTGCCCGTGCGTCTCGTGTCCTCGCACGCCACGAGGTCGACCTGACCGAGCACCTCGCGCGCGCGCGTCGAGAGGTCGCCGAGGTTGCCGATCGGCGTGGCCACGAGCCAGAGCGTTCCACCCATGCGTTCCAGGGTGACACGTCGTCTCCCGAGCGGCCACGGGCGGAAGGGCACAACCGGCGGCGACAGCGGCGGAGGGTCGCACGGACTACTCGGGCACCGCCCTGTGGGAGGAAGCTCGGCATCCGGCGGGGGTCGGTACGCTTTGGCCGATGCCGGCGCTGCTGCGACGCCTGAACCGCCCGGCGGTGGCCGTGCTCGCGGTCGCCGCGATCGCCGGCGTGATCCGGTTCGCCGCGCTCGACGACCCTCACGAGATGGTGTTCGACGAGGTCTATTACGCGAAGGCCGGCTGCATCCAGGTGACCGACGAGTCCGACGACGTCTGCAGGGTGGAGTCCGACGACGAACGGTTCTGGGTCGAGAACGAGTGGGATATGGGCTCGTGGGTCCACCCCCCGCTGGGCAAGCTCACGATCGGACTGGGCATCGAGGCTTTCAGCATGAGCCCATTCGGGTGGCGGTTCACGTCGGCGCTCGCCGGCATCGGAGTGGCGGTCTTCACGGCGCTGATGGCTCAGCTGCTGTTCGGCCGGCCCGTGTGGACGTTCGCCGCGGGGCTGTTGATCGCGGTCGACGGCCTGAACGTCGTGCACTCTCGGATCGCGCTCCTCGACATCCACGTGACGTTCTGGATCGCGCTCGGATTCCTGCTGCTGGTGCTCGACCGCCGCCGGATCGACCGTCGCACGGACACGGCCGCCGAGGCCGCCGAGGCCGCCGCTGCCGCCGAGGCGGCTCCACGTTTCCGCGTGCCGGCGCCGTTCTGGCGTGGATGGCGCCTCGCCGCCGGGGCGGCCTTCGGCGCCGCGGCCGCCGTGAAGTGGTCCGGAGCGATGGCCCTGCCGGTCGCCGTGGTGCTGTCCTACCTCTGGGAGACCTCGCGGCGGCGGCGCGAGGACGTCGGGCGCCGGAAGGCGTTCGTGCGAGCGCTCGGGCTCGAGACGCTCGGCATCGTGGTCGCGTTCGCGGTCGTTCCGACCGTGGTCTACCTGCTCACGTGGGCCCCGTGGTACGTGCACTTCCACCCGACCCTGGCGGACTTCCTCCAGCAGCACCGCGACATCTGGGACTACCACCGCGACCTGCGCTCGACGGCGGTCGACCCGTCGACCGATGCGCAGACGCCCACGCACGCCTACTACTCGCGGGCCTGGACGTGGATCCCGATGCTCCGCCCGGTGAACTACTTCGTCGAGGACCTCGGGCCCGACATCCGTCAGATCCTGGCCATCGGGAACCCCGTGCTGTTCTGGGGCACGATGTGGACGATCCCGTACGCCGCGTGGGCGTGGTGGCGCAAGCGCGACTGGACCGCCGGGTTCATCGTGGTCGCGTTCGCCGGGCTCTACCTGCCGTGGTTCCTCGTGGCCCGGCCGCAGTTCCTCTTCTACGCCTTGCCCCTCACGCCGTTCATGGCGCTGGCGGCCGTGACCACGATGCGCGATCTCGCGGCCGCCCGCCTCGTGATCCGCGACCACGATACCGGCGCGGTCGCGCTCGACCCCGACACCGGCGAGCCGGCGATCTCCCGGCGCCGACCGTACCTGCCGTTCGTCTGGGGATACTTCGCCGCCGCCGTCGGGCTGTTCCTGTGGATGTGGCCGATCTTCACCGCGAGCCGCATCTCCGACGTGGCGTGGAAGGCGCGCGTCTGGTTCCGTGGCTGGACCTAGGGAGGCGATGTGACGATCAGGGACGACGTGTTCATCGAGATGGCCGACGGCGTCCGGCTCGCGGCCACCCTCTACAGGCCTGAGGGCGAGGGACCGTGGCCCGCGGTGCTCGAGGCGCTGCCCTACCGCAAGGACGACGTCACGGGTCGCACGCGCGGCGAGTACCGGCGCCTCGCCGAAGCCGGCTACGTGGTCTGCCGCGTCGACGTACGCGGCACGGGCTCGAGCGAGGGCATCGCGACCGACGAGTACCCGCTCGTCGAGCGCACCGACATGGCCACCGTGGTCGACTGGCTCGCGACGCGGCCCTGGTCGCTCGGCACCGTCGGCATGTACGGGTACTCCTATTCCGGGTTCAACAGCATCCAGGTCGCGATGGAACGCCCGGCGGCGCTCAAGGCGATCATCCCGATCTACGCCACCGACGATCGCTTCGGCGACGACGTGCACTACTTTGGCGGGGTCCTGAAACAGCTCGATCAGATCGACTACCCGAGCTACATGGTCGCGATGAACGCGCTGCCGCCCGCGCCGCCGGTCTACGGCGACGGATGGCGGGAGGAATGGGACCGCCGCCTCGAGGGCCTCGAGCCGTGGATCCTCACCTGGCTCGAGCACCAGCGTCTCGACGACTACTGGAAGGCGGGCTCCCTGTTCGTCGACTACGAAGCGATCGAGTGCCCGACGATGATCGTCGCGGGATGGGCCGACGGCTACCGCAACAACTCGTTCCGCACGTTCGAGCGCCTGCGATGCCCCAAGCGGCTGATCTTCGGTCCGTGGGCGCACGCGTCGACCGAGACGTCGCTGCCCGGCCCGAACCACGACCTGATGCCCGAGCACATCAGATGGTGGGACCGCTGGCTCAAGGACGTCGACAACGGCGTCGACAGGGAACCGCCGATCGTGCTCTACGCCCAGCGTTCGACGCTGCCCGCGCCCGATCGTGCCGACGTGCGCGGCGAGTGGCGGTACGAGCCGACCTGGCCGCCCGAGCGCCTCGCCCCGACGGAGTGGAAGCTCGCCGGGGCCGAGCCGAACCGGCCCGGCGACGGCCCCGACCGGCTCGACGTGCGCGGCGACGTCGGCCGAACGGCGTGGATCTCGTGCGCGGGCGTGATGCCCTGGGGCCAGCCCGACGACCAGCGCCCCGACGAGCTGCATTCCCTCACGTACACGTGGGAGCCGCTCGAGCGGGAGCTCGAGATCCTCGGCCACGCGGAACTGCGCGTGCGGATCGCCGCGAGCGCGCCGGTCGCGTTCCTGTCCGCGAAGCTCTGTGACGTCTTCCCCGACGGCCCCTCGTCGCTCGTGGCGCGCGGCATGCTGAACCTGACGCACCGAGCGTCGCGTGAGTCCCCCGAGCCGCTCGAGCCCGGCGAACCGGTCGACGTGACGCTCGTGCTCGAGGCCACCTCGTGGACGTTCGAGCCCGGCCACCGCGTGCGGCTCGACCTCGCCGGCACGGACTGGCCCAACGCATGGGCGCCTCCCAGGCCGCTCACGCTGACGGTCGACCGGGCCGCCGCGACCCTGGAGCTCCCCGTGCTCGACGGGCCGACGCCGGTCGAGGAACGCCCGGTGCTCCCGCCCCCGACCCGTGATGGTGATGACGACGGGGACGACGAGGTCGTGCGATGGTCGATCACGCACGAGGCACTCACCCGCATCACGTCGGCCAACGCCGGCAGCACGTCCGTCGAAGCCGCCGAGGCGCACCTGCCGTGGATGCGCAGCCACTACGACGGGGTCGTCTCGGTCTCGACCGTCGACCCCGGGAAGGCCGTGGCGGCCGGGGAGGCCGAGTTCGAGATGCGGTGGCCCGAGGCGACCGTGGTCTCGCGGGCCGACGTCACGATCACGAGCGACGCGGAGACCTTCCACACGGCGATCGAGGTGGTCGTGCACGACGAGGGCAGGGAACGGTTCCGCCGCCGATGGGAGCGGGCGATCCCGCGCGATCTCGCCTAGCTACCAGGGAGCGAACGGACCCCGGAAACACGAATCCCCGGCGCGCTGGCCGGGGTTCGGTCTTGTTGGGATATCCCGGTTACTACTGTACCGGCGGTTCTCGAACGCGTCTACCCGGCCGCCGGGTGTTGCGGATCGGCGCGCACAGACCAGAGGTTCCCGCGGCGGGTGCCGACCGGCTCCCCGCGCATCGTCGCGGTGGTGAGCGCCGTGATCACGACGGGGTCGTCGCCGAACAGCTCGTCGGTCTGCACGCACACGAGCGTGCCGGGCTTCCCCGCCGGGAAGACGACCTGATCTCGCGACGCCACCTCGCGGTCGACGAACATCGGCATCGACAGCAGCAATCCCAGCGGCGGCCAGGAGTCGGCCTCGAACTCCGGCGCCTGCATCGCGAGCTCCTCGCGGGTCGCGGGGCGAGCGTCGGGGTCGTTCATCACCCTGCGTGCGAGCATGACGTCGACGCGCCGGTCCCACGGCACGACCATGAGCGCGTACCCGAACCGGTTCACGACGACCTCGGTGCGCACGAGCTCCTCGACGTCGATGCCGTGTCGCTCGGCGGCCTGCTCCGGAAGCGCTGCCTCCGGGTCCGGGAAGACGGCGAACGCCACGGCTCGGCCCCGTAGGTAGTCCAAGACCGATGACGACATCGCACCGCCTTTCCGGTGAGCGCGCGGTAACGCGGGCGAATCGTACCCAGTAGCAGGCCTGAAGCGGAAGCCCCAGTTTCCTCTCTCAGAACCCGGGCAGCCTGTCGCGGAACGCGATGTAGCCGAGCCCGGCCCCCAGGTCGAGCAGGAAGTGCGCGACCACGAACGGCCACGTGCGCCGCCACCGCAGGAACAGCGTCGCGAACAACACCCCCATCGCGAGGTTGCCGAGGAACCCGCCCCATCCCTGGTAGAGGTGGTAGGAGGCCCGCAGCGCCGAGCTGCCGGCCAGCGCCGCGACCGGCGACCACGCGAGCTGGCGCAGGCGCGTCACGAGGTACCCGAGCACGATGACCTCCTCGACGAGCGCCGCCTCGAGGGCGCTCAGCACGAGCACCGGCACGGTCCACCAGTGGCCGAGGGGGGGCGCCGGGATCACGAACCGGTTCACGCCGAGCTCGACGGCCGCGAGGTAGATGCCGAGCCCGGCGAGAGCGACCACCGCGAAGAGCGCGAGGCCTCGCACGAGGTCGGGGCCGGGACGATCGCCGGCGAACCCGATGCCCTGGAGACCCTCACCCGAGCGGCGCACCAGGTGCACGACGAGGAACACGGGCGCGAGGCCGAAGACGAACCCGGCGAGCTGGCGCGCGAGCTGCGTGCTCTGGTTCGCCGAGGCGACGATCGTGCCTTCGAGCGGCGCTTCCAACAGGCTGAGGATCGCGAAGACCGCGCTCGCCAGGAGCGACAGCATCAGCACGACGACGACCTCTTCGGTCAGCGTCCGCCGGTCGGCCGGGGCGGGCGGCGTCGGGGCGAGGCGCCCGAGGATCGTCGTGCTCGGCGCGGGCTCGGTGGTGGTCATCGCGCTGACTGTACGCATGCGCCGGTACCTCCGGCGGCGAGGGCTCCTCTACACTTCGGCCCCGGTGGCGACGAGGTTCGCGCCGGGAGGAGGCGGCACCGTGGCACGCGACGCGGCCGACCTGGTGGTGGTCGGCGCCGGCACCGTCGGCGGATGGTCGTCGGTCTTCGCGCGGGAGGGCGACCTCGACCGCGTGGTGGCGATCGATCGCGATCTCGCGGGCCTCGGCGCCTCCGGGCGTGCGGCCGGCATGGTGCGAGCGCAGGGTGGCTCGCCCGACACGGTGCGGCTCGGCTCGTGGTCGATCGGCTTCTACGAGGGCCAGCGCGAGCGCTACGGCACCGACTCTGGCTTCGTCGGCCGCGGATACGTGATCCTCGCGGCGACCGCTGCCGACGAGCGCGCGGCCCGCGAGCGCATCGAGATGCAGCGCTCGGTCGGCCTCGACGCTCGCTGGGTCGACGCCGACGAGGTGCGCCGTCTGATCCCGGCGATGGCCGAAGGACTCGGCTTCCGCGGCGGCTCGTACGTGGCGACCGACGGCTGGGTCGACCCGCCCCGCAACGTTCGCGCCTACGGGCTCGCGATGCAGCGCGCGGGCGTCGAGCTGCGCGAGCGCG
>DATFFT010000045.1:0-44237 GCA_035249905.1 Actinomycetota bacterium | reverse complement strand
CGCTCGGTGCCCGGCCGGGCGCCCGCCGCGTTCGGGCCGGGCGCCCCAGGGCCAGTCCCTATGATGTGCGGATGCTCCGCATGCTCACGGCCGGCGAGTCGCACGGGAAGGCGCTGGTCGCCCTGCTCGAGGGCATGCCTGCCGGGGTGCCGGTCGACCCGGAAGCGCTCGCCCACCAGCTCGCGCGGCGGCGTCACGGGCACGGCCGCGGCGGGCGCCAGCGGTTCGAGACCGATCGCTTCGAGATCCTGAGCGGCGTGCGGCACGGCTACACGCTGGGCTCGCCTGTCGCGGTCACGATCCCCAACCTCGAGTTCGACCGGAAGTACGCCGAGCTGATGGGAGTGACCGGCGAGATGGATCCGGCGGACCGCCTCACCCGGCCCCGGCCGGGACACGCCGACCTGGCCGGAGCGCAGAAGTACGGTTTCGATGACGTCCGCAACGTGCTGGAGCGGGCGAGCGCCCGGGAGACCGCCGCCCGCGTGACCGCCGGTACGTTCTGTCGCTGGTTCCTCTCCGAGCTCGGCATCGAGATCGTCTCGCACGTCGTGCGGATCGGATCGGTCAAGGTGCGCGCCCGTTCGGCCCTGCCCGGGCCCGGCGACGCGGCTCGCGTCGATCGTTCACCGGTTCGTTGCCTGGACGCGGACGCCTCGAAGGCCATGGTGGCCGAGATCGATCGCCTCAGGAAGGCCCGCGATACCGTTGGAGGCGTCTTCGAGGTCCTGGCGTACGGCGCCCCGCCGGGCCTGGGGTCCCACGTGCACTACGACCGCAAGCTCGATGCACGCCTCGCCCAGGCGCTGATGAGCATCCAGTCGGTCAAGGGCGTCGAGGTGGGCGACGGCTTCGCGACCGCCGCCAAGCCGGGCTCGAAGGCCCATGACGAGATCGTGGTGCGCGGCGGCCGGGCGACCCGGGCGACGGCGCGGGCCGGAGGCATCGAGGGCGGCACCAGCACGGGTGAGCCGATCAGGCTGCGCGCGGCGATGAAGCCGTTCTCGACCGTGCCGAAGCCGCTGTCGACCGTCGACATCGTGAGCGGAGAGCCCGCCGTGGCGATCAAACAGCGAACCGACGTCTGTGCGGTGCCGGCCGGAGGCGTCGTGGGCGAGTCGGTCGTGGCGTTCGAGCTCGCCGACGCGGTGCTCGAGAAGTTCGGCGGGGACTCGCTTCCCGAGACGCGTGGGAACCTCGACCGCTTCCTGGAGGGTTTGGCGTGATCGTCTACCTGGTGGGCATGCCCGGAGCCGGGAAGACGGTCGTGGGACGCGAGCTCGCGGGGCGGCTGGGGGTCCCGTTCGTCGACCTCGACACCGAGATCGAGCGCGAGCAGGGGAGACCGATCACGGAGATATTCGAGGGCGACGGTGAGGCGGCGTTCCGTGCATTGGAGGCCGCCGCGCTCGTCAAGGCCGGAACCCGGGATCCCTCGGTGGTCTCGTGCGGGGGCGGGGTCGTGCTCGAGCCGGCGAACCGCATCACGCTGCGGAACACGGGCACGGCGGTGTACCTCGACGTGCCGCTCGATCGGCTGCGCGAGCGCGTGCAGCCGGCGCGGGACCGGCCGCTGATCCGGCAGGAGGGCGACCTCGAGCGCCTGCTCGCCGAGCGAGGCCCGCTGTACCGGGAGTTCGCGGCCCACGTGGTCGACGCGAGCGGCGACCCGGGCGAGGTGGCCGACGCGATCATCGAGGAGCTGCGTTGGTCCGTGTGACCGTGCCGATCCCCGGCAAGGCCTACGACGTCGTGATCGGAACGGGCGTGCTCGCCGAGGCCGGTGAGCTCCTGCCGCCGCTTCCCGGAGCCCGGCGTGCGTTCGTGATGGCCGACCGAGCGGTCGTGGACCGGTGCTTCGGGTCCCTGGCCTCCGGGCTCGCCGCCGGCGGTCTCGACGTCGTGCTGCTCACCGTGCCGTCGGGGGAGGAGGCCAAGACGCTCCAGGTCTACGGGACGCTGCTGCACCAGCTCGCCACCCAGGAGGCGCATCGGGACGACCTGGTCGTCGCCCTCGGAGGCGGTGCGACCGGCGACCTCGCGGGATTCGTGGCTTCCACGTACATGCGTGGGGTGCCGTTCGTTCAGGCGCCGACGACCCTGCTCGCGCAGGTCGACGCCGCCGTCGGCGGCAAGACGGCCGTGAACCTGCCGGAGGGAAAGAACCTGGTCGGCACGTTCGCTCAGCCGCGAGTGGTGCTGGCCGACGTCGACGCGTTGGGCTCGCTCGAGGAGCGGATCTACCGATCGGGCCTCGCCGAGGTCGCGAAGTATGCGCTCACCCTCGATACCGACCTGCTCGAGATGCTCGAGGCCGATCCGCGGGGCGTGCTCGCCCGCGATCCCTCGGCGCTGGAGTGGCTGGTGGCTCGATGCGTGTCCGCGAAGGCCCGCACCGTGGCCGAGGACGAGCATGACGCCGGCGGTCGCTTGTTCCTGAACTACGGACACACGTTGGGCCACGCCCTCGAACGGCTGGAGGCGTTCGAAGGGCGGACCCACGGCGAGGCGATCGCGCTCGGCATGGTCTTCGCCGCCCGGCTGTCCGAGCGCCGTGGCACGGCACCGCCCGGGCTCGCGGGCCGCACGACCCGCCTGCTCTCCTCGCTCGGTCTCGAGGTCGACGGCCCCCTGCCGGCGCCCGACGACCTGCTGGCGGCCTTCCGCATGGACAAGAAGTTCCATGACGGGGTTCGATTCGTGCTCCTGCGCGACGTCGGTGACCCGCTCGTCGTCGCCGACGTGACCGACGAGGAGCTCCGGGCAACGATGGACGAGATGGGGGCGAACGCATGAACGTGCTGTTCCTGTTCGGGCCAAGCCTGGGCGCCCTGGGTCGCCGCGATCCGGGCGCGTACGGGTCGCAGACCCTGGAACAGATCATGGCCGGCGTCGAGGAGCGAGCGTCGACGCTCGGCCATCGAGTCACGTGGCGCCAGTCCGACCACGAGGGCGAGATCGTCGGGTGGCTGCTCGCGGCCGCCGGGGAGGGCCACGATGCCGTGGTCCTCAACCCCGGGGCGCTGACGCACTACTCCTACGCGGTCCGCGACGCGATCGAGGCGAGCGGGCTGCCCGTGATCGAGGTGCACATGACGAACATCGCCGCCCGGGAGGAGTTCCGTCGCCGATCGGTGGTCTCCGACGTCTGCCGGGCGACGATCACCGGAATCGGGGCCGGTGGCTATCATCTGGCGCTGGAGGCGATGCCGTGGATCACCAACTGAGGCGAGCGAACCTGATCGATCGGCTGCCAGGGATCGAGGTCGATGCGTTCCTCGTGACCGGGCTCGCGAACGTGCGCTACCTGACGGGGTTCACGGGCTCGAACGGGCAGGCGTTGGTGGCCGCGGGCGAGAGCGTGTTCTTCACCGACGGCCGGTACACGGAACGATCGCGCCACGAGGTGCCAGATCTCGACCGCGTGACCTACTCCGCCTCGTTCTGGGAGACGCTCGCGACCGGAGCCGCTCGCCTCGGCGTGGGCCGGCTGGGGTTCGAGTCGCACCATCTGACGGTGCGATCGCACGAGCGGCTGCGGCGCGCCCTCGGCGAGGCCGTCGAGCTGGTGGGGTGTGACGAGGAGATCGAGCGACTCCGCTGGGTCAAGGACGACGAAGAGCTCGAGCTGCTCCGGCGTGCGCAGGCGGCGACCGACCAGGCCTTCGACGACGTGCTCGACCTGTTGGCGGTCGGCGTGACCGAGGAGCAGGTGGCCAGGCATCTCGAGACGATCCTGCGCCGCGACGGCGGCGATGGGCTCTCGTTCGACCCGATCGTGGCATTCGGTGAGAACGCCGCCGAGCCGCACCACGAGCCCGGCCACCGCATGCTCGAGGAAGGCGACGTGGTCACGATGGACTTCGGCGCGCTCTCCGCCGGCTACCACGCCGACATGACCCGCACCGTCGCGTTCGGGGAGCCCGCGCCCGAGCTCAAGAAGATCCACGACATCGTCCGTCAGGCGCAGCAGGCCGGCATCGACGCGGTGCGGCAGGGGGTGGCCGGGGCCGAGGTCGACGCCTCGGCCCGGGCGGTGATCGAGGGAGCCGGGTACGGCGATGCGTTCACGCACGGCCTCGGCCACGGGGTGGGGCTCGAGATCCACGAGGGGCCCCGGCTCAGCAGCTCGTTCGCCGACACGCTGCCGGGGCGGTCGGTGGTCACCGTGGAGCCCGGCGTCTACGTGCCCGGGCTCGGCGGGGTGCGCATCGAGGACATGGTCGAGGTGACCGTCGACGGGTGTCGCGTGCTCGGATCGGCGACGCGCGAGCTGATCGAGCTGTAGATCGCATGGGGCCGAAGCATCGACATCGAAGGCGGGCGGCGGCGTGAGCGTGTCGACGAACGACCTCAAGAACGGCATGACCCTCGACCTCGACGGCGCGTTGTTCCAGGTGATCGAGTTCCAGCACGTGAAGCCCGGCAAGGGCGGCGCTTTCGTCCGCACGAAGCTGCGCAACGTGAAGACCGGGGCCGTGCTCGAGCGAACGTTCAACGCGGGCATCAAGGTCGGCCTCGCGATCGTGGAGCGGAAGGACTACCAGTACCTGTACCCCGACGGTGACGACTTCGTCTTCATGGACCTCGAGAGCTACGAGCAGGTCACCGTGCCCTCGGCGGTCATGGGGTCGGCGTCGGACTACCTGGTCGAAGGCGGCACGGCGCAGATCGCGATGCACGAAGGGGTCCCGATCTCGCTCGACCTTGCCGCCTCGATGGCCCTCACGATCACCAAGTGCGATCCGGGCGTGAAGGGAGACACCCGCACCGGGGCGATGAAACCCGCGACGCTCGAGACCGGCGTCGTCGTCAACGTGCCGTTGTTCGTCGAGGAGGGCGAGCGCATCAAGGTCGACACGCGAACCGGCGAATACATGGAACGCGTGAAGGCCTGACCGGATGATCGACCCGTGACCACCCGTCGCGATGCTCGGCGCATCGCGATCGACATCCTCTACCAGGCCGACGTGACCGGCGAGGACCCGGAGGCGACGCTCGCGTCGTGGGACGATGCCGGGCGCTCGGTTCCGGCGTTCGCCCGGGAGCTGATCGAGGGCGTGCTGGAGCACGGCCCCGCGATCGATCTGCTGCTCGAGGAGCATGCCCAGGACTGGACGCTCGCGCGCATGGCGGCGCTCGACCGCACGATCCTGCGGGTCGCGGTCGAGGAGTTGCTGTACCGCGACGACGTGCCCGACTCGGTGGCCATCAGCGAGGCGGTCGAGGCCGCGTCGGACCTGTCGACCGAGGAATCGAAGGGGTTCGTGAACGGCATCCTGGGCGGGATCGCCAGGGAACCCTGAGCCGGGTGAGCGGTCAGGCCTGCGTCGAAGGCGGGTCGGACGGCGGCTGGGGCGCCGCGTCGGGCGCCTCGTCCTCGCCGCCTTCCTTCAAGCCCTTCTTGAACTCGCCGGACGAACGGCCCAGGTTGCGAGCGATCTCGGGGAGCTTGGTGGCGCCGAAGATCACGGCGATCGCCACGATGCCCACGATGATCCATTCGTTCATGCGGTTCCCACTTCCTTCCGGGTGTGGTGGGCGGCCGCCGAGCACCCGGCCGCACGGGCCAGTCTACGCCGGGGCTCGGGCGATGGCCACGGACCCTACTTGCCCACGGCCGGGAGCGCCGGTATGCTGCCGGGCGACACGCACTTCCCCTTTAAGTCCGGTCCTGAGAGGCCGGGAAGGGAGCATCCGAACATGCTGCACGATCGCCGCGCCTCCTCGCACGCCCGAGGGGGCGTTCCCGTGTCCGGGCCGAGCCGATGAGCGCGCGAGGCGTGCTGCTCGACGCGGACGACATCCGCCGAGCGCTCACCCGGATCGCGCACGAGATCATCGAGCGAGACAAGGGAGCGGCCGGCCTCGTGCTGGTCGGCATCGCGAACCGAGGCGACCACCTCGCGCGCCGCCTCGCCGACGAGATCGAGCGCATCGAAGGCACGGCGGTTCCCGTCGGCGTGCTCGACATCACGTTCTATCGCGACGACATCGGTCTGCGGGCCGAGGCTCCCGAGGTCCACGAGACGCGCATCGACGTCGGCATCACCGACCGCACGGTGGTGCTCGTCGACGACGTGCTGTTCACAGGCCGCACGATCCGCGCGGCGATGGACGCGCTCACCGACTTCGGACGTCCCTCGCGCATCCGGCTCGCCGTGCTGGTCGACCGAGGTCATCGCGAGCTGCCGATCCGGGCCGACTTCGTGGGCAAGAACGTGCCGACCCGTCGCTCCGACGACGTGAGCGTACGGGTCCGCGAGCTCGACGGCGACGATGCGGTGCTCGTCCGCGAAGCGCTCACCTCGGAGGTGACCCGATGAACCGGCACGTGCTGTCGATGCACGACCTGACGGCCGACGACGTGACCCGCGTGCTCGACACCGCGGAGTCCTTCCGCGAGGTGGGCTCCCGGGTGATCAAGAAGGTGCCGGCGCTGCGTGGGCGCACGGTCGTGAACTTCTTCCTCGAGAACTCCACGCGCACGAGGATCTCCTTCGAGCTCGCCGCCAAGCGGCTGTCGGCCGACGTGATCAACTTCGCGGCCGGCGGATCGAGCGTTTCCAAGGGCGAGAGTCTGAAGGACACCGCACTCACACTGCAGGCGATGGGCGCGGACGCGATCGTGATCCGCCACTCCTCGAGCGGTTCGCCGCTGCAGCTCACGGGGTGGGTCGACGGGCACGTGCTCAACGCCGGCGACGGCACGCACGAGCACCCCACCCAGGCGCTGCTCGATCTGTACACGATGCGGGAGAGGCTCGGCCGGCTCGAGGGGCTCCGCGTGGCGATCGTCGGCGACGTGCTGCACTCGCGCGTCGCCCGATCGCTCAGCTTCGGGCTGGTGAAGATGGGGGCCGACGTGACCCTGATCGGACCTCCCACGTTGATCCCCCCCGACGCCCCGGCCTGGGGTGTGCACGTGAACTACGACATCGACGGCGTGATCCCGAAGCTCGACGTCTGCTACATGCTCCGTGTGCAGCGGGAGCGTCAGCGGCTGGAGTACTTCCCGAGCGTGCGCGAGTACAACCGATTGTTCGGCCTCACCGCGACGCGAGCGGGTGCGCTGCCCGAGGGGTCGTTGATCATGCACCCCGGGCCGATGAACCGCGGCGTCGAGATCGACTCCGACGTCGCCGACCTGCCGCAGGCGGTGATCGAGGAGCAGGTCACGAACGG
Organism: Actinomycetota bacterium; assembly: GCA_035249905.1. GTDB lineage: Bacteria > Actinomycetota > UBA4738 > UBA4738 > HRBIN12 > JAOUEA01. The sequence continues at coordinate 37,052 of DATFFT010000045.1, read as the reverse complement.
CATCGCGGTTCGCATGTCCCTGCTCTACCTGCTGCTGGGAGGCGGGGGCGGCTCGGAACCGCCGGCCGGGCGCGATGAGGTGGAGGTGCTCCGTGACTGAGGCGGTGCTTCTCCGCGGCGCCGAGGTGGTCGATCCGGCCACGGGCCACGACGGCGTCAGCGACGTATTGGTCGCCGGCGAGGTCGTCGAGGCCGTGGGTCGGGGGCTCGAGTCGCACGGCGCCGAGGTGATCGGGTGCGACGGGCTCGTGCTCGCCCCGGGCCTCGTCGACCTGCACACGCACCTGCGTGAGCCCGGGTACGAGTACAAGGAGACGATCGCGAGCGGCACGCGGGCGGCCGCGGCGGGCGGGTTCACCGCGGTCTCGTCGATGGCCAACACCGACCCGGTCACCGATCATGCGGGCATCGTCGCCGAGATCCGCGACAAGGCGGCGGAAGCCGGTCTCGCCGACGTCTTCCCGGTCGGAGCCGTCACGAAGGGGTTGGCGGGCGAGTCGATGGCCGAGCTCGGCGAGATGGTCGAGGCCGGTGTCCGGATGTTCAGCGACGACGGCATGTGCGTGCCGACCCCGCGCATGCTGCGCAACGCGCTGGTGTACGCCAAGGCGTTCACCGACGAGATCGTGATCGCGGATCACTGCGAGGACGCCTCGCTCGTGGAAGGCGGGCACATGCACGAAGGCTCGCACTCGTACGCCCTCGGGCTCGCCGGGAGGCCGGCCGAGGCGGAGGAGATCGTCGTCGCCCGCGATCTCGCGGTGGCGCGGGCGACCGGCGGCCGCATCCATGTGCTGCACGTGTCGAGCGCGCGGTCGGTCGAGCTGATCCGGCGCGCCAAGGCCGAGGGTGTCCGGGTGACGGCCGAGGTGACTCCCCACCACCTGGTCTTCACCGACGACGACCTCGTCGGCTACGACACGAACTTCAAGGTGCACCCGCCACTGCGCACCGCGGAGGACCGAGATGCCCTGCGGGCCGGGGTCGCCGACGGCACGATCGACGTGATCGCCACCGATCATGCTCCTCACGCCGTCGAAGAGAAGGAATCGGAGTTCGATCTCTCCCCGCCGGGCATGATCGGGCTCGAGACGGCGCTCGGAGCCGTGCTCACACACGTGGTGGCCCCGGGCATCGTGACCCTGCCACGAGCGATCGAGGCGATGTCGGGAACCCCCGCACGCATCCTCGGCGCGGCGGGGCACGGAGGGCCGATCGAGCCCGGACGTCCCGCCAACCTCGTCGTGTTCGACCCCGCCGAGCGCTGGGTCGTCGACCCGCCGTTCGCCTCGAAGGCTCGGAACAGCGCGTTCACGGGCTCGGAGCTCTCGGGACGCGTGCGGCACACGATGCTCCGCGGCTCCTTCACCGTGGCCCACGGGAAGGTGAGCCGATAGGCGTGCAGAGCGTCGACGCGAGCCCGGCCCGGCGACGGGTTCGGGGGCCCGCAGCCGCGCTCGCGCTCGAGGACGGGAGCGTCTTCCGGGGCACGGGGTTCGGTGCCGAGGGCACGTCGTTCGGTGAGGCCGTATTCAACACGAGCATGACCGGGTACCAGGAGGTCTTGACCGACCCCTCCTACGCCGGGCAGATCGTGATCATGACCTCGCCCCATCAGGGGAACACCGGCGTGAACGACGACGACGCGGAGTCCTCCGCGATGCATCTCGCCGGGTTCGCGGTGCGTGAGGCGTCGCGCACGGCGCCCTCCTGGCGGGCGGAGGCGACGGTGCAAGAGGCACTCGCGGCGGCGGGGGTCGTCGCCATCGAGGGCATCGACACCCGCGGGCTCACGCGCCTGGTGCGGGCCCGGGGTTCGATGCGAGCCGGTGTCTCGACGGTCGACCTCGACCCGGCATCGCTCGTCGAGCGCGTGCGTGCCTCCCCGGGTATGGCGGGTGCGGACCTCGCGGCGACGGCCGGCACCCCCACGATCGTCGAGTCGGCGACGATCGTCGGGCCCGCGACGACGGCACGAGGCCGCGTGTTCCATGTCGCCGCCGTCGACTTCGGCATGAAGCGCAACATCCTGCGGCTCATGGCGGCGGCGGGCATCGAGGCCACCGTGTTCCCCGCGCGGACCCCGCCGGACGAGATCGCACGCGGTGGCTTCGACGGGGTGTTCCTCTCCAACGGTCCCGGCGATCCGTCGGCGACGACCGACGGAGTGGCGGCGGCGCGGACGCTGCTCGGCACCGTTCCGGTGTTCGGCATCTGCCTCGGGCACCAGCTCCTCGGCATCGCGCTCGGGGGCCGCACGTTCAAGATGTCGTTCGGCCATCGGGGGACGAACCAGCCGGTGCTCGACGTGCGATCGGGACGTGTCGAGATCACCAGCCACAACCATGGGTTCGCCGTGGATCCCGCTGCCTGGGAGCTCCGGGACGGAGCCACGGCACAGACCGATCACGGCCGGGTCGTGCTCTCTCATCGGAACCTCAACGACGGCACGCTCGAGGGCATGCGATGCCTCGACGTGCCGGCCTTCAGCGTGCAGTACCACCCGGAAGCCGCCCCCGGCCCTCATGACTCGCGCTCCCTCTTCGACGAGTTCCGCACGCTGATGGAGACGGCTGCCTGATGCCGCGGCGGACCGACATCCACACGATCCTCGTCGTCGGCTCGGGGCCGATCGTGATCGGCCAAGCGTGCGAGTTCGACTACTCGGGGACCCAGGCATGCAAGGTGCTGCGCGGCGAGGGCTTCGAGGTCGCGCTGATCAACCCGAATCCGGCGACGATCATGACCGATCCCGATCTCGCGGATCGCACGTACATCGAACCGCTCACGCCGTCATCGGTGCTCGCGATCTGCGAGCGCGAGCGTCCGGACGCGCTGCTGCCGACGCTCGGGGGACAGACCGCCCTCAACGTCGCGGTCGCCCTCGCGGAGTCGGGCGACCTCGACCGTTTGGGCATCGCCCTGATCGGGGCCTCGCTCGAGGCGATCCATCGCGCCGAGGACCGGAGCGGTTTCAAGCAGGCGATGCTGGAAGCCGGCCTCGACGTGCCGAGGGCAGGCGCGGCGACGACGCTCGAGCAGGCCCTCGCCGTCGGCGAGGAGATCGGATATCCGCTGATCGTGCGGTCGTCGTTCACGATGGGGGGGCGGGGCAGCGGGTTCGCCGCCGATCGTGAGGAGCTCGCCGACCTGGCCGCGCGCGGCCTCGACGCGTCGCCGGCGACCGAGGTCCTCGTGGAGGAGTCGATCGCCGGGTGGAAGGAGTTCGAGCTCGAGGTGATGCGCGACGCCGCCGACAACAGCGTCGTGGTCTGCTCGATCGAGAACATCGACCCGATGGGGGTCCACACGGGCGACTCCGTCACGGTCGCCCCGCAGCAGACCCTGACCGACCGCGAATACCAGCGGATGCGCGACGCCGCGTTGCGGGTGCTCCGCGTGATCGGCGTCGAGACCGGCGGCTCGAACGTGCAGTTCGCGGTCGATCCCGTCTCGGGGCGGCAGGTGTTGATCGAGATGAACCCCCGCGTCTCCCGCTCGAGCGCCCTCGCTTCGAAGGCCACCGGGTTCCCCATCGCGAAGATCGCTGCCCTGTTGGCCGTGGGGTACCGGCTCGACGAGATCACGAACGACATCACCTCGGAGACGCCGTCGTCGTTCGAGCCCGCGCTCGACTACGTGGTCGTGAAGGTGCCGCGGTTCGCGTTCGAGAAGTTCGCCGGGGCCGACCCATGCCTCACCTCGACGATGAAGTCGGTCGGGGAGGTGATGGCGATCGGCCGCACGTTCAAGGAAGCGCTGGGGAAGGCGTGGCGGGGCATGGAGCAACCCGACCAAGATCCGGCTCGTCGGGCCGACATCGACGGATCCGACGGCCTGCTCGACGAGCTCGCCGTGCCGATCGACGGCAGGCTCCGCCTCGTGGAGCGCGCCCTGCGGCAGGGGCACGGCGTGTCGGAGATCTCGTCCGCCAGCGGCATCGACCCGTGGTTCGTCGACCAGATCGCCGAGATCGTGGAGGAGATCCAGGTGCTGGAGCGGCCACTGCCGGCCCTCGACGCCTCGGACATGTGGCACGCGAAGAGGGCCGGGCTCTCCGATGCCCGCGTGGCCGGCCTGACCGATGCGCAGGAGAGCGAGGTCCGCCGGCATCGTCAGGCGTTGGGCGTCGTCCCGGTGTTCAAGACGGTCGACACGTGCGCAGGTGAGTTCCCTGCACGCACCCCCTACCACTTCTCCGCCTACGAACAGGAGACGGAGGTCATCTCCGGGGAGCGGCCGAGAGTGGTGATCCTCGGATCGGGCCCGAACCGCATCGGCCAGGGGATCGAGTTCGACTACGCGTGCGTGCACGCGGCGTTCGCGCTCGAGGAAGCCGGCGTGGAGTCGGTGATGGTGAACTCGAATCCCGAGACCGTCTCGACCGACTACGACACGTCGAGCCGGCTGTATCTCGAGCCGCTCGCGCCCGAGGACGTGCTCGCCGTGTGCACCGCAGAGCGCCCGGTCGGCGTGATCGCCCAGTTCGGGGGGCAGACCCCGCTGCGGCTCGCCAGGATGCTCGCCGACGAGGGATTCGCGGTGCTGGGCACGCGGCCGGCCGCGATCGACCTCGCCGAGGACCGGGGGAAGTTCGCCGAGCTCCTCGCGGAGCTCGGGATCCCGGCCCCGCCGCACGGCGAGGCGCGCACGTTCGAGGAAGCCCGCGCGGTGGCGGGGCGCATCGGCTACCCCGTCGTCGTGCGGCCGTCCTACGTGCTGGGCGGCCGCGCGATGGAGATTGTCTACGGCGACGAGGAGCTGGGGTCGTTCGTCGACGGCGCCGCCGAGGCGTCTCCCGACCACCCCGTGCTGATCGACCGATTCCTGGAAGGCGCGATCGAGGTCGACGTCGATGCGGTGGTGGACGCCACCGGCGACGTCTTCGTCGGCGGGGTGCTCGAGCACATCGAGGAGGCGGGCGTGCACTCGGGCGACTCCAGCTGTCTGATCCCGCCGGCGACCCTGACCGAGGGAGAGCTCGACACGATCGAGGACATCACGCGACGCATCGCCCGGCGTCTCGGTGTGATCGGACTGCTGAACCTCCAGCTCGCCGTGAAGGACGAACGGGTCTGGGTGATCGAGGCGAACCCGCGGGCCTCGCGCACCGTTCCGTTCGTCTCGAAGGCGGTGGGCGTGTCACTGGCCCGCATCGCCACCCTGGTGCTCATGGGCTCGACCCTCGCCGTCCTGACCGCCGACGGCGTCGTGCCGGCCGACCCGCACCGGTATCGTCACCTGCCGTACACGAGCGTGAAGGCGCCGGTGCTGCCCTTCGGCCGGTTCCCCGGCGCCGATACCGTGCTGGGCCCGGAGATGAGATCGACCGGGGAGGTCATGGGCATCGACGCCGATCCCGGCATGGCCCTGGCCAAGTCGATGGTCGCCGCCGGACATGCGCTTCCGACCTCGGGCACGGTGTTCATCAGTGTCGCGAACCGTGACAAGCGCTCGATCGTCTTCCCGGCTCGTCGGTTCGTCGATCTCGGCTTCCGTCTCGTCGCGACCGGGGGTACGGCGGGGGTCCTGCGGCGCGCCGACATCCCCGTCGAACGGGTGGCGAAGGTCAGCGAGGGGCCCGACAACGTGAGCGGATGGATCCGCGACGGCCGGGTCGACCTGGTCGTCAACACGCCGTTCGGTCGGGGGCCGCGCACCGACGGTTCCCTCATCCGAACCGAGGCGACGAGCGTCGGTGTGCCCTGCGTGACCACGCTGCCGGGCGTGCTCGCGGCGTTGCGCGGCATCGAAGCGCTGCTCGGCCCCCCGGCCGAGCCGCGCACGATCCAGGAGTACCATGCCGTGGCCATGGCCGAGCCGATGCACAGGCGCCCGACGTTCGGGGAAGCCGCCGTGAGCGGGGCCGGAACGGGGCCCGCGTGACCCGTGTCCGCGCCGAAGTGCTGTCGACCCGCAAGCTGGGTGCGTACCACTCGCTGACGCTGGTCGCTCCCGAGATCGCCGAGAAGGCGCGGCCGGGCCAGTTCCTGGCGGTGAAGATGCCCGAGGGGCGAGAGTTCCTGCTCCGCAGGCATTTCGCCGTGCACCAGGCGTCACGACGGGGAGGCTGGGCCGGCACGCTGGAGTTCGTCGTGGATCCGCGGGGCCCGGGATCGGAGTGGCTCGCCTCGGCGAAGGCCCACGAGTTCCTCGAGGTCATCGGTCCGCTCGGCACGGCGTTCGCCTATCCCAAGCGCCACACCAACTGCCTGCTCGTGGCCGAGGGACACGGGGCTGCACCCCTCTACTTCCTCGCGCAGGAGCTCCTGGCCAGGCACAAGCGGGTCGACATGATCGTCGGCGCCGAGAACATGGATCGCGTGTTCAAGCCGATCGAGGCCAAGCGTCTCTCCCAGACGATCGCCATCGTGACCGCCGACGGCTCGCTGGGGGAGCGAGGGTCGGTGATGGACGTGCTCCCCGAGATGGTGGAGGGCACGAGCACCGAGGTGCTGTACGCGGCCGCCCCGTCGCCCACGCTGGCGAGGATCGCGGCCTTCTGCACGGAGCGCGCGATCCCCGCGCAGGTGGCGGTCGAGGAACGCATGGCCTGTGGCCTGGGGTTGTGCCAGACGTGCGTGGTGCCCGTCGCACGCAGGGACGGAAGCGGCTACGACCTCCTCCGTTCCTGCGTCGATGGTCCGATCTTCAACCCCGCCCGCGTGGTGTGGGATCGATGGATCTCCGATGCTCCGACGATGTTGCCGACGCCCCCCGAGGGTCTCCCCGTGGTGCGGTCGTGGCCCGGGTGAAGCGGTCCCTGGCCGTCGACCTGGGCGGCATCGAGCTGCCGACGCCCGTGATGATCGCCTCGGGCTGCGCCGGCACCGGACGTGAGCTCTCGGGGCTGGTGGATCTCCGGAAGGTGGGCGGCGTCGTGAGCCGCACGATCACGATCGAGCCGGAGAAGGGCGCTCCGACCCCGCGGGTCGCCGAGTCTCCGGCGGGCGTCGTGTGGGCGACCGGCTTGCAGAACCCCGGCATCGATGCGTTCGTCGCCGACGAGCTGCCCCGGCTCGCGAGGTCCAACGGCCGGGTGATCGTCTCGATCGCGGGCGGCACGCTCGAGGAGTATGTGCGCCTCACGGGCGCCCTGCAGGGGCGGACGGAGGTCTCGGCGATCGAGGTGTACCTGTCCGGTACCGACCGGGAGCTCGGTCGTTCGGTGCTCGGGGCCCATGTCGATCGCGCGGCCGAGGTGGCCGGCGCCGTTGCCCGGATGTCCCTCGTTCCCGTGTTCGCGAAGCTGCCCATGCACGTCGCGGACCTGCCGGAGATCGCGCACGCCGTGGTTCGCGCGGGTGTGTCCGGGCTCACGATCGGGGGCCCGCCGCCCGCGCTCGACGTGCAAACCGAACGCCTGCGGCCGGGCCTCGGGGGGGTCACCGGATGGTTGAGCGGCCCGGCGCTGCTGCCGATGACGCTGCGGGCGGTCTTCGACGTGGCACGCGCGGTGCCCGACACGCCGGTCATCGCCGTGGGGGGTATCCGCAGCGGGGACGACGCGGTCGAGGCGTTCCTGGCCGGCGCGTGGGCGGTGCAGGTGGGCACCGCGACCCTGATCGATCCGGCGGCACCCGTCTCGGTCGCTCGAGGCATCGTCGAGTACATGAAGGCGAAGGGCCTCGCTTCTCCCGCAGACGTACGGGCGAGACTGCGCGTGCCGGCGTCGTTCGGCGCCGTGGCGGAAGAACAGGGCGAGACCCGATGATCCCTCGTCCACCGAATCCGTTGATCGTGGCGCTCGACGTCGGCGACCTCGAATCGGCGGAGCGACTGGCGGGGGCGCTCGCGCCGCACGCCGGCATGCTCAAGGTGGGCCTCGAGCTGACCTGGGCGGAGGGGCCCGAGGCCGTCCGCCGGGTGGCGGCCCACGGCCCGGTGTTCGTCGACGCCAAGCTCCACGACATCCCGAACACGGTCGAGCATGCGATCGCCAACATCGCCGAGCTGGGCGTCGCGATGGTCAATGTGCACGCGCTCGGGGGGGTGACGATGATGCATGCGGCCGTGGAGGGCGCGGCGCGCGGCGCCGAGCGGGCCGGGCATCCCATGCCCCTCGTGGTCGCCGTGACGGTGCTGTCGTCGATGGCGGGGGAGGAGCTCGCATCGCCGGCCTCGCTCGCGTTCGAGGCGATGTCCGCGGGCCTCGACGGCGTCGTGGTCTCGGGGGAAGACGTGCGCGTCGTGCGTGAGACGTGCGGGGACGGGTTCTGCCTCGTCGTGCCCGGCATCCGCCCCCACGGCACCAACGGCGACGATCAGGTCAGGGTGCTGACCCCCTCGGCGGCGCTCGATGCGGGTGCCGACTTCCTCGTGGTCGGCCGCCCGATCACCGCCTCGGACGATCCCGTGGGCGTGGCCCGAGGCATCGTGCTCGGCGCCGGCTGACACCGGCTCGCGCCCGTCGCCAGGTGTCAAAACCGCAGGTCGCCGGGTACGTCGCGGCATTGTTGGGGTGAGACGGCCCTGCGTATACTCCCCGCGTTCTCGAACCCCCCGGTCCGACACGAAGGAGCCACGTGATGGCACTACCGCAGCTGACCCCGGAACAGCGTGCCCAGGCACTCCAGAAGGCGGCCGCCGCACGCAAGGCTCGCGCCGAGCTGAAGGGCGAGCTCAAGTCCGGGAAGGTCTCGCTGCAGCAGGTGCTCGCGCGTGACGACGACACGGTCGGCAAGATGAAGGTCTCGGTGGTGCTGGAATCCCTGCCCGGGGTCGGGAAGGTGCGCGCGGCCAAGATCATGGAGGAGCTCGACATCAGCGCCACTCGTCGCGTGCGCGGTCTCGGGGCGAAGCAGCGCGAGCAGCTGCTCGCCAAGTTCGCGAAGTAAGCGACCGGCCTTGGCGGCTCGCCGAGGCTCTCTGTTCGTGATCGCCGGCCCGTCCGGGGTGGGCAAGGGCACCGTCGTTCGAGGGGTACGCCGGCGTCTCGGCGACGCCATCGTGTTGTCGGTGAGTGCCACGACACGGTCCCCGCGACCGGACGAGATCGACGGCGGGGACTATTTCTTCATCGACGAGGAGGGGTTCGACCGCATGGTGCGCGACGGCGAGCTGCTGGAGTGGGCGGAGGTGTTCCACGGGCATCGGTACGGGACCCCGGCCGGATCGGTCGAGTTCCATCGTTCCGCGGGGCGCGACGTGCTCCTCGAGATCGACGTGGTGGGTGCGCGGCAGGTGCGGGACCGGGCTCCCGATGCGGTGTTGATCCTGCTCGAGCCCCCCTCCCGCGACGAGCTCGAGCGCCGGCTCCGGACCCGCGGGACCGAGTCCGAGGCCGACATCGCGGAGCGGCTCGCCAAGGCGGATCGAGAGCTCGCGCAACGCGACCGGTTCGACCACGTCGTCGTGAACGACGACGTGGAACGAGCATCGTCGCAGGTCGCTGCTATCATCGAAGCATCCAGGGCCCACCCGGGTCCTTCGGATCGTCCCACGGAGGATCCTTCCGCATGATCGAACCCAAGATCGACGACCTGCTGGCCGCGGTCGACTCGAAGTACTCGCTCGTGATCCTGTCGGCCAAACGAGCCCGCGAGATCAACAGTTACTACAACCAGCTCGGCGAGGGTCGCGGCGAGTTCGTGCCGCCGCTCGTGGAGAGCGGGTTCAGCAACAAGCCGCTCTCGATCGCGCTCGAGGAGATCGCTGAGGGCAAGATCGAGTACGAGCACCCCGAGGAACCCGTCGAGGCCGAGTAGTGCTGGCTGGCCGCCGCGTCCTCCTGGGCGTCACCGGCGGCATCGCCGCGTACAAGTCCGCACACCTCGCCCGCTCGCTCGAAGGGGCCGGCGCCCTCGTCACGGTCGTCATGAGCGAGTCGGCCACCAGGTTCGTCGGTCCCGACACGTTCGCCGCCCTCGTCGGCGGTTCGGTCCACACCTCGCTGTGGGAGCGCCCCGGCGACGTGCTGCACGTGCGCCTCGCGCACGAATCCGACCTCGTCGTCGTGGCGCCGGCGACCGCGAACCTGCTCGCGAAGGTCGCGACCGGCCTTGCCGACGATCTGTTGACGTCCCTCCTCCTCGAGTACCGAGGGCCGATCGTCATGGCGCCCGCGATGCACACCGGCATGTGGGAGCACCCGGCCACGAGCGGGAACGTCGAGATCCTCCGCGGCCGCGCCGTGCGATTCGTCGGGCCGGAGTCTGGCTCGCTCGCGCACGGCGACGAGGGTATGGGGCGCATGGCCGAGCCCGGGTCGATCGTCGCCGAGGCCGCAGCGGCTCTCGGCGCCTCGTCGTCGGGGGACCTGCAGGGTCGCGTCGTCGTGGTCACGGCGGGGCCGACCTACGAGGCGATCGACCCCGTGCGGTTCATCGGCAACCATTCGAGCGGGAAGATGGGCATGGCCGTCACCTCCGAGGCCCGACGTCGGGGCGCAGACGTGCGTCTCGTGCTCGGACCGGGCACCGTGCCGCCGCCCCCCGGCGTCGAGGTCGAACGCGTCACGTCGGCCGAGGAGATGCGCACCGCGGTGATGAGGCACATCGAGGCCGCCGACATCGTGGTGATGGCCGCGGCGGTCGCCGACTTCCGGCCCAAGCGAGCCGCGTCGGCCAAGATCAAGAAGGACGAGGGCACGCCCGACCTCCCGCTGGAACCCACCCCCGACATCTTGCGCGAGCTCGGGGAGATCCGACGACCGGGCGTGGTGCTGGTCGGGTTCGCCGCCGAGACCGGCGACGTCGAGGCCGCGGGACGGGCGAAGCTCGCGAGCAAAGGCGTCGATCTGCTGGTCGCGAACGAGGTCGGTCGCCCGGGCACGGGGTTCGGCTCGGACACCGACCACGCGGCCGTGATCGACGAAGCGGGCCCCGGGGTTCCGCTCCGATGGTGGACGAAGACGGAGCTGGCAACCGAGCTGCTCGACCGCGCGGTCAGCCGTCTCGGCTAGACTCCCGCCAACATGAGCCGGATCAATCTCTTCTCGTCCGAGTCCGTCACCGAGGGGCATCCCGACAAGCTCGCCGACCAGATCTCCGACGCGATCCTCGACGCGTTCCTCGCGGAGGATCCCGGCAGCCGCGTGGCCTGCGAGACGCTCGTCACGACCGGACTCGTCTTCGTCAGCGGCGAGATCACCCTCGCCCAGGGATGGGTCGACGTGCCATCGATCGTCCGTTCCACGATCACCGAGGTCGGTTACACCGACGCTCGGGTGGGCCTTGACGGCGAGACGTGCGGGGTCATGACGGCCATCCAGGAACAGTCCCCCGACATCGCCCGCGGGGTCGACGACGCCCTCGAGCACCGGGCGGAGCACTCGGGCGACCCCCTGGACCATCTCGGAGCGGGTGACCAGGGCATGATGTTCGGGTTCGCCTGCGGCGAGACCGATGAGCTGATGCCGCTGCCCATCGCGATGGCGCATCGCCTCTCACGCCGGCTCTCCGACGTGCGGAAGGCGGGCGTGGTGCCCTACCTGCGGCCCGACGGCAAGTCACAGGTCTCGATCGAGTACGCCGACGGGCGTCCCGTGCGCGTCGACACGGTGTTGATCTCCGCGCAGCACCGTGAGGAGGTCGACGTCGAGACGCTGCTCGCTCCCGACATCGAGGCCGAGGTGATCGACCCGGTGCTCCGCGAGTTCCCCGACCTCGATAGCTCGGGGGTCCGGGTTCTCGTCAACCCCACCGGGCGCTTCGAGATCGGCGGACCCAAGGCCGACACGGGACTGACGGGTCGCAAGATCATCGTCGACACCTACGGCGGGTACGCGCCGCACGGTGGCGGGGCCTTCTCCGGTAAGGATCCGACGAAGGTCGACCGCTCCGCAGCCTACATGGCGCGGTACGCCGCGAAGAACCTCGTCGCCTCCGGTTTGGCCGAGCGAGCCCAGCTCCAGCTCGCCTACGCGATCGGCACGGCCCATCCGGTGAGCCTGACGCTCGAGACCTTCGGGACCGAGCAGGTCGACCCCGAACGGCTCCGCTCGGCCTTGTGGGACGTGTTCGACTTCCGACCGGCCGCGATCATCCGCGACCTCGACCTGGCCCGGCCGATCTACCGTGAGACCGCCGCGTACGGCCATTTCGGCCGCAAAGAGTTCCCCTGGGAGGGGACCGACCGCGTCGAGGATCTCCGCGCCGCCGTCGCCTGAACATCCTGAGCCCCTGACGGGGCCGGTCGCGATCTGCGTCGACCGGCCCCTGCTCAGCCTCGACCGGGCGTTCACGTACGACCTTCCGGCCGAGCTCGGGGCGGGCCTCGGATCGCTGGTGCAGGTGCCGTTCCACGGACGTCCGGTGCGGGGATGGGTGCTCGGCCCGACCGACGATCTGCCGTCCCGCATCCTGAACGTCAGGAAGCTCGTGTCCCCGACGCGATGGTTCGACGCCGAGGGTCTCGAGCTGTGCCGGTGGGTGAGCGAGCGCTACGTCGCGCCGCTGGCTGCCGTGCTCGAGCGGGCGACGCCCCCGAGGGTCGCCGGCGAGGAAGGGCCGGAAGGCCTGGCCCGCCCCCGTCCGATCGTTCCCGTCGCGCCCGTGGAACACGCATTCGTGGAACACGCATTCGCCGAGTACCGCGAGGGGCCGACCCTGCTCGCCGCGATCGGCGACCGCAGGCCGAGCGCATGGCTGCTGCGGCCCGTCCCCGAGCACGAGTCGGTCTCGGTGGTCCAGCTGGTCGCGACGGCTCTCGCATCGGGTCATCGCGCGCTCGTGATCGTGCCCGAAGCCGCGCCCGTGCCGGGCACCGCCCGGTCGATCGCGGATGCGTTCGGCGACCGGGCGGCGCTCCTGCTCGCCGGGTCGAAACGTGCCCGGTTCCGGACCTGGCTCGACGTGCAGGCAGGGCGATACGACGTGGTCGTCGGGACGCGACCGAGCATCTTCGCACCGGTTCCCGATCTCGGGTTGATCGTGATCGGACGGGAGTCCCACCCCGCCCTGCGGGAGGACCGAGCGCCGTACTACCACGCTCGCGACGTGGCGATGGCTCGCGGTCGGATCTCGGGCGGGGTCGTCGTGCTCTCAGCCCTCGCACCCTCGTCCGAGGCCGCGGCGCTCGGGTTGACGCAGGTGTCGCCACGCCGGCGCACCTGGGTCCCGGTGGAGGTGGTGGCGCCGGGTCCCGAGGGACGGGCGCCGCGCCTCGTGAAGGCCCTCGGCGCCGCATCGAGAGCGTTCCTGTACTCGCCGCTACCCGGCTACGGGGTCGCGGCGGTCTGCCGTCGCTGCGGGCGGCCCGCGGCGTGCGCCGCCTGTGGCGGCATGCTGCGATCGAGCGAGGGCTCGGTGCGCTGTGTCGTCTGCGAGGCGGAAGGTCTCTGCAGAGCCTGTGGCGCCCGTGATTTCGGGTTGCGCAAGGGCGGGCAGGAACGCGTGGAGGAGTGGGCGGCTCGCATCGCTCCTTCACGCGTCCATCGGCTGGCCGAAGGCGAGCCGCCGCGGCTCCCCGATGAAGGCGAGGTGCTCGTCGGCGGGCCCGAAGACGTCCGGGACTTCGGGGCGGGCGGGCTCGAGCTCGTCGCGATCCTCGACGCGGACCTCGCCGAGCGGCGTCCGGGGTTGACGGCGCGCGAGCGGGCGGTCACGACCTGGTTCGAGGCGATCGCGTGGGCCAGGCCCGGCGGGCGGGCGATCGTGCAGGCCTCGCGTGCGAACGATCCGGCGATCCAGTCGCTCGTGCTCGGCGATGCGAGACGGTTCCATCGGGACGAACGCCGCCGGCGGGCGGATGCCGGCTTCCCGGTCGGCTCGGCGGTGTTCCGGGTGGCGGGCGGGCCCGAGCTCGGCCAGACGCTGTCCGCCCTCGAGCCCATCACGCTGCTCGTCTCGTCGTCGGAAGGGCGAACGGTATGCTTGCTCGCGCTCGATCCGGGCGACGTGCCGGCGTTCGGGCGGGCCGTCCGCGAGCTCGCCGAACGCGACGCGGTTGTCCGTGTCGAAGCCGAGCCGCATCTGTAGCCGCGAGCGGGGAGAGTCGCCCGGTGATCCTGCCCATCCGCATCCTCGGCGACCCGGTGCTCCGCGAGCCCGCGAAGCCGGTCACCGAGTTCGACCGACGGTTGCGCGCGCTGCATGACGACATGCTCGAGACCATGTATGACGCTCCGGGGGTCGGGCTCGCCGGTCCGCAGGTCGGCATCTCCCTGCGCCTGTTCGTCTTCGACGACGGAGAGACCGGACCCCTCTTCGTCGCGAACCCCGTGCTCTCAGGCATGGAGGGTGAGCTCCTCGAAGAGGAAGGGTGCCTGTCGATCCCGGGTCCTTTCCACGACACGCCGCGGGCAGCCCGCGTCACGTGCCGCGGCCAGGACATCGAAGGAGAGCCGTTCGAGATGACCGGGGAAGGCCTGCTCGCTCGCATCTTCCAGCACGAGACCGACCATCTCGACGGCATGCTGTACATCGATCGTCTCGACGAGGAGGGCAGGCGCTCCGTCATGGCCGAGCTGCGCCGCATCGAGCTGGGCCTCGAGGAACCGCCGCAGAAGCGGTCGCGAGCCCTCCGGTCCGAGGAGTGACCGCGTGCGGGTCGTCTTCCTCGGCAACGACCCGTGGTCGGTGCCGTCGCTCGAGGCCGTCGACGCCGCCGAGGGGATCGGCGTCGAGCTCGTGATCACGAACCCGCCGCGCCCCGCCGGCCGAGGCGCCCGGCTGACCCCGACCCCGGTCGCGGAGGCGGCGCGGCGACTCGGGATCCCTGTGGCCGAGGTGGCCGGGGTGGGTGGGGGGGCGGGGCTCGCGCTCGTCGACGAGGCACGTCCCGACGCGATGATCGTGGTGGCCTACGGCGAGATCCTGCCCGCCCGGGTCCTCGACGTGCCGAGGCTCGGCACCGTGAACCTGCACTTCTCGCTCCTGCCTCGCTGGCGGGGCGCTGCGCCCGTCCAGCGGGCGATCCTCGAAGGCGACGACGCCACCGGCGTGAGCGTCATGCTGCTCGACGAGGGGCTCGATACCGGCCCGGTCCTCGCGAGCCTCCAGGAACCGATCCATCCCGACGACGATGCCGGGGGGTTGGGTGAGCGCCTGGCCCGGCTGGGCGCTCCGCTCCTCGTCGAGGAGCTGCGTGCCCTGCACGCTGGAACCGCGGTCTCGGTCGCCCAGGACGATGCGGCGGCAACCTACGCCGCGAAACCCCTGCCCGAGGAACGCGTGATCGACTGGGAGGATGCGGCGGACTCGATCGTGCGGCGGGTGCGGGCGTTCGCGCCGACACCGGGCGCGACGACGACCTTCCGCGACGCGCCGCTCAAGGTGTTGCGGGCCGCGCTGTCCGGCGACGGCCATGCACCCGAGGCGGGGGCCTCCCCGGGAGAGATCCGTGTCGGCCGCGACGGCGTGCCCCGGGTGACGGCGTTCGCAGGAGAGGTGGCGATGCTGGAGGTCGCGCCCGCAGGACGGGCTCGGATGCCGGGTGCCGACTGGGTGCGCGGTGCCCGCCTGGAACGCGGGGAACGCTGCACGTGAGGCAGACGGCTCGCTCCGTCGCGCTCGAGGCGATCCGCCGGGTGACCGACGAGGGCGCCTACTCCACGATCGTGATCCCCGGCGCGTTGCGTCGCTCGCGACTGGACGCCCGCGACCGGGCGTTCGCGACCGATCTCGCCTTCGGCACGATCCGTCACCTGCTCTCGATCGATCGGGCTCTGGACCGAGTGGCCAGCCGCCCGGTGTCTCGGATGTCACCGGTCGCGAGGACCGTGCTACGGCTCGGCGCGTATCAGGTGCTCTTCGCCGACGTCGCCCAGCACGCCGCGGTCGGTGAGACGGTCGGGCTCGCCGGCGATCGCGAACGAGGATTCGTGAACGCGGTGCTCCGTCGCCTCGTCCGAGATCCGCCGGTCTGGCCCGAGGGGTCGAGCGAGGCCGACGTCTCGGTGCGCACAGGGCTCACGCCATGGGCGGTGCGCGAGCTCGGGCGCCTGCTGCCGGCGGAGGAGGTCGAGACCGCGTCGCGCGCGTTCGCGGCCGAGGCGGGACTCTGCGTCCGTGCGAACACGGCCGTCATCGACGCCGTGGCCTTCCGAGTCGCACTCAGCGATGCGGGCGCCGAACCCCTTCCCGCGCCGCTCGACGACACGTGCTTCCTGTTGGAGCACGGCGACCCGCGCGCGCTTCCCGGGTACCAGGAGGGCTGGTTCGCGGTGCAGGATCAGGCATCGGCGTTCGTCGTCGGGGCGCTCGATCCGCGGCCGGGCGACCGCGTCCTCGACGCCTGTGCCGCGCCGGGCGGCAAGACGTCCTACGAGTGCGCGCTCGTGGGTGATGCCGGGTTCGTGGTGGGGGCCGACCTGCACCCTAAACGGGCGGGACTGATCCGGCGTGGGGCGGACCGGCTCCGCGTGCATCCGCTCGTCTTGGCGCAGGATTCGACCGCACCGGCGCTCCGCGGCGCGTTCGATCGCATCCTGGTCGACGCGCCGTGTTCGGGCCTCGGCTCGGCCCGGCGCCGCCCGGAACTTCTGTGGCGCAACGAGAAGAGCGATCTCAGCAAGCTCGCACGGAAGCAGGTGGCGATCGTGTCGAGCCTCGTCGATCTGCTCGAGCCGGGCGGACGGCTCGTGTACTCGGTCTGCACGTTCCCACGGGCCGAGACCGATGCCGCGGCCGACGCGATCGTGCGACACCGTCCCGATCTCGTTCCCGTCACGATCGACGGCCCCGAGGGTCCCGCGGAACGCGTCCGGCTCTGGCCGCATCGCCACGGAAGCGACGGCATGTTCGTCGCGGCGTTCGCCAAGAAGGCGTAGGGCGGCCGGTACGATGCCCGGCATGGGGAAGCTCGCGGCATCCATCCTGTCGGCGGACCTCGCCCACCTCGCCGACCAGGTCAAGCTCGTCGAAGAGCATGCCGACATCATCCATATCGACATCATGGACGGGCATTTCGTACCTCCGATCGCGCTGGGCACGGTGGTGGTCGCATCGCTGCGGCCATACACCGATCGCACCCTGCACGGTCACCTGATGGTCGAAGCTCCGGAGTCGTACTTCGACGAGCTGGCCGATGCCGGCCTCGACGTCGTCTCGTTCCATCACGAGGCGGTCGCCGACCCTGGCACGACGATCGACAAGGCTCGTGCCGCGGGCCTCGGAGCCGGCGTCACCATCAACATGCAGACGCCCACCGACGAGGTCGTTCCGTATCTGGATCGCGTCGACGACGTGATGCTCATGAGCATCGACCCGGGATGGAGCGGGCAGACGCTCGACCCGGGCGTCTACCCCCGTATCGAGCAGGTGCGGGCCGAGATCGACCGACGTGGTCTCGACATCGACCTCGAGGTCGACGGTGGGGTGAAGGTCGACAACGCCCGGCGGGCCGTCGACGCGGGCGCGACCGTTCTGGTCAGCGCGAGTGGTGTCTTCCAAGCGGCGGACCCGACGGAGAACGCCCGCGTGCTCCGGGCGATCGCGAACGGCGAGGCCGCATAGATGCCCGAGACGATCCTGGTCGTCGACGACGATCCGGACATCGCCCGGTTCGTCGAGGTGAACCTGCGGTCCGCCGGATACGAGGTGACCGTCGCCGGCGATGGCGAGGTGGCCCTCACCCAGGCGAGCATCCTACGCCCCGATCTCGTGCTGCTCGACGTGATGATGCCTCGCCTCGACGGGTTCGAGGTGGCGCAGCGCCTGCGGAAGAATCCCCAGACCGCGAACACCAGCATCATCATGCTGACGGCCAAGGCGCTGTCGGGCGACAAGGTCACCGGGCTGCAATCGGGCGCCGACGACTACATCATCAAGCCGTTCGATCCGATCGAGCTCCTGGCACGGGTGAAGGGCACGCTGCGCCGGGCCAAGGAGATGCGCAACCTCTCCCCGCTGACCGGGTTGCCGGGCAACATCCGGATCCAGGAAGAGATCGAGCGTCAGGTCCGCGAGGGACAGCCGTTCGCCGTGCTCTACTGCGACCTCGACAACTTCAAGGCCTACAACGACCAGAAGGGATTCGTGCGGGGCGACCGGTTGATCCAGGCGACGGCGCGGATCATCCAGGATGCGGTCGCTACCCACGACGGGGTGAACGGGTTCGTGGGCCATGTCGGGGGAGATGACTTCGTCGTCGTGGTCGGTCCCGAGTCCGCCGAGAACGTCGCCAAGGGCATCTGCGAGGGGTTCGACCTCGCGAAGACGGAGTTCTACGAGCCCGAGGACCTCGAACGCGGCTCCGTGCGCCTCGAGGATCGCAAGGGCGTGATGCAGGACATCCCGCTCGTCGGCATATCGATCGGCATCGCGTCGAGCGCCCGGCGGCCGTTCGCCCACTACGGCGAGGCCGTCTCCGTGGCGACCGAGATGAAGCAGTTCGCCAAGCGCGAGGCCGGGTCGTCGTACGCGATCGACCAGCGCTCCTCCTGACCGGCCGGCGCTCACTCGGTTCCTCGCCGGCGGTCGGTCCGCGTATACTCGGGCGGAGAGCTCGTTTCCGGGGCGGGGTGCAACTCCCCACCGGCGGTGAGAGTCCGCGACCCCACGGCCGCCAGCCGTGGGTGGATCCGGTGCGATTCCGGAACCGACCGTGACAGTCGGGATGGGAGGAGACGGGCACACGGTTCGGCCGGTATCCTCACCGGTTTCCGACCGCCGTGCGCCTGCCGTGCCCACCCGCCTCGGGCGGGAGGATGCCATGGCACTGGACCACGAGGCGTACATGCGGCGCGCCCTTGAGCTCGCGGAACGCGGCTGGGGTCGCGTCTCGCCGAATCCGCTCGTCGGAGCCGTCGTCGTGCGCGAGGACTCGGTGGTCGGCGAGGGCTGGCACGCGGGGCCGGGAACCGCTCACGCCGAGGTGATGGCGCTCCGTGAGGCGGCGGGCCGGGCGCGTGGGGCCACGGTGATCTGCACGCTCGAGCCGTGCGATCACTTCGGGCGGACCCCGCCTTGCACGCGGGCGCTGATCGAGGCGGGGGTGGCCAGGGTGGTCGTGGGCGCTACCGATCCCAACCTCGGAGCCGACGCACCGGGCATCGCGGAGCTCCGCGCCGCGGGCGTCGAGGTCGAGGTGGGCACGCTCGAGGCCGAAGCCCGCTCACTCAACGTCGCGTTCGACCGCCACGTTCGCACCGGAAGGCCGTTCGTGATCTGGAAGTCGGCCTCGAGCCTGGACGGGAAGGCGGCCGCGGCCGACGGCTCGGCACGATGGATCACCGGAGAGGCCTCGCGTGCCGACGCCCACCGGCTGCGGGCATGGGCCGACGCGATCGTCGTGGGCGCAGGCACCGCGATCGCGGACGACCCGGCGCTCACGGTCCGCGGCGAGCACGCCGGAACGGCTCGGGCGCCATTGCGCGTGGTCGTCGACTCGTCGGGGCGGGTGCCGTCCCGGCTGCGTCTGTTCGACGACACCGCGCCGACGCTGGTGGCAACGACCGACCGCACACCCGAGCACCGCCTCCGAGCCTGGAGCGACGCCGGGGCCGACATCGTGGTGGTCGAACGCGACGCGGACGACCGTGTCTCCCTCTCGGCCCTGGTCGAGGATCTCGGCAAACGTGACGTGCAGGGGTTGCTCGTCGAGGGCGGACCAACCCTAGCGTGGAGCGCCGTGCTCGACGGCCTCGTCGATCGCGTCGTGGTGTACGTGGCTCCACTGCTGGTCGGAGGGGCCTCGGCGCCCACCGTGCTGGCGGGCTCCGGGTTCGCTCCGATCACGTCGGGTCTGCGCCTGGGGCCGCTCCACGCGGCGCCGATCGACGACGACCTGAAGGTGGTGGCCGATGTTCACGGGCATCGTTGAAGAGCGCGGTGCGATCCGGCACGTCGACGGTGGCCGCCTCGAGATCGCGTGCGAGTCCGTGCGCGCTGACGCCTCGATCGGCGCATCGGTCGCGGTCAACGGCGTCTGCCTCACCGTGGTCGATCGCATGAACGAGGGGCTCGCCTTCGATCTGTCCGAGGAGACGATCGCTCGAACGAACCTCAGCCGGCTGGGGGAGGGAGCGCCGGTGAACCTGGAGCGTCCGGTGAGCCTCGCCGCCCGGTTGGGCGGGCACCTGGTCCAGGGGCACGTCGACGGACTCGGCCTGGTCGCCGATGTGGACCGCGACGCGTCCGGCGGCGCGCGTGTGCGCATCACCATCCCTCCGGAGCTGCGCCGCTATACGGTCGAGAAGGGCTCAATCACGGTCGACGGGGTGAGCCTGACCGTGGCCGAGCACCACGACGACGGGATCACGGTCGCCCTCATCCCGCACACGCTCGAGGTGACGACGCTCGGCGTCCTGGCGCCCGGCGATCGGGTGAACATCGAGGTGGACATGCTCGCCAGATACGTGGAACGGCTCATGTCCTCGCCGACACGTGCCGCCGAGGGAGCCGTCGCGAACCACGCGGAAGGAGCCACACATGGATGACACCGCACGTCAGGCCGCGGGGGCCACGTCGTTCTCCACGGTTCCCGAGGCGATCGACGAGATCCGCCGGGGCCGGATGGTCCTGGTCGTCGACGACGCCGATCGCGAGAACGAAGGCGACTTCATCATGGCCGCGGAGGCCTGTACGCCTTCGGCCGTGAACTTCATGGTCACCCATGGGCGCGGCATCGTGTGCCTCCCGTGCGCCCCGTGGCGGCTGGACGAGCTCGGCATCGCCCAGATGGTCACCGAGACGACCGACGGGCACGAAGCCGCGTTCACGGTATCCATCGATTTCCGCCACGGCACCACGACGGGCACGAGCGCGCATGACCGTGCGATCACGGCGAAGGCCGTCACCGATCCCGCGGCGGTGCCGCAGGACTTCCAGAAGCCCGGGCACGTGTTCCCGCTCCGTGCCAAGGAAGGCGGTGTGCTGCGCCGGGCGGGTCACACCGAGGCCGCCGTCGACCTCGCCGAGATGGCGGGCATGTTCCCGGCGGGGGTCATCTGCGAGGTCATGAACGACGACGGCACGATGGCGCGCCTGCCCGAACTGCTCCGTGTGGCGCAGCAGCACGACATGAAGCTGATCTCGATCGCCGACCTGATCGAATACCGCCGCGGCCGTGAGGTGCTCGTCAAGCGGGTCGCCGAGGCGGCGATCCCCACCCCCTACGGCGAGTTCCGCTCCTACGCGTACGAGAGCCTGGTCGACGGCAGGGAACACGTGGCGCTCGTGATGGGCGATCTCGGTGACGGCGTGAGCGTCCTCACTCGGGTGCACTCCGAGTGCCTCACGGGGGACGTCTTCGGCTCTCGGCGGTGCGACTGCGGCGCCCAGCTCGACCGCGCGATGGAGATGATCTCGCACGAGGGCCGCGGGGTGGTCCTCTACGTGCGTGGCCACGAAGGTCGCGCGATCGGGCTGTCCCACAAGCTCCGTGCCTACGAGCTGCAGGACCGAGGGCGCGACACCGTGGAGGCCAACCTGGAGTTGGGGTTCCCCGCAGACCAGCGCGACTACGGCATCGGCGCCCAGATCCTGGTGGATCTGGGCGTGAGGACCATGCGCCTGCTCACGAACAACCCGACCAAGCGCGCCGGTCTCGAAGGACACGGGCTCGCGATCGAGGAACGGGTACCGCTGCGGATCGATCCCACCCCCGAGAACATCGGATACCTCCGAACGAAGCAGGAGAAGCTGGGCCACCTGCTCGACGTTCCGGAGTCGGGATCAGACGCGGAGGCACGCGCGTGACGACGTTCACGGGCGCGCGTGAGGGCTCGGGCCGACGGTTCGCCGTGGTCGCCGCGCGGTTCAACGAGATCGTGACGGCGAAGCTGGTCGACGGGGCGACGGCTGGGCTCGCGAAGCACGGCGTGGCCGAGGACGCCGTCGACGTCGTATGGGTGCCGGGCGCGTTCGAGATCCCGTTGGTCGCCGCGCGCCTGGCGGGGTCCGGCCGCTACGACGCCGTGATCTGTCTGGGCGCGGTGATCCGCGGGGAGACCGGCCATTTCGACCTCGTGGCCAACGAGGCCGCCCGTGGGATCGCCCGGGCCTCGCTCGAGACGGGCGTCCCGCTGATCTTCGAGGTGCTCGCGACCGACGACCTCGCGCAGGCCGAGGCGCGCGCTGGCGGCGCGCACGGGAACAAGGGCTGGGCGGCCGCCGAGGCGGCGCTCGAGATGGCCGGACTCCTCGAGCGCCTTCCGGCCGTCGAGACGACCGGCCGTTGACGGCCGGCCACGACGTGCTTGGATAGGACGACGCGGAGGATCGCCGATGATCGTCGACAAACCCTGGGGCAAGGTCGCCACCTACTCGTTGAACCAGCCGTCATCGGTGCGGGTGATCACCGTCGAGCCCGGGCAGGAGACGAGCGTGCATTTCCACCGCATGCGTGACGAGATGTGGGTCGTGCTCGACCAGGGTCTGACGATCGAGATCGGCAATCGCATCGTCGAGGCGCAACCAGGGGAGGAGTTCATGATCCCCGCCGAGGAGACCCACCGGATCCGGTGCACGGCTTCCACTCGAGGTCGGATCCTCGAGATCGCGTACGGCTACACGACCGAAGACGACACGCAACGGCTCGAGGACGCGTACGGGCGACCGCTCGAGCCCGACTGGTGATCGCGTCGACACCCCCGGTGTTCCGCCCCTATACTTTCCGGCCAGAAGTGCACGTTCGTGTGTTCGTCATGCACCGGGCATGCCCGGTGCTCGTTCGTCTGTAGCGCGATGAGGAGGTGATGCGGGGTCTCCACCGATCCGAGGATCAACGACCGGATCCGGGCCCCCCAGGTGCGCCTGGTGGGGGCCGACGGCCAGCAGATCGGGGTCGTCGACGCGCGAGAGGCCCTGCGTCAGGCCCTCGCACTCGATCTCGATCTCGTCGAGGTGGCGCCGCAGGCGAACCCGCCGGTCTGCCGCATCATGGACTACGGGAAGTTCAAGTACGAGCGCGACGTGCGTCAGAAGGAAGCCCGGCGGAAGCAATCGCGGACGGGACTGAAGGAGATCAAGTTCCGCCCGAAGATCGATCCCCACGACTACGCCACGAAGAAGGGGCATGTCGAGCGGTTCCTGAAGGCCGGCAACAAGGTCAAGGTGACGATCATGTTCCGCGGGCGCGAGATGGCCCACACCGAGCTGGGTCGAAAGATCCTCGATCGCCTGGTGGCCGATCTCGGTGAGGCGATCGTCGTCGAGTCGATGCCCAAGCAGGAAGGGCGGAACATGATCATGGTGATCTCGCCCAACAAGAAGTACCAGGAGGCCCAGGCCAAGGCGGCGGCGAGCGCCGAGGCGGCCGATGCGGCATCGACCGAGCCGCAGGGTCCGGCGGAGCAGGTCCCCGAGCCCGCGACCGATCACGAGGGATGAACCCATGCCGAAGATGAAGAGCCACAGCGCCACCACGAAGCGCTTCCGCGTGACGCGGAAGGGCAAGGTGCTGCACCAGAAGGCCACCGGGAACCACATGCTCACGAAGAAGAGCGGTAGCCGGCGCCGCCGCATCGAGGGGTACGCCGAGGTCACGGCCGAGAAGAAGAAGATCAAGCGCCTCCTGGGGAAGGCCTGACCGATGGCGCGGGTGAAGCGATCGATCCACGCGAAGAAGAAGCGTCGCGCCGTGCTCGAGCAGGCCAAGGGGTACACCGGCACCCGCCGGAAGCGGTACCGGGCGGCCAAGGAACAGGTCATGCACTCGGGCATGTACGCCTACCGGGACCGTCGCGACCGGAAGGCCCAGTTCCGTCGTCTCTGGATCGCCCGCATCAACGCGGCCGTCCGCCCCCACGGCATGTCGTACTCGCGCTTCATCAACGGCCTGAAGGTCGCCGGTGTCGAGCTGGACCGCAAGATCCTCGCCGACATGGCCGTCAACGACCCGATCGCCTTCGCGGCGCTCGTCGAGCGAGCGAAGACCGCCTCCGCCGAGGCCTGAGCCCCGCCCGGCGGATGGTCCGGTGCTGACCTCCGCCAAGAACCCCAGGGTCGCGAGCGCCGCCAGGCTGCGCAAGCGCGGGTTCCGCGAACAGGAGCGAAGCTTCCTGGTCGAGGGTGCGCAGGCGGTGGGTGAGGCGTTCGCCGTCGGCCGGCTCGAGACCCTGTTCACGTCGGATCCGCTGGACCCACTGGCGGTGCGAGCCGCTCAGGCTGGAGTGCAGACGCATCACGTGACCGAGCAGGTGGTGAGGCACCTCACCTCTACCGTGACGCCCCAAGCCCTGATCGGCGTGGCGCCGTTCCTCGATGTGGAACTCGGAGCCGCCCTCGCCGAGGCATACGGGGACGGGTCCGGCGGGTGTGTCGTCCTCGTGCACGAGGTCCGTGACCCCGGGAACGCCGGCACGGTGTTGCGGTCATGCGACGCGTCGGGCACGGGCGCCGTCGTCTTCTCGGCCACATCGGTCGACGTCTACAACCCCAAGACGGTCCGTGCCTCGGCCGGCTCGCTCTTCCATCTGCCCGTCGTGCGGGAGGCGGCGACGCTCGACGCCGTGGCGAGCGCTCAGGCCCTTGGTGCCCGGGTCCTCGCCATGACACCGGATGCCGCGACGGACCTGTACCTCACCGACCTCTCGGGGCCGATCATGTTCGTGTTCGGGAACGAGGCGCACGGGTTGTCGCGCGAGGTCGCCGCGGCGGCCGATGCCCGTGTGGGTGTTCCGCAGTCGGGCCGGGCAGAGTCGCTCAACCTCGCCGCCGCGGCCACGGTCTGTGTCTTCGAGTGGCAACGCCGCAGGCTCAGGGCTCCCGAGGCGTTGGAGAGCATCGTCGCGGCCGCCGCCCACGACATCAGGTCGCCGCTGACGGCGATGAAGGGGTTCGGATACGCGCTCGAGCGGCGATGGAGCGCGATGGACGAGTCGCAGCGAGCCATGATGCTGCAGGGGATCGTCCACGACGCCGACCGGATGGACACGATTCTGCGGCTGCTGGTGGACGCCGCGCGGGTCGTCGGCGGCGACCTCGAGCTCTTCCGCGAGCAGGTCGACGTCGCGGAGTTGGTCGGAGCGGTCGCCGTGGCTCAACGCCGGGACCCCGGTCATCCACCCGTCGAGTGGGGAGGCGAAGCGGTCACGGCGTTCGTCGATCCCAGCCGGCTCAGGACGACGATCCTCACGTTCTGCGAGTCGCTCGTGTGGTGGGGCCGCGACGGAGCCATCCGCGTCGACGCCTCGATGCAGGGCGGTGTCCTGCGGCTTCAGGCCTCGCGGGCGGTGTCCGATCTCGCCGACGACGAGGTCGAGGCGCTGTTCCTGCCGCGGCGCCCGGGCGCAGGGGCCGGAACCAAGATCGGGCTGTTCGTCGCGAGAGGCGTCGCGCAGGCGCAGGGAGGCCGCTGCTGGGGGGCCGTCTCGGGCGGGCGGCTCACGTTCCACCTCGAGTTGCCGGCCGGGCCCGCGACTCCGGCGAGCTGATCACCTGCGTCGCCCGTCGGGCCCGTGACGGCCGTTAGACTCTGGCCCCTGATGGACCCCGAGGAGATGATCCGCTCGTTCGAGCTCGAGCGGGATCGTGGTGTGAGCCGGTTCGGCGACGCCGCGACGCTCGAGGAGCTCGAGGATGCCCAGGTCGCCGCGATGGGTCGCAAGGCGCAGCTCAGCACCCTCCAGAAGGCGCTGGGCTCCCTGGCTCCCGAGGATCGCAAGCGCGTCGGCCAGGTCGCGAACGAGGTGCGAGCCACGTTGCAGGCGGCGCTCGCGGATCGTCACGAGCAGCTCGAACGGCAAGCCGAGGACGCATTGCTCGAAGAGGATCGGCTGGACCTGAGCCTCCCCGGGCGTGCCCCGAGGGTCGGTGCGTTCCACCCGCTGAGCATCATCGAACGTGAAGCCGTCGAGGTGTTCACGAGCCTCGGGTTCCGGGTGGTCGAGGGGCCCGAGGTGGAAGACGACTGGCACAACTTCCAGGCGCTGAACATCCCGCCCGATCACCCGGCACGCACGATGAAGGACTCGCTGTACGTCGATGTGCCGGGCCATCCGGAGCTGTTGCTGCGCACCGAGACCTCGGCCGTGCAGGTCCGAACGATGCTCGATCAGCCGCCGCCGGTGTTCGTCGTGGCGCCCGGTCGCGTGTACCGGCGGGAGACCTCCGACCCGACGCACCTTCCCGTCTTCCACCAGATCGAGGGTCTCGCCGTCGACGAGGGCATCACGTTCGCGGACCTGAAGGGCACCCTCGAGGCGTTCGTCAAGGCGATGTTCGGCGAACGCCGCCGCATCCGGCTCGGGCCGGCGTTCTTCCCGTTCGT
This sequence comes from Actinomycetota bacterium, assembly GCA_035249905.1. Taxonomy (GTDB): domain Bacteria; phylum Actinomycetota; class UBA4738; order UBA4738; family HRBIN12; genus JAOUEA01. The sequence goes on along the minus strand of DATFFT010000045.1, from coordinate 10,958 downwards.
CGAACCGGGCTGCGAGGTCGGGGTCTCCTGCTTCCGGTGCGACGGGGCGGGGTGCCGGGTCTGCGGCACGGGATGGATCGAGCTCCTCGGCGCCGGCATGGTGCACCCGAGCGTGTTGGAGAATTGCGGCTACGACGCCGAGCGTCTCACCGGCTTCGCATTCGGCCTCGGCATCGAGCGAGTCGCCATGCTCCGGTACGAGATCCCCGACATGCGCATGCTCGTCGACGGCGACGTCCGCCTGGTGCAGCAGTTCCGGGGGGTCGCGTGAAGATCGTCTGGTCCTGGCTCCGCGAATTCTGCCCGACGGAACGAACGGCGCATGAGCTCGCGGACCGGCTGACCCTGCACGGGGTGAAGGTGGAAGAGGTCCTGCGCCCGTGGTCGGGCGTACGCGGCGTGGTGGTCTCGCGCGTGGTCAAGGTCGAGGATCATCCGAACTCCCAGAAGTTGACCGTGGTCACGGTGGACGACGGCGCCGGGGAACACGTGGTTTGCGCCGGCGTCCGGAACTACGACGCCGGCGACCTGGTGCCCTGGGCCCGACCGGGCTCCCGGGTGCCGGTGCTCGCCGAGCCGCTGGCGCCCCGCGACATGGGTGGCGTCGTGTCCCACGGCATGTTGTGCTCACCGAACGAGCTGGCGATCGCCGACGCGCACACCGGCATCCTCGTGCTCGACCCCGGCTCCGCGGCCCCCGGCGACGATCTCGTCGCCGCGCTCGAGCTCGACGACGAGGTCCTCGACATCGAGGTGGAGCCGAATCGCCCAGACTTCCTCAGCGTGCTGGGAGTGGCGCGTGAGGTCTCCGCCCTCACGGGAACGCCCCTCGTCGATCCGAGGCCGCCACTGGAGGAGTCGACGGAGGCCGCAGCCGACGTGTCGACGATCCGGATCGACGCGCTCGACGGGTGCCCGAGGTACGTGGCCCGGGTGATCCGGGGGGTGGGTGCCGGCGCCACCCCCATCACGGCACAGGCCCGTCTCACCGCGTGCGGGATGCGGCCGATCTCGCCGGTCGTCGACGCCACGAACTACGCGATGCTCGAACTCGGGCAGCCGCTGCACGCGTTCGACCTGCATCGGCTCGAGGGACCGGGCATCGTCGTGCGGCGGGCCGCCGACGGGGAGCCGCTGCGGACCCTCGACGGGATCGACCGGGTGATGAGCGAGGGCGACCTGCTGATCTGCGACGTCGAGCGGCCGGTCGCGATCGCCGGGATCATGGGCGGGGCCACCAGCGAGGTCGCGGACGACACATCCGACGTGCTGCTCGAATCCGCCTACTTCACCCGCACCGGCATCCTGCGCACGGCTCGCCGGCTCGACCTGCACAGCGAAGCTTCCCACCGATTCGAACGCGGCACGGACCCCGAGGGCCTGGAGGACGGGGCCGCCCGGGGCGCCGAGCTGATGGCGGCCTGGTCGGGTGGAACGGTCTCCCGCGGCGTCGCCCAGGACGGGTCGACACCGCCTCGGCGGTGGGTGTCGATGCGCCCGCAACGAGCCTCGCGGCTGCTCGGGTACGAGGTCGCTCGCTCCGAGGCCGAGGGAGTCTTCGAGCGCCTCCGCATGACGCACCGCGTCGTCGGCGACGCTCCTGAGGCATCGGTCGAGGTCGAGGTGCCCGGATATCGGGTCGACATCGAGCACGAGGTCGACCTGATCGAGGAGGTCGCCCGGCTGCTCGGATACGAGCGCATCGGCACGCACGTCCCGTCCACCGGCCAGCCGGGCGGCGCGCCCGCCGGGTACCGCTTCCGACGGCGCGCGATCGAGGGGCTGGTGCGGTCGGGCCTGTACGAGGTCCGACTGATGACCTTCGCTTCGTCGGGCGATCTGGCGATGACCGGAGACACCGACGCGGTGCCGGTCGCCAATCCTCTGCAGGCCGACGAGAGGTTCTTGCGGGCCAGCCTGATCCCCGGGCTCGTGCATGCGGTCGCTCGGAACCAGGCGCAGGGGGTCACGGAGACGCCGATCTTCGAGGCGGGAACGGTGTTCCGGCTCGACGGCGAGAACGTCGTCGAACGTCAGCACGTGGCGTTCGCGCTCTCCGGCCAGGCCGGCGAGCACTGGGACTTGCAGATCCGATCCTTCGACGCCCTCGATGCGACCGGCGTGCTCGGGTCGTTGATGACCGATCTGGGTGTGCGCGACTGGGGGCTGGGCGACCCGCCGGGTCACCCGTTCCATCCGGGCCGCTCCGCGTCCGTGCTGGCAGCCGGCGTTCCGGTCGGCACCGTGGGCGAGGTGCATCCGCGCGTGGCGCGCGACCACGACGTCGTGGGGCGGCTGACCGTCTGCGAACTGATCCTCGATCCGCTCATCGCCGGCATCGACGAAGGCTCCGTGGTCGTGCGCGAGGTGCCGAGGTATCCGCCGGTCCGTCGCGACCTCGCGTTCGTCCTGCCGGAGGAGGTCGCTGCCGGCGACGTCGTGGCCGCCATCGAGGAAGCCGCGGGTGAGCTGTTCGCGCGCTGCCTGCTCTTCGATGTCTACCGGGGGGACCCGCTTCCTCCCGGCACGAAGAGCCTGGCCTTCGCGATCGACCTGCGCGCGTCGGATCGAACCCTGACGGGGGAGGAGACTGAGCCCGTCGTGACGGCGATCGTGGAACGGCTCGGGCGCGAGTTCGGAGCCGAGCTGCGGTCGGGTTGATCCGTTTCGAGCCCGCTTCGCGGTGCCGGTAGCACCACGGCGACCGATGCCGATAGACTCCGCGCCGTGGTTCACGACTACCTCTCCGTCGACGACCTGAGCCCCAAGGAGCTGGAAGGGCTCCTGGACCTGGCCGCCGATGTGAAGGCGCGTCCGGAACACTACGAGGGGCGCCTCGCGGGTCGCTCGATCGCGCTGGTCTTCGAGAAACCGAGCACCCGGACCAGGGTCTCGTTCGAGGTCGGCGTCGCACAGCTGGGCGCCCACCCCGTCGTGCTGTCCTCGAGCGACCTCCAGCTCGGCCGGGGCGAGACGATCGAGGACACCGGCCGGGTGCTCTCCAGGTACCTCGACGCGATCGTGCTGCGCACGTTCGAGCAGGAGCGTCTCGAGGTGCTCGCCGAGGCCTCCGACGTGCCGGTGGTGAACTCGCTGTCGGACTTCGAGCACCCGTGCCAGGCCCTGGCCGACCTGCTCACGATGCGCGAACGGCTCGGCGCGCTCGCCGGCAGGACCCTGGCCTACCTGGGCGACGGCAACAACGTGGCGCATTCCCTGCTGCTCGGGGGCACGAAGGCAGGCATGCAGGTGCGCATCGCGACCCCGGCGGGGTTCGAGCCGATCCCGCAGGTCGTCCAGCGGGCGGCGGAGATCGCCGCGGAGATCGGAGGAGGGGCCGCGGTGACGAACGACCCGGTCGGGGCGGCCCGGGGAGCCGATGTCCTCTACACCGATGTCTGGGCGAGCATGGGGCAGGAGGCGGAGACCGACGAACGGCGGCTCGTGTTCACGCCGTACCAAGTGACGCAGGCGTTGGTGGACTCGGCCGCCGACGACGTCGTGGTCATGCACTGCCTGCCGGCACACCGGGGGCAGGAGATCGCGGCAGAGGTGATCGACGGGTCACGGTCGGCCGTATGGGACCAAGCCGAGAATCGCCTGCACACGCAGAAGGCCCTGCTGCTCCGCCTGTTCGACGTCGCCTGAGGCGTCGCGGTGCCCAGATCCAACGACCTCGTCGAGCGGGCGCTCCAGGAGTACGCCGATCTCCTGTCGATCGCGGGAAGCGATCCGTACAAGCCACGCGCGTACGAGAAGGCTGCCCGCGCGGTGGGCGGCTATCCCGAGGAGCTCGCGGAGCTCGATGAAGCAGGGGTCCTGTCGATCCCCGGGGTGGGCAGGTCGATCGCGTCGAAGGTCGTGGACATCCTGAAGACGGGGAGCTTCGACGAGCTGGACGCGCTCAGGGCTCAGGTCCCCGACGGTGTTCGGGCGATGACCGCGATCCCCGGGTTCGGTCCGAAGAAGGCGATGGCGGTCCACGTCCAGCTGGGGATCGACACCGTCGAGGCGTTGGTGGCGGCGGCCGAGCGGGGCGAGCTGGCCGGGATGAAGGGCTTCTCCCGCGCGACCGAACGCACCGTGATCGACGGTGTGCGTCGGCTGCGCACGAGCGGTGGGCGGGTGAGGGTCGATCAAGCGCTCGAGGTCGCCGAGGAGCTGCTCGGGCGGTTGAGGCAGTTGCCTGGACTGACGCGGGCATCGTACGCCGGCTCGCTGCGCCGCATGGCGGAGACGATCGGCGACGTCGACCTGCTCGTCTCGAGCGAACGGCCGTCGAGCGCGATGGATGCCCTGGTGGGGTTCGACCTCACCGAACGCGTCATCTCCCACGGTGAGACGAGATCCTCGGTCGTGACGACGAGCGGTCTCCAGGTCGACCTGCGGGTGGTCGACCGGGAAGCGTGGGGTGCCGCCTTGATCTACTTCACCGGTTCCAAGGCGCACAACGTCCGCATACGCGAGATCGCCGTGCGCAGCGGGCTGAAGCTCAACGAGTACGGCCTGTTCCGAGCCCGATCGGGGAAGCTCCTCGCAGCCGAGACCGAGCAGGCCGTATACGAACGGCTCGGTCTCCCGTACATCGAGCCCACATTGCGAGAGGACCGCGGGGAGATCGAGGCGGGGGTGGCCGGAGAGCTTCCCGACCTGATCACGCTGCGGCAGATCCGCGGCGACCTGCACACCCACACGAACCTCACGGACGGACTCGCGACCCTCGAGCGCATGCTGGAGGCCGCGTCCGAGCATCGGTACGCGTACTACGCGGTCACCGACCACGCGCCCAACCTGTTCATGCAGCGGATGACCGACGAGAAGATGCTCGAGCAGCGACACCGGCTGCGCGGACTGCAGGATCGTTACCCCAAGATGCGGCTGCTGCACGGCACCGAGCTCAACATCGACCCCGACGGCGGGGTCGACTGGGACGACGGGTTCCTCGCGGGGTTCGACCTCACCGTGGCGTCGGTGCATTCGCATTTCGGGCAGTCGAAGGACCAGATGACGCGGCGGGTGATCCGAGCGATCGAGCACCCACGAGTCAACATCATCGGGCACCTGACCACTCGCAAGATCGGGCGGCGCGATCCGATCGAGCTCGACCTCGAGGCGGTGTTCGCGGCCGCCGGGCGCACGGGCACCGCGCTCGAGATCAACGCGTACCCCGACCGCCTCGACCTGCGCGACGAGCACGTCCTGTGGGCCAAGCGTCACGGTGTGCGCTTCGCGATCGACACCGACTCGCACGCCGTCGGCCATCTCGATCTGATGCGGTTCGGCGTCGCGACGGCTCAGCGAGGGTGGCTGACGAAGGATGACGTGATCAACGCGTGGCCCGTCACGAAGCTCCGGCGGTTCCTGCGGAAGGGCCGGTCCTGAGCCGGCGGAGGCTGCCTCGATCCTTCTACGAGCGCGCCGCCGTGTCGGTGGCTCCGGACCTGCTCGGGCGGACGCTGGTGCGACGGCTGCCCGACGGCTCACGCCTCGCGGGCCGGATCGTCGAGACCGAGGCCTACGAGCCGGGCGACCCGGCGAGCCACGGCTTCCGCGGTCCCACGGCCCGCAACGCGGTCATGTTCGGTCCCGCCGGGCGCCTCTACGTGTACTTCACCTACGGGAACCACTGGATGATGAACGTCGTCACACGCTCGGCCGGCGAGGGGAGCGCGGTGCTCCTGCGAGCCGCCGAGCCGGTCGAAGGGCTCGACGCCATGGCGAGGGCGAGACGGCGTGACCGTCCGTCGGAGCTCTGCTCGGGGCCCGGGAAGCTCGCCCAGGCGCTGGCGGTCGATCGCTCGCTCGACGGTGCCGATCTCGTCGGTGGGTCCGACGTGTGGATCGAGTCAGGGACGCCCGTGCCCCGAGGCCGGGTGTCGTCGACGGCCCGTGTGGGGGTGCGGACTGGCCTGGAGCGGCCGTGGCGCTTCCTCGTCGCGGGAGACCCCTCCGTCAGCCGGGGACGTCCGGGGCCTCCGAGGGGTCGTCCGATGACCTCGAGACCGTGATCGTGACCGTGCTCGTCTGGGCCGCTTCGGTGCCCGCGGAAGGCGCTTGGAAGATGACGATGCCCGCCGGTTGCGTCGACGCCTCGACGCGAACGCTCACGTAGAAGCCGGCCTGCTCGAGGGCGAGCTCGGCCGACGCCTGATCGAGGCCGATGACCGACGGCACGGACACCGACTGCACGCTCGTCGGGGTCGTGCAGACCCGCGTCGGCTCCGTGCCCTGGATGAACTGCAGGGTGTCGATGTTCTGGGGGAGCGTGTAGGCGTTCGGCAGGCAGTACGGCGACTGGGTCACGTCGACGGAGATCGACAGGTAGCCCACCTGGGGGGTCGGGAACTCACGTGGGGGAAGTCTGGCCGTGGCGTGGTCCATGAACAGCCGCCAGATCTGCGCGGGCCAGGTTCCCCCGAACACCGTGATCCGCGTGCGCGGCGGTTCCATCGGGATCAGTCCCTCGTGGAACCCGATCCACACGGCGGCAGTGAGCTGAGGCACGGCCCCGACGAACCAGGCGTTCGTGTGCGTTTCGGCCGTGCCGGTCTTGCCGAACTGCGGCCGACCGATGATCGCCGAGCGGCCGGTGCCGTAGCTCACCACGTCCTGCAGGATGTCGGTGGCCACCGACGCGACCTCCGGCTCGAGCACCTGCTTCGGATCCGGATGCGCCCGCCAAAGCGTCTTCCCTTGGGCGTCGGTGACGCTGATCACCGGCACCGGGCCGACGTGAGCGCCTCCGGTGGCGAGCGTGCCGTAGGCGCTGGCCATCTCGAGGGTGTTCGACTCGTTCGTGCCCAGCACCGCCGAGAGGTACGGCGAAAGGGGTTCGTGCGGTTCGGCCACCTTGAGGCAGCACCGCATGCCCATGCGCTCGGCGGTCTCGACGACCCGCTCGGGGCCGAGGCGGTCGATCAACTGCGCGTAGACGGTGTTGACGGAGTTGACGGTCGCGCTCTGCAACGACATCGCGCCGTAACCGCTCCCCTCGGCGTTGGTGACGTGCCAGACGGTGCCGCCGTCGAGCGGGATGTCGATGGAGGAAGGTGCGGCGAAGACGGTGGAGGGGCTGAAGCCGTTCTCGAGGGCGGTGACGAGCGCGTAAGGCTTGAACGCCGAGCCGGTCTGTCGACCCAGGCCCCCCTCGCCGGTCGCGAGGTTCACGCGACCGGCGTCGGAGTCCCTCCAGTAGTCGGAGTCCTTGCCGCCCACCATCGCCTTGACGAAGCCGGTCCGGGGGTCGATCACGGTCATGGCACCGTCGGGATCCTCCGGGTACGCGAGCACCGAGCGCACGGCCGATTCGGCAGCGTCCTGGAGCCGGGGCTCGAGCGTGGTCGTGATGCGCAGTCCCCCCGTGAACAGCAGCTTGTAGCGGTCCTGGCGGGTCGGCCCGAACGCCTGATTCGCGAGGAACCACTCCTTGAAGTAGTCGACGAAGTAGGGGTAGCGGTAGCGCATCTCCGGCTCGCCCCTGCGAAGCACGATCGGCTCCCGAACGGCGGCGCGGTACTCCGCCGGGCCGATCATGCGCTGCTCCCGCATCAGCCGCAGGACCACGTTGCGTCTGCCGTACGCGCTCTCGGGGTGGATGAACGGGTCGAAGTGATTGGGGCGGGCGATCAGCCCGGCGAGCAAGGCCGCCTGAGCGAGCGTGAGGTCGGCGGCGTCGGAGGAGAAGTAGGTCTGCGCCGCCGATTGCACGCCGTAGGCACCCTCGCCCAGGTACACGGTGTTGAGGTACTTGGTGAGGATCTGGTCCTTCGACAGCCGATCCTCGAGCTGCCAGGCGAGGGCGGCCTCGTCCAGCTTCCTGCGGAAGGTCTCGGCGGAGCCGACGTAGAGGTTCTTCACCAGCTGTTGGGTGATCGTGGATCCGCCCTCCACGACGGAGCCCTCGTTGGCGTTGACGACCGCGGCGCGAGCGATCGCGCGAACGTCGACGCCGTGATGCATGTAGAAGCGCCGGTCCTCGATCGCGACGGCCGCGTCGCGGACGGCCAGTGACATCTGGCGCTCGCGCAACACGACGCGATCCTCGGCCGCGTGCAGAGGCGTGACCAACGTGCCGTCGGCCGCGTAGAGGAAGGAGGTCTGCGCGAGCGGCAACGGGTCGTAGTCGTCGAGGCTCGGCACGGAACAGCTCGCCGCGACGACGACGAGCGACAGGACCGAGCCGATCGTGGGGAAGCGTCGGCGGTGGCGCATCGCCGGGCGAGTGTAAACCGGGGAACGCCCGCAACCACGGAGGTCGGCGGCATCCTCACTGGTAGCATCCGGCGCTATGGGTGATCCCGCCCGCCCCGTCACTTCCGTTGCGCAGCAGCTGGCGGCGCTCGCGGCCGACGCCGCCGACATCGTGCCCGACGACGCCCTTCGCGAGAAGCTCGAGCTCGGCCGGCCGTTGCGCGTGAAGCTCGGCCTCGATCCGACCGCGCCGGTGGTCACGCTCGGATGGGCCGTAGTGCTCCGCAGGCTCCGCCGGTTCCAGGATCTGGGCCACATCGCCGTGCTGATCGTCGGGGACTACACCGCCCGGGTCGGCGATCCCTCAGGCAGGTCCGAGATGCGCCGACAGCTCTCCAAGGAGGAGGTCGACGGCTACGCCGATCGACTCCTCGCCCAGTTCCGGAAGGTCCTCTCCGACGAGCGGCTCGAGATCCGCCGCAATTCCGAATGGCTCGAGGACATGCGCATGGACGACGTGCTCGGCCTGACCGCATCGACGACGGTCGCGCAGATGCTGCAGCGCGACGACTTCGCCCAGCGTCACGCCGCCGGTGCCCCGATCTCGCTCATGGAGTTCATGTACCCGCTCCTGCAGGCGTACGACTCCTTGGCGGTGCGCGCCGACGTCGAGCTCGGCGGTACCGATCAGCTCTTCAACCTGTTGGTCGGGCGGCAGCTGCAGCGAGATCACGATCAGGATCCGCAGCTCGCCCTCACGATGCCGCTGCTCGAGGGGCTCGACGGCGTGCAGAAGATGAGCCAGTCGCTGGGCAACTACGTCGGCATCGACGAGCCGGCCGAAGAGCAGTTCGGCAAGCTCATGTCGATCCCGGACCACCTGATCGTCAAGTACCTTCGGCTCTGCACCGCGATGCCCGCCGAGGAGGTCGACGCGGTGGAGCGCGGTCTGGGCGAGGGGTCCCTGCGCCCGAATGACCAGAAGCGACGCATGGCCCGGCTGGTCGTCGACCTCTACCACGGCGATGGGGCCGCTGCGCAGGCCGAGTCCAGGTTCGACCTCCTCCACAAGGAGCACCGGGTGCCCGACGACGTGCCGGAGCTGGCGATCCCCCAGGAAGCTCGCCGCGGCTCGGTCGTCTGGCTCCCCAGGCTGCTCGTGGCGGCGGGTCTCGCGAGCTCGAACGCCGAAGCCCGCCGTGCCGTGCAGGGTGGGGGGGTGCGCCTCGACGGCGAGGTGCTCGCCGATCCACAGGCCGAGTTCGAGGCCGATGCACTGCGAGGCAAGATCCTTGCGGTCGGGAGACGCCGGTTCGTGCGCCTGGTCTGAGGCCGGGTTGACGCTTCCCGCACGGCTGCTAGCATGGGCGGTCGGCGCCGAGGCCCCTCCCCGCGTGCTCTGCTACGCTGGGGTTGGGCGTCGAGGCGCCTCTCGCACCTTGAGAACTGAACAGTGTGTCGAAAGCCAGTGCCTTTACCCGTCAGGGCGATGGCTCGGTTCGCCGTGCCATCGGTATCCTGACGGCTGTACTGGATCCGTCCGGTCTCGACCGGGCGGAGCCAGATCACGAAGGTCGTGCAGGGCAGTGCCTGCCTCGCACGGCCGACTCCAACACCAGATAGCAACCCCCGGGCCTCGCGCTCGGGACGTCACTATCTCTACGGAGAGTTTGATCCTGGCTCAGGACGAACGCTGGCGGCGCGCTTAACACATGCAAGTCGAACGGTGAACCGGGCTTCGGCCCGGGGATCAGTGGCGAACGGGTGCGTAACACGTGGGCAACCTGCCCCAGACACTGGGATAACCCCGGGAAACCGGGGCTAATACCGGATACTCCGGTCGGATCACATGGCTCGACCGGGAAAGCTCCGACGGTCTGGGATGGGCCCGCGGCCTATCAGCTCGTTGGTGGGGTAACGGCCCACCAAGGCGACGACGGGTAGCTGGTCTGAGAGGACGACCAGCCACACTGGAACTGAGATACGGTCCAGACTCCTACGGGAGGCAGCAGTGGGGAATCTTGCACAATGGGCGGAAGCCTGATGCAGCGACGCCGCGTGGGGGACGAATGCCCTCGGGTTGTAAACCCCTTTCGGCAGGGAAGAAGCGCAAGTGACGGTACCTGCAGAAGAAGCTCCGGCTAACTACGTGCCAGCAGCCGCGGTAAGACGTAGGGGGCGAGCGTTGTCCGGATTCATTGGGCGTAAAGCGCGCGTAGGCGGTTTGGCAAGTCGGATGTGAAATCCCGAGGCTCAACCTCGTGACTGCATCCGATACTGCCCGACTAGAGGTAGGTAGGGGAGATCGGAATTCCTGGTGTAGCGGTGAAATGCGCAGATATCAGGAGGAACACCGGTGGCGAAGGCGGATCTCTGGGCCTGACCTGACGCTGAGGCGCGAAAGCTAGGGGAGCGAACAGGATTAGATACCCTGGTAGTCCTAGCCGTAAACGTTGGGTGCTAGGTGTGGGCGGATATCGACCCCGTCCGTGCCGAAGCTAACGCATTAAGCACCCCGCCTGGGGAGTACGGCCGCAAGGCTAAAACTCAAAGGAATTGACGGGGCCCCGCACAAGCGGCGGAGCATGCTGCTTAATTCGATGCAACGCGAAGAACCTTACCTGGGTTTGACATGCAGGGTGAAACCCGTGAAAGCGGGCGCTCTTCGGAGCCTGCACAGGTGGTGCATGGCTGTCGTCAGCTCGTGCCGTGAGGTGTTGCCTTAAGTGGCGCAACGAGCGCAACCCCTGTCCTTAGTTGCCAGCGGA
>DATFFT010000044.1:0-15382 GCA_035249905.1 Actinomycetota bacterium | reverse complement strand
GTACCCCGGCGCGGCCCAGCCCCGTATCTCATGGGCCGCGAACTCAGGAGTTCCCCAGATGTCCTCCATGCGACCGAGGTAGGCCGCAGGGTCGTCCTTGTAGTCGGGGTCCCGGATCGTGAAGTCGGCCACCGTGCCGTACAGAACGAGCGCGACGGTCCGTTCAGGATAGGTCGCCGCGAACAGCATCGACATGGGGCCGCCCTCGGAGACGCCGAAGACGACGGCGCGCTCCGATCCGACGGCGTCCATCACGGCGCGCACGTCGTCCATGCGGGTCTCGAGGCTCGGGAGCCGATCGTCCGGCACGCGGTCCGAGAGCCCGACGCCGCGCTTGTCGAACAGGAGCAGCCGGGAGAACGTCGCGAGCCGTTCGAGGAACCGCGCGAAGTCGGGATCCTCCCACATCGCTTCGAGGTTCGTGACCCAGCCCATCACGAAGACCATGTCGACCGGGCCCTGGCCGACCACCTGGTAGGCGATGTGCACGCCGTCGGCGGTCTTCGCGTAACGGGTCTCGGGAATCTCCATCGAGGACCGATACTCCGCCCGGGACGGACAGCTCCGCAAGCCGTGAGCCGGGACCGTCGATACACTCAGCCGCGATGGCCGGGAAGCATCGCGTGATCGTGGCGAAACCGGGGCTCGACGGGCACGACCGAGGGGCCAAGGTCGTGGCGCGCGCGCTGCGAGACGCCGGCTTCGAGGTGATCTACACGGGCCTGCATCAGACGCCCGAGCAGATCGCCGAGACCGCGATCCAGGAGGATGCGGATGCGGTGGGCCTCTCCAGCCACTCGGGCGCCCACATGACGCTGTTCCCGAAGGTCGTGACGCAGCTCCGGGAGCGGGGAGCGGGCGACATCCTCGTCTTCGGCGGCGGCGTGATCCCCGTCGACGACATCCCCACGCTCAAGGAAGCGGGCGTGGCCGAGATCTTCACGCCGGGTGCGAACACGGGGGACATCGCGACGTGGCTGCGCGAGCGGCTCGAGGCGCCGTCCACGAACTAGTCCGAAACCGCCGACCGACACCGGGAGCCCGCTCTGGATCTCTACGAGTATCAAGGCAAGGAGCTGTTCCGCGCCCACGGCATCACGACGCCGCGCGGCATCGTCGCCGGGACGGCCGAGGGCGCGGCCGAGGCGACCCGCGAGCTCGGCGGGAAGAGCGTGGTGAAGGTCCAGGTGCAGGTCGGAGGCCGCGGCAAGGGCGGCGGCGTCGTGCTCGTCGACTCGCCGGAGCGGGCCGCCGAGGAAGCCGCCCGCATGCTCGGGTCCGACTTCAAGGGCCACGAGGTGCGCCAGGTGCTGGTGGAGGAGCTGCTGCCGATCGCGCGGGAGTTCTACACGTCGGTGCTGCTCGACCGCTCGGCGGGCGACTTCCTCGCGATGATGACCGCCGAGGGCGGCATGGACATCGAGGAGCTCGCGCGTGACCGTCCCGAGGCGCTGCGTCGCGTGCACGTCGATGCGATGCTCGGCCTGCGGTCCTTCCACGTGCGCGAGCTCGTCGGCACGTTGCCGGCCGATGCGCGCGAGGGCGCCGCCGACGTGCTGCGCCGCATGTTCGAGCTGGTGGGCGAGCGAGACGCGACGCTCGTCGAGATCAACCCCCTCGTGCAGCTCGAGGACGGGTCGGTCGTGGCGCTCGACTCGAAGGTCACGGTCGACGACAACGCGCTGTTCCGTCACCCCGACATCGTGGCCTTCGAGGACGCGTTCCCGATCGACCCCGTGCAGGCTCGGGCGAACGAGCAGGGGCTGCAGTACGTGAAGCTCGACGGCAGCGTCGGCATCATCGGCAACGGGGCCGGGCTCGTGATGTCGACGCTCGACCTGGTGGCCCAGGCCGGCGCGAGGGCGGCGAACTTCCTCGACGTCGGCGGGGGAGCGAGCGCCGACCAGATGGCCACGTCGCTCGAGGTCGTGCTCTCCGACCCGGCGGTGGAGGCGGTGTTCATCAACATCTTCGGCGGCATCACGCGGTGCGACGTCGTGGCCGAAGGCGTGCTCGGCGCGCTCGAGCGGGTCGAAGCCACGGTGCCGCTCGTCGTGCGCCTCGACGGCACGAACGCCGAGGAAGGCCGGGCCCTCCTGGCCGCGGCGGCGCATCCGCGCATCGTGCCGGCGGCGACGATGCTGGAGGCTGCGGAACGGGCGGCGGCGATCGCGAACGGCGCGGCGGCGTGAGCATCCTCGTCGGCGCGGAGACGCGGCTGATCGTGCAGGGGCTCACGGGCAAGGAAGGCACGTTCCATACGCTGCGCAACCGCGCCTACGGCACGAACGTCGCCGCTGGCGTGACGCCGGGAAAGGCGGGGCAGGACGTCGAGGGCATCCCGGTGTTCGACACCGTCGCAGACGCCGTGCGCGAGACCGGCGCGAACACGTCGATGGTGTTCGTGCCGCCCAGGTTCGCGGCCGAGGCGATCCTGGAATCGGCCGACGCCGGCATCGATCTCGTCGTCTGCATCACCGAGGGCATCCCGGTCAAGGACATGGCGTACCTGCACAGCTTCCTGAAGGGCCGCGGCACCACGTTGATCGGGCCGAACTGTCCGGGCGTGATCTCGCCCGGCGTCGCCAACGTCGGCATCATCCCGCCAGAGGTGTGCCTGCCGGGCCGTGTCGGCTTCGTGAGCCGCTCGGGCACGCTCGTCTACCAGATCGTGCACGAGCTCACGCAGCGGGGCATCGGGCAGTCCACGTGTGTCGGCATGGGAGGGGACCCGGTGCACGGCATCGGGTTCATCGAGGCGCTCGCGATGTTCGAGGACGACGAGGGCACCGACCTGACGATCTTGACCGGCGAGATCGGAGGCGACGACGAGGAGCGCGCCGCGGCCTACATCGCGGACCACGTCGCGAAGCCGGTGGTCGCCTACATCGCCGGGTTCGAGGCGCCCGCCGGCAAACGCATGGGTCACGCGGGCGCGATCGTCACCGGGTCGCAGGGCACGGCGGCCGCGAAGGCAGAGGCGCTCGAGGCCGGCGGCGTGCGGGTCGCGCGCACACCGAGCCAGGTCTCCGAGCTGGTCCAGACGGCCCTGACATGAGCCCTGCTCGGCCGGTCGACTCGGCCGTGCCCGACCTGCTCGCCGCCGCGCCCACGGCGGCGCTGCGAGGGGCTCTCGCCGCGTTCGTGGTCGCCGCGTCGGGACAGGCGCCGCCCTTCCTCGTCGACCTCGTGGGCGGGGGCCTCGCCGTGGTGACCCAGCTGCGCGTCGGCTGGCTCTACACGATGGCCGGGCACGCGGTCTCGATCACGGCGACCGGCTCCGGCGGGTCGGTCGCCGGGCTCGGGGGAGTGTTCGATCTCCGGTTGGGCTTGCTCACGATCGCCGCGCTCGGGGTGGCGATGCTGGTGACCGGGGCGCGGGCCACGGCTCGCCGTGTGCACGATGCGGGCGCCAGGCGTCCGCTCGCCGGCGCAGCGATCGCCTTGCCCTACGCGGCGCTGATCGGCGCGGCGAACGCCGCCGTGGACCTGCGGCTGCGCGCAGACGGCGGATTCCTGCCGGCGACGACGTCGGTCGCCGCTCCCGTCGGGGAGGGATTCCTGCTGCCGGGAGCGCTCGCGCTGGTCGCGGGCACCCTCGGCGGATGGTCCACCTCGGCGAGCTGGCGCCGACCGATCGCGCTGGGGGTCCGCGCGGGGTTGCGTGCGTTCGCCTGGTCGATCGCGCTCAGCCTGATCGGGCTCCTCGCGTTCGCGGCGCTCCGGCCCGCCGGGCTCGAGCGCTACGTCGACGAGGTGACATCGGGCGGTCGAGCCCGCGCGGCGCTGTACCTGGGGCACCAGGCGCTCACGCTTCCCGACCAGGCGATGTGGGTCCTGGCGCCCTCGATGGGAGGATGCGTGTCGTTGCGGATCGATGCGGCCGCGCACGACGTGATCTGTCTCGACCGTCTCCCGCGCGGCCCCGATCCCGCCACGTGGCTGCTCACCGAGCTCGGCCGGGTCGAGGGGTCTCCGAACACCGGAGCTTCCCCCGCCGTGATGTGGCTGTTCCTCGCCGTGCCCGTCGTGGCGATCTGGCTGGGTTTCCGAGGGCCGGGTGGTGCGATGCCGCCGTCGGCCGGCGAGGCGCTCGCGCGGGGCGCCGTCGGCGGCGCGGTCTTCGCGACGCTGGTGACGATCACCTCGATGGCGGGATCGCTGTGGATGTCGCTGGGAGGCGGCGACGAACTGCGCACGGTGGCGATCGGCCCCGATCCGATCTCGACCGCGGTCCTCGCGCTCGTGTGGGGCCTGGGGGGCGGAGCGGCCGTGAGCGTGCTGGGCTCGCTCCGGGGCCGAGTCAGTCGCCGAGCTTGACCTCGCTGAAGTTCGATTCGATCTGCGTGAACCGTGCCCAGGCGGCGGCCCAGCCCCCGTCGTCCCGGGGGAACTTCTCGACCGGCGCCTCGGGCGCCTGCCGGTCCCAGATGCCGAAGAACGTACGTCCGTAGCCGAGCAGGTATCGGGTGCCGGAGTGCGTGTACTGCACGGCGGCCACGTCGTCGGGATCCATCGGCGCCGCGGGCCCGCCCTCGGGGGTCGAGGAGGCCCCCGTCGACTGGGCGCCTTCCACCGCCGTGTTGTTCGGCTCGAGCGCGATGAAACGCAGCCATGCCTGACGCCACCCCTCGTCGGTGCGGGGGAACCGTTCCGACGGCTGTGCCGGAGACTGCCGGTCCCAGATGCCGAAGGAGTCGGTGGAATACCCCAGCACGTACCGGAACCCGGAGTGCGTGTACCGGACGTCTCCTCCGGCCTCCGCGGTGTCCTCGTCGCCGGCACTCCCGGAACCTTCCATGCTCGGGGACGTCGCTTCCCCGGCGGTCTCGGAACCGGACGGAGCGTCGGCGTCCGACGCGAGCTTCGGCGAGCCCGCCGCAGGGGCGGTCGCGGTCGCGGATCCGGGGACAACCGTCAGGTCGCTATGGCAGTAGCGGCACTTGATGGCTTCGTCCTGGATCATCTCGGCGCAAAACGGACACTTCTTCACGGCGGTTCCCCTCGTCGTCGGAGACCCCCAAGGCTACCCGAACGCGGCGGCCGAACAGGGCTGCCGAAGGGCGGCCCGACCCGGCGGCCGGCGGTTCGTCGCACGGGTGACCTCCGGGCCTTCCCGCTAGCATGCCCTCGAGATGGGGGAGCGCATCGCCGTGCTGGTGTCGGGCAACGGCACCAACCTGCAGGCGCTGCTCGACCACCCGTTCTGCGGCCCGCGCATCTCGCTCGTGCTGGCCGACCGCCCGGCGATCCGGGCGCTCGAGCGGGCGGAGGCACGCGGCGTCGAGACCCTGGTGATCGAGCCCTCGTCGTTCGACGATCGAGCGGCCTTCGACGAGGCGGTGGCCGCCACCCTGCAGCGGAACGGCACCGACGTGGTCGTCACGGCCGGGTACATGCGGTTGCTCGGCAGGGCCGTGCTCGACCTCTACGCGAACCGCTGGTTGAACACGCACCCGGCGCTGCTGCCGTCGTTCCCCGGCATGCACGGCGTTCGGGACGCGCTCGAACACGGCGTGAAGGTGACCGGCGTGACCGTCTTCCTGGTGGACGAGGGCGTCGACACGGGACCGATCGTCCTGCAGGAGGCGATCGAGGTGCGCCCCGACGACGATCGGTCGTCACTCGAAGCGCGGATCCTCGAGGCCGAGCACCGGTTGCTGCCGCGGGCCGTGCGCGCGCTGGCCGAGGGGCGCATCGTGGTGGACGGACGGCACGTGACGATCACGGGGGGCGACGATGACTGAGGTGACGCCGGTGCGGCGCGCGCTGCTCGCGGTGTACGACAAGCAGGGCGTGGTGGACCTCGCCCGGGCGCTCGTCGAGACGGGAGCGTCGCTCGTCTCGAGCGGGGGCACCGCTGCGACGCTGCTCGAGGCCGGGCTCCCGGTCACCCCCGTCGAGGAGGTGACCGGTTCGCCCGAGATGCTGGGCGGACGGGTCAAGACCCTGCACCCCGCGGTCCACGCCGGCATCCTCGCCGATCGACGGAAGCAGGATCACGTGGACCAGCTCGCCGAACACGGCATCGAACCGTTCGATCTCGTGGTCGTGAACCTCTATCCGTTCCGCGAGACCGTGGCGAGCGGTGCCGGTTTCGACGACGTGATCGAGAAGATCGACATCGGCGGCCCCGCGATGGTCCGGGCGGCCGCGAAGAACTTCGAGTCCGTCGGGATCGTGGTCGAGCCGAGCCGCTACGAGGCGATCGTGCAGGAGCTCCTGCGCGAGGGCGGGCTGACCCGAGAGACCCGTCGGGCGCTCGCCGCCGCGGCGTACGCCCACACGGCTGCCTACGACGCCGCGGTGGCCTCGTGGTTCGCCGAGCGCGAGGCCGGTGAGGGCCTTCCCCGAAACGTCGGCCTCGCGTACGAGAAGATCGGGGACCTCCGCTACGGCGAGAACCCGCATCAGCGGGGGGCGCTCTACCGCGAGGCGACGGGGCCCGGGCCGCTCGGCGGGGCGCGGGTCCTCCAGGGCAAGGACATGTCGTTCAACAATTGGCTCGACGCCTACGCCGCGTACGAGCTCGCGGCCGCGATGCCCGCGGGCTCCGCGGTGATCGTGAAGCACAACAACCCGTGCGGTGCGGCGGCCACGGGCTCGCTCGCCGATTCCTATCGTGCCGCGTTCGCGTGCGACGAGGTCAGCGCGTTCGGGGGCATCGTGGCCTTCCACGGGGAGGCCGACGCGGAGGCGGCAGAGGCGATGGCCGAGGTCTTCACCGAGGTCGTGATCGCGCCCTCGTTCACCGAGGTCGCGATCGAGGCGTACGGCGGTCGTCCGAACCTGCGGGTCGTGGAGGCGCCGCTTCCGACCGCGGCCGGGCTCGACGTTCGACCGCTGCCCGGCGGCGCGCTCGTGCAGGACCGCGACCTCGTGACCGAGACCAGGAACGAGTGGAAGGTGGTCTCGAGCCGCGAGCCGTCGGCTCGGGAATGGGCCGATCTCGAGCTCGCCTGGACGATCGCCTGGCGCGTGAAGTCCAACACGATCGTCCTCGTTCGCGACGGGGCCACCGTCGGCGTGGGTGCCGGGCAGATGTCGCGCGTCGACTCGTCGTGGATCGCGACGCGGAAGGCGGGCGATCGCGCCCGGGGCGCGGTCGTGGCCTCCGACGCGTTCTTCCCGTTCCCCGACGCGCTCGAGGTCGCGGCGGACGCGGGCTGCACCGCGGTGATCCACCCCGGTGGCTCCAAGGGCGACGAGGCGGTGCTGGCCGCGGCCGAGCAACGCGGCATGGCCGTCGTGCTCTCGGGCACGAGGCACTTCCGTCACTGACGGCACCTTGGTCGGGCGTTCGGACGGCGGGTAGGATTCGCGCCGTGACCGCCCGCATCCTGGACGGCAGGGCCGTATCGGCCGCGATCCGCTCGGAGGTAGCCGAGCGCGTCCGCGCGCTCGCGGACAGGGGTGTGGTCCCCGGGTTGGCGGCCGTCCTCGTGGGTGACGATCCGGCGTCGCGGATCTACGTCGGGTCCAAGCACAAGGCGTGCGCCGACGTGGGGATCCGCTCCGAGCAGGTCGACCTGCCGGCGTACGTGACCGAAGGCGAGCTGCTCGCGACGCTGCGGCGTCTCAACCGCGATCCCGAGATCCACGGCATCATCGTGCAGCTCCCCATGCCGGCAGGGCTCCGAGAGCTCGAGGTGCAGCGCACGGTCGTCCCCGAGAAGGACGTCGATGGGCTGCATCCCTGGAACGTGGGCATGATGGTGCGAGGCGAACCGACGTTCACGCCCGCCACGCCGTACGGCATCGTCGAGCTGCTGCTGCGCGAGGGGGTCGAGCTCGAGAGCGCAGAGGTCGTCGTGGTCGGTCACGGCGACCTCGTCGGAGCCCCGCTGTCGATCATGCTCGCCCAGGACTCGATCCGCGGGAACGCGACGGTGACCAGCACCCACGAGAAGACGCGAGATCTCGCGGCGCACACGAGGCGGGCCGACATCCTCGTGGCGGCCGCCGGAGTGCCGCAGCTGATCGAAAGGGACATGATCAAGCCCGGGGCCACGGTCATCGACGTGGGTGTGCACCGGACGCCCGACGGATTGGTGGGCGACGTCAGGTACGACGACGTGGCGGAGGTGGCGGGCGCGATCACCCCGGTCCCGGGTGGGGTCGGTCCCATGACCGTCGCGATGCTGCTGGTGAACACGGTGACGGCCGCGGAGCACCAGGCGTTCGGACAGTGAGCCCTCGATCGGCGCCCGCCGGTGTCCCATCGGTGGGCGGGCGTCTGGCCGCCGTCCTCGGATCGGGCTCGTTCGCGGTCACCGGCGAGATCGTCCCCCCGCGCACCGCCGACGGCATGGTGGTCACCGACCATGCCCGCGCGCTGGTCGGTTCGATCGACGCGGCGAACGTGACCGACAACCCGACCGCCAGCGCGCACATGTCGGCCGTGGCCGGCTGTGCGTTCGTGGCCGGGGCCGGCATCGAGCCCACGCTGCAGCTCACGTGTCGCGACCGCAACCGGCTCGCGATCACGGCAGATCTCCTGGGCGCCTGGGCGCTCGGCGCCCGGAACGTGTTGTGCCTGTCGGGCGACCCGATGCGCGTCGGCGACGAACCCGATGCCGGGTCCGTGAACGACGTCACCGTGGCCGACGTCGTGCGGACGGTCAGGCGTCTGCGCGACGAGGCGATCACGAGCGCGGGTCTCGAGATCGCCGATCCGCCCCGGTACCTGATCGGGGTCGCCGAGGTGCCGCTGGCCGACCCCTACGACCCCGCCCGTCTGGAGCAGAAGCTCGCCGCCGGTGCGGATCTCATCTTCACCCAGATCGCCTACGACATCGAAGCACTGACCGCGTGGGCCGACGGCGCCCGCGCCCGTGGTGTGTTCGAGCGCGCCTCGGTGCTCGTGGGGCTCGCGCCCCTTCGCACCGTGACCGGGGCGCGGTTCATGGACGAGCGGCTTCCGGGGGTCCACGTGCCGTCCGCGATCATCGATGCGCTCGATGCGGCCGGGGACGATGCGCCGAAGGTCGGTCTCGACCTCACCGTCGAGGTGCTCGGGCAGATCCGGTCGATCGACGGCGTCTCGGGTGTGCACCTGATGGGCATGGGACACGACGACACCGTGCGCGCGGTCGTCGATGCCGCGGGCTTGTTCCCACGCCCCACCGGCGCCCTGGGGTAGGCGATGGCTCGCCGGGAAGCGTCGCCGCACGTGCCCCGGCCGGATCTGCCCGCGCTGCATTCGGCAGCGGGATCGGTGCTCGGACGCGAGATCGGGTTCGTCGAGGCGATGAGTGGAGGCCAACGGCGTGACACCTACCGCGTGGTGTCGGCGACCGGCGAGCGATACGTGCTCCGGCTCGACCGAGACGCCGCCTCGCTGGAGAAGGAGGCGGCGCTCACCGCCCTGATCAGGGAGCGCGTGCCGGTGGCTCCCATCGTGGGCACCGACCTCGCCGGCGATCTCGTGGGCGTGCCGTTCACGATGTCGGCCTACGCCGAGGGCGATCCGCTCGACGAAGTCCTGTCCACGGCGGGCGAGGACGAGGCCACCGCGATCGGGGCTGCCGTCGGCCGCACGCTCGCGGACATCGGGGTGTTCACGTTCGACGTCCCGGGTGTGCTGGGGCCGTCCTTGGACCCCGAGCCGCTCGACGCGTCGCTGCCGAGACTGCTCGTGGCGACGGGGGAACGGGTCCTGCAGGAAGACGAGCCGCGCGAAGCGCTCGGCGGTCCGGTCGCCGACGGCTTCCTGGCGCTGCTCCAGGAAGCCGCGCCGTCCCTGCAGCCGGTCGCCGCGCAGGCGGCGCTCGTGCACTCCGATTTCAACGGCAAGAACCTCGTGGTGGCACGTTCGGCCGACGGAGAGCCCGAGGTCGCCGCCGTGCTCGACTGGGAGTTCGCCTTCGCGGGGCCGCCGTTGGCCGACGTCGGGAACATGCTGCGCCGCCAGGACCGGCTGTCGCCCTCGTTCGTCGACGCGTTCGTATCGGGCTTCGCGGAGCGTGGTGGCTGGCTTCCTCCCGGGTGGCGATCGATCGCGGCGGCCCTCGATGCGCTGGCGCTGCTCGATCTCCTCGACCGAGGGGCGAGAGGGGAGCATGGACCGATGTACGCCGACGCGTGCGCCCTGATCGACGAGGCCGTCTCGCGCGGCGACCTCGCCCCGCCGCTCCAGGCGTAGTCTCCCCATGGTGACGACGGTCCTGATCCGGAACGCCCGTGTGGTCACCGTCGACCCGGCGATGCCACGGGCCGACTCGGTGGCGGTCGAGGACGATCGCATCGCATGGATCGGCGACGAGGCGGACGCCGGTGCTCACATCGGACCCGACACCGAGGTGATCGATGCCCGCGGGGCGACCGTGCTTCCCGGATGCATCGACACGCACAATCACGTACGGCTGGGGTCGAACCCGCTCGAGGTCGATCTCGCGGGCGCGACGACGCTGGAAGCAGCGCAAGCCCGCATCCGCGGCCACGCCGAGGCCCACCCCGAGCACTCGTGGATCGAGGGGGTCGGCTTCAACTACTCGGCGATGCCGGGCGGGCGGATGCCGACCTGGCGAGACCTCGAGGGTCTGACCGGCGGCAGGCCGGCGTTCCTGCTGACCTACGACGCGCACAACGCGTGGTTGAACCGCGAGGCGATGGAGGCGTTCGGCATCGGTCCGAGCTCCGAGGCCCTGCCGTGGGGGCGGGTCCGACGCGATGACGACGGGTCCCCGACGGGCATCGTCGGCGACTTCGCCGTGTTGGGTATCAGCAGGGCGGGGCAGGCGGCCCTCGAGGGCATCCTGCCCGGCTACGAGCGGCAGCTGCAGTACGAGCGCACGCTCGAGAGCCTGGACATGGCGGTCGGCTTCGGCATCACCACCGTCGTGGAGCCCCAGAACTCCCCGGACGACATGTGGATCTATCGCCGGGCGCGAGACGAGGGACGACTGCGGCCTCGGCTCGTGGCGGCGATGTATCACCCGGTGGGGACCTCCGACGCCGAGCGGGCCGAGTTCGAGGCGATGCGGGCGCGGTACGACGACGACCGGCTGCGGGTCGGGCCGATCAAGCTCTACATCGACGACGTGATCGAGCCGTGGACCGCGGCCATGCTCGAGCCGTACGCGAACCTGCCGGGGGAACGGGGCGACACGTTCTGGTCACCCGAGGAGTTCGCCGAGGCCGTGATCGAGCTCGAGCGGCAGGGCTGGTCGTGCCACGTGCACGGCACCGGCGACCGCGGCCAGCGCGTCGCCCTCGACGGCTTCGAGGCGGCCAGGCTCGCCAACGGCGACGTGGGCGCGCGGCACGGCCTCGTGCACGCCGAATGCCTGCATCCCGACGACGTGCCGAGGTTCGGCGAGCTCGGCGTTACGCCGGTCATGCAGCCTCGGCACTGCGCACCCGAGATCGTCGCCGACTGGCGCGCCAACGTCGGCGAGGGGCGTTGGCGATATGCATGGGCGTTCCGCTCCCTGCGCGACGCGGGGGCGACGCTGGCGTTCTCGAGCGACTGGAACGTTGCCGAGATGGACCCGATGGTGGGCATCTACACGGCGATGACCCGGGCGAACCTCGATGGTTCGGACGGGTGGGTGACCGAGGAAACCGTCGATCTCGAGACCGCGATCCACGCGTACACGATGGCCGGGGCCTACACCGTGTTCGCCGAGGACCGTCGCGGCTCGATCACCGTCGGGAAGCAGGCCGACATCGTCGTTCTGAGCGAGGACCTGTTCGCGGCTGCAGAGGCCGACCCGAGACGCGTGCTCGACGTGCACGTGACGCACACGATCGTCGGCGGCGAGGTCGTGCATCGGGTCTAGGGCTGCGTGGGCGCGCCGGTCGTCAGCACGTGAGGTGCAGGGCGGCGGCCGACGTCGCCGGGTCCAGCTCGCCGAAACGCTCCACGGCTCGGTCGGTCGGCAGGCATTCCACGTCGACGCCACGCGCGCGGAGGTCGTCGAGCACCGCCGGGTCGGGTTCCATACGACCGGCGGCTCCGGTGCCGACGACCAGCCGTGGCGGAAGCTCGGACCAGACCTCGGAGAGGTCCTCGCGCACGAGGCGATGGCCGTCGTTCCTCCACCAGTCCCGAACCACCCGGCCGGGCAGCACGATGACGTCGTGGGTGAGCTCGTCGCCGTCGACGACGATGTGGCCGAAGCGGTAGCTGGTGAGCCTCGTCATCGGTCTCGATGGTGCCGCAGGGGCGGCCCGAGGGACCGCCCCTGCGCATGCAGCTCCGGCCGTGGGTCAGCCGGACATGAGCGACATCGCCTTCTCGTTGTCGTCGGTCACCACGACGCCGCGATCGCCCGTGGCCAGGTAGAGCGCGCGCACGTTGACGCCCGCGTCCGCGATCCGGCGGGTCATGGTGCCGAGCGTTCCAGGCTGGGTCGCACCCGATACCGGCTCGGTGAGGATCGCGTCGGCCTCGCCCTCGACCTTGAGCCCGGCCGCATCCAGGGCCTGACGGGCCTTGGCGGCATCCATCACGCAAACGTGGATGAGGCCGCGTCCCTCGAAGCCGAGACCGCAGACGCCTTCGATGTTGACGCCGGCCTCCCCGAGAGCCTCGCCGATCGAAGCGATCCCGCCGGGACGATCCTCCACCGTGATCGTGAAGTCGGTTGCCATGCTGCCCCCTTCCTCAGCGGTTCCCACGGCATACGCCCGTGGGCGCCGCCCGTCAAGTCCGCGCGGGAACGCGTCGCTCGCTACGGCAGCACGAAGCCCATGCGTTCGAACATCCGCTCGAGCACGGGCGCCGAGGTCGAGCGCGCCCGCTCGGCGCCGGTCGCCAGTAGTCGCACGAGTTCCCCCTCGTCGGCCCGGATCTCCTCGTAGCGCCGCCGCACGGGCTCGAGCACGGCGACGACGGCATCGGACGCTTCCTGCTTCAGGTCCCGATAGCCCGTGCCCTCGTACCGGGCTTCGATCCCGTCGATCGGTTCGCCGGTGCACACGTGCAGGATCTCCAGAAGGTTCGAGACCCCGGGCTTCGCCTGCGGGTCGTAGCGCACGTCTGTTCCCGAGTCGGTCACCGCGCGCGCGAACTTGCGTGCGATCACCTCGGGCGGGTCGAGGACGCCCACGGTGCCCAGCTCGGTGCCGCCGGTGGTCGACATCTTCCGGGTGGGCTCCTGCAGGTCCATGATCCGCCCGCCGACCTGCGGCACGATCGCCTCCGGCACCACGAAGGTGTCGCCGAACCGCGAGTTGAACCGCTCGGCGATGTCGCGTGCCAGCTCCAGGTGCTGGCGCTGGTCGTCGCCGATCGGCACCCGATCGGTCTCGTAGAGCAGGATGTCGGCGGCCATCAGCACCGGGTAGGTGAACAGCGCCGCCGAGACGAACGCCCGGCGTTCGCCCTTGTCCTTGAACTGGGTCATGCGGCGAAGCTCACCGACGCTCGTCGTGGCCGAGAGCAGCCACGCGGCCTGCGCGTGGGCGGTGACGTGACTCTGCACGAACACCACCGATCGCTCGGGGTCGATGCCCGTCGCGAACAGCATGGCCGCCAGGTCCAGCGTGCTCGTGTGCAGGTCGGCGGGGTCATGCTCGACGGTGATCGAGTGCAGGTCGACGATGCAGAAGAAGGCCTCACCCAGATCCTGGGTCGCGGCGTACTGGCGGAAGCCGCCGCTGTAGTTGCCGAGGTGCTTCGCCCCGGTCGGCTGGATGCCCGAGAAGATCCGCATGCACTCACGCTACCGGACGCGAGCATCCCCTTTCGCCGTGATCCGGTCTGCGCCGCCTTCGAGGGCTACTCGACCGGCCCGACCGCCACGCGCAGGAGCAGGATGCCGCCGATGATGAGGGCGAGGCCGAGGATCGCGAGCGGAGGCAGCGCGTCGCCCCAGATGACCCTCCCCAGGACCGCCAGGACCGCCACGCCGACCGCGCTCCAGATCGCGTAGACCATGCCGACCGGCAACGTCTTCAGCACGTGCGCGAGGAGGAAGAACGAGAGGGCGTAACCGATGACGACCACGATCGAAGGCACGAGGCGAGTGAACCCCTGTGACGCGCGGAGCGACGCGGTGGCGGCGATCTCGCTGACGATGGCGATCCCCAGCATGAGCCAGGCGTTCATGAGGTCTCCTCGGAGGTCATCGCTCGGAGCCGCCCGATCACCTTGCGTCGCTGCCCCCGGCCGAATGGCTGGGTCCCCAGCACGTCCGCGAGCCAGAGCCCGTCGGCCGCCAGGCGCACGATCGAGGCGACGACGCCGTCGGTTCCCTCCGCCCGGTCCTCGGCGGGTGCGGGAGCGATGAGATCCCGCCACGGCTCGAGGAGGTCGGGCGCCTGCACGAGCGCTCCGATCAGCGCGAGCCAGCGCTTCGACTGGTCCTCGTCGGCATCGACGCACGCCGACAGGTACGCGCGTGCCGCTCGGCCCTTGGGGTCGGGGTCCCGGGATGCGGCACGTCGCGAGGCGTCCTCGAACTCCGCCCGCAGGGAATCGACCATGCCGCGGATCAACGAGTCCTTCGAGGGGAAGTGGTACAGGAGGCCGCCCTTGCTGACGCCGGCCTCCGATGCCACGGCCTCCAGGGTCACCGCCGCGATACCGTCGCGGTGAGCGAGCCGGAACGCAGCGTCGAGCACGCTCGCTCGGGTGACGCTCGCGAGGGATCGGGTCGGGGCCACATCCTGACTATACCGTCTGGACGGTATAGTCGGCGCTAGCCGCGTTCCTCGATCGGCACCCAGACCTGGTCACTCGGTCCGACGTAGTTCGATGCGGGACGGATCACCTTGTTGTCCGCGTACTGCTCGCGCACGTGGGCCGTCCAGCCCGCCATGCGCGCGAGCGCGAAGATCGGGGTCATCAGGTCTGTGGGGATGCCGAGGGAGTGATACACCCCGGCCGCGTAGAGGTCCACGTTCGGCCACAGCTGCTTCTGTTCGTAGACCGTGGCCTGCAACGCCTCGAAGATGTCGGCCCATCGCGCGTCGCCGTGGCGTTCGCCGACCTCGCGAGCGAGCGCCTTCAGGACCGTCGCCCGCGGGTCCATCGTGCGATAGACGGCGTGGCCGAACCCCATGATCTTCTCGTGCCGCTCGAGGCGGTCACGCACGTACTCCTCGGCCCTGGCCGCCTCGGCGATCTCCTCGGCGGCCTTCATCGCTTCCTCGTTGGCCCCGCCGTGCAGCGGCCCCTTGAGGGCACCGATCGCGCCCGTGATCGCGCTGAACATGTCCGAGAGCGTCGAGGCGATGATGCGTGCCGTGAACGTCGACGCGTTCATCGTGTGGTCGGCGTAGAGGATGAACGTCGTGTCGAGCGCGTCGGCGTCGTCGTGGTCGGGCTCCTCGCCCGAGAGCATCCACAGGAAGTTCGCCGCATGGGGCAGCTTCGGGTTCGGGGGCACGATCTCCTGCCCGGTGCGCATGCGCTCGTAGTAGGCGATCAGCG
>DATFFT010000043.1:0-26178 GCA_035249905.1 Actinomycetota bacterium | reverse complement strand
CGGCCTTCCCGGGGGCGATGTCGAGCACCGGCCCGCCGGCGACCGTGGCTCGCCGGCCCGCCTCCCGCAGGACGACGCGGTCGCCGACGGCCAGCACGAGCGGGCCCGCCGTGCGGAGCCGAGCGAAGATCCGACCGCCGGGCTCCAGGCGAGTTCCGTCGAGGAACCGCACCCGTGCGTCGGACTCCGCGGCGCCGGCGTAGACCTTGAACGCGCCACGCGCCGTGAGCGAGTTCGCGAGCCCGCGCACGGCGCGCAGTTCGACGTCGAACGTCGACGTCGGGGACCACTCGCCGGGACGTGCGATCACATCGCCACGGCCGAGATCGTTCCGTTCCGCCCCCACCAGGTTGATCGCGACTCGAGCGACCGGGCAGGCTCGGTCCTCCCGCCGGCGATGGGTCTGCAACGAGCGGATCCGAACCCGGCGATCGCCGGGTTCGATCGCCACCTCGTCACCGACGGCGAGGCACTCACCGGTCAGCGTTCCGGTCGTCACGGTGCCCGCGCCCTTGATGGTGAACACGCGGTCGACGAACAGCCGTGGGAAGGACGGGCGGGGGAACGGCGCCCGGTCGATCATCGCGTCGAGGGCGGTCCGGAGGTCGTCGATGCCCTCACCGGTCAGCGACGACACCCGCACGATCGGCGCGCCCTCGAGCATCGTGCCGTCGAGGCGATCGAGGATCTCCTGCTCCGCGAGGCCGACCGTCTCCCGGTCGACGAGATCGCACTTCGTCAGGGCGATCACGCCGCTCGTGACGCCGAGCACGTCGAGGATCTCGAGGTGCTCCTCGGACTGCGGCTTCCACCCCTCGTCCGCGGCGACGACGAACATGACGAGCGGCGCGGGGCCGACGCCGGCGAGCATGTTGCGGATGAACCGCTCGTGGCCCGGCACGTCGACGAACCCGACCTCCCGGCCGCTCGGCAGCTCGCACCAGGCGTACCCGAGGTCGATCGTGAGTCCCCGGCGCTTCTCCTCGGCCCATCGATCGGGGTCGATGCCGGTCAGCCTCACGATCAGCGACGACTTCCCGTGGTCGACGTGTCCGGCCGTCGCGACCACGCGGTGAGCGACCCGATCTCCGCCCGACACCTCAGTCCTCG
This sequence comes from Actinomycetota bacterium, assembly GCA_035249905.1. GTDB lineage: Bacteria > Actinomycetota > UBA4738 > UBA4738 > HRBIN12 > JAOUEA01. Next base: position 25,068 of record DATFFT010000043.1, on the reverse strand, counting down.
TCGTCGAGATCGTCGCCTTCCATGGCGTACGAGATCGCGCGCGCCAGGTCGGCTACCTGGTCGTCGGAGACCGTCCTCAGATCGAGCAGAACGTGGTCGCGCTCGACTCGACAGAAGACGCTGGGACGTCCGATACGCAGGCGCGCGGCGAACGCCGGCGGGTCGGGGGCGGTGATGCGCACCCCCCATGACGGAAGATCGGCGCCCGGCATCGAACCACCGCCGACGACGGATCGACATCGATGCACGTGTGCGTGCCCGAGGTCGCCGCCGAGCATCTCGTTGAGGCATCGTGCCCGCTGCTGCACGGATGCCGCGGATTCGCGCAGCATGCGCACGACCGGGATCTCGTCGGCCGCACCACGGGCATGCATGGCCAGCACCTGCTCGAGGGCTGCGACCTGCATCTTGTCGACCCTGACCGCTCGTGCGGTGGGATGGCGCCGCAGACGCGCGACGAGATCGCCTCGGCCGACGATCGATCCCGCTTGCGGACCGCCGAGCAGCTTGTCGCCCGAGAACGTCACCAGGTCGGCCCCATCGGCGAGCGTCTCGACGACGGACGGCTCGCCGGCCGGCATGCCGGGCGTGCGCCGCAGCGATCCCGAGCCCACGTCGTAGAGGAAGGGCACGTCGTGGCGGTGCGCCAGCTTCGCGAGCTCGGCCGCCGAGGCCGACGCCGTGAATCCGACGACGCGGTAGTTGCTGGGGTGCACCTTCAGCACGGCCGCCACGCGGTCGGTCATCGCAGATCGATAGTCCGCGACCCGCGTTCGGTTCGTGGTGCCGACCTCCACGAGCTTCGCGCCCGACGCGGCCACGATGTCGGGGATCCTGAATTCCCCGCCGATCTCGCTCAGCTCGCCCCGGGAGACCAGCACCTGCTTGCCTTTGGCGAGCGCCGCGAGGCTCAACAGGAGCGCCGCGGCACAGTTGTTCACGACGAGAGCGTCCTGTGCCCCGGTGAGCGCGAGCAACATCGCCTCGGCGCGCGAGGAGCGCCTCCCACGCTGGCCCGATCGCCGGTCGACCTCGAGGTCGCCGTACCCCGCGGCAAGAGCCGCTGCTGCAGCAGCACTGGCGGGCAGGGGAGCCCTGCCGAGGTTCGTGTGCAGCACCACTCCGGTCGCGTTGATCACCGGGGTGAGCCCGGTGACGGTGTCCGACGCACGTTCGAGCGCGCGCGCCAGGATCTCATCGTCAGCGGGCCGCTGGGCGCCCCGAGTCACCTCGCTACGGATCTCGGAGAGCACCTCGGCGACGGTGCGCTTGACGATCGGACGTCCGAGCGAGGCGGCCGCGCGTTTCCCCGGTTCGGAACGGAGCAGAGCGTCGATCGATGGGAGCGATCGACGCGGGTCGGCGGTCATGGCCCGCCAGTCTATGGCTGCACCGGAGGAGGGGCAGGCCCGGCCGCATCGCGGTTGCCTTCCGTTCCGTGACCCGGTCGCTTACCATCGCTGAGCTGCGGAGGAACCCGGAGGGCTCGTGATGCGAGGTGTTCGAAGGCGGTTGTGGATCGGCGTCGTGGCATGTTTCGCGGTCACCGTGAGCGCCGGGCTCGCTGCAGCGCAGTCGGCATCGCCGTCTGCCGAGGCGCCCGTCACGCTCACGATCGGGGTGACCGGCGACCTCAACTCCGCGAACCCGCTGCAGCAGATCGATACGACCGAGGCCTTCCTGACCGGGCTCCTCTACGATTTCGTACTGCGTCTGGGGCAAGCCGACTACGCCGTCGAGCCCGAGATGCTGACCGAGGTCCCGACGGTCGAGAACGGCGGCATCTCCGAGGACGGCCTGACGTGGACCTTCCACTTCCGCGACGACCTCACGTGGAGCGACGGCGAGCCCGTGACCGCCCGGGACTTCAAGTGGACCGCCGACTACATCATCGAGAACAAGATCAGCTCCTACATCGACGGGTACCGCTTCACCGAGAGCATCGAGGCCCCCGACGACCACACGATCGTCTGGACGACGACGCGACCGTCGTTGGCACCCGGATGGCCCGGCTACAGCATCGTGTTGCCCTCCCACATCTGGGGCGAGCTGTCGGACAAGGAGATCAAGGACTTCCGCAACTACCCGAACACGGTCTCGAGCGGCCCCTTCGAGCTCGTGGACTGGGAGCCTGGCGAGTTCTGGCGCGTCGAGGCCCGCGACGACTACTGGCAGGGCACGCCGAACGTCGACGAGATCGTGTTCCGCGTCTACAACTCCGAGGAGTCGGTCGTGCAGGCCCTGATCAAGGGCGAGATCGATTCCACCACGGTCGCCACGCCGAACCTGTTCGAGACCGTGCGCGACGCCCCCGGCGTGGGCGCCGCGGTGACGAGCGCAGAGGCCTTCCACCAGATGTCCTTCAACCTGGCCGACGACCCCTCGAGCACGGCGCATCCCGCGGTGCTCGATCCCGTCGTCCGTCAGGCCGTGTCGTGGGCGATCGACAAGTCGACGCTGGTCGATCGCGTGCTGCGTGGCTACGGCTTGCCGGGAACCACCCCGATCGTTCCGTTGTATGAACGATGGCACTGGGAGCCTCCCGACGATGTCGCGATCGGGTTCGACCCTGCCGAAGCGGGCCGGCTGCTCGACGACGCGGGTTACGTCGACACCGACGACGACGGTGTTCGAGAGATGCCCGGCGGCGGCGACCCGCTCGAGTGGCGTCTGTTCCTGGCGACCACCGATCCGGCCGCGATCAAGGCTGCGCCGTTCATCCAGGGATGGTTGCGCGATGTCGGGATCGGCGTGTCGACCAAGACGATGACCGACGCCAAGCTGTTCGACCAGTGGTACGGGTTCGACTGGGACCTGATCATCTACTCGTGGGGCACCGGGCCCGACCCCGATTTCCTGCTCTCGAGCTTCACGACCGACCAGTGTGGGTTCTGGAGCGACACGTGCTATTCGAACCCCGAGTACGACGACCTGTACCGGGAGCAGCAGACCGAGCTCGACGAGACCGAGCGAGAGGCCACCGTCGATCGGATGCAGCAGATCCTCTACGAGGACACGCCGGAGATCGTGCTCTGGTACCCGAACTCGTTCGAGGCGTGGCGCGCCGATCGGTGGGAGGGGCTCCTGCGCTGGCCGGAGCCCGACGGGATCGTCCTGTGGGGGAACACTTACTCGGTGATGAACATGCGGCCGGTCGTCGACGCCCCGACCGCGGCGGACTCCGACAGCGGCCTTCCGGCCGCGGTGTGGATCGGTGGCATCCTCCTCCTGGTCGTGGTCGTGGGAGCCGTCCTGATCGTGCGCCGGCGGCGCGACGAGCACTACGCCGCCTGAGGCCGGGCGCGTCGATGGGGGAGTGGCGCTACGTCGCCCGCAAGCTCCTGCAGGCGGGCGTCACGTTGCTCTTCATCCTCACGGTGAACTTCTTCCTCTTCCGGGTGATGCCCAGCGATCCGGTGCGCCTGCTCACCCGGCAGCGGGGCGTGCAGCTGACGCCCGAGGCTCAGGCCGCGCTGTCCGGCGAGCTCGGCCTGGATCGCCCCATCCCTTCCCAGTACCTGCAGTACCTGGCCGACACCGTTCGGCTCGACTTCGGGAACTCGTTCATCTACCCGGGTCAGTCGGTGGTCTCGGTCTTCCTGCGGTACATGTGGCCCACCGTGCTGCTCGTCGGCACCGCGACCGTGCTGATGATCGTGATCGGGCTCTACCTCGGCATCCGAGGCGGGTGGAAGCGAGGCCGCCCCCTCGACGTCGGCTCGATGGGCTTCTCGCTGCTGTTCTACTCGATGCCCGACTTCTGGCTCGCGATGATCCTGTTGATCGTCTTCTCGACGACGCTCGGATGGTTCCCCTCGGGCGGGTTCGAGACCCCGGACTCCGATCTGACGGGCTTGAGTCGCGTGCTGGACGTCGCGAACCACATGTTCCTGCCGGTGCTGACGCTCACGCTGGGCTACATCGGCGAGTACTACCTGGTGATGCGATCCTCGCTGCTGGACGTGCTCGGCGAGGACTACATCACGACGATCCGCGCGAAGGGCGTCCGCGAGGACCGGGTCCTGTGGCGTCACGCGGTCCGCAACGCGATGTTGCCGTCGATCTCGTTGATCGCGCTGTCGTTCGGTTTCGTGCTCGCGGGGGCGATCACGGTCGAGCTCGTGTTCTCCTACCCGGGTCTCGGGCTGCTCGCGATCCAGGCGATCGACTACCAGGACTTCCTGCTGCTGCAGGCCCTCTTCCTCTTCGCGAGCCTCGCCGTGCTCGTCTCGAACCTCGTCGCCGACCTCGTCTACAGCTGGGTCGATCCGCGGGTGCGAGAGGCCTGATGGCGGGCGACGCGCTCGCGGCGAAGACTCGATCCCCGAGGTCGGTGGTCTGGGCTCGCCGTCGCCTGTCCGCCGGTCGGTTCTGGGCCACCTACCGACGCAGCGTCATGGGCATCGCCGGCCTGGCGATCCTCGTCGTGTTCGTGCTGGTCGCCCTGCTCGCGCCGGTGCTCGTCAGCAGCGATCAGCTCGACGTCACGAAGGCCACGGGACCGATCCTCGAGGGACCGTCGTGGGCCTACCCGATGGGCACCGATGACGCCGGACGCTCCGTGCTCGCCCTCGTCGTGTGGGGTTCGCGGGTGTCGCTGGCGATCGGCCTGCTCGCCGCCGCCGTCTCGATGGTCGTGGGCGCGGCGGTCGGCATCATCGCCGGGTTCCGAGGAGGACGGTGGGACGCGGCGTTGATGCGGTTCACCGACTGGTTCCTGGTGCTGCCCGGCCTGCCGCTCGCGATCGTGCTGGCCGCGATCCTCGGGCAGTCGATGTTCATCATCGTGATGGTGATCGGCCTCACCTCGTGGCCCTGGACCGCTCGGATCGTGCGGAGCCAGGCCCTGTCGGTCCGCGAGCGGGCCTACGTCGAGCGGGCACGCGGGCTGGGCGCCCGCGATCCGCAACTGATCCTGAAGCATGTGCTCCCGAACCTGTTCCCGGTGATCTTCGCGAACACGATCCTCTCGATCGCGGCGGCGATCCTGGCGGAATCGGCGCTGTCGTTCATCGGCCTCGGCGATCCGCTCCGAGTCTCGTGGGGCGCGACCCTGGAGCTCGCGTTCGCCGCCGGAGCGCCGACGATCGGCGCATGGTGGTGGATCGGCTTCCCGGGCGCCTGCATCGTGCTCGTCGTGCTCGCGTTCACGATGTGCGGGAACGCGCTCGAGGAGATCCTGAACCCGAGGCTGCGCCAGCGATGAGCGTGCTGGAGGTCTCGGGCCTTTCGGTGTCCTACATCACCCGCGAGGGGCCGGTGCCCGCGGTGCGCGGTGTGTCGTTCGGGATCGATCGCGGTCAGGTGCTGGGCCTGGCGGGCGAGTCCGGCTGCGGGAAGTCGACGATCGGCCTCGGCTTGCTGCGACTGCTCCCGCCCGGCACCCAGATGTCGGGGCGGGTGGTGTTGAACGGTGCCGACGTGCTCACGATGGCGCCGAGCCAGCTCGGCGCCGTCCGCTGGACGCAGGCATCGGTCGTCTTCCAGGGGGCCCAGCATGCGCTCGACCCGGTGATCCGCGTCGGGGACCAGATCGAGGAGGCGATCCTCGCGCACCGGCCGACGACGCGGCGGGAGACGAGGGCCCGCACCGCCGAGCTCCTCGAGCTCGTCGGGCTCCCCGCCCGCCGCGGGCGCGATTTCCCCAACGAGTTCTCGGGGGGACAGAAGCAGCGCGTGATGATCGCGATGGCGCTCGCATGCGACCCCGACCTGGTGATCGCCGACGAACCGACCACCGCGCTCGACGTCATGGTGCAGGCCCAGGTGCTCCGACTGTTGAAGAACCTGCAGATGGAGCTCGGGCTCTCGATGCTGTTCATCACCCACGATCTGTCGGTGCTGGCCCAGGTGGCCGATCGGCTCGCGGTGATGTACGCGGGCCGCATCGTCGAGGAGGGTCCCGCCGACGAGGTGTTCGGCTCGCCCGCGCACCCGTACACGGCCGCCCTCGCCGACGCCTTCCCGAGGATCGGCGACGAGGCGTTCGTGCAATCGCCCGGAGGGCTCGACGGCGATCCGCCCGACCCGCGCGAGCTGCCCTCGGGCTGCAGCTTCCACCCTCGGTGCCCACGGGTGATGGATCGTTGCCGAACGATCGAGCCGCCATCGTTCCCGGCGGGGGCCGGCCGGCGCGCCGAGTGCCTGCTGCTCGAGGAAGGGGCACCGGAGGCGATGCCGACGTGACCGCGACCCTGCCGGCTCCGGATCGGAGCGAGGTCTCCGGCCCGCCGCTCCTGCGGGTCGACGATCTGCACGTGACGTTCGCCGGCAGGCACCGCGTGTTCGAGCGACACGCCGGGCAGGCCCCGGCCCGAGCCGTCGACGGCGTGAGCCTGGAGATCGGTGAAGGCGAGGTCGTCGCCCTCGCCGGCGAGTCGGGCTGCGGCAAGACGACGCTGGCGCGCGCGATCATGGGGTTCGTGCGCCCCGAGCGCGGCACGATCGAGTTCCGAGGGGAACCGCTCGGCAAGGACCTGCGCGGGTACCGGCGAGAGGTCCAGATGGTCTACCAGGACCCGACCGGCGCCCTGAACCCCCGGCAGACCGTGTACGACTCGGTCGCCGAGGGGTTGCGCATCCACAAAGTCCCCGGCGACGAGGCCGAGCTGGTCGACCGGGCGCTGGCGCGTGCGGGCCTGCGCCCCCCCGAGCGATTCCTGCTGCGGTTCCCTCACGAGCTGTCGGGCGGACAGCGGCAGCGCGTCGTCATCGCGGGGGCGCTCGCGCTCGAGCCGCGGGTGATCGTCGCCGACGAGCCGGTCTCCAACCTCGACGCCTCGGTCCGGGGCGAGATCCTCCGTCTGCTGTTGCAGCTTCGCCGCGACGCTCGCATCAGCATCCTGATCGTCACCCATGATCTGGCGCTGGCCTGGTCGGTCGCCGACCGGGTGGCGGTGATGTACCTCGGGCGCATCGTGGAGGTCGGCCCCACCCGTGACGTGTTGCTCGAGCCCCGGCATCCGTACACCCGGGCGCTGCTCGACGTCGTGCCCGACGCTCAGGATGCCGGTGCGCTCGATCGACCGCTGCTGACGGGCGAGCCGCCCGATCCGACGCGTATCCCCGAGGCGTGTCGGTTCCACCCCCGATGCCCCGCGTTGGCCGATGGAAGCGCCGCGGAAGCGGGCGTCGAGGAAGCGTGCCGATCGGACGACCCCCGGCTCGAGCCGATCGTGCCGGGCCACCTCGCCGCGTGCCATCTCGCGCACCGTCGGCCGGCCGGGTTCCGCGTACCATAGGCGCGATGGCCGACATCAGGGAGCGCCCCGCCTTCCAGTCCTCCGAGGTCACGAGCATGATCCGGGGCGGCGGGCTCGACGTCGAGATCGCCGACGACACGATGGCGACCGAGGACATGATCCTCAACATCGGGCCCCAGCACCCCTCGACGCACGGAGTGCTCCGAGTGGTGCTGCAGCTCGACGGCGAGGTGATCGTGCGCGCGGAGCCGGTGATCGGCTACATGCACCGCGCCGCCGAGAAGCTCGCGGAGTTCCGCGACGCCGCGCAGACGATGGTGTTGATGAACCGTCACGACTGGCTGAGCGCCTTCAACAACGAGCTGGGGTTCGTGATCGCCGTCGAGCGGCTCGCCGGCATCGAGGTGCCCGAGCGAGCGCAGTGGATCCGCACGATGTTCGCCGAATGGAACCGCATCCTGAACCACCTGATGTTCTCGGGTTCCTATCCGTTGGAGCTCGGCGCGATGACGCCGATCTTCTACGCCTTCCGAGAGCGCGAGATGATCCAGGATCTGATGGAGAGCGCCACCGGCGCGCGCATGCATCACTCGTACTGCCGCGTCGGGGGGCTCAAGGACGACCTGCCCGCAGGCTTCCTCGAGCGTTCGGTCGAGGTGCTCGCGGCGGTGCGCGGGTCGATCCGCGAGTTCGAGTCGTTGATCATGGGCAACGAGATCATCTTCGCCAGAACCCGCGACATCGGGGTGCTGCCGGCGGAGATGGCGGTCGAGTACGGCACGAGCGGGCCCGTCCTGCACGCGAGCGGCGTACCGATGGATCCCCGCAAGGACGAGCCGTACGAGAAGTACGCCGAGGTCGAGTTCGAGGTGCCCGTCGGGCAGACCGGTGACAGTTACGACCGCTTGATGGTGCTGGTCGAGCGCATGAAGCAGAGCTGCAACATCATCGAGCAGTGCATGGACAAGCTGCCGCCCGGGGAGTACCGGGCGCCGAAGCTGCCGAAGACGCTGAAGCTCGACGGCGAGGTGTACGTGCGCACCGAGAACCCGCTGGGCATGATGGGCTACTATCTCGTCGGAGACGGTGAGAAGCAGCCGTACCGGCTGAAGATGCGCACGCCGTCGTTCTCGAACGTGAGCGTGATACCGGCGCTGCTGCCCGGCACCCAGCTTCCCGACCTGATCTCGATCCTCGGTTCGATCTTCTTCGTGGTCGGCGACGTCGACCGCTAGTCCATAACGGACTAGTGACCCCGCCTCCGGCACCATCGCTCGCCGAGGCCCTGGAGCGGGCGAAGGCCGTCGCGGACGAGGTGCTGTTCCCGCGGGCCCAGGAGACCGACCGGGCGCCGACGATCCCCGCCGAGAATCTCCGGGCGCTCCGAGACGCGGGCCTGCTCGGACTGCACGGCTCGGTCGACGTGCCGGGCGGGATCGGGGCAGATCATGCCGCCGCCCGTCCGGTGCTCGAGGCGGTCGCCGGCGGGTGCGGTGCGACCTCGTTCGTGTGGGCGCAGCACCACGGGGCGGTCAGGCGTGTTCGCTCGGGCGACGGACCTGCGTGCGCGACGTGGCTGCCGCGGCTGTGTGACGGCTCGACGCTGGCCGGCATCGGGTTCGCCTATCTGCGACGTCCGGGACCGCCCGCCGTGCGTGCCGAGCGCACCGCGAACGGGTGGCGCATCGATGGAGCAGCCCCCTGGATCACCGGCTGGGGCCTGATCGATGTGCTGATCGTGATGGCACGGTCGGCGGACGGCTCGGTGGTGACGGCGGCGGTCGATCGTCCCGGAGAACGGCGCGAGCTGCGCGCCGGCGATCCGCAGGCGCTGGCGGTCATGGGGGCGACGCGAACGGTCTCGCTCGCGTTCGACGGGCTCGAGATCGGCGACGACGACGTGGTCGGTGTGCTCGATCACGACGTGTGGGATCGGCGCGATCGGCTCGGCTCCTCGATGCCGGCGCCGGCACCTCTGGGCATCACCGACCGTGCGATCCGACTGCTCGCGGAACGGGCGCCGGCGCCGTTCGTCGGCGACGCGGCCTCGAGCCTGAGCGCGATGCTGGCGGAGCGGCGCCGCGTCGCCGACGAGGTGGCGCGATCGCTGATGGCATCGGCCTCGGCCGAGGACGCCGGGTTCGACCGAGCGATCTCGGGAGGCGCACGCGAGCGCGACCGAGGGTTGGATCTCGCGCGCCGCGCGACCGACGCGCTCGTCGCCGCGAGCGGCGGAGGTGCGATCTCGCTCTCGCATCCGGCACAGCGGCTGAGCCGCGAGGCGACGTTCTTCCTGATCCAGGCTCAGACCGGCGATCTGCGGCGGGCGACGTTGCACCGCATCGTCGCGGATCGCTGAGGCTCCAGCCGTCCCCGTCCGATGCCGATAGCCGAGAGGGAACGACGGTCCGAGGAGATGGGCGTGGAGACGATGGGGTTGTTCCGCACGCGCGAAACGCGTGACGGGGCCGTGGAGATCTGGGCGAAGGGGTGGCGCCTCGAGTCGCAGGTGCCCGCACTGGTGCCTGCGGTGATCTCGGTGGCGTTCCTGCTCTCGCCGTTCCCGGTACCCGTGCGCGCGCTGGGCGCGGCCGCGTTGCTGGCCGGAGCCTGGGTCGTGCTGCGCATGTCGCGTATCGGGTTCCGCATCGACGTCGCCGGCGTGCAGGTGCTCGATGTGGTCCGCACCCACCGGGTGATGTGGGATCGCTTCGAGGGATTCGTGGGCGAGCGGAACGAACACGAGGGCCGCTGCGTGCTGCTCACGACCGATGGAGACCGCATCGCCTCGCCCGGAACACTCGACCCCGACGAGATGGACCCCTTCTGGGCCGAGGGCGGCGTCTCGGCGGTGGATCAGCTGAACCGGCTCGCGACCCGGCTCCGCCGGTCGATGACGTCGGGGAACCCGCCGCGCGTCGAATCGTCGCCTCCGACGGAGGAAGGACCGGGCGACGGGCTGTCTCCGGGGGCTCGCAGGCTCCGGTCCATCTCCGAGGGCTGACCGACCCGTTCATCGCCCGGCGATCGGCAGACGCTCGCGAGCCCGCAGCAGCCATCCCGGTTCGGCAACGCCACGCGTCGCCGCAACGAACCACAGGAAGCGACCGAGCCCGGCGGGCTCGGCCAGCATCATGGCGCGGCTTCGGCCTCCCCACGTGCGTACCGCTGCGGCGCCGCGCCCCGTGTTGAGCTGGTCCCGCTGTCGTTCGAGCTCGGTGATCAGCCATGCCTCGAGGCCGAGCGCGATGAGCGCCTCACGTTGCGTCACGGTCGGGAACGCGAGATGTCCGCGGGCGCGGACCGCCGCCGCGAGGAATCCGAAGTCGACCCCCGCCGTGATATCGCTGGCGCCCGGCGCCAGGAGCAGATCCTCCACGAGCCGGTGTGCGGCGTAGCCGTGTGCCGGCCCGCCGGCGCCGCGATCGGACCCGTAGTCGATCGCGAGCAGCGCTCGCGGCGCACGCCCGGCGAGGGTCTCGAGGACGAACGAAGCCGCCCCGATGGGAACGATCGCCTCGCCGGCTCGGTCCTGCGTGAGCTGCCCGAGGTCGGCCGGGTCGTCGACCGGCTCGAGGACCTCCACGAGCCGGTCGTCCTGGAGTCCCACGCAGACGTCGCGGGGGCCGTCGTCGGTCGTCCGGATGCGCCGGAAGGGCAGGTTGTCCAGGAGCTCGTGCGCCAGCACGATCGCCGGAGACGAGGCGGGGGGCATCGAGTCGTGAACGCTCACGCCAACGCCCTCGATCTCGGACAGCGCTCCCCGTGCCCCCGGGCTCCGTTCCACCGCGGTCGATCGCGGCCCGAGGTCGGCGAGCTCGGGAAGCAACCGCCGCAGCAAGGTGCCGTCGCCCGCGCCGACCTCGATCAGATCGAACGGATCGGGCCCGCCCATCGCTTCATGCATGCCTCGCACCGCCTCGGCCACCATCTGTGCGAACACGGGGTGGACGTGCGGGCTCGTCACGAAGTCGCCCACGGGGCCGGGGCCGATGCGAGGTCGGTCGTAGAACCCACCCGGCCCGTACAACGCGAGCTCCATGAAGCGGTCGAACCGCATCGGGCCGAGCCGGCCGATCTCGTCGGCGATCGTGGCGAAGGCCGTGCCCGGAGCCGAAGGGGACATCGAACGGCAGGGTACCTGCGAGGATGTCGGCGCGATGAGCGACGAGATCCGGAAGGCCGCCTCGGTGATCGCGGTGCGCGAGGGCGATGCCGCGGGCGCCGGCGACCCGGAGGTCCTGGTCCTCGAGCGGGGGGCCGGGAGCCGCTTCCTGCCCGGCTACGTGGTGTTCCCGGGCGGTGCGGTCGAGCGCGGCGACGCCGCGCTCGCGTCCCGATGGTTCGGCGACGACCGCGAGGCCGCCCGGGCGGCGGCCGTCCGTGAGCTGGTGGAGGAGGCCGGCCTCGCGCTCACCCGAGCGGGGCTCGTCGATGCAGGCAACCCGGACTCCCTCGACCCCGTGCACGCCGCACCTCCGGCCGCCGGGCAGCTGCGCCAGGTCGCCCGGTGGATCGCGCCCGACGAGGTGCCGGTTCGATTCGATGCCAGGTATTTCAGCGTCTTCGCGCCGCGAGGCCTCGAGCCCGCCCCCGACGGCGGGGAGGCCGCTCACGCGTGGTGGGCCTCGCCGAAGGAGCTGCTCGCGGAGTGGCAGATGGGCGCCCGGAAGCTCTACTGGCCCACGTACGCGACAATGATCGAGCTCGCAGCGCGCGAGACGGCCGAGGCGATCGCCGCGCTCACCTTCGAGACCCGGGAACCGACCGACGACGAGGTCGTGCGGCTTCCTCGGGCGGTCTTCCGGGAGGACTGAGACCGTGCTCCGCATCGTCCGTGTGCTCGCGCCGAACCCAGGCCCGTACACGCTCGATGGCACGAACACCTGGGTCGTTGGCGACGACCCCGCCGTCGTGATCGATCCCGGGCCCGACGACGACGCCCATCTCGACGAGGTCGCTCGCACCGCCGGCGACCGCGTGGCCGCCGTGCTCGTCACCCACGACCACCCCGACCATGCGCCGGCCGCGGCCGCGTTCGCGCGCCGTGTGCATGCGCCCCTGTTCGCCTTCCGACTTCCCGGGGCCGATCACCTGCGTGACGGGCAGGTCGTCGCCGCGGGGGCCGTCGCCCTCACGGCGGTGCATACCCCGGGGCACACGAGCGACCACATGGCGTTCCACGTGCCCGCCGCCGGCGCGTTGTTCACCGGCGACGCGGTGCTCGGCCGGGGCACGAGCTTCATCGACCCGCCCGACGGCGACCTGGTGCAGTACCTGCGCTCGCTGGCACGCATGCAGGAGCTCGTTCCGCGAACGATCTACCCCGGCCACGGACCGATCGTGTTGCGCGCGGGCGAGAAGCTGCAGGAGTACCTCGACCACCGCGGCGCACGCGAGCAGCAGGTCGTGGAGGCGATCTCACGTGGTCCCCGCACGATCGCCGACCTCGTCGCCGAGATCTACGCCGCGTACCCACCGGAGGTGCACGAGCTGGCAGCCCGGTCGGTCCTCGCTCTCCTGCTGAAGCTCTCGGCCGAGGGCCGTGCCGAGCAGCGGGGCCGCGGAGACGATGCGGCCTGGGAGGCCATCGCTCCTCGGTCGTGTCGGCGGTGCGGCAAGCCCGTGAGGGGCCGAGCCCTCTACTGCGGTTCGTGCAGCCTCATCATGCTCCAGGAGGGCAGCGCCGAGAGCCGGTGACGCAGCACGATGCGCCCGCGGCGCGGCACCTCGACCCTGCCCTGGCAGACCAGCCGGCCCATCGCCCGGGTCACCGACTCGCGGCTCGTGCCGCAGAGGCCCGCGAGGTCCTCGTGCGTGAGCCGGAGCCCGATCGAGACGCCGCCCGGCACCGGACGGCCGAACCGCGCCGCCAGGACGTGCAGGCGGGCGAGCAGCCTCGTGGGCACGTCGAACCAGGCCAGGTCGGCCGCGAGCCGAGCCGCGCGTTCGGCCCGCCGGACGAGCAGCGGCACCGCTTCACCGGGCCCGAGTTCCCGCAGCCGGCCCGGTCGCAGGGCGCGCACCGTGGCTTGGGCGACCCGCGGATCTTCGGTCGTGTCGATGCCGTCACCCGGCCCGCCGATGCCGTCACCCGGCCCGAGCACATCGAGCACGAGCCGTCGCCCGTCGTGCCCGAGCACCTCGACGACGAACGCGCCATCGACGACCGCTCGCATCGGCGGGAAGGGCTCGCCTTGCCGAACGACGACGCTTCCGGCACGCACGGGGGTCGCGAGGGGGAGAGATCGCAGGCTGCGCAGCGGGCGCACGGCCATGGGCACCAGCTCCTTACCGGGGAGGAGCACCCCGCCTCTCGGGGACGAGGACCCTACCTTCCACCTCCGACACCGCCGGCCCTCGTTCCCGGCTGCATCTCTGCCTCGCGAGCGGATAGGCTTGCTCCTCGGGCCAACGGAACGACACGGCTCCAAGGAGGAACTCGTGGCCAAGCAGAAGCTCGAGCCTGTGCTCGCGGCCGTCCCGCTGTTCGAGGGCCTGACCAAGCGACACCTGAAGAAGCTCGCCTCGATCGCCGAGATGGCGAACTTCATGAAGGGCGCCAAGGTCGTGAAGGAGGGCGACCTCGGCGACAGTTTCTACGTGGTCCTCGTCGGCGAAGCCAAGGTCTCCGTGAAGGGCCGCACGGTGCACCGCGTGCTGCCCGGCGACCACTTCGGCGAGATCTCGCTGCTCGACGGGGGGGAGCGAACCGCGACCGTCACCGCCGAGACGCCCATGACCTTGCTCATGATCAAGCGGAAGAGCTTCCTGAAGGAGCTGGAACAGGACCCGGCCGTCGCGGTCTCGCTGCTCGAGAGCCTCGCCCGCACGATCCGCCGCGTCGACCGGTCGCTGGCGCGCTGAGCATGCGCCGATGAAGGTCGAGTTCTACCGCCCCGCGCCGGAGCCGTCCGACGATCCCGACGCGGAAGCCCCGCCCCGCGAGCTCGTGGGTTCTGCGTCGCGGATCGATGGCGAGCCCGTCGTCGAGAGCGGCGACGAGGAGCTGCGGGCGGCGCTGGTTCGCGCCTACCGCAAGACGCCGGTGGTCACCGACGACGCTTCCTACCGCCGCTTCGGCACCCACGGCGAGGTGTTGATCCACCCGGGGGACCTCGAGTGGTTCCGAGCCGCGTCGTTCGTGCGCGCGCCGGCGGAGACGGGCCTCGAGGCCCGATTGGTCCCCGGCGTCACGGAAGGCGGATTCGACCCCGCGGCCGGCTACCGGCGCTTCGAGGAGACGATCGAGCGCCTCTACACCTGACGGTCGACCGACCGTCGTTCGCTCCCTCGAGACGATGTCCGGGCTCGGCTCCGCTCCGCTCGGTGTGATCGAGCCATGCCCGGTGCCGACGTGCCGGCGTTGGTCACGCTCGCGCAGCAGTGGCAGCTGCTCGTCGTGCAGGAGAACCTCGAGGTGCGGTTCGTTCATCCGCTCCTTGCATCGGCCGGCTCTGGGCCGGTGACCCGCATCTATCGCAAGCTCGGCATCCGTTCCCGCAGCGACCTCACCCGGCCCGTCGTCGACGACGAGCTCTCGTTCCCGGCCGGGCCGTAGCTCCAAGCCAGGGAGGATCCGTCGCGGGGGAGCACGAGATATCACCGGATCGACGTCTACCCCGCCACATCCTGCGAGGCGAGCCACTCCTGGCCGGCGTCGCAGAACGAGCGGAAGTCGCAGTGGGTGCACCACCGGCCGGGGGTCGGGTCGAACGCTCCGTCGCCGATCGCGGTGAGTGAGGCTTCCACCCGCTCGCGCACGACCGCCGGGTCGTGCATCGGCTTGGTGATCTCGTCTCCGCTCGCGAGGTACAGGTAGGTGAGCGTGAGGTCGCTCGCAGGCTTCCCCCAGATCTCGACCGCCGCGAGCCCGTAGACGTCGAGCTGCATGCCGAGCGTCGGGTCGTCGGCCTCGGGGCGGCGGCCGGTCTTCCAGTCGACGATCTCCCACGGCCCGTCGACCGAGCCGAAGATCGCGTCGATGCGTCCGCCCACGGTGAACTCGCCGAGGCGTAGCAGGAAGGCTCGCTCGGCGAAGAGCGGAGGCACGCCGGCGAAGCGGCTTCCCAGGAACGACTCGCGCAGGCGTTCGATGCGTCCGGGGTCGCCGGCGAGCTCCTCGTCGGTCAGGTCGGGCCGGTCCTCGAGCTCCAGCAGCCGGCCCTGCCCCCGGGCGCGGCGCTCGATCCACGCGTGGATCTCGGTGCCGATGCGCGCGGCCGGCCCGCTGAAGCGAGGCAGGGGGCGAACGCGTGACCAGTAGAAGCGCTTGGGGCACTGGACGTAGGTGATGAGGTCGCTCGCTCCCACCGATCGCGGCGTGCGCTCGAGGCTCGGACCGCCCTCGACGGCTTCGCGTTCGCGCATGTGCGCGGCGAGCTGGCGCCGGTCGGCCGTCAGGCGCTCGAACGCCGCCCGGTCGTCGGCGTCGAGGGCGTCGACGAGCGCCGTCTGCACGGCACCCGCCTCGATCGCAGCCGCGGCGGTGCGCCGCCAGCCGTCGGGGAAGGTCTCGTCGGCGTCGTCGGGCCTCGCGGGGCCCGGCCAGTCGCGCACGAGCGACTCGCGGTAGCCGAGCATCGGGTTCTGCTCGGGCTCGGCCTCGTCGTCGCCGGGCGGCGCGCCCGACGTTTCGATCGTCACCCGGGCCTCGCCGCTGGACGTGCCCCACCCGGCGAGCTCGGCGAAGAACTCGCTCGGGCCCTTCGCCCGCACGTTCTCGCCGTACCAGTTCGAGGCGCTCACGTGCAGCGAGCGCCGTGCCCGGGTGAGCGCCACGTACATCGTGCGGCGTTCCTCGATGACCTCCTGCGCCCGCAGATCGCGCTTGAAGTGCGACAGCACGCCATCGAACGTCGGCAGGATCGCCGCGTCGCCTCGCAGCTCGAAGTCGAGGGAGTAGCCGCGCTCGGCGGGGTTCTGCTGGATGCGCTTCGACGGAAGCAGGTTCTCGGCCACCCCCGGCACGAAGACGCTGTCGAACTCGAGCCCCTTGGCCTGGTGGATCGTCATCACCTTGACCGAGTCGGACTCGCTGGGCTGCACGGGTTCCCACTCTTCCTTCTCGAGTGCTTCGACCGAGTCGACGTAGTCGAGGAAGGCGCGCAGGGTCAGCTCGCCCTCGACCGGTTCGAACGCGTGCACCTGGTCGAGGAACGCGGCGAGGTTGCGCGAACGCTGGGCCGCGGCGGTGCGGTCGACGTCGGCGGCGAGCTCGTCGACGATGCCGATGCGCCGCATCACCTCGCCGAGGAACTCGGGCACCGTGCGACGCGCCTCGACGCGAAGGGCCGCGAGCTCGGCGCGGAACTCCTCGAGGCGTGCCCGCCCCTCGTTCGACAGGTCGTCGATCTCGTCGAGATGTTCGAGCGCCTCGGCGAACAGGAAGGGCGTTTCCTCGTCGTCGCCGCCCTCGTCACGCCACGCGTAGTTCTTGCCCTTGGCCCAGCCGGCGACGAGCGCGAGATCCTTGAAGCCGACCCGATAGCGCGGGCCCATGAGGATGCGCGCGAGCGCGACGCTCGCCATCGCGTCGTTGGCGGCGCGCGCGTAGGCCAGCACCTCGACCACCTCGGGCGTGCGCAGCAGCCCGGCGAGCCCGACGATCTCGGCCGGGATCTCGCGCTCGGCGAAGGTCTGCTGCAGCAGGAAGAACAACCGCGATGTACGACACAGCACCGCGATCTCGGACCACGGCGAGCCGCCCTCGTGCAACGACAGGATGCGGTCCGCGATCGCGCGCGACTCGGTGAGCTCGTCGCGGTGCGAGGTGACGGTGACCTCTCCGTCGCCGTTGGGCCCGAACGGCACGAGCCGCTTGTCGGGGTCGGGTCGCTGGTTCACTGGGAGCGGCGAGATGATCGTGTCGGCCGCGTGCAGGATGCGAGCCCCCGACCGGAAGTTCGTGAACAGCGGCAACCGCTGCGCGGGCGATCCGTCGTGGTTCGGGAAGTCGGTCGGGAAGTCGAACAGGTTCGAGAGCGACGCCCCTCGCCAGGCGTAGATGTTCTGGTCGGGGTCGCCGACGGCGGTCACGGGATGCCCGCCGCCGAACATCGCGCGCATCAGCTTGGCCTGGGCGACGTTCGTGTCCTGGTACTCGTCGAGCAGCACGGCCGCGAATCGATCGCGGTACTCCCGTCCGACCTCGGGATGCTCGGTCGCCACCTGCACGGCGAGCTCGATCTGATCGCCGAAGTCGATCACGCCGAGCTCGCGCTTCAGCCGGCGGAACACCCCGACCGCCTTCGCGAGCTCGATGCGCTCGAGGGCGGTGAAGTAGACGCGGTCGGTTCGCGCGATCTGCTTGAACACGGGGAGCCGCTCCTGCACGAACGCGGCGACCGCGTCGGGGTCGACCAGGTGGTTCGCGATCTGCCCGTCGAGGTTCAGGATCTTGTCGACCACGCTCGGCTGCCACTCGGTCTTCACGTGCTCGAACGTCATCTCGTCGAGCACGCGGCCCGCGAGGGTCACGCGCTGCGCCTGGCTGAGCACGCGCCGTCCGGTCTCGACGCCCGCGAGGATGCCGTACCGATCGATCACCTGCGCCGCCAGCGCGTGGTAGTTGAGGATCTCGGGCTCCTCGCCGTGGTCGAGCTCGAGGTCTTTCAGGGCCCGCCGGATGCGCGACCGCAGGTTCTCGGTGGCCTTCACCGTGAACGTGAGGGCCAGCACGTTGCCGGGCAGCGCCCCGTCGGTCGCGGCGTCGATACGGCCGAGCGCGGCGAGCGCGAGGTACACCACCCGCGCCGCGATCACGCTCGTCTTGCCCGACCCGGCACCGGCGATCAATACGGTCGGCTCGAGCGGCGTCGTGATCGCGCGCCACTGCTCGTCGGTGGGCGCGGCACCGCCCATCGCTGTGACGATCTCGGCGGGGAACGTCACGCAGGCACCCCCTCGCGCACCGACTCGACGGGGAACACCGGCTGACCTTCGGCGTAGAGCGGGCAGAGCGTCTGAAAGTCGCAGAACCGACAGTTCGCGTACGGGTTCGGACGGAAGACCTCCAGCTCGTTGAGCTCTCGCTTCCTCGCGATCAGCGCGGCGAGGCGATCGCGCATCTCCGACTGGTATGCCTCCTCGTCACGTTCGGTGACCATCCACTTGCGGTAGTCGATGTTCGGGCTCTTCCAGTTGCCGCGCAGGAACGCGAGCTCGACGGTCTTCACCGGCTGGAACTCTGCGAGGTCGGGCGACTCCTGCACCGCGAGGTAGTAGATGCCGAGCTGCAGGCTGTCGCGCGGCGGGCCCGCGCTGTCGCTCTTGCCGGTCTTGAAGTCGGTGATCACGTAGCCGTCCTGCACCGCCGGACCGATGCGGTCGATGTAGCCGATCACCGTGGCGCCCTCGAACTCGAACTCGAAGAACCGTTCGATGCCCGCGGCCGGACGCTCGGCGTAGTTCTCGAACCAGTTCCGCAGCATGTGGTCGTGGGCGAGCGCGTAGAACGCCCGTGAGACCGCCATCGAGGGGAACTCCTGGTCGCGCCACCTGCGGTCGAGCGCTTCGACGAGCGCGCGCGGCTCCTTCGGGATCTCGCCCTTCTCGGCCTGCTCGAGGATCGAATGGACGGTCTTGCCGACCCAGGCATGGTAGCCGCCGGGCTTGCCGAGGCCGAGCTCGTCGCCGAGCACGTGCATGAGCTCGCACGCCTCGAGGTTCGACAGGCGCGAGTACGAGACACGGATCGTTTCGTGCAGCGGCCGGCCGGTGTCGGTCCAGTCGCGCTGGAACCACCAACGGTGCGCGTCGACGTCGAGCGCCACCAGGCCGTCGAGGGCGGCCAGCCGCTGGAACGGCTCGCGCGCCTCGTCGGCCAGATGCGACCGCCACGCGGCGGCCGCCTCGCGCGTGGACACCGGGTCGTCGAACGGTCCCCAGGGTGCGGGCGCCCACGAGCTCGCATCGACGAACCTCGACCGGGCCGATCGCTCGTCGTGAGGATGAACGTCTGCGCACGTCAGCACGACCCGGCGCTTCGCGCGCGCCGTCACCATGTCGAACAGCCGGCGCTCGTCGTCGAGCCGTTCGCGGTTGCGCTCGGCGTTGGTCACCGGACGCTCGAGCACCGCGAGGTCGAACATCGGCTCGGGTCGCGACATGCTCGGGAAGTTCCCCTCGGTCACGCCGGTCACGAGCACGGTGTCGAACTCGCGCCCGACGGCGCCGTGCGCGGTCAACACCTGCACCGCGTCGGATCGGCCGCGTTCCCATGCCGAGTAGCCGGGACCGTGCTCGCCGGCATCGAGCGACTCGAGGAAGGCTGCCACGCTCGTGTCGCCGCTCGACTCGTCGGTCTCGGCCACCACGTTGGCGAACGTGACCACCGTGTCGAGCTCGCGGCGAGCTTCGGGGCTCTCGCCCGCGCGGTCGACGAGCCGCCTCGAGCACGGGAGCTGCTCCCACAGGTGGCGAAACGCGTCCTGCACGCTCATGCCGGCGAACAGCGCGGCGCGCGAGAGCGTCTCACGCGCGACGACCACCGCCTCGGATTCCGCCGAGGTGAGGCCTTCCGTCACGTCGAGCGCGTTCGAGATCGAGCCGGTCGCCGCGCGGGAGGCGCGAAGCAGGGCACGTGCGGCCGCCGGCGAGAGCCCGACCACGTCGGAGACCAAGAGCTGCTCGATCAACGCTTCCCGCTCGACCGTGTCGTCGGCCACGAGCCAGCGCAACGCCAGCACGTACGGACGCGTGGCCGGTTCGGCCGTGAGCGAGAGCCCCCGTTCGGGCATCGCGCGGGGGATGCGCGCGTCGTCGAGCGCGCGCAGCTGGCCGCCGAGGTTCGTGCCCTGCCGACGAACGACCACCGCCATGTCGTTCCAGTCGACGCCGTTCTCGACGTGAAGGCGCCGGAGCTCGCGGGCGATCGCCGCGTGCTCCTCGCTCGCGTGCGGCGCGACCCACGCTTCGACCACGACCGGTTCGGGGGCTCGATGGTTCGTCACGAGCTCGACGCGGTCGCCACCGAAGACCTCGGCGAATCTGTCGAGCGGAACCCGGCTCGTGCCCTGAAACGAGAAGACGTGCCCGTCGGGGTCGGCCGCGATGACCAGGCCGGAAGCGCGCAGGCCTCGCAGGATCGCCTCGGCCGCGATCGTCGTGTCGTGGAAGTCGTCGACGAGCACGTGGTCGAACGGCGGCTCGCCCTCGGGCGCCTCGGTGGCCGCGCGCTGCAACAGGCTCGCGAAGTCGGCGAGGTTCAGCGCGTCGAGCACCTCTTCGTACTCGCCGAGGAAACGTGCCAGCTCGCGCCACCCGGTGAGCCCTCGTCGGTCGGCGGTCTCGACGATGCGATCGGGCGTGAGCAGGGCTTCCTGTGCCCGCGAGAGGAACTGGCGCACCTCGTCGGCGAACCCGCGCATGCCGAGCAGTGCGCCGTAGGCGGGCCATTCCCCGGGGTCCTGGGACCCGAGCAGATCCTGGACCTTCGCGAACTGCTCGGTCGCCGAGAGCAACCGGGGCGGCTCGCCCCCGCCGGCCTGCTCGGCGCGGGCCTTGAGGATGCGGTTCGCGAGCCCATGCATCGTGACGACGTGCAGGCCCGAAAGCGAGTTCGGGAGCCGTTGCAGCAACGCGGCTCTCGCCGCTTCGCGTGCCGCGGACGATCCGACGACGAGCGCGACCCGGTCGGGGTCGGACCCCTGCTCGATCAACCGAGCGAACCGCTCGCGCAGCACGGCGGTCTTGCCCGTGCCGGCCGGACCGGACACGAGCAGCGTGCCCGAGCCGTGATCGAGCACGAGCGCCTGGCGCTCGTCGGGGGAGAAGGGGGGCGTCACAGTGCGGATGCTACCGCCGCCCCCCGACAGCCCGCGCGCGACGATCAGGGGAGGTCGGGACGGGGCGGAACCGATCCGGGCGCCGGCGTGATCATGCTGGGTAGCTCCGACGAGGATCCGTCGTGGCCCGTCGCTCCATCAGGGTGGCCCTCGATCACCCGCCGGTACCATCGCTCCACGTCACCGGGGCCGAGCGCGCCCACGAGAACGCCGTCGCGAAGCACCAGGCCCTCGCGACCTCCCAACCATTCGACCGCCTCATCGAGCGTCTCGTCGGGAGCGAGCACCGGGGTCTGGGCCAGCGGCCTCACGCCGTCGCGCACCGGTCGCATCGGGTCGCGAGCGCCGACCTTCCGGGCGCTGTCGATCGAGATGGTGCCGATCACGCGCCCCGCGTCGACGACGGGGAACCCCTGTCCGTCGGCGCCGCGCAGGTAGTCGTCGAGCGCCTGCACCAGCGACATGTCGGCCGGCACGGGGGAAGGCGGGCTCCGCATCGCGTCGCGCACCGTTCCCTGAACGAGCTGGTCGCGGACCGCGATGCGATGGTCCATCGCCCGCCCGGTCGCGATCAGGATCATGGCGATGTACCCGAGGAAGATCGCCCAGGTCAAGTCCTTGTTGACGAGCATCCAGATCGCGACGGCGCCGATCGCAACGCCGATCGCGATGCCTCCGTACCCGGCGATCCGCATCGCCGTGCGCCGATCCCCCGAGACGCCCCAAACGATCGCGAGGAGCATGCGGCCGCCGTCGAGGGGGAAGCCGGGCAAGGCGTTGAACGCGGCGAAGATCAGGCTGAGCTCCGCCAGCGATCCCATCGTCTCCGCGACCAGTCCGTTCGTGAGCGTTTCGGCGAACCAGAACACGCCCGCGAGCACGAGGGTGGTCGCCGGCCCCACGAACGCGACCAGGAACTCACCGAGCGGCCCCTTGGCGCTCGCCTTCGTCTCGGTCGCGCCGCCCCAGAAGACGAGCGTGATGCCCGAGACCGGCAGGTCGATCGATCGAGCCATGACCGCGTGCGCCGCCTCGTGCAGCAACACGCTTCCGAAGAAGAGCACGGCGCCGAGCACGGCGATCGTCGCCGCCTCGGCCGGCTCGACGAGGATGCGGGTCAGCGCCTCGTACCGCAGCCAGACGTAGAGGCCGGCGATGATGAACCACGACGTGCTGACGTACAGCGGGATGCCCCGCACCGTCGCGACCTTCCAACGTGATCCGCCGCTACCCATCGCTCACGAGCGTACCCCGGCTTCCCCCGTCGGGAGACCGAGTCAGCCGAGTTCGAGCCAGGTGGACATCGTCAGGTCAGGGGGATCACCGACACGCCGAGGATCTCCGCCGCTCGAAGCATCCGGCGGTCGAAGCTCACGAAACCGGCGCCGAGGAGAACCGCGAGCGCCAGGTACTCGGCGTCGTAGGTCTTCGACCACCCGAGCTCGTCGGCGATGCGCCACGCCTCCCGACCGAGGCGCCGGTGTCGCCTCTCCTCGATCGGAGCGCCGTCCAGCCTCACGAGGGCCTCCCTCGCAGCACGCTCGCTCAGCAACCGGCGGTCACGAGCGACGTGGAGGGCCGACCTCACCTCCGGCCACAGCAGCGGCGGTCCGATGGCTCCGAGCCCGTGCAGGACCGCAACCTGTCGGCGGACGTTGCGACCTCGAACGCCACGTTGGCGTCGACGACGGTCGTCATCGCGAGTCGCGAATTTCGCGTACGAGGCGGACGCTATCGGGCATCGGCTCGCCGCTGTGCGTCTTCCGCAGCTGACGTGGCCGGGGAAGCGGCTCGTCGTCGGCCGTGATCGCGTCGAGGTCGGCCTCGTCGATCAGGTGTTGCGTTCCGCCGCGCTCGCTCCTGAGCCGACCGCTCCTGATCCATCGGCGGATCATCTCCGGGTCCTTGCCGGCGCGCCGAGCCGCGTCGGGAACGGTCAGCATCGTCGTAGGATGCTACAACACCAAGGCCTCTCACTCTTCCGTCGTGAACGGGATGTCGAGCAGATCGCCGAGCTCCCTCGCGTTGCGGACCGCGAAGTCGCGGTAGCAGTTGTTCATCAGCACGTGGGTCTCGCGGACCTGGCCCGAGAGCTCCTGCACCCTGGGCACCCACTCCGCCAGCTCGTCCTTGGAATAGTCGTAGCGGAAGCGTTCGCTCGCGGTCTCGGACTTCGTCTGCCATGCCTTCGGATCGCGGCCGTGGAAGCGCACCATGGCGAGATCGTCGGCGGTCGCCGCGGCGATCGGTGGCAGGCTCGAGTCGAACCCCTGCGGCATGTCGACACACACGTAGGGCAGGTGCCGCTCCGAGAGGAACCCGAGCGTCTCCTCGACGTTGCGCTCCTCCATCCAGCTCTTGTGGCGCAGCTCGACCGCGATGCGGAAGTCGGGCAGCCGCTCCGCGCACTCTTCGATGTAGGCCTTGTTCTTCTTGGAGATCACGAACCACTGCGGGAACTGGAACAACACCGCGCCGAGCTTGCCCGCCGAGTGGAGCGGCATCAGCGCATCGCGAAATCGTTGCCACACCTCGTCGACGACTTCCTCGGGCAGCTTGTCCCGGTAGATGCGGCGCTTCGAAAGCGTCTCCTCGGGAAGGTCGGCGGCCAGGTCCTTGTACAGCGACTCGGTCCGCGTCGGGTGGTTCGTGAGCAGCGAGTAAGCCTTGATGTTGAACGTGAACTCGACGGGCGTGCGCTCGATCCACAGCACGGAGTTCTTCTCGCTCGGCGGGAAGTAGTAGGTCGAGTCCACCTCGACGAGCGGGAACCGTGACGCGTAGAACTCGAGGCGGGCCTTCGCCGTCTTGGCCTCCGGCGGGTACCAGTTCCCCTCCTTCACGAGCGTGGGGTCGGTCCAGCTCGACGTGCCGATCAGGATGCGGCCGTCGGCCATCGCGCGTCTCAGGCGATGTCGTCGGAAGGATTCGATGCGATCTGACCGTTGCGTCGCGCCTTGCGTTCGGCACGGCCGTTCTTGCGCTTGACCACGGCGTCCTTGGCCTGCTCCGCCTTCCTCTTCGCCGTCATCAGCAGGCGGCGGGCCCAGACGTACTCGGTCGACAGGATGGCGAGGCCCGCGAAGATCAACAGCCATCCGGGGCCGGGAAGCACGAGGAGCACGACGCCGGCCAACATCACGGCGAACCCGGCGATCGTGATGCCGACGCGCCGGCTGTTACGTCCGATGAAGCGGCCGACCGCCTTGACCCAGACGATGCCCGGGTGGTCGTGCCATGGCCGGCCGGCCCTCTCCGCGAGGATCTCCTCGACGACGGCGCTCGCGTCGCGTTCCTCGGGGTCGTCGCCCCAGACATCGTGGCGATGGCGGTGGTCGGTCATGCGAGCTTCCATCCTCTCACCTCGCGGCGGCAACGATGGAGTTCGCTAGCCCGGCCGGCGCGGCCTCGGCCATCGCTTGAGCTCGTAGAGGTCGTCTCGTTCGATCAGCCACGACACGTGGCGCCACCATTCGAGGGCGTCGTCGCCTTCGGGCGCCTCGGGCAGGATCGGTCCGTAGATCGGCAGCGCGTCGTCGAGCTGCAGGGTCGGAACCCCGAAGACGTCGAGCTCACGCGCGTCGCGATACTCCTGCAGGACTTCCTCGACCACCGTCGGATCCGCGGCCGCGCGGTCGACCAATCCGGGCATGCTCGCGGCGTCGGCCGCCTGCCGAGCGACATGCACCGAGATGGGGTCACCCCGATCGTGGACGATCGCGCCGGTCGCGGCGTAGTAGGACTCGAAGGCGTCCTCGCCCTGCTCACGCCGCGCGAGCAGGAGCGCCGCCAGCGACTCGCCGTATCGGACCGCCGCCTCAGCGAAGGGAACGTCGAGGCCGGCAGCGTTGACCTCGAGGCTGAAAAGGCGCCACTCGATCGTGAACATCCCGCGGTCCCGGAGGTCTCGGAGCCAGCGAGCCGTCTCCCACGCCCACGGACAGCCCGGGTCCACCCAGAGCCGCAATCGGAGCGTCATAGACCTGGATGGTAGCCGCCCGTCAGATTCTGTGGACAACTCTTGTCACTCCGCTTGTGCCCTGTCACTCCCGCCGGGTAGAAAGCTGCCACGGGCCGGG
>DATFFT010000042.1:0-59764 GCA_035249905.1 Actinomycetota bacterium | reverse complement strand
CCGCTGTGGACCGTCTCGCTCTACTTCGACGGCGGCAGCGTGCCCAGGTACTCGTACATGTTCCTGGCCGGTTCGGTCGTGCTGTTCGTGGCGTTCCTGCCGCTGCTCGACCGAGCCGAGCGCAAGCGCAAGGAGTTCCTGACCGGTGGCGGCGCCCCAGCGTGGTACGGCCCCGCCTGAGGATCACGAGGAGACGACGATGATCGCCAACCTGGAGCTTCCCCTTCTCGAGCAGGGAAGCGTGCAGTTCATCCTGATGGGCATCATGATCCTCGCGATCTTCGTCGCGCTCTGGGTCGCGATCTCGAAGTAGCGGTCAGCCCCGGGCGATGTCGGCGACCGCCTTGCCTCGCCGTTTGACCTCGGCGAGCGTCGCCTTCCGCTGCTCGTAGAACGCCAGGATCTGCAGCTCCACGGCGAGGTCGACCTTCCGCACCGAGACGCCGGGAGGCACCACGATCGTGGTCGGCGCGAAGTTCAGCACCGAGCGCACCCGCGCCTCGACGAGCCGGTCGGCCACCTCTTGCGCGGCCGCCGCGGGCGTCGCGATCACCCCGATCGCCACGTCGAGCTCCTCGACGAGCGCGGGCAGGGCGTCGACATGGCTGATCTCGAGTTCGCCCACGCGCATGCCCACCTTGGCCTCGTCGGCATCGACGAGCGCCGCGACCCGGAACCCACGCTCCGCGAAGCCCGCGTAGTTCGCGAGGGCGTGACCGAGGTTGCCGATGCCGACGATCACGATCGCCCAGTGCTGGGTGAGGCCGAGCTCACGGCGGATCTGGTGGATGAGATAGGCCACGTCGTAGCCCACGCCGCGCGTGCCGTAGGAGCCGAGGTGGGAGAGGTCCTTCCGCACCTTCGCGGAGTTCACGCCGGCCGCCTCGGCGAGCTCGTCGCTCGAGACGGTTTCCGCCCCGTCCTCGGCGAGATCCACCAGGGCCCGGAGATACACCGGGAGTCGCCCCACGGTGGCCTCGGGGATCGACCGATCCCTCATCACCGGTTGCCGCCTCCCCGGTATCGGCTCCGCCGCATGGCTTGAGCCTATCCGTGACGGTGATCGTTCACAAGCTCACAAACTCGGAGGCGTGGTCCGTAAGAGCTCGGCGAGCTCGCCCGGGTCGACCGTGTACTCGAACGCCTCCACGCCGTCGACCTCGACGACGGGGACGCGGACCCCGTACTCACGGACCAGCTCGTCC
Source organism: Actinomycetota bacterium (assembly GCA_035249905.1). Lineage (GTDB taxonomy): Bacteria > Actinomycetota > UBA4738 > UBA4738 > HRBIN12 > JAOUEA01. Next base: position 58,559 of record DATFFT010000042.1, on the reverse strand, counting down.
GACGTCTCGACGTCGATCTCCTCGAGGCTGAACGGCGAGCGAGCCTGCTCCGCGACCAGTACCGCGCGCGCGTCGTCACAGAGGTGGCAGCCGGCACGCGAGTAGAGGACGACCTGCATGGCGCGCAGAGCCTACCGGCCGAGGCCGTCTGGGACGTCTGGGAGGATGGCGCCCGATGCGAGACGCCGACCGCGACGACCTGGAGCTGCATCGCGGCCTCGCGGCGGGCGACCGAGGGGCGTTCGAGGCGCTGTACCGCCGGTACTCCCCCTCGGCCTACGGTCTCGCGTACCGCATCACGGGACAGCAGGTGCTGGCCCAGGACGTCGTTCACGACGCGTTCTTGGCGCTGTGGCGCGCCCCCGAGGCCTACGATCCGGCGCGTGGAGCGCTCCGAACGTTCTTCCTCTCGCTCGTGCACCATCGAGCCGTCGACACCGTCCGCCGCGAGGAGCGCATCAGGGCGCGGCAGGATCGGGCCTCGAACCTCGAGCCGGTGACCGTCGAAGACCCTGCGGAGGGCGTGACCGACGCGGCCGACCTCGCCGAACGTCGGATCGAGGTCCGAGCGGCGCTCGATACGCTCCCCCACGATCAACGACAGGTGCTCGAGTTGGCGTATTACGGCGGCAGGACGCAGGTGCAGATCGCCGAGGAGATCGACATCCCGATCGGCACGGTGAAGACCAGGACCCTCGCGGCGATGCGCAAGCTCCGCCGCGTGCTCGACCGATCCGAGGACCCGGAGGGCGCGTGACCGACGACCACGGAACGATCGAGGAGCTGCTGGCCGGCCACGTGCTCCGCAGCCTCTCCGGCGCCGACGCAGCCGAGGCCGACCGGCTGCTCACCGACCACGTGCCCGGCTGCATCGAGTGTCGCACCACCCTCGAGGACTTCCGGCGGCTCTCGGGCGACATGGGGCTCGCGGCCGAGCCCGTCCTCCCCCCCGAGACGCTGCTCCCCCGCCTCCGTCGCGAGCTCGAGGCCGACGGAGCACGGCGTCGTCCCCTGCGGGTCGTCGCCGTCGCCGCCGGGGTGGCGGCGGTGGTGGGTCTCGCCGGGCTCAGCCTCAGCCAGAACATCCGGGCGAACAACGCCGACGTGCGGGCTGACTCGATGGCCGAGGCGGCGGTCCTCGCCTCCCGGCCCGACGCTCGCATGGTCGACGTCGGGCCGGTGCAGGAGCTCTCGGCGCCGGGCGAAGAGATCCTCTACGTGATGGGAGAGGGTGTGCCGATGCCGCCGGAGGGCTCCGTCTATCGGGCGTGGATCGTCAACAAAGGGATACCCACCTTCGTCGGCGAGTTCCTGCCCGACGAGGGATGGGTCTTCCTCGAGATACCGTTCGACGCGACCGTGCACGACGACCTGTGGATCTCGGTCGAACCGGCCGACGCACCGACCGACGAACCGGTGAGCACGGAACGCTGGTCCGCGAGCGCCGTGGCATGACCTAGACGCGTTCGGCCCTCGGCACGCTGGGCAACGTCGACGGACGTCCCGCCCGCAGGAAGCCCAGGAACATCACGACGATGCCGACGACGAGTGCCGTCGAGAACGCCGCCAGGTAGCCCAGCGCGGCGAACGCGGACCCGAACCCCGCGATCACCGACGCGCCGAGCGCGATGAACAGGGTGCCGGCGAAGCGGTCGCGGAGCTCCGGCCTTCCGCGCATGCGCCAGGCGGACCACAGCGCCCCACCCAACAGCACCACGTAGGACGGGATCGAGATCAGCTGCGGGAGCCGGTGTGCGGGCGAACCGTCGCCGAACACGTGCTTGCCCGAGGGAAGGTCCTCGGCGAGCGCCGCCGCGTCGAACGACGCGCCCCGAAGCACCGAGACGGTATACGCGGTGAGGAAGACCAGAACGACCCAGACCGCGGCCTGAGCGGTGCGGTTGCGCACCAGGAGCATCAGCTCGCCGCCCGCGAGGAACGGCACGTTCAACACGGCGCCGAGCGCCCAGTAGAGCTGGAACTCTCCGGTCGTCCACCCGCCGAGGACACCGAACACGACGGCCAGCGAGGCCGCTGAGTACATCGCGAGGGCGAGTGCCCAAGCGAGTTGATAGGGACGCCGGCGGGCGGCGTACTGCCTGGTGACGAGGCCGGCGAACACGGCGGCCACGATGGCCGCGGCCAGCGGGAACACCCACATGGCACCAGCATACGGGGGCGAGCAGGGCCGCCTGCCGGCCCCCCGCACGCCTACGATGGGAGCGTGAGCTCTCCACGACTGCTGTTCTCCTCCGCCGCGTTCTTCGCGCGTCCGCTCGCGAGCACGTTCGGCATCGTCGCCGAGACCGGGTATTCCGGCGTCGAGGTGATGGTGACCAAGGACCCGTCGAGCCAGGACCCAGTGCGGATGCGTGCCCTCGCCGAGGAGCACGGCCTGTCGATCGGCGCGATCCATGCGCCGTCGTTGCTCGTGACGCGGAAGGTCTGGGGCACCGACCCCGTCGGCAAGATCGACCGAGCGATCCGGGTCGCCGAGGAGGCCGAGGTGCCGGTCGTGGTGATGCATCCGCCGTTCCGGTGGCAACGCGGGTACCGCCGGTGGCTCGACGAGGACCTGCCCGAGCTCGAGGCCCGAACGGGCGTGACGGTGGCGATCGAGAACATGTTCCCGGTGCGCATGGGGCGTCGCGGTGTGACGCTGCACGCGAACCAGGATCTCGATGAGCTCGAGGGACTCCCCCACCTCGTGCTCGACACGAGCCACGCGGCGGTCGCGCAGCACGACCCGGTCGAGGTGCGGCAACGATTCGGCGCGCGCCTCCGTCACGTGCACCTGTCGGACAACGCCGGCCGCGGCTGGGACTCGCACCTGCCGCCCGGCCAGGGCGTGCTCGACCTCGATGCGTTCTGTGAGGATCTCGCCGACGACGGCTACCTGGGTGCGGTCTCGCTCGAGGTCGACCTGCGGACGCACCTCACGGATCCTGTCCGCCTTCGGGAGGTCATGGTGTCGATGCGGGAACGCGCCGAGCGCGCCCTGCGGATCGGCAGCGCCGGGCGCGCGTGACCGGCCGGCGCGCTGCTAGCCTCGCCGACGATGCGGCGACCCACCCTGATCATGATCATCGCCCTGTTCCTCTTGATCGGCGCAGCGGCGATCGCGCAGTTCGCGATCGTGGGCGGCGACGGCGACCCGCTCCCCGGGCCCGCGAGCCCCGGACAGCTCCCCAGCGCGTCGTCCTCCTAGCGGCGTTCCGAGAGGAGCTCGCGCCTACTCGATCACGACCGCGCTTCCCGGCTTGAGGTTCAACGTCTGCGCGGCGCTGCCGTGATTGACCACGAGCGCCAGGTAACCCTGGGAATCGACGATCGCGGCCAGGACCCCCTCGGCCACGTCGGCGAAGATGTCCACGAGCGGCAGCGGGCGCCCGGCGACCGTGAGCGTCGAGCCGATACCGGCGGCTTCCAGGTCCATGGGACGCGCACCCAGCTGCACGTTGCCGAACGCGTCCACCTCGATCACCCGGGTGCCGACGGCCCCGGGCGTCACCATCGGCCCCGGCATCTCGACCACGCGGAGATCGGCGACGTCGATCGTCGGGCCGACGTCTTCGATCGCGACCCCCGATGCGAGATGGGCCCCCGCCGGAGCGAACACGTCCCGACCGTGGAAGGTCGAGGAGACGGGCGTCAGCATCACCCGCTGCTCCTCGATGGCGACCGCAGCGTCGGCCCCTCCGAGGGCGTCCCACGCGAGCGAGAGCAGGCCGTTGTCGGGACCGACGAGCAGCGGGCCGTCGGCCGTACGGATCGCGATCGAGCGGCGCTCCGACCCCACCCCCGGATCCACGACCCCCACGTAGACGGCGTCCGGCGGCATGTACGGCGTCGCCCGGGAGAGCGTCAGCGCGCCACGGAGCACGTCCTGACGCGGCACCGAATGCGTGAGGTCGATGATGCGCGCGTCGGGCGCGATGCGAACCATCACGCCGTGGCACACGCCGACGAACCCGTCCGCGAGTCCGTAATCCGTGCAGAAGACGATCGGACGCGTCATGTGCCCTCGTCCTCGGCCGGGGCATGCACGGGCAGGAACCGAGCGAGCCAGGACGTGAGCACGCCACGCAGGTTCGGCCCCTGGTTCCCTTCGAGCATGTCGGTGCCGTGGTTCTCGGTGGGGAGGATCTCCACCCGCTTCGGAGGCACGCTGAGGTCGTACATGCGCTGAGCGTCGGCGGCCGCCGTCGCATCGGCGTTGCCTGCGACGAAGAGCTTGGCCGCGGAGGTGCCCGAGAGCACCGCAGGCGACGCGTCGAGCCCGTCGATCGCGATCGGGGCGGACAACGTCGCGACCGCGCCGATGCGACCGGTCGGCTGGGCGGCGGCGATCAACGCAGCGGTGCCGCCCATGCTCGCCCCGATCACGGCCACCCGGGGTACCCCCGTCGACCGGAGAAACCTCACGGCGGCCTCCACGTCCCGCCAGAGCACCGACGGGTCGGTCTCACCTTGCGAACAGCCCGCGTCGCCGCCCGGGCAGTATCCGCGGAAGTTGAACGTCAGGGTGCGGTATCCCTCGTCGGCGAGGGTGTCCGCGTACTCGAACCACGAGGACTGATCGGCGGGCCGCATGTGGGCGAGCACGACGCCCGCGGTCGCTCCCTCCGCCTCGAACAGCCGCCCTTCGAGCTCGATCCCCCCGGCGGACGTGAACGAGATGGGCTCGGAACCTGGCGATGGCGGGGGCGACGAGGGCCCGCACCCGGAGAGGGCGACGGCCGCGATCGCGGCCGCGGCCCGGACGAGCCGGAACCGGGGCACGCTCACGGAAGCCGGCTTACTTGCCCAGCTTCATGCGCTGGTGCCGCGTGCGCTTGAGGAGCTTCTTGTGCTTCTTCTTGCGCATCTTCTTGCGGCGCTTCTTGATCAGCGACGGCAAGCGGTGGCCCTTTCACTCGGTTCCGAAGAGGTTCCGGAGGTCGACACGCTTCACCCGGAAGCTGTCCTCCAGACGGACGGAGCCCAGTCTAAGCGCTTTCGGCGGCTCTGCCACCGGCGAGACCAGCCGCAACCCCTGATCCTCGGGCACGAACTCGAGGTAGCCCAGCCCGGTGAACCCGCCGGTCCCGTCGGAGAGCCCGACCAGCAGGCGGTCGAGCTCGCGCAGATCGAACAGGGGCGGGAGCGTCGGCATGAACACGGTCGGCTTCACCCGGAACCGCTGCAGCTCGCCCTCGAAGTACGCCGCCATGGCGCGCTCGCGCTGCTCCGACCTCTGGTCGACGTTCGTGGGCACGACGTTCGGATGCACCGGAAGCGTCATGAGCTCGATGCCGAAGAACCGCTGGATCACGCCGAGCACGGGCTCGAGCTCCCCGCCCCGCTGCAGGCCGACGACGAGGTCGGGCTCGAGCATGTCGACCTTGTAGTACTTCACGAGCTGGCCCCAGATGCCGCTGACCATCGCGCTCGTATCGACGACGATCAGGTCGGCGCCCTCGGCCCGGCCGCGGTCGCGCAGACGGGCGAGCGCTCCCACGAGCGGCAGCAATTGGCCTTGCGGACTCGTGGAGCCGACGAATCCGAGCGCGTCGTGGTGCCGGAGCCGCTCGAGCGTGAGGTCGTCGGGTTCGTTGATGTGCTTGAGGCCGACGGTCGCCGGTGGGCCGACGGTCTTCTGGGCCACGTCGGCGTCGAGGTAGGCGACCGACCGCCCCAGCCGCAGCGCGAACGCCGCGGTCGCCCGAGCCAGGGTGCTCTTCCCGGCATCGAGGCCACCCACGAACAGCACCGTGCGAGCATCGCGGGCAGCCCGATCCACGAGGCGGTCGTGCTCGTTCAATGCGCCCTCCGTTCCCACGGAGGTCGGCTGAGCGGGGTGCGCTGGATCGGTGACCTTGCCGGCTCAGCCGGCCTCGGTGTACCGATCCGTCAGGTACGTGTCGACGTCTTCGGATCGGAGCCGGTAGCTCCGGCCCACCCTGACGGCGGGCATCTCTCCTGTCTTGATCATTCGGTAGACGGTCATCCTGGACACGCGCAAGAGGTCTGCGACCTCGTTGACGGTCTTCAGCCGAGCCTCGGTGAAAGGTTCTCTCTCCACGAGGCGCGATTGTAGGGCGTGGGGAAGCTCCCTGGATACCCCGAGGTGCGAACCCGCAGGTCAGGCTGGGTGCGAGCCGTCCAGGCGACGACCTCGGGTCAGAACCGGGAGGCGATCGCCTGGAAGCACGGCCAGTAGGCGTCGGGCTCGACGTGATCGTCCATCACGATGACCACATCGGTGCGCCCCTGCGCCTTGGCCACGATCAACGCCGGGTCGTTCACGTCGGCGATCGAGATCGTCTCGACGCCCGCCTCGATCGCGGCGCCGGCGAAGCCGTGATCCGCGACCACCAGATCGGGCAGGGTTTCCTCGAGCATCCGTTCCATCGCGTCCGGTCGATGCGTGTGGCGGGGTTCCCGGCCGTCGGTCAGCATCGCCACACTCCCCCAATGGCCGACGAACCAATCGTGGGCGAGGCCCGGATCCCGCCACCGTCGGCCGTTCGCAAGCCGCAAGACGTCGGCGCCTCGGTCTCGCAGCAGGCCGTCGAGGGCGTGGTAGAGGAGCGCCAGACCGATCGGGTGGCCCGTCGCAAGCACGACACGCTCGCCACCCACGGCCGCCCGGGCGAGACGCTCCCCCGCTGTTCCGCTCGCGTCCAGGATGGCGCCGGGCGCGACGTCGACCGGCCCGTACCTCGCCTCGTGATCGATGGGGACCCCCGTTCCCCGGGCGACCAGGTCGAGGATGTCATCGAGGTCGAACCCCCCGGGCAGGCCCGAGAGGCCGAACAGCTTGTCGGGGTCGCCGTCGACGAGCATCAGGGCGTTGGCCCGCACGTTCTCGAGCGGATGGGTCGAGGCGCCGGCGACGGCGCCCGCCACCAACCCGGCCGCGAGCTCGTCACGGTCGTGAGGGCGCACCGCCCACCGCCCGTCGAGCGGGGGCAGCCGAGCAACGTGTCGTTCGATGACGTCCATCTCAGCCGAGGGTAACCCGGCAGCATCCCTTGTCTCGCTCCGCGAACCCTCATAGCCTCCAGCCATGCGGGCCTGCCCGGGCTGCGCTCGGGAGATCGACGGCGACTTCCCTTTCTGCCCCCACTGCGGCGCGGAGCTCTCCGTGACGGCAGCCGGGGAACATCGGAAGACGGTGACCGTTCTGTTCTGCGACGTGACCGACTCGACGTCGCTCGGTGAATCACTCGACCCTGAGGCGCTCCGCGGACTCCTCGCTCGCTACTTCGAGCGGATGAGCGCGATCGTCGAGCGCCACGGTGGTGTCGTCGAGAAGTTCATCGGTGACGCGGTGATGGCCGTCTTCGGTGTGCCGGTGTCGCACGAGGACGATGCGCTCCGAGCGCTGAGAGCCGCCGTGGCGATGCGCGACGCGTTGCCGGAGGTCGGACTTCGAGCACGGATCGGGATCAACACCGGCGAAGTCGTAACGGGTACGGAGGAGCGGCTCGTCACAGGCGATGCGGTCAACGTTGCCGCACGCCTGGAGCAGGCCGCCCCTGTCGGTGAGGTTCTGGTCGGCGACGCGACCCTGGCGCTGACGCGAGAAGCGGTCGACGTTGAGCCTGTCGAACCGCTGGATCTGAAAGGGAAGGCGAACCCGGTGCCCGCCTATCGGCTCCTCCAGGTCCGCGAAGGATCCGAGCGTCGGCACGGGATGCGATTCGTCGGGCGGACAGGCGAGCTGGCCACCCTCTACGCCGCATGGGACCTGGCTCGATCCGAGCGCCGATGCGAGCTGGCGACGATCGTCGGCGATGCCGGGATCGGCAAGTCCCGTCTCGCCGCGGAGTTCCTCGACCGACTCGACGCGACGATCGCCCATGGTCGCTGTCCCCCATACGGGGAAGGCATCACGTACTGGCCCTTGGTCGAGGTCCTGCAACAGCTCTCCGTTCTGCCCGAGGACGAAAACGCAGCCGCTTCGATCCGGGCTTTGCTCGGTCGGAGCGAGGCGACGACGACGTCGGCCGAGGAGATCGCTTGGGCCTTCCGCAAGACCGTGGAACGCGCTGCCACCGACCGGCCGCTCATCCTGGTGTTCGACGATCTCCAGTGGGGCGAGGAGACCTTCCTGGACCTGATCGAGCATGTCGCGTTGCTGTCCCATCGCGCGCCCATCCTCACACTGTGCATGGCCAGACCGCAGCTGACGGAACGTCGGCCGACGTGGCCCATCACGGTCGGTCTCGATCGCCTCGACGACCAGGAGATATCCGAACTCATCCCCGGGGACCTGGGGAACGAGCTGAGAGAGAGGATCGTCCGGAGCTCCGGAGGGAACCCCCTCTTCGTCGAGGAGATCCTGGCGATGGTCGATGCGACTGATGGCGACGTCGGAGTCCCGCCAACGCTCCAGGCCCTGCTCGAGGCCCGCCTCGACCAGCTCGGCCCGGGCGAACGAACCATGCTCGAGCTCGGCTCGATCGAGGGCGAGGTCTTCCATCGAGGGGCCGTGCATCGGCTAGCCCCCGACGCGACGCGCGTGACTCCTCTCCTCGCGTCGCTCGTCCGGAAAGGGCTCATCGGTCCGCACCCTGCGCAGCTTCCCGGCGAGGACGGCTTCCGGTTCCGCCATCTGCTGATCCGGGACACGGCTTACGGGGCGCTCCCGAAGGCGACCCGGGCGGAGCTGCACCGACGACTTGCTTCGTGGTTGGAGGAACGCGGCACCGACCTCCCCGAGCTCGACGAGATCGTCGGCTTCCATCTCGAGGAAGCTCGCCGGTACCGTCTGGATCTCGGCATGCCGGACGAGGGTGACTTGTCGGCGGCGACACGTCGGCGACTGACGGCTGCGGGCCGCCGCGCATACCTACGGGGCGATTACCCGGCCGCAATCGGTCTTCTCCAACGCGCATCGGCGTGCGTGCCGACCGATGAGATCGATCTCCTCCTCGAGGCCACGCTCTGCGAGGCCGAGTTCGAAGCGGGGAGGAATGTCGAGGCTGTCCGGCGGGCGGATGCGATCGCGGAACGGGCGGCCGCGGCGGGAGATCGTCGGGCAGAGCTGTGCGCCAAGATCGTCGGAGGCCGGTTCCACCTGAGTGCCGCGCCGGAGGGCGCGACCGACGAGCTCTCGGCCTTGCTCGAGGAAGCTCTGCCGCTGTTCGAGGCAGCCGACGACGATCTCCTCCTCTACGTCGCCTACTACGCCCTCGGGTGGGTGGAGGTCATGAGAGGACGATTCGACGCGATGGTCGAGGCCATGGGGGAAGCGATCGCCCATGCGCACGCGATCGGCTCCCCACTCCACTTGATGGGGTGGCTCGCCGATGGGCGCCTCAACGGCACCACACCGATGCAGGACATGCTGGTATGGCTGGATGAGATCGAAGCAAGGGAACCCGCCAGCCCGCTCCTCCGAAAGGCCCGGGCCCTCACGCTGGCGAGGCTGGGTCACCTGGACGAGGCTCGAGACCTCTTCGCCAGCGTGCGGGCCGAGCTCGCCGATCGAGGCGCCGATCTGCACCTCGGAACGATCACAGGCATCGACGGCGTGCAGATCGAGCTGTTGGGGAACGATCCGGCCGCAGCGGCCGAGCTCGGGGAAGATGCCTGCGAGCTGCTCGACCGGATCGGCGAGCATGCCTTCCGGTCGACCGCGACCGGATACCTCGCGGAAGCGTACTACCAGCTCGGACGGCTCGATGACGCCCACACCTCGGCCGGTCAGGCCGCGGAACTGGGCGCCAGCGACGACATGACCAACCAGATGCTCTGGCGTCAAGTCGAGGCGAAGGTGCTCGCACGCCGCGGTGATCACGATCGGGCCCTGGAGCTCGCTCGTGAGGCGGTCACGATCGGCGACAGGACCGACATGCTCGACGACCAAGGCAGTGCTCGCCTCGACCTCGCGCAGGTGCTGAGCCTCATGGGACGTTCGGATGAGGCAGCCATCGCGCTCGAGGAGGCACTCGCGCGCTACGAGCTGAAGGGGAACGTCGTCATGGCCGCTCGAGCCCGTGACCAGCTGGCCATGCTGCGGGACCGTGCCCACCCGTAACCTCATGTCATGAACCTGAAAGGAGCCGTGGTCGTCGTGACCGGAGCCTCCGCCGGCATCGGCGAGGCGACGGCCGTGGCGTTCGCGAAACGTGGAGCTCGGGTCGTGCTGGCCGCCCGCCGCCTGGAGCGGCTCGAGGCCCTCGCCGAGCGCATCGAGCGGGCCGGTGGCTCGGCGGTCCCGCTCCGCGTCGACGTCACCCAGCCGCGCGAGGTCGATGCCCTGCCGACGCTCGCGCAGGAGGTGTTCGGGCGACCGGTCGACGTGCTCGTCAACAACGCGGGCGTGCCCGGCGGCGGAGCGATCCAGGATCTCGACTACGACCAGATCCGGCGGGTCGTCGAGGTGAACCTGCTCGGCGTGCTGTACGGGATGCGTGCGTTCCTGCCGGAGATGTCGCGGCGCGGCCGCGGTCACGTCGTCAACGTCGCCTCGCTGGCCGGGCGGTACGCGACGCCGGGCACCGGGCTCTACGCGGCCACGAAGCACGCCGTCGTCGCGGCCAGCGAGTCGGCCAACTACGACGTGGAGTCCCGAGGCGTGCACGTGACCGCCGTGAACCCCTCCTTCGTGGCGACGGAGGGGTTCCCGCAGGACGGGTTGCCGGACTGGGCGGTGATGCCGGTCGAGCGCGTCTCCGAGGCGATCGTGAAGGTGGTGCGCGAGGGCATCGCCCCCGAATACTCGGTGCCCCGATGGCTCTCCCCGATGCAGGCGTTCCGGGTTCTCACGCCACCGCTGTACCGTTGGGGGGTGCGCCAGGCGCGCCGCACGGGCGTGCGGGCCACCCAGGCCAGACGATGACGAGCGCGAGCACCGCACCGGTCGAGATCGGCCGTCCGGAGACGGTCGAGGACATCGAGGCCGACGTTCCGTGGGTCGTGATCGTCTGGAACGACCCCATCAACCTCATGACGTACGTGACGTGGGTCTTCCAGAAGCTGTTCGGCTTCCCTCGGGCGAAGGCCGAGAAGCTGATGTGGGACGTGCATACCAAGGGGAAGGCCGTCGTGGCCAACGGCACGCGTGACGAAGCCGAACGTGACGTGGCGCGCCTGCACGCGTACGGCCTCTGGGCGACGATGCAGAAGGACCGATAATGCGGCTGCGCAAGGGCCCGGTGCGCCGGGTCGGGCCGGGGTCGTTCGAGCTGCGGCTCTCCGAGCAGGAGCGCGACGCCGTCCGCACGTTCAGCGGACAGCTCCGCGTGCTGCTCACCTCGGAGGACCCCTCGAGCGACCCGGCCGTCGCGCGGCTCTTCCCGCCCGCCCTGCCCGAAGACGACGTGCTCGGCAACCTGGAGTACGAGCAGCACCACGGCGACGAGCTGTTGGCAGGCAGACTGGCAGCTCTCGACACCGTGGAGCGCACGCTCGAGCTCGATCGGCTGAGCGAGGACGAGCTCCTCGCCTGGCTCGGGTCGCTCAATTCGATCCGCCTCGTGATCGGCACCCGGCTCGGAGTCACCGAGGAGTCGACGGAAGGCGACTTCGCCGGCGACGAGCGGAACGCGGAGATGTTCGAGCTCTACGGCTACCTCACCTGGCTGCAGGGGTGGGTGATCGAAGCGCTCGACGAGGAAATGCGGGAGGGAGACCAGACCTAGTCGGCCCGCCATCAGCGCACGGGCGAGCCCACCTGGTGCAGCTTGAGCATGTTCGTCGTCGTGCGCCCGGCCGGCGAGGAGGCCGCCATCACGATGAGCATGCCCGGCCGCACCAGCCCGTGACGGCGCAGACCCTCGTCCATCAGCGCGATCATCGCATCGGTGTCGTCCGGGTGGTGGTCGGCCGCGACCGGCACGACGCCCCAGTTCAACGTGGTGCTCCGCCGCACCCCCTCGTCGGGGATGAACGCGTAGATCGGCCTCGACGGGCGTTCCGCCGACACGAGGCGGGCCGTGCGACCGGTCTCCGTGTAGCAGGTGATCGCGACCACGTCGGGTTCCGAGTCCGCGACGGCCGCGACGGCATGGGCGACCGCAGCCGCCTCCCCGCTGTGACGACAGGGGGGCCGGGCGGCTCGATACTCGCCCGGGCGTGACTCGACGGCGACGGCGATCTTCGTCGCGGCCGCCGCGGCCTCGAAAGGATGATCGCCGATCGCGGTCTCGCCGGAGAGCATGATCGCGTCGGCGCCCTCGAGCACCGCGTTGGCAACATCGGTGGCCTCGGCCCGGGTCGGCCTCGGCGCGTGGATCATCGACTCCAACATCTGGGTCGCGACGATCACGGGTCTGCTCGCGTCGATCGAACGGTGGAGCAGATCCTTCTGCAACAGGGGGATCTGCTCCATCGGCAGCTCGACGCCCAGGTCGCCGCGCGCCACCATCAGCGCGTCGGTCGCCTCGAGGATCGCGTCGATGTGCTCGACGGCCGGCTTCGTCTCGATCTTGGCGACGATCGGCACGACCCGTTCACCCATCGCCGACCGGAGATCGTCCACGTCGCCGGCTCCGCGCACGAACGATTGAGCGATCATGTCGACCCCGAGGTCGAGCGCGCGGGCGAGCCCCTCGCGGTCACGCTCGGTCACCGCCGGCAGGCTCAGTCGCTCGGCCGGCACGTTCACGCCCTGGCGGGATCGCACCTGGCCGCCCCGCACGCACCGGGCCCTCACCGTGTCGCCGTCGATCGACTCGACGACGAGCTCGACCGCGCCGTCGGCGAGCAGCACGCGGTCGCCTTCGCGCAGGTCTCCCGCGAGGCCGGGGTGGGTGGTCGACGCGCCCCGCTCGTCCCCGGCGCCGTCGGGCCGAAGTTCGAACCGCCGGCCCTCGGTCAAGCGGAGCGGATCCGGGTCCAGCGTGCCGAGCCGGACCTTCGGGCCCGGCAGGTCGGCGAGCACGCCGAGCACCCGGTCGCCCCCCGCCTCGGCGTCGCGAACGAGCCCCACGGCGCGAGCGTGGTCCTCGGGCGTGCCGTGCGAGAAGTTCACGCGGAAGATCGAGGTGCCGGCGGCCACGAGGCCGCGGACGAACGCCGGCGTGTTCGTGGCCGGACCGAGCGTGCACACCAGCTTCGTGCGGGTCGCGGGCGCCCGGTTGGGCGTGGTCACGTCGACCGCTCGCTGCGCCCGGCTCGAACATCCAGCACGGCCGCGCCGATCGCCGCCGCTTCCTCGTCGGCGGGCGAACGTCGAGGGGGCGGGTCCGACAGGGTCGACGGCACCTCTCCGCGTGACTCGAACTCGGCCCGCTCGATCCAGTGCTCGGGAAGCCGGTCGGGTGGCGAGACCCCCGCCATCTCGGCGAAGTGGATCGTCCAGGCGCGTGGAACGACGCGCGCCCACTGATAGCCCCCGCCCCCGGTGGCCACCCATCGGCCGCCCGCGACCTCGTGAGCGAGGGCGTGGAGCTCTGCAGCCACCTGTCGGTACGCGTCGGTCGTCAGGCGGAGGTGCGCGAGCGGATCCGTGGCGTGCGAATCGCATCCGAGCTGCGTGACGAGCACGTCGGGATCGAAGGCCCGCACGATCGGAGGTACCGCCGTGCGGAACGCCTCGAGCCACCCCACGTCGCTCGTGCCGGGTGGCACCGGCAGGTTCACGGCCGAGTCCGGCGCGTCGGCGCCCCCACGCTCCGACAGGGCCCCGGTTCCCGGGAAGAAGCCGAGCTCGGGCGCGTACTCGTGGATCGAGATCGTCAACACCCTCGGGTCGTTCCAGAAGATGGCCTGCACGCCGTCGCCGTGATGCACGTCGACATCGACGTAGGCGACGCGCTCGAGGCCCCGCGCCAACAACCACGCGATCCCGACGGCCGGGTCGTCGTAGACGCAGAACCCCGAGGCCCGGCCGGGCATCGCATGATGCAGACCCCCGGCCGCGTTGAACGCGTGCGCCACCTCGCCGCCCACGACGGCGCGCGCGGCGGCCACGGTCGCGCCCACCACGATCGCACCCGCCTCGTGCATGTCGTCGAAGATCGGGTTGTCGCCCGGGCCGTATCCGAACCGTGCCCAGGGACCCGCGGCGCCGTGGCCCGCCTGGCGCGTGGCATCGATGAACTCGGGGGTGTGCACGAGCATGAGCGTCTCGTCGTCGGCCGCGTCGGCCCCCAACCGAACGACGCCCGGCTCGCGATCGATGCCGAACGCGTCGATCAGCTCCCACGTGAGCAGCACACGTTGAGGCCGCAACGGATGCCCGATGCCATGGTCGTAGATCTTCGCCTCGGGAACCACCACGAGCCCGGCGGCGCCACTCATCCGATCGAGCGGATCGCGACGACCGTCCGCTCGACCAGCGCGGCGGCGTCGTCGTCGGTGAGCACGAACGGCGGGCCGAGCATCAGCAGGTCACCGTCGCGGCCGTCGACGTGCCCGGTGGACGAATACAGGAGCAGCCCCGCGTCGCGTGCCGCGGCCACCACCCGCTCGGTCACACGCTCGGTCCGAGCGAACGGCTCCTTGGTCTCCGGGTCGCGCACGAGCTCGATACCGATCATCATGCCTAGCCCCCGGACATCGCCCACGATCTCGACGTCGTCGAGGGACGCCGCCAGCTCGCGGCGGAGCCGTTCGCCCAACGATGCAGCCCGCGCGACCAGCTCCCGATCGCGGAGCACGCCGAGCACCGCGCCGGCAGCCGCAGCTCCCAGCGCGTTGTGCGACCAGGTGAAGCCGTGCACGAACCCGGTGGTCGAGACCGCCTCGAAGACCTCTCGGCTCGTGGCGGCGAAGCCGAACGGCACGTAGCCGCTCGTGGTTCCTTTCCCGGCGGTCACGATGTCGGGGCGAACGTCCCAGTGCTCGACGCCGAACCATCGACCGGTGCGGCCCATGCCCGTCATCACCTCGTCGGCGATCACGAGCGCGCCGTGCTCGCGGCACACGCGGACGACCGACGGCCAGTAGTCCTCACACGGCACGGCCGCCCCGAGCGTCGCGCCGGCGACCGGCTCCGCGATGAACGCGGCGAACGACCGCGGCGGCGCCTGCGAGACCATGCGCTCAAGCTCGGCGGTGTGCCACGCCGCGCAGCCGTCGGGATGCTGCGGGTTCTCACACCGGTACTCGTAGGCGGGCGGCGCGTGCAGGAACCGTCCCAGCCACGGCGTGTAGGGCTTGCGCAGCGGTTCCTTGCCGCTCGCGTCGAGGGCGCCGAGCGTGTTGCCGTGATACGAGCTGCGGCGTGCGATCACCACGAACCGCGACGGCTCACCGCGCGCGAGGTGGTACGAGCGGGCCAGCTTCAAGGCCGTCTCCACAGCCTCGCTGCCCCCCGAGACCGGGTAGATCCTCGCTTCCTCCATCGGAAGCAGCGGAGCCATCTCGTCGGCGTAACGCTCGAGCGCGCCGGTGGTGAACATCGTGCCGTGCACGTATTGCGTCCGGGAGAGCTGGGCTCCGATGGACTCGATCACGGCGGTCTCACCGTGGCCCACGTTCACCACCACCGCTCCGCCGGCGCCGTCGAGGTAGCGCCGGCCGTCGGCCGCGGTGATCCACGCTCCGTCGGCCGAGACCGCCTCGGGCAGCTCACGGTCGAGCACCCGGGGGAAGACGCGGCTCACGAGGGATCGCCCTCCTCCGGCGGCATGCGTTCCGGTTGGATGTCCTCCGACCCCGCGTCGCCGAACCCGGCGAAGATCTCGCGGAGCCGGCGCCCGCGTTCCCACCTGCCTCTGCGGATCTCGCCGGCCCACTCGGGCTCAGGTTCCGTGTCGCCGGCCCACGGCGCCTCGTCGCCGGTGGGCCGGTCCTCGCCTCGTTGCATGGCGCTCACGTTACCGCCTGCACCCTCGCCAGCCATCGCCGCATCGAGGGGTCGCCGGTCTCCCTCAACCGTTCGATCCGCCGGTCGCTCGCCTCCAGGTCGCCGAAGACCCGCAGCACCAGCGCCGCCATCGCGAACACGGGGTCGAGCGGATCGGTGGCGGCCGTGCACCGCACGCTCGCCGGCATCCGGAACTCCCCGAGCACCCGCGATCCCGCATCACGCGCCGCGAGCAGCGCCCCGAAGAACAGCAGGGCCGGGAGGGGCTCGTGCGTGCTCGTAGCGAGCGTCCCGAGCGATGTGAGCACCGATCGCACGTCGGCTCGCCGGCCCGCGATCGCCTCCGCGTCGGCGGATGCGGGCAGCGCCTCGTCGATCATCCGCAGGCATGCGTGAGAACCTCGCACGTACGACGCCAGCGCGCGCTCCCCCGGCAGCGCGTACAGGGAGTCCCAGACCGGACGGACGCCGGCCCGCGACGCCGCCTCGGCGACGGCTCGTGGGAGCCCTTCGAGCGCAGCACCCAGCGTGGCCTCGTCGGTCGCTCCGCGGGCGATCTCGGTGACGCGTGCACCGTGCAGATCGGAGACCCTGACGCGGATCGGCCTCGTGCCGCCGGGCGAGACGGCGGTCCTGACGACCACGTGGGCCTCGGGGAACGCGTCGCGGCCCCCGAGGGGCCGACGGAGCGCGACGGGCCTCGCGTCGGTGCCGAACAGGGCGGCCTCGGCGAGGTAGAGCGGGAGCCCGAGCCGCAGATCGCGGCCCGCCCCGCCGACGGGCTGTCCCGTCCAGGCCTCCGCGAAGAAGACGACGCGGACCGCATCCTCACGCACACGGGGCACGAGCCAAGAGGGCGCCCGGAGCGGGGCGAACCAGACCGGCGCCCCGATCGGCTCGGCCCGCCCGGGGGTCACTTCGTGTAGACCCCGCCCGGATCGAGCTCCTCCCGGATCAGCCGGAGCTCCACATCGGTCGGTGCGGGCGTTTCGTCGAGATCGTCGGAGATATTCGGCTCCCAGCCCATGTTCGAGCGCACGTCGTCGACGGAGACACCGGGATGCAGGGTGCGCAGCAGCATCTCGCCGGTCCCGGCGTCGAAGCCGTAGGTCGCGAGATCGGTCACCACGTTCGTGGGGCCGCTGCCGTGCCACCCGCGATCCGCGTCGTGGGCCGGGTCGCCGCTGTGCCCGGGCGAGGTCCGAAAGTCGAGCCTCTCGACGAACGACCGCTGCGCCTGCCGCATGATCACCAGGATGCGGCGGGCATGGATCGCGATCTCGCAGGCACCGCCGGAGCCGGGCAGCCGCACCTTCGGATGTTCGTAGTCGCCGATCACGGTCGTGTTCAGGTTCCCGTGGCGATCGATCTGCGCCCCGCCCAGGAACGCCACGTCGATCAGCCCCGCCTGCAGGTAGAAGGCGAACAGCTCGAACATGCTCGTCACGGCGGTCGAACCGGTGGCGAGCGTGGGGTCGCCGATCGACAGGGGAAGCCGTTCGGGCCGCGCGCCGAAGACCCCGGACTCGTAGACGAGCTGCAGCTCAGGCGCGACGGTCCGCTGGGCGAGGTTGCACACGATGTTCGGCAATCCCACGCCCACGAAGCAGTTCGAGACCCCGCCGAGCAGGCGCGCGCTCGCCGCGATCATCAGCTCGGACTTGGAGTACGGGGGAGCGTCGGTCACGCGTACCTCCCGTAGTCGACCTCACCCGACGGCGCCGGCCCGGGTCGCAGCGAGTCCCAGTACGCGTCGCCGTACTTCTCGACGTACTCGCGATGGTCGGAGAGCCCGTAGACCCACTCGTCGAGCCACGCCTCGAGCGACTCGGGCTCCTTCGCGATGCGGTCCCACTCCAGGTAGAAGCGGTTGTCACGGTCGTAGTAGCCCTGAGCGAACGACGGGTGACAGGCGAACGGCTCCTCGACGACCGCGTCGACCACGGCGCCGGGGATCACCGTGCGGTTGGGGTCACGCCGGATCACCGACTCGTCGACGACCTCCTCCACCACCACGATGACCTTGCGACCGGCGAACGCGACCTCCTTCTGGCACCCCATGAGCCCCCAGATCTGGGTATCGCCGCCGGCGTCGGCGCGCTGCGCGTGCACGATCGCGACGTCGGGACGAAGCGGGGGCACCACGTAGACCTGCTCGCCGTCACCGTAGGGCGAGTCCATCGGCACGATCCGAGGATTCACGCGGGGGATGTCGCTCTCGTAGTAGCTCCGGATCGGGAAGAACGGCAGGTTCGCGGCTCCCGCCATGTACCGGCAGACCATGCCGAAATGCGAGTACTCCTCGAGCTCGAGCCGCTCGGGGTCGCCCCGCTCGACCCGACGGCGTACGGCGTGGAGGTTCCCCACTCCCGGGTTTCCCATCCAGCTGAAGATCAGCTTCGAGGCCACCCCCGCGCCGATCATCTGGTCGTAGATCACGTCGGGGGTCATGCGAGCGAGCGTGAGATCGCGGCGCCGTTGGCGGATGATCTCGTGGCCGGCGGCGAAGCAGATCAGGTGCGTGAACCCCTCGATCGCCACCGTGTCTCCGTCGCGCACGAGCTCGCGCACGGCGTCCTGCATCGTCGTGACCTTGCTCACGGCGCGCCCGCCCGGTCGATGCGGGTCCCACCGACCGGGCTCACGCCGGCCGCTCCCTGGGCGGGTCGTCCTCGGGCCCCCGCAACACGCAGAACTCGTTGCCCTCGGGATCGGCGAGCACGGTCCAGAAGCTGCCTCCCTCGTCGACCCGGCGCAGGGCCTTCGCGCCGGCCGCCTCGAGGCGATCGACCTCGGCCTGCATCGTCGACGGCGGGGAGAGATCGAGGTGCAGGCGGTTCTTCACGGTCTTCCCCTCGGGCACGGTCTGGAACAGGATCGACCACCCCCTGCCGGCGGGGTCGCGCACCCACGCGTCGGCTTCGTCGATCTTCTCGAGCTCGTAGCCGAGCACGGTGCACCAGAACAGGGAGACGAGCTCCGGGTCGCGGCAGTCGATCGTGAGGGTGGCGACGAGCGAGGTCACGGCGGACGTCCGCCCTACGGGGCGGCCTCGACCTCGGCCACGGCCTCCTCGAAGATCTCGAGCGATGCACGCGCCTGGTCCTCACGGAACACGAGCGGGGGGGAGATGCGGATGGCGTCGTCGCCGCAGCCCAGCACGAGCAGCCCCCTGCGGAAAGCGGCCTGCTCGACGGCCGCGGCGCGATCGTGGTCGGAGAGCGAGAGCCCGATCCACAGCGCCCGTCCACGGACCTCGGTGACGATCGGGTGCCGTGCCGCGATGTCCCGCAGACCCTCGAGCAGCACGTCGCCAACCACCCTGGCGTTGTCGAGCAGGCCGTCCCGCTCGATCACGTCGAAGGTCGCGAGGGCCGCTGCGCACGAGACCGGCGAACCCCCGTAGGTCGAGCCGTGGGCCCCGAGCTCCCAGGTCATCAGGTCGTCGCGGGCGATCATCGCCCCGAGCGGCAGCCCGCTGGCGATGCCTTTGCCCGCCGTGACGATGTCGGGCACGACCCCCTCCTGCTCGATCGCCCACATCGAGCCGCTCCGCCCCATGCCCGACTGCACCTCGTCGCAGACGAGCAGGATGCCGTGTCGGTCGCACAGTTCCCGCAGATAGGTGAACCACCCCTCGGGTGGCAGCTCGTATCCGCCCTCGCCGAGCCAGGACTCGACGACGACCGCGGCCACCTCGGTCGGAGAGACGACCCGCTTGAACAGCACCTGCTCGAGGTAGTCGAAGTCGCCGTAGAAGGAGTGATAGACGCTCGGCATCATCGGCCCGAAACCCGTGCGGTACCGCGCCTTCGACGCCGTGAGCGTGACCGAGCCCATCGAGCGCCCGTGGAACGAGCGGTAGAACCCGATCAGGTACTGGCGTCCGGTGGCGTAGCGGGCGAGCTTGATCGCCGCCTCGACGGCCTCGGTGCCGGAGTTCGTCAAGAACGAGCGCGCCCGCTTGCCCCGGAACGGGGCCATCGCGTCGAGCCGCTCGCAGACGTCGGAATAGATCGGCAGGTAGAAGTCCGAGGCGGAGTAGTGCAGCAGTTGCGTGGCCTGCCGCTGCACCGCCTCGACGACCGCAGGGTGGCAGTGTCCGGTGCTGGTCACCGCGATGCCGGCGTTGAGGTCGAGGAAGATGTTCCCGTCGACGTCCTCCACGATCGACCCGGCCCCGCGCCTGGGTACGAACGGATACGCACGAGGCAGCGACGGCGACGTGACCTTGCGGTCCCGCTCGATCCGCGCCATCGCCTCGGGGCCGGGAACCTCCGTGATGAGCTTGGGCCCGGCGTGCGCAGCCAGGCCCTCGAGCTCCATGTCCTCGAGGCTCACTCGGCGATCACCGTCCTGGACTGCTCACGCAGGTACTGGAGCAGGTAGTAGGGACCGCCTCCGGCCTTGCCCGTCGTGCCCGAACCCTTCCAACCGCCGAACGGTTGCACGCCCGGCCACGCGCCGGTCGTCGAGCCGGCTCGCCGGTTGACGTAGACCACGCCGGCGTGGATGCGGTCGAGCCATTCGTCGATCTCGCCCTCGTCCTCGCTGAAGAGCCCGGCGGTCAAACCGTACTCCGTGTCGTTGGATCGCTCGATCGCCTCGCCGAGCTCGTCGAACGGCGCCACGGCGACGAACGGGACGAAGAGCTCCTTCTTCCAGATCCAGCTGTCCTCGGGCGCCTCGACCACGGTCGGCTCGACGAAGAGGCCACGCCCGAACTCGCCTTCGGTGATGCGCTGGCCCCCGGTGACGATCGTTCCGTTCTTGCGGGCCTCCTCCGACGCTTCCTCGAACGTCTCCATCGCCGGCTCGTTGATGATCGGCCCCATGAACACGTCGCGCTCGATCGGGTTCCCGACCTTCAGCGCCTCGGTCTTCGACTTGAGCTGCGTCAGGAAATCGTCATACACCTCACGCTCGACGAACACGCGGCTGCAGGCCGAGCACTTCTGCCCGCCGAACCCGAACGCGCTCCGCATCACGCCGTCGGTGGCCTTGTCGAGGTCGGCGTCCTTCGTGACGATCGTGGGGTTCTTCCCGCCCATCTCGGCGATCACCGGCTTGGGCACGTCGACCGTGGCCCCCTTGTAGATCTCCATGCCGACCGGGTACGAGCCGGTGAACGTGACGCCGTTCACGTCGGGATGGCGCCACAGGTGCTCACCGACCACGGCACCCCGGCCGACGATGAGGTGGAACGCCCCTGGCGGCACGCCGCCGTCGCGGTAGCACTCGTAGAGCTTGTAGCCGAGCAGCGCCCCCTGGTTCGACGGCTTCAACACCACGGTGTTCCCGGCGACGAGCGCGCCGCTCGAGGGACCGCCCGACAGCGCCATCGGGAAGTTGAACGGGCTGATGACCGCCCACACGCCGTGGGGGCGCAGCACGTCGTAGTAGTCGCCGGCGGCGCCGAGCCCGCTCATCGGCACCCGGAACCCCTCGTGCTTCTCCATCTCGTCGCAGTTCCAACGGATCAGTTCCGCCGTCTCCTGCACGTCGCCGAGGGCCTCGAGGCGGTTCTTCCCGACCTCGTAGGCCATGAGCGCGGCGAGGTCGAAGACACGCTCCTCCATGATGTCGGCGACGTTGCGCAGGATGCGCACGCGCTCCTGCCAGCCCATGCGGTCCCATTCGAGCTTGAAGGCCTTGGCGGCCGCGACGGCGTCGTCCACGTCCTGGGTCGTGGCCTGTGAGAAGCGGCCGATGACGACGTCGGAGTCGATCGGCGAGGGCTCCTCGTACTTCTCGTCGCGCCAGCGCTCCTCGCCGTTCACGATGACGGGATAGTCCTTGCCGAGCTCGGCCCTGGCACGCTCCGCGGCCGCGTCGTAGGCGGCCTGGAGTTCCTCGTTGTCGGCCGACATCGTGGCGTAGGTGATGCGGAACTTCTCGGTCATCGGGAACCCTCCACTTCTTCGGTGGCGCTCAGGACCGGCGCATCGGCGCAGGTAGCCATGCTATCCGAGCGCCCCTGAGCGCGCCCATGGCCCGAGCTGACCGAGCGTAAGACGAGTGATCCCCGGTCCCTCTCCGAGGGGGCCCTTCAGCTGTGCCCCTGCGGGGGGTTGATGGTAGAAGGAACCCAGCGAAACGTTCACGAGAGGGCAACGAGACGATGAGAGTCCGAAGGGCCCGGGTCTGGATCGCGGTGGCGGCGCTCGTGGCCGCCGTGTTCGTGGTACCGGAAGCCGTCACCGCGCAGGCGCCTCCGCCTCCGAACATCGTCGTGATCCTCACCGACGACATGCGCTTCGACCAGATGGACGACATGCCGACCGTGATGCGCGAGCTCGTCGGCAAGGGCCGATCGTTCGAACGAGGATTCATCGTCGACCCGGTGTGTTGTCCTAGCCGCACGTCGTTCCTGCGGGGTCAGTACGCCCACACCACGAGCGTCTTCGACATCGGCGGCCCATGGGGTGGACGGAACCAGCTCCTGACGGCGCGCGCCGAGACCGAGATGCTCAACACGTGGCTCGACCCTACCCACTTCACCGCGTTGGTCGGCAAGTACCTGAACGGCTACACGTCGGTCCCCCTCCCCGGCCCCGCGGGGAGCTGGGACTTCGGCCGGGTGCTGCACAAGCCCGGGTTTCCGGCGGGGGCATGGACCTACACCGATGGCTCGCGCCGGCGCACCGGCCAGGAGTACAGCACCGAGTTCCTGAACCGATCGGCCGTGGACGCGATCGAGGCGTCCGGCGAGGAACCGGTCTTCCTCTGGTATACGCCGTACGCTCCCCACAACCCGATGACCCCGAGCGCGAGGTACGCGAACGAGACGGCGCAGTGCGGTGACGTCGACTATCGCCAGAGCCCCGCGTTCGACGAAGCTCGCACGGACACCGCCGTCGTCGACGGGCTCACGGGCATGAAGGACAAGGCCCGTTGGCAGAAGAACCGCAAGCCGTTCTCTTCCAGCAAGGCGCTGCTCGAGGGACGGACCAAGCCCAGGAACGGGTGCCGAGCCCTGCTTTCGGTCGACGACGGGATCGCGGCCATCCTGGCGGCGCTCGACCGGAAGGACCCCGGCCTCGACGACACCATCGTGGTGTTCACGTCGGACCAGGGTGTCCAGTACGGGGAACACGGGTGGGTGCCGAAGCGCATCGCGTTCGAGGGAACGATCAGGGTCCCCCACGTGGTGCGCGCCGACGGGTTGCTCGGAGAGCAGCCGACGGTGGACGCCGTCAACCTGGTGCTGAACATCGACCTCGCTCCGACGCTGCTGGAGCTCGCCGGCGCGTCCGGCTCCCCGGGATGCCCGACCGAGGATCCCTACCGAGCCAGATGCCTGCAGCGCGGCGGTGGGTTCGACGGAACGAGCTTCGCCGCCCTGCTCGGCCCCGCCGTCGAGCCGGCCCCGGGGTTCGCCGACCGCGTCTTCCTCATCGAGATGTTCGCCGAGGGGACCTTCCCGGAGTACTGCGCGGTGCGCTCGGCCAACGCGAAGTTGATCCGCTATGACCGGGATGCGGGCCCGGACTTCGAGGGATACGACCTGACCGGCGCCTACGGGCGCGCCGACCCGTTCGAGCTGCACTCCGTCGTGTCCTCGAACGCCCAAGGTGTGCTGTCGTTCCGGGCGAACGGACGCGAGCTCTACGAGGACCTGTATCCCTCGCTGCGCTCGTTGTGCGACCCGTTGCCGCCCGAGTACCTAGCGTTCCCTTGATCAGGCCCCTGATCGGCCCGGGACCGGAGGAACCGGGGAGCGGAAACGCGGAAATCGCCTCCCCACCGGCGTATGCTTCGGCTCCCTGATGAGGCTCGTGACCTACGACCGGGGGGGGCACCGGCGACTGGGAGCGATCCTCGAAGGCGAGGTGGTCGACCTGCCCGATGCTGTCGGGCATCCGGTCTTCCCCACGACCCTCGAGGACCTGGTCTCGAGCAGCCGAGGCAGCGTCATGGATGCCGCCCGTGCCACCCTGCAGCGCGACGAGGCGATGAACTGGCGCGTGCCGAGGCCGCGCATCCTGACGCCTCTGTTCCCGGCATCGCTGCTCTCCCCGCGCGCGATGGACGTCGATCGGCGGATCGTCGGTCCCGAGCAGCCGGTGCCGTGGCCGGCCGGTGCCGCCTGGCTCGACTACGAGCCCATGGTGGCCGCGGTGGTCGGGAACGAGGCCTCGAGGGTCACGGCCGACGAGGTCCGCGCCGACGTCTTCGGCTACACGCTCGTCAACGACTGGCGCGCCCGGTCCGCCGACGGCTCACCGGTCGAGACCGCCGCAGGGCTGCCGATCTCGATCGGCCCGTGCGTCGTCACGGCCGACGAGCTCGATCCCCAGAGCGTGTACGTGCGGGTCAAGGTCGACGATGAGGAGACCCTGAAGGGGAACCTGAACGGCGCCGCCCGCTCGTTGTTCGAGCTGATCGCGGCGGTCTCACGCCAAGCCGTGATCGAGCGCGGTGACGCGTTCGCGCTGGGGCCCTTCCCTCCCGCCGACGACGACGCCGACCCCTCGCGGCGGCTGTGGCCGGGAGCGCTGGTCGAGCTCGCGGCCGAGGGCATCGGCACGCTGCGCAACCGCATCGCGGCGCGCTGATCACACGAGCGCGGCACGGCCTCGAAGCACCCATCCGGCGGCGTCGTCCGCAAGCTCGCGGAGCCGATCCTCGAAGTGGGCGAGATCGGCGGACGACAGATGCGCCGCCCAGTCTCGGGTGCCACCGATCTTGAAGAACGCCGCGGGTGAGCGCCACAGCCCATCGTCGGCGTTCGGAGCCGTGACCTCAGCCCGCGAGCGCATCGAATCGATCGTCGCAGCCTCCACCAACGCCGGCCACGCTTCCTCGTCGACGTCGATGCCGAGGGCGTCCGCGACGCGGCGCATCTCGCCGTCCAGGTCGCGCCAGAGGTCCGCGTAGTGGAAGAGGTGGACGTTCGGTGCGCTTCGCGCCTCCCAGTACGTCCGCACCTGATGACTGAAGTCCTCCAGGCCGTACGGACCGCTCCCCGTCGGCTGGTTCTGGTTGTCGATGAACCATCGGAGGTAGTCGCCCGTGTCCTCCGGCCCGTCCTCCGGGAGCACGATGTCCGGATCGGGGACGCCGGACGCCGCTTCCCGCAGGTCGATCGCGCGGTCGCCCCGCATGTTGTCGCCGTGATCCCGATCGGACAGCGCGACATCGAGGGGATGACGGATCAGGCAGACGTAGGTCGCCGACGGATGCCGCGGGATCCCGTCCAGCGGCGTGTGGGTCTTGATGAAGCGGCGACGCGTCTGACGCTCGAGCCGATCGAAGATCTCGTCGTCGGTGGAGATCAGCATGTCGAGCCACGGCGAGAGGCGGCTGATGGGCTCGCCCAGGTCCGGTCGGCCGAGCACGAGCATGCCGACGATGCATTGCATCCACGTCGTCCCGCACTTCGACGGCGTCGTGATGACGATGTCCCCGTCGCGGAAGACGAATCGCCGCCAGCGGTCGCTGTCGGCCATGAATCCCCGGTACCGACGAAGCGGCCGGGGTGTCGCCATGCCTACTTCCGCTTCGCGGCCTTCCGGGCCTTGCCGGCCTCGACGGCCTTCCGCGCGTCGCGGGCCTTCTTCTTGCGCTGACGGTCCTTCGCGGACCGAACCTTCGCGCGATCTCCCCTGCCCATCGGTCTCCTATCCCTCGTCGTCGTCGCCGCCCTGCGCCAGCTCGAGCGAGCGTTCGCGCGCGGCATCGATCGCGTTCAGGAACGCCGCCCGAACGCCGGCCTCCTCGAGGTGACGGATCGCGGCGATCGTGGTTCCTCCCGGCGAGGTCACCATCTCGCGGAGCTCCACCGGGTGGGTGCCGGTGTCGCGCAGCATCTTGGCCGACCCCAGCATCGTCTGGATGATCAGCTCGGTCGCGACGTCGCGCGAGAGCCCGAGCAGGATGCATGCCTCGATCATCGCTTCGGCCAGCAGGAAGAAGTACGCGGGCCCGCTCCCGCTCGTGGCCGTGACCGCGTCGAGGTGCTGCTCGGGCAGCCTCAACACCCTGCCCACCGTGCCCAGCAGCTCCTCGGCGATCTCGAGGTGCACCTCGTCGGCCGAGCGGCCGGCCGAGATCACCGACATGGCCTCGTCGACCATCACGGGCACGTTCGACATCACGCGCACGACCGGCACGTCGTCGGGCAATTGCTTCTGCACGAACGACGTGCGCACCCCGGCGGCGAAGCTGATCACGGTGTCACGTGGCTGCACGTGCTCCCGGATCTGCCGGAGCAGCTCCTCGATGTCCTGCGGCTTGGTCATCAGCACCAGGACGTCGGCCCATCGAACCGCGCCCGGGTTGTCCAGCGTCGCCGCGATGCCGTACTTCCCGGCCAGCTCCTGGGCGCGTTCCTCCCGGCGGTTGGTCACCATGATGTCGTCGACGGATCGTCCGCCCGAACGGATCAATCCGGAGATGAGCGCCTCGGCCATCTTCCCGCCGCCGAGGAACGCCACGCGGCGCGCGTCGTCACCAGCCATGCGGCACAACCTACCGCACGCCGCGGCTCGGGAGCCTCAGTCCTCGCTGCCCGCCGATTCGATGCCGTGGCGCAGGATCTCGACGAACTCCTTGATGCGCATGCCGCGACGCTCGGGCCGACGATGGATCAGGCCGGGGTCGAGGTCGGCCGAGACGAGCGCGTCCTGGAACCGCTCGGCGACCCAGTCGAGCATCGATGCCAGCATCTCGGGGTCGACGTCGTCGCGGACCTCGCCGTTGCTGATGCCGAACTCCACGAACTCGAGGGTGCCGTAGGGATCCTCGCTCCGCATGAACCGGTCGATCGGCCGGCGTACCCCCATCCCGGCGTCGTAGCGACCGATCACGGCGATGCGGTTGGGCACGGGATCGCGGCTCACCGAGTCCTCGGTGTGCTCGAGCCACCAGTCGAGCGTCGCCCAGAACCCCTCGGCGGTGGCCTCCTCGGGGGCGTCGAGCCAGGCGGGCAGCATCGCGACCGCGCGCCGATACGCGGCGAGGAAGAGGCCTTCCTTGGAGCCGAAGTCCAAGAACACGGTCCCCTTCGCCACGCCGACATCGGCGGCGATGTCCTCGACGCGGCCCCCCCGGTAGCCGTGTTCGGCGAAGTGACGCATCGCCGCATCGACGACGCGCTCGCGCCGTTCCTCGGGGTCGCTCCAGGTGGTTCGTCCCTCGCTCACGACCGAACGGTAGCCGAACGGGACTCGTGACGAAGGACGAAGGACAACGACGAAGGGAAACGCGGTCGGAGGAGACGCGAGGAACGAGAAAGAGCCCGAGAGACCTCCGGCTCGTCGGGAACCGAGGCTCCCAACCACCTTGCAGCCTCTCGGGCTCAGGTGCTCCAAGCAACCTCCGCGCCCGTCGCGCCGGTGACCCGATCGTGCCCGGCGGGTTCGGCTCGCCCGAGGGCGTTCCGATCGCCTTGCCACCCGCTGGCTCGCCTCGCGGCGGGCCCGCTGTGACGGGCTCCCCTGCGGCCCACCCGAAGGTGTGCCACCGGGGGCCGGACCCCGCGCCCACCTTGCGGCGACCGCCTGGCCCGGAAGGCTCCGCTCTCCGGCCTTGCGGCCTTCCTTCGGTGCCCCGGAGTTCCGCGTCTGGCCTCTCGGCCTTCGTCGGTCCTCCCGCCCCTTCCCCGCCTCGCGGCGGTTCCGGAGCTTCGTCCGGTCTCCTCGCGTCGGTGCTTCGACTGCTTGGAGCGAGCGAACTCTACGGGCGGGGGCCCAGGGGGTCAACTCCGCGTTTCCCCAGGTCAAGGCATGAATGCGCAGGTAGCAGGCTTGAGAAGAAGAGTGACAATTCGTCCACCGCGGTGACGAGCGTCACGGCGAGCGACGAACGCGCAGGTCAGCGCGGTTTCGACCCGGACAGTAGCTCGTCGTAGACCGACACCATCTCGTCGGTCGTGGCCTCCCACGTGAACCGCAGCGCCTGACGTGCGCCCTGCTCCCCGAGCGCCGACTGCAGCCTCGGTTCGCGCAGGATCTGCAGGAGTCGGTCGGCGTGGTCGGCGGGGTCGTGCCCGTCGACGAGGAACCCGCTCCGCCCGTCGACGACGACGTACGGCAGTCCGCCGACGGCGGACGCGATCACCGGGGTGCCGCAGGCTTGGGCCTCGAGCGCCACGAGCCCGAACGACTCCGATCGGGACGGCACCAGCACCACGTCGGCCGCGATGTAGAAGTCGACGAGCTTGGACTGCGGCTGCGGAGGGAAGAGCATCACGCGTTCGCTCACGCCCAGCGCCGCCGCGAGCTCGAGCAGTCGCGCCACTTCGGCGCCCTTCTCGGGGCCGCTCGGGCCCCCCACGATCGCCAGCACGAGCTCCCCGGCGACCCCGGGATCGGATGCCACCGCCTCGGCCAGCGTCCGGATGGCGATGTCGGGGCCCTTGTGCGGCTGGAGCCGTCCGACGTACAGGGCGAGGCGAAGGCCCGACAGATGCAGACGCGCCCGGGCCGCGGCGCGGTCGCCCGGGGCGAAGAGCAGGTGGTCGACCCCGGGCGGCACCAGGCGGATCTCGCCGGGGTCGGCTCCGTAGAGCCCGACGAGCTGCGCCGCCTCGGTGGGGGTGGGGGCGAGCACGCGATCGGCCTCGTCGATCACCGCCTGCTCCGCCCCGACTCGGACGGCGGACTCCGGCGCCTCACCCCGCGCCAGCGAATAGTTCTTGACCTTGCCCAGCGTGTGGAACGACGCCACGAGGGGGGCGCGGAGCGAGGAGCTCACCGCGCGCCCCACCCACCCCGATAGCCAGTAGTGGCTGTGGACGATGTCGTACCCCTGGCCGTCCTCGTGGGCCACACGGAGAACGCCTCCGAGGAACTCCGGCAGGTACCGGGGGAGCTCCGCCTTCGGCAGCACCCCGCACGGCCCGGCCTTCACGCTGACCACGCGGATGCCCGTTCCCAACGTCTTCACCTCGTGGTCGATGCCCCCACGGCACCGGGTGAACACGTCGACGGCCACATCACGGCTCGCGAGCCGCTCCACCACCGCTCGCACGTAGACGTTCATGCCGCCGGAGTCGCCCGTTCCCGGTTGATCCAGGGGGGACGTGTGTACGCTGAGCACGGCGACGCGGGTCCGATCGTCCACACGACGATGGTAGGCGAGGTCGACGGATGAGCCGGGGTCTGACGGTCAGCGGCGGCGGAGCGCGACGACCGGCTCGATCTCGCCGACCACCTCGCTGCCGCCACGCACCGGCGGCCGGGCGACCGTCGCGAGCTCGCGGCGCTGCGACCCCTCGAGCGCGTCGAGCTGCGTCAGCACCTCGACCATCGCCGGTCCGCACGCGCGGAACCCGGCGTCGGCGACCTTGAGCGCCACGCCGACCCCCATCTCCGGCAGCGAGACGCAGAGCAGGGCCTCGGCGCCACCCTTGGCCACGAGGCCCGGCACGGCCTGCATCAGCGTCGTATCGACGCGGTTGCGGCCGCCGATCATGTAGGGCTCGGCGAGCATCGCACCGGTCACCCGTGCCACCTGCGGCGCGAGGTCGTCCACACGACCGGACTCCCCGAGCCGCGCGTACGAGGTCGCGATCGCCGCCAGCGGCACCCCGTGCACGGGCACACCGCAACCGTCGACCCCGACGCGGACCTCGTCGGCCGAGGTCCATCGCTCGACGGCGCGGAGCACCCGGCGTTGCAGCGGGTGCGATCGGCGCGGATACGTCGTGGTCTGCCAGCCCGAGCGGACGCAGGCGAGCAGCATGCCGGCATGTTTGCCCGAGCAGTCGCTGAAGAGTGGATGCCGGTGCTGGGCTCGCGCCATCTCGTCGGCGTCGAGCGGGTAGGACGGCGGCGTGCGGAGCGCCTC
This sequence comes from Actinomycetota bacterium, assembly GCA_035249905.1. Classification (GTDB taxonomy): domain Bacteria; phylum Actinomycetota; class UBA4738; order UBA4738; family HRBIN12; genus JAOUEA01. The sequence goes on along the minus strand of DATFFT010000042.1, from coordinate 29,017 downwards.
CGGGCCGAGGCCGGCGCGTTCGAGCAGGGACCGCACGGCGCCGAGATGCACGGGCTCACCGTTGTGCGAGGCGGACATGACCGCGACCTCCCGGTCGGACAGCGCTTCGTCACCGATCGCGGAGAGCGAGACGGCCGCCTGCAGCGGCTTGGCGCACGACCGGATGAAGACGACCCGGCCGGGGTCGCCGGCACGAGCGACCAGACGCCCCTCGGTGTCGCACACGGCGACGTGGCCGAGGTGCACCGATTCCTCGACGCCGGAGCGCACGACGCGAGCGATCGGCACGGCGGCGACCATCGTCGGAGCGTACCCGCGGCGGAACGACAGCGGTCGTTCAGACGGCGGTGGCGACGCCCGCCGGCGCGGCGGGCTCGAGGCCGCCGTCGTACGCGAGATCGAGGAACGCCTCGGCAGCCTCGGGGTCGAACTGCGTGCCTGCCCCGTCTCCGATCTCGCCGAGCGCCTGCTCCAGCGGCATCGCGGAGCGATACGGACGGTCGCTGGTCATCGCGTCGAAGGAATCGGCGATCGCGAAGATACGAGCGGCGAGCGGGATCTGCTCTGCGGCAAGGCCTCGGGGGTACCCCGCGCCGTCCCATCGCTCGTGGTGGCTCCGCACGATGTCGACCGCCTCGGCGAGGAACCGGATCGGCGCGACGATCTGGGCTCCGATCGCGGGGTGCTCCCGCATCTGCGCCCACTCCGTTTCGTCGAGCGGCCCGGGTTTGCACAGGACCGCCTCGGACACGCCGACCTTGCCGATGTCGTGCAGGAAGAACCCGTAGCCGACCTCGGGGCGCGCCGCGAGATCGGGGTCGATGCGCTCGGCCAGCGCGAGGCCGTACCGGTGGGTGCGGTCGAGGTGTCCGCGGGTGGTGGGATCCTTCGCCTCGACGACGGTGGCGAGCGAGGTCATCGTGGCGACGTACATCTCGCGGACGTGGTCGAGCGCCTCCTCGAGCTCGCGGCTGCGGGTGCGCTCGGCCTGATAGAGCGAACCGATCTCGCGAGCGAAGACCATCAGCTGCGCGTGCAGCGTCGGTAGTTCGGTGTCTCTCGGATGCGCGTCCGACGATCGCGCGATGTGCGTCACCGACATCTGAAGAAGCCCCCCGGCCCGATGTGTCGGAACAGACTCTGACGCCGCACCTGCGCCGGCGCTATCGGTCGGTCGCGGGGTTCTCGTCGTGCCCGCGGCTGACCCCCACATCGGCCGGCGGGTGGGGGTCTCGGAGGACCCTTCGACTCCCCCACTCGGGGGACAGCGCTCGAGAGCGCTTGCGCCGCTAGCGGAGCACGAGTGTCGGGTCTTCCTTGTACCGGCGCTTCAGCTCGTCCTGGAGCGTGTCGAGCACGCCGATGACCTCGGCCCGCGCCGTCGAGACCTCGTGCTCCTCGTCCGCGAGGAGCTGCACCGCCGCCGCCAGACGTTCGTCGTCGAGCTCGGTCGGATCGGAGATGCCCGCATCCGACACCAAGCGCTCGATACGGCGCCGGGCTTGGAGCATCTCGTCCTCGGGGAGCCCCACCCGAACCGCCTCGCCCCGCGACACGGCATGCTGCTCGTCGCCTGCCAGGATCGTGGACAGCCGCTCGACGAGCGAGGTGCGGTCGGCGTCGCTTCCCCGGCCCTCCAGCTCGGCCTGCAAGATCTCGGCCCTCCCCTGCACGAGCCGTCGGAGCAGCGACAGGTACTCGCGCTCGGCGAGGCACTCGTCGCGCCGAGCCCGAAGCTCGTCGAGTCCGAGATCCTCGATCGCTTGGACGAATGCCGGGTCGCGGACGCGGTCGATGCGCCGGTTGGCCGGATGTTCCTGCTCGTCGCTCACGCGGCACATCCTACGGCAGCCCGCGCCGGTGACGAAGGCACGGGGCGATCAGCAGACACCCAGCAGCGCGGTGTAGGGGTTGATCGCGGCACCCCCGCCCGGGTGGTACTCGAAGTGCAGGTGGTACACGGTCGTGCCCGTGTTCCCGACGTAGCCGATCGTGCTGCCGGCAGAGACGTGGGCTCCCTCCCCGTACGAGCCGTACGAGCTGAAGTGCGTGTAGAAGGTCCAGTCCGAGCTTCCGTCGTGGAACACGACGATCCCGAGGCCTCCGATCGAGCTGCCGGTGCGGTGCACGGTGCCGGAGTGCACGGCGACGACCGGTGTTCCCTGGGGCGAGATCATGTCGATGCCGGCGTGGCTGCGACCGCCCGAACGCGGGTCGCCGAACGAATCGATGAACGAGTTCGGCCCGTTGACCGGACAGGTCTGGATCCACCCCGTGCCGGTGACCGGCGCCGGGCTGCCGTCGTTGCCCCCGCTCACCGGGGTGCCGCCGTTCCCGGAGGCATCGACGGCGGCGGCCGCGCGGGCCGCCGCGGCGCGTTCGGCCGCGAGCTGGTCCTCGAGCTCGTCGACGCGAGCAGCGAATCGCGCGAGCTCATCCTGGATCGCGCTCTGCTGAGCCTCGATCGCGTCGACCGCGGCTTCCTGTCGCGAGATCGCCTCGGCGAGCTGCTCCTGCTGCCACGCGAGCTCCTGTGACTCGACCGCCACCTGGTTCGCGAGGTCGCTGTCGCCCTCGGCCACCGCCGAGGCGAACTCCATGCGATCCACGGCGTCGCTCACCGACTGCGACGTGAGGAGCGCGATCGCCTGCGGGTTGCCGCCGGCGATGAACAGCGCTGCCGCTCGTTCGTTCAGCTCGCGGCGGATCTTCTCCAGCTCCGCTCGCAGGACCTCGATGCGGGCCCGGGCGGCCTCGGCGGCGTCCTGTGACCGCCCGAGCTCGGCCTCCGCCTCCTGCCACAGCTGGTTCGCGCGGTCCAGGTCCGCTCGAGCGCTCTCGAGCTGTTGCTCGGCGGAATCGAGCTCGTCCTCGGTGTCGGCGCTCGCCGGAACGACCACGGCCGCACCCACCAGAGCGCACGCGAGGATCAGGCTGAGGGAAGCACGGGAACGGATCGTCGACTCCTTGTGAGCGGGCTCATCGTTGGCCGATAGACCGGAGGACGTTCGCTGGAGGCTACCAGCCCCCGTGGAACGGCTCAACCGCGCGGGTCGGACCCCTGGTACGGATCGAGGCCCTCCCGGCGGACGGAGTGATACGTGTCTGTATCCAGGTCGGCCGGACCGCAGCCGGCGGTCAGCGTTCCTGCATCGCGGCGATCAAGATGTCGGCGACCTCGGGGCGCGAGAACTCCTGCGGCGGGCGCTCGCCGTTGCGCAACATCTCGCGCACCTTCGTGCCCGACAACGAGATGCGCGTCTCCTCCCCGTGGGGACAGGTCTTCGGCGAGGCCATGCCCTCGCACGCCTCGCACCAGAACGAATGCTCGAACCTCAACGGCGTGATCCCGAGCTCACCGGGGTCGAACTCCTCGAACAGCTTCTGGGCGTCGTAGGTTCCGTAGTAGCTGCCGACCCCGGCGTGGTCGCGCCCGACGATGAAATGGGTGCATCCGTAGTTCTTGCGGCAGATCGCGTGCCAGATGGCCTCACGGGGTCCCGCGTACCGCATCGCGGCCGGGAACACGCTCACCATCGCGCGGTCCTTCGGGTAGTAGCCCTCGAACAGGGCCTCGTAGCACCGCATGCGCACGTCGGGCGGCACGTCGTCTGCCTTCGTCGCCCCCACGAGCGGGTGCACGAGCAGCCCGTCGACGATCTCGAGCGCGCACTTCTGGATGTATTCGTGCGCCCGGTGGATCGGATTGCGGGTCTGGAACCCCACGACGGTCTTCCAGCCGCGGCTCTCGAACTCGGCGCGGGTCTGGGCGGGCGTCAACCGGTACTCCCGGAAGTCGTCGTGGGCGGGCAGCGCCAGCACCTCGAGGTCGCCCGCCAGGCAGTAGTCGCCCGAGTCGTAGACGGCCCTCACGCCGGGGTGCTCGGCCTCATCGGTGCGGTAGACGGCGGCGGCCTCCTTCGGCTTGTCCCGCTTGAACGATCCGTTGACTCGGAGCACGGCGATCGGATCGGCGCCCTCGGCGGGCGCCAGCGCCACCGCGCCGCCCGAGCCCAGCCGGTGCGCCTCGTCCTCGCTCACGCCGAGCACGACCGGGATCGCCCACGGCAGGCCGTTCGTCAGGTGCATGGAGTCGAGCACCGAGTGGTAGTCCGCATCGCCCTGGAACCCGGTCAACGGGCTCAGCGCACCCACCGCGAGCATCTCGAGGTCGCTCAGCTCGCGCTCGTTCGGCACGAGGGTCGGGAGGTTGGCGGCCTCGGCCCCGAGCGCTTCGGCGGCGTCGCCGGTCACCAGCAGGTCGACGAGGGTGCCGCCGTGGGGCGCGATGGGATAGGTCTCGGACATCGTTGCGAACTCCTTCGGTCTGAGGCTGGATGGAGGTTCGCCGGGGCGAACGACGCGCACAGCATACGCGGTATGCTCCGCGGACCCGAAGGGTGCCCCGCTTCCATCATGCAGACCCTGCTCTCCGACGCCGAGCTCGTCGACCTCAACGCGCGGTTCGAGGACGTGCACCCGCGCGAGGTCCTCTCGTGGGCGCTCGAGTCCTCTGGCCTGCGTCGCGTCGCGATCGCGTCGGCGTTCCAGGCCGAGGGCACGGCGATCATGCACATGGCATCGACGATCCGCGCCGACGTGCCGGTGCTGTTCCTCGAGACCGGCTTCCAGTTCGCCGAGACGCTCGCGTTCAAACAGCAGCTCACGGAGCGCCTGGGGCTCAACGTGATCGACCTCTACGGCGAGCTCACGGTCGAACAGCAGGCCGAGCGGCATGGCGAGCGGCTGTACGAGCGCGACCCGGAGCTGTGTTGCGACCTGAACAAGGTGCGTCCGATGTTCGAGGCGCTGCGCGGGCTCGACGCCTGGATCACGGCGTTCCGGCGCGACTCATCGCCCACGCGGGCGAACGCCCCGTTCGTCGAGCAGTACGAGCTCGAGCCCGGCCGCCTGATCGTGAAGGTGAACCCCGTTGCGGCCTGGACGCGCCAGGACACCTGGGCATACCTGAAGGAACACGACCTGCCGCACAACCCCCTGTACGACCTCGGCTACGCCTCGATCGGTTGCGCGCCGTGCACGCGACTTCGGTTCACCGGCGAGCCCGAACGCGCGGGACGCTGGGCCGGCCTGTCGAAGTGGGAGTGCGGCATCCACGAACGGGAAGCCGCCTCTCAGCCTCCCCACTCGTAGCCGGGCGGAGGCGGATCGCAGAGCTCCCTCGCGAGCGTTCGCAGTTCGAGACGTTGGTCTTCGAAGGCGGGTCGCCCGACGCGGTTCCGCTGTTGGAGGGGATCCTTCCGGACGTGGTAGAGCTCCTCGAAGCCGTTGTCGGGGCTCCCTGCACCCTGCCAGTAGCGGGCATACATCCATCGCCTGGTTCGGACCCCGCAGTAGGCGGGGACGCTCGCAGGATCTGCGCTGAAGTGCTCGAGGGGGAAAGCGTGCCTCCGGCGTGGACCGAGCAGGCTCGAGCCATCGGCCCGGGTGGGGTCGCCCGTGGAGACGTCGATCCCGGTCGGGGTCGACCGGTGGAGTCCCGCCGCCGCCAGGATCGTGGGCACGAGGTCGATGTTGAGCGCCAACCGTCGGTCGATGCCGTCTCGCACCCGACCCGGCCACCGCATGATGAGCGGGATCCTGATGCTCTCCTCGTAGGGCACAAGCTTGGTCGTCCACCGATGCTCACCCCACAGGTATCCGTTGTCCGACATGAAGAGGATCAACGTGTTGCGAGGGACCTCGGTCAGCAGTCGGGCGATATGCCGATCCAACGACCTCAAGGCTTCCAGCTGACGTTGCCGGAAAAGGTCGATGCGCTGGCGTGTGGTCGCGTTCCACCCGCGCTGGATGTACGAAGGCATGTCGGTGACGTCATCGCCGAGCCCGAACGTCGTGGGGCGCCAGCGCCTCAAGCCGTCGAGACTGCCGAGATCACGAGCGCTCGGAACGGGCATGTTGCGGTCGTGCTCGACGAGATAGCGAGAGCCGTGGGCGGCGGCTGACGCGAAGACCATGAAGAACCGCCGCCTGTTCGGCGTCCGCCGGATGAACGACCGAGCCTGCCTCGTCATCACCCGAGCGGAGTAATCGGCCTCTCTTCTACCGTAACGGTGGACGAGTCCATCGATCGAAGCCCTGTAATTGTAGTAGGAGCCATTTCCGAACGCGAACCACCGATCCCACCCAGGTGGGACGTACGTCTGCCTCGATGCGTTGTATCCATTGAGGTACTTCCCGAAATAGGACGTCCGATACCCAGCGGCCTGGAGCACCGTCGCTATCGTGACCCGATCGTCGAAGGACTGGAAGCCGCCGTGAGGCCCGTCGTTTCCGTACACCCCCGTGTGATGTGAGTAGAGCCCAGTGAGGATCGACGCCCTGCTGGGACAGCACAACGGGTTCGGGGCGAATGCATTCGAGAACCAGGTCCCTCGAGCCTTGAGTTGTTTCCTGACCGTCGGCATAGAACCGAGAGCCTCGGCCCGTTGATCGTCGGTCAAGATCACCACGATGTTGGGACGCCCTCGGGCACTTGCGGGCGTCGCGATCAACACGGCGAAGGGCCCGCCGGCAGATATCGCGCAGACGACCACCAGCGCCATTGCGGCTCCGCCCATGCGTCGTGGACCGTCGAGCCGCGAGGTAGCCTTCGAACGCATCCGGCTCATGCTACGGGTTCATGGCGAGACATCAACTGAAGAGAGGGCGGATTCCCCCCGAACGACTGCTCGCCCTCGCCCTAGGCGACCACCCAGAGGGCCTCGCGGGCGAGCTCGATCTCGAGGCGTTCGTGGTCGCCGAGCGAGTCGCCGTCGACCTGTACCGGGAAGGGGCTGCCAGACGTCACGAGCACGTGCGAGGCGTCGTGGCGGTAGTCGATGTCGCGGCTCTGCACGTGGCGCGCCGAGCCGAACACCTGTGCCGCGATGCGCGGGATGTTCCGACGGGCGAGCTTCCGCATGCTCAACACGTCGAGCCCGGTCTCGAGCGAGGCCTGGGGGGTCATGCGCAACCCGCGTTCCTTGTAGTAGGTGTACGGATCGGTGCGGCCGACCATGACCGAGAGCGACGGCTCCGGTGCCTCCTCGTCGATCGACACCTCGAGGTCGGGCCGCTTGCCCGCATAGCTCACCATCAGCTCCCACGCCACGCTTCGGAACGCGACCCGGTCGAACTTCGACTTCGTCTTCGGGAACTTCGCGTCCATGCGGGCCATCGCCGCGGCGTCGACCCCGGCGCCGCAGTTGACGGCGAAGTACCGCCCGTCGGCCCTTCCCAGATGCAGCTTGAACGCCTCGTCGTCGAGCGCCTTGCCGATCAGCACGCCGGTGGCCTCGACCGGCTCGGTCGGCAGCCCCAGCGCGCGAACGAGGATGTTCGTGGCGCCACCGGGCAGGACGCCGAGCGCGGTCTCGGTGCCGGCGAGCGAGTTCACGACCTCGTTGATCGTGCCGTCGCCGGAGAAGACCACGACCAGGTCGACGCCCTCGTCGACCGCCTGGATCGCGATCTCGTTCGCGTGGCCCCGTTCCTTCGTCTCGGTGACCTCGAGGCGGAAGTCGGCGGACATCGCCTTCTCGATCACCGCCAAGGTCGGCTTGGAGACCGTGCGGGCCACGGGGTTGACGATGAGCAGCACGCGGTGGAATCGCATCGCTCGGAGAGTATGCCAGTGCTGTCGAGAACGTGTGCGGAACCGGTACCCTTCGCCGATGCGGACGTTCCTGCTCGTGTTGCACGTGCTCGGCGCGATCGTCGCGCTGGGCTTCTCCCTCAGCTATGGATTCTGGGTGCGACGAGGGGAGTCCGACGGCGTGCAGGGCAGGGCGTTCGCCCTGCGCACGATCTCGTGGATCGACCGGCGCATCACGACCCCGGCGTTCATCGCCCAGCTGGTTACCGGGCTGCTGCTCGTGGCCACGCTCGACTGGGACCTGCTCAGGCAGGCATGGCTCGAGCTCTCCCTCGGCATCTACGTGCTGCTCACGGCGCTGGCGATCGGCGTGTACGCCCCGACCTTCCGGCGTCAGCGCGACATCGCCGAGCGCATCGCGGCCGGCGAGGGCGACGAGGGCGAGTACTCGTCGGCGGCGGCGAAGGGCACCGCATGGGGCACGGTGGTCACCGTCCTCACGCTCGTGATCGTCGTGCTGATGGTCTGGAAGCCGGCGCTCTGGAACTGACGGAGCCGGTCGTCACCCGCCGCTGACCGGCGGCAGCAGCGCGACCTCGTCGCCCTCGGCGATCGGCGTGTCGCGGGTCGCCCGCTCACCGTTGACGACGAACGAGCCCACCTCGGCGATCTGCGCGAATCGCTCCCCGTAGCGAGCCGACAGCGCATCGACGACCTCTCCCACGGTGTGGCCGATGGCCTCCACGTGGGAGTCCCCCGCGATCTCGCGCAGCGCGGCGAACAGGCGCACGTTCACGTGCCCAGCGTACCCATGACGCGGAGCCGCCCGGGGCGCATGCCCCGGGCGGTTCCATCGTGTCGGTGCCGTCGTCGGCTACGCGGCGACCGCGATGTTGGCGCGCCGATCTTCGGCAGCGGTGCGGTTCGCGTGCCGGAACCCGAAGAACGCTCCGACCCCGAACAGGATGCCGGCCACGATCATCACGTACCCGGCGTACACGGCGATCGTCGCCGCCGTCCACCATCCGTACGCGTTCAGCAGGATCGCGCGCAGCGTCTCGCCCTTGAACAGCGTGTCCGCCTTGCCCTGCAGCTCGGCCGCCTCATCGGCGCTGAGGCCCTCCTCGCGAGCGGCGTTGCTGGTCTCGGAGTAGGTCGCACCGTCGTTGATCTCGGCCAGGTGGCCCCCGATGTACCGGGAGTACGCCTCGGCCTGATCGCCGTTGACGACCTGCACGCCGGCGAACTCACCCAGATCCGCCTGCTCCTCGGGCGTCATCGCATCGAGGGGCGGGAACGTGATGTTCTGCGGCTCGAGACGGTCCGTCACGTTGTCTTGCGCGAAGTTCCCCCCGTACACCGCGAGCGCGCCGAGCACGATCAGCGCCACGGCCAGCACCACGCCTGCGGTGCTGATCAGCTGGTCCCATGTCTTCCGGTTCATGTCGTACCCCCTTCTCGAGGACCACATCTCGGGTCAGCGTGCTCCTCAGGGCTCCTGTCGCCCACGGGCGGACGGCAGGTTCCCGACGGGACCGTTCCCGGCAGTACCGGGACGTTCGACCCGTCGGCGAGGGACCCGCAGGAACCGGTCCTGTTCCCCGCTGGAACCGCAGCGGATATCGTGGACGGATAGCCATGGCCGTGCTCGCACTGCTCTCCGACCGCTCCCCGCAGGTGACCCTGCCCGCCCTCGGCGAGCTCTTCCCCGACGTGAAGCTCGAACCGCTCTCGGTCGCCTCGATCGGCCACGTGCTCGCGCTCGAGCCGGAAGGCGTGCTCGTCGACGCCGCCGAGAATCCGGCGCAGGGCTGGAGCGTGGTGCAGGCTCTGTCGGAACGAGACCCCCGGGTGCCGGTCGTGATCGTGCTCGAACGCGATTCGGTCGACCGCTACCCGTGGCATGAGGTCGCCGACGAGTTCCTGTACCCGGGGGCCCCGGCCGCGGAGGTGCGGGTGCGCCTCGCGATGCTGCGCCGGCGTGCGGGAAGCGGCGACGGCACGGTGGTCAGGCTCGGACCGCTGGCGATCGACACCGAGACGTACCGCGTCACCGCCGACGGACGCCCGCTCGATCTCACGTTCAAGGAGTTCGAGCTGCTGCGGTTCCTGGCCTCGACCCCGGGTCGCGTGTCAACGCGACCCTCGCTGCTGCGTGAGGTCTGGGGCTACGACTTCTACGGGGGAACCCGGACGGTCGACGTGCACGTGCGCCGCCTGCGCGCGAAGCTCGGGCCCGAGTACGAGCACCTGATCGAGACCGTTCGGGGCGTGGGATACCGCTCGGCCGAGCTCGAAGACTGAGCGACCGGCACGGCTCGGACCGACATCCTGGCGGGTGTCTACCCGAAACGGGTCATGCCGGAATGACTCGGATGGGCTCTGCGGCGGAAGGCGCTGTAGCGCCGAAGCCCTCGGTGTGAACGGCGACGCGAGGGCCGCGTCACCCGTCCCCCCCGGACGGCTTCCCTCGGTCACGCGACCCGATCGCCGTTCCCGGCTCGCGCTGGCGACCGCCGCGGCAGCCTTCGGGCGCCCGCGCCGGCGCGAGCCGAACCCGTCGATCCCGTCCGCCCCTTCCCCGCGGACGGGATCGCCGCTTTGAACGTACGAGCCCCACATCGTCAGACTGCATCGATGGAGAACTTCGTCGACGGGGTCACCAACGGCAACGTCTCTCAGGTCAAGACGGTGCTCGCATCGGTCGTGCTCGCCCTCGCGATGTACCAGGTCGCGTTGATGGCCGTGGCGTACGGGAAGCTGCGCGTGCCGTTCCTCAAGCCGAAGGCCGCGACGTTCACCCACCGGGCGGTCGGCGACGCGGCGGTCGCGGTCGGTGTCTTCGTGGCCTTCCTCTGTTACTCGTACTTCGGGATCGGGGACGGCATCGAACATGCCCGCGACGAGGAGACCGGGCGAGCGACGATCCACGTCGTGTCGGGAAGCCTCTTCGTGGTCGCCGTGCTCGCCAAGGTCGTCGTCGTCCGCTGGTGGCGCTCGCTCGGCCGTTTCCTGCCCGCGCTGGGGCTGACGATGTTCTCGCTGTTCTCCGTGGCGTGGCTCACGTCGGCGGGCAACTACCTCTGGGGAGGATGAACGTGGCCACCGCTTCTTCATACAGGGCGCAGCTGATCGGGTCGCTCGTCGCCGCCGTGCTGATCGTCGCGATCGCGGTGACCGCCGTCACGATCGCGATCGGCCCGGGCCTCGACGCCACCGAGCTCCGCGAGCGACAGGAGCTGCAGGAGGAACGGCAGGAACAGCTCGAGGAACGACGGGAAGAGCGCGACGGGGCGTGAGCGAACGAGGGTCCTCCGTCGGCCACGGCTCCGGCGAAGGGAGCCCCAACGCGGTCACCACCGCGTTCCCCTTCACCGGAGCCGCGGGCGAACCCGCTGCATCCGTCAGACCTTGAGCAGGTTCCCTCGGATCTCCCCCGTCGGGAACGTCTCGGTGTGGACGTTCACGTACGTGGACTTGGCCTTGATCGCGCGCTTCAGCTCGTCGAACTCACCGGGGTCGATGCCCTGCTCCACGGGCCCGACGACGTCGGCAGCCACGATCACCCCCGTCACCGTTCCCGACTGCGGACACGCCGGCTTGCTGCCGCCTCCGCAGAGGAAGGCGGCCACGCCGCCGTTCGTCGCCGGCCTGCCGAGGTGGATGTGGGCGAAGAGCACGTCGCCGCCCTCGAGGTCGCTGTAGCGCAGGCGATAGTGGATCTCATCGCCCTGGATCTCGGCCCGGAAGCTCCCGTGCCCATCAGTCGAGATCGCCGGGACCTCCTTCCACCCGTTGAGCTGGGTCCTCACCGAGGACTTCCCCGCCAGCGCGGCCCCGCCCAAGGCTAGGGCGGCCGCGGCCACGACGGCCACGACCCCGATCGTTCGCATCTTCATGCGGAAGCTCCTTCCCCTCGTGCGGCCCGCCCCGCGCGGGCGCCCTCCCGCGCGGGGCGGCACCAGCTCCGTGCCGGGGGTACGGTCACCGAGGGCGAATCGTTCGAACCCGTCGCCGCCTGCGACGTGCGTGTGCAGACCGCCTGGGGGTGGTAGAACGTCCAGGAGGCAGGAGCGAGGGTCGTCGAACTCATCAACGCACCACCGCTCCCGGGGCCGCCATGACGATCTCCATCTACGACCTCGAGATCCTGACCGACGCCATGGTCTTCGCCGTGCTCGTCACGATCGGCGGCGTGGTCTCATGGGCCTTCGGCCGGGAGCTGTCGCGCAGGTACGGACCTCGTCGCGAGGTGAGGGTCGCGCTGGCCGGCGCGGCGCTGATCGCCGTCGGGGCCGCTGCCGTGGCCGTCCGTTCCACCGCCGGCGACGCCCTGCCCATCGTCGCCAGGGTCGCCTCCGCTCCCGCCGGGGATCGTGTGGCGCAACGACCGGCGCTGCGCCTGGATGAACCAGAGTCCAGTTCGGACGGCGGCAGGTCGAGCCGTCTCGAGGGATCGATCCCGTCGGAGGACGCCGTCGACTCCTTGCCGGTGGCCGGAAGCGCGGCCGTCGGAGCCCCTGCCGCCGACCCGGGAACGATCCCCGGGTCGCATATCGACCCCAGCCCGCCGCCCCCGGTGGGCGAGGAGCCGTCGGACGATCCTCCGGTCGGGGAGCCGTCGGACGATCCACCTGCCGAGGAGCCGTCGGACGATCCGCCTGCCCAGGAGCCGTCCGACGATCCACCCACCGAGGAGCCGTCGGACGACGAACCACAGGGCCCCGACGGCGAGGGGCCACCGGGCCAGGGACCCGACGGCGAGGGGCCACCGGGCCAAGACGGAGGGGGCCCACCGGGCCAAGGCGGCGCGCCGTAACGCAGTGTTTACCGCGGGGTAACGACGAGGTGCTCACTCGGGCCTAGTCTCGGTGGGTCCGGCGAGCGACCAAGGGGAGGCGCGCGTGGCAACGGCGAAGGACGTCATCGCACTGGCCAAGGAGCAGGGGGCCGAGATCGTCGACCTCCGGTTCACCGACCTGCCGGGACAAGTGGAGCATCTGTCGGTCCCGGCGCACGAGTTGACCGAGGACAAGCTCGAGAACGGCCAGCCGTTCGACGGTTCGTCGATCCGCGGGTTCCAGGAGATCCAGGAGTCGGACATGCTGCTGATGCCCGACCCCGACTCCGCCTACATGGACCCGTTCACGAAGCACCCCACCCTGAACATCACGTGCTTCGTGAAGGACCCCGTGACCGGTGAGGACTACTCGCGCGACCCCCGCAACATCGCCAAGAAGGCCGAGCTGTACCTGCGGCAGACCGGCATCGCCGACCGATCCTACTGGGGGCCCGAGGCGGAGTTCTACATCTTCGACTCGATCCGTTACGACCAGAACGAGTTCGAGGGCTACTACCACGTCGACTCCGTCGCCGGCGCCTGGACGAGCGGTCGTGAGGAAGCCGGAGGCAACCTCGGCTACAAGCCGCGCTTCAAGGGCGGGTACTTCGCGCTTCCCCCGATGGACAAGTACCAGGACCTGCGTACCGAGATGGTGCTGAACCTCGAGAGGGTCGGTCTCACGATCGAGGTGCACCACCACGAGGTCGGAACCGCCGGGCAGGCCGAGATCGACATGCGCTACGACACCCTGCTCACCACCGCCGACAACGTCATGAAGTACAAGTACGTCGTCAAGAACACGGCGTACCAGGCCGGCAAGACCGTGACGTTCATGCCGAAGCCGCTGTTCATGGACAACGGCTCGGGCATGCACACCCACCAGTCGCTGTGGAAGGGCGACGACAACCTCTTCTGGGACGAGGTGGGCTACGGCGGCATCAGTGACGCGGCCCGCTACTACATCGGCGGCCTGATCGCACACGCGCCCGCGCTGCTCGCGTTCACGAACCCGACGACGAACTCCTACCGCCGGCTGGTGCCGGGCTACGAGGCGCCGATCAAGCTCGTCTACTCACAGCGGAACCGCAGCGCTTGCGTGCGCATCCCGCTCGGGTCGAAGAGCCCGAAGCTGAAGCGCCTCGAGTTCCGCACGCCCGACCCGTCGTGCAACCCGTACCTGGCCTTCAGCGCGATGCTGATGGCCGGCATCGACGGCATCAAGAACAAGATCGAGCCGCCCGACCCGATCGACAAGGACCTCTACGACCTGCCCCCTGAGGAGCACGCGGCCGTCAAGCAGGTGCCGGGGTCGCTGCTCGAGGTGCTGGGTGAGTTGGAAGCCGACCACCAGTGGCTGCTGGAGGGAGGGGTCTTCACCCAGGACGTGATCGACACCTGGATCGACTACAAGCGCATCGAGGAGCACGACGCGGTCGCGCTGCGGCCCCACCCTTACGAGTTCGGCCTGTACTACGACGTCTGAGATGAGGGCTTCGGATCGCCGCCCCGCTCTCGGCGAACGTATCCGTTCACGAACGCATCGGTGATCCTGGCCTTGTCTCCGCCGCGGAGCGCGGCGATGAGGTGCGCATAGATCTCCCCGGACGGCTGACCGAATCCATCGGTGTCGAGGATCTCGTGCGCTACGAAGTCGTAGTTGTGGAGGCCGAGCCGAGGCGGGTGCACATCGTCCACGAGCGTCCAATAGAGATAGCCCTCGATCGGCACACCCTCCTTCATGCACCTCACCATCTCCATCAGATAGGTCTTGAGATAGCGCTCCCTCGTCCATCCGTCCGGTCGGGGGATCGCCGGCCCGTCCGCGAGCTGGAGGTTGGCCGACGAGTTCTCCCCCATGTACACGGGGAGCGGCGGGGTGTTGGCATCGTTCTTCGCCAGGATGAAGGTGCGATAGACCTCGCCGTCCATCATGTATCGCTCCCAGGGGATGCGGCGATCGGTATCCTCCGGATCGCGCCGGGGAGCCCCGAAAGGCTCGTAGACGTTGAGCGAGAGATAGTCGAGCTTGTCCGCACGCGGTGACGCGTAGACAGCGTCCAAGGTCTTCGTGAACCGTTCCGGGGGCAACATGTCGGCGGTCGCCTCGATCATCTCGAGGTACCGCTCGTGCTGCTCGTCGGTGAGCTGCGACGCGGCGAGGTCGTCGATGCGCGCCCGCCACGCCATCCTGTGCCGCGCGATCTCGGCCGCCACGTCCGCTCGCGCGACACCCCGACTCCGAAGGCGCAGCAGGTCGTCCAGCTGCTTGTCGTACTCGTAGGAGCACATCGAGGCGATCGTGTACCCGACGTGCGGGCTGCCCCAGCCCCTGGCCTCGAACAGGTCGTGGAGGCCGTCGTAGGCCTCCACGTAGTGGGACAGCATCGTGTCGAACGCAGGCAGCACGAACTCGGGTCCCTTCCGGCCGCCCGGGTACCAGTCCAGGGAGTTGTAGAAGAGCGGGATCAGGTTCGGCTCGTTGTAGACGAGGAAGTGCGACATCACCGTGCCACCGCGAGCCATCAGCCGCGCATTGATCTCGTCCACGATGCGGAGCTGCGCCGCGACGAGCAGATCGGGCCCCCGATCGTCGAGCCAGATGTCCACGCCCAGCCACAGCGGATGGGTGAAGTGATGCAACGTGACGATCGGTTGCATGCCGTGGTCGATCACGAGCGCGGCCATGTCGGCGTAGCCATCCAAGGCCGAGGCGTCCCACGGCGGTGCTTCGGTCGGATCGGCCGACGGCGACGGCTGGCACCGAGCCCACTCGATCCCGAACCGGAAGGCGTTCAGCCCCAGGGACGCGGCCAATCCGATGTGCTCGGCGTGGTGGTCCCAGAATCCGATCCCCTCGTCGTACCCGCCGGGCTCACCGTGTCTTCGTTTGGTCCAATCCGTGTTCTTCGGCCCGTCCGGAGCGTTCAAGCCGCCCCCTTCGCAATACGGGGCATAGGCGACCCCGAAGAAGAATCGCTCGGGAGCGAACCGCTCCTCGAAGTCCAGGTTCAGCTCGAGCCGCATCTCCAGAGACCTCCCTCGGTTCGGATCACGACGGTGGATCGGTCCGACCGGGTCACGGTCGTTTCGAGGAGGCGCTAGGCCCGTTCGACATCCTCCGGTGGCCCGGCGTCGAGTGACAGCTCCGACCGAGCATCACCGCCGGATCCAGTGCGTCCCACATCGTCCCGTCTCCCTTCGGCTACGGCGCGGAAGGCTGTCGCGTTCCCTCCTCGATGTTCATCGAGCCGCCTGGCCGGGCTTGCGCGTGCACGAGCGGCGAGACGATCTCGTCGAAGAACACGGCGATCCCATCATCGTCGGCCGACCAGGGGAGCATCAGGTTCAGCCGATCGACCCCGAGCTCTTCATAGACCGCCGCTTCGGTGGGATCGACCGCCTCGGGCGGGGTCACGGTGATCTCGAGCGCACCGAGCCCCTCTCCTCGGCCGACCTGCGCCTCGATCTCTCGCAGCGTCGCGACGTATCGGGCGGTCGCGCCGGGGTCGAGGCCCCACCCGTACCAGCCGTCGGCCTCACGGACCGTCCGCCGGAGCACCGCGGGCGCGTCTCCGCCCATCACGATCGGGGGATGCGGGTCCTGGATCGGGTGCGGATGCGCCTGGACGTGATCGAACGCGGTGTACCGACCCGCGAACGCCGGACGGCGCTCGGTCCAGATCGCTCGCATCGCCGCGAGATGCTCCTCGAGTCGTTGCCCGCGATCGGCGAACGGCACGCCGAGCGCCGCGAACTCGCGCTCGACGTACCCGACGCCGATGCCGACGATCAGGCGCCCCTCGGACACGACGTCGACGGTCGCGAGCGCCTTCGCGAGGACCAGCGGGTTCCGGAGCGGCAGCACCACGACGCCGGTCCCGAGCCGCACGCTGGAGCTGACCCCGGCGAGGAAGGCCAGCGAGGTGACGGGATCGAGGATCGGTGCTTCGGGATCCATCGGGGACGGCGGTGTGCGAGGGTCCGCCACAACGAGGTGTTCCGAGACCCAGATCGACTCAAGTCCCGTTGCTTCGGCGTGGCCGGCGAGCGCCCGAAGGCGTGCCGGGGTCGTATAGGGACCTGCGTTCGCCGAGCAGACACCGATCTTCACGGGTCAACCGGTGGGGTCTCAGGCACGCCCTCGAGCCGCGGCCGAACGCCCTCGAGGGCCTCCCGGAAGGGCCGCTCGAGGAACGCCAGATGATCGGCCTCGCCATGATGGTGAGTGATGCGGTCCTGCGGGTAGTGTCGGCCGGCTCGGAGCCGCTGGATCCCGGCTTCGATCTGGGTGCGCATCGCCTGTGTCCACCCGGGATCCGCGCGCGACCACTCCCCGGCACCGCACGCTACGTACACCGGCGACGTATGCGCGAAGATCCGTCGCTCCCATGGTCCGCGGTGCACCGGGCCGTCCCAGTAGTTGGGCCCACCCGACCGCACGGCGAGCCACGAGTCGCCGTCGATCCGCACCTCGTCGCGCAGCTCGAGCCGGCGATCGCCGGGGCCGCCCTCGGAGGCTGCGATCACCTCGCCATCGCGGACGAGCTCCAGGACGCCGACGGGGAAGATGCTCTCGGCGCTCGCCTCGACGGTGACGGTCCCCCCGCCCCTGACCCGGACGACGTCGCCGATTCCCTGCCCGTCCACCGTGAACCGCAGCATCGGCCCGCCCGTGGCGAAGGTCCGCCCCTCGCGGACCGCGCGGCACCACGCCTCGTAGCTGAATCCCTCGTCGAGCTGCGCATACGTCCGGTAGAGACCGACGGGCACCTCCGACGACATCTTGTCGGTCCCGCCGACGAGCGGCAGCCGGTATCCGGCGTTCAGGTAGCCGTAGTATTCTGCGTGGAACGACGGCCTCTGCACGATCATCTCGACAGCATCGGCACGCCCCGTCGCGATCAGCGTCGCCGGCTCGCCGTTCGGGAGCGGGAAGTGCGGGATCACGACCGTGCCGCCCTGTGCGTGGCAACGGTCCGCCCAGTCGCTGAGCGTCGTCTCCTGCCAGGCCGCAAGGTCCGCCTCCGGCGGCCCGTCGGTGCACCAGGGCATCACCGGTTCGGTTAGACCCCACAGCAGCATGTGCCCGAAGAACGGCTGGCGGTTCTCCTGGCTGACCCACGTGACGAACCGGCCGTCCTCGCTCGCGAAGGGCCGGCCCGTCCAGTCCTCGGTGTTCGTGAACAGGCTCCCCCACTGGCTCTGGAGGAGGTTCACGACGTTCAGATCCTCTCCCTGCTGCTCGAGCAGCGAACCATGCGCGGACAGGAAGTGGACATGCGAGTCGCCGGAGAACCATCCGTCGTCGCTCATCGTCGTCCAGCGCCTCAGGCGGAGCACCAGCTCGCGCTGGCCTGGCTCGATGCGAACGCGCTCGCGGAGCGGCTCGTACTCGAAGCCACGTGCGACATCGACGAGGACATCGCCCCGCGGCAGCCAGCCCTGACACGTGCCGTCGATGTAGGCGTACGTCGCCTCCCCCAGCCGGAGGTCGCCGCCGATGTCGATGTGCCACGTGCCGAGACCACCGTTCACGTGGTCGTGATGACCGTGTGGCTGATACGGCACTCCGGCAGACGACCGGAAGTGCACGCGGCACGGGATCGGGCGCCCCGTCGCGTCGTCGAGCACCGAGACGTGGACCCAGTTCCTTCCCTGCTCGACGATCTCCACACGCATGCCCTCGGCCGCGATCGGTTCGTCGTATCCGAGATCGCCCCATCGGAACGAGCCGACCTCGCGGTCCCCGTCCTTCACCGCAACGGTCGCCGACGGGATCGCGGCGACCCGCGCGTACGCATGCGGCGTCTCCGCGGGAACCTCGTCTCCCCATCCGCGCAACGGGTCGCCGAGGAACGCGTCGTCGCCGTCGCGTGGCAGCCGGTACGCGTACGAAGCGACACCTCGGTCGACCTCGACCGACGGCTCCGCGAAGGAGCCGTCCGACGACTCGATCGAGAACCGGACGGTGCGTGCCGCCTCTCGGGGGAACGGGTCCTCTCCCGCGTCGGAGGTCGTGATGCCCGCGACGAGGACGCCGTCCGCGAGCGCCTCGAGCTCGATCGTGGCGATCGGGACGTCCGGACGCGTGTTCTGCCAGACCCACAGGAAGTAGTCGGGCGCCCACGGGTCGTAGACGGCCTCGCTCTGCCGCCTCCCGATGTCTTCCCAGCGCCCCACCTCGCGATCGGGCAGGACGATCCTGTTGTCGCCCGTCGCGAGGAACGGAGCGCTCGAATCCCACCCCTCGTCGGCGACCCGCCCGATCTCGAGCCGTTCCCGGATCGGCATGCGGTCCGACGTCCCGTCCTCGCGCAGGAACGTATACGCCGCCAACTCGGTACCGGGGGCCGGCTCCGTGACGCCGCGGCGGAGCCGACGGTGTGCGATGAGGATCCGGTCCGCTCGCCGTCCGACCCTCGCGGTCACGGTTTCCCCGCCCAGCTCGAGGAGGATGAACGCGCCCTCCTCCGGATGGCCGCTTCCGATCCGGAACGGCAGCCCGCGGAGCGTCACGTCCCCGACCGGCGGGACCTTCCGCGTGTCGATCGCATCGAGGCCGGCGTTCGCGACGCCGGAGAGATCGACCGGTTCGTACCCGCCCACGACCCCCCCTTCGCGCACCTCGCCTATTGGAAGAGCACCACGAAGTAGAGCGGCGCGTCCTCGAGTTCGACGCGGTGCATCTCGCGACGCTCCCGGCTGAACGTGAGCTTCGACGGCACCTCGCCCGACGGACTGAGCACCTTCATCATCCGGAACGGCCGCGCGATCCGCACGTCGATCGTCATGCGGTCGAGGATCGGCACCTCGTCGCTCGCCTCGTCGTAGTCGTACCGGATCACGTGCAGCGCCGCTTCTTTGTCGCCCACCTTGTGGATGTTCACCGCGAGGTCGACGCCCGGATCGATCACGACCTGCCGGCCGCCGGGGAACTCGTCCGCACGGATCTCCGTCGTGCGGAACAGGTGAGGGTGCGAGAGCAGCCCCTGTCGCGCCTCGGCATCGAGGTTCGCTCCGAGGTCCCCCGACGCGATCACCCGCCCGCCGTGCTCGAGATATCCGCGGATCGCCTCGGCCTGCATCGGCGTGAGGAACGTGCATCCCGGCAGGACCACGGTCCGGTACCGTTCGAGATCCTTCGCCGTGATCCAGTCCTCGCGTAGCCGCCCTTCGGGAAGGACGAAGACATCGAACGGCTGCTGCTGCTCGACGAGACCCTCGGCGGCCGTCCAGAAGGGGAACCGCTGCTTCCAGCCGCGATCTTCTTCCCAGTCGTAGGCGCTCTGGATGCTGAAGAGCACCGCGGCCTCGTTGTATGTCTCGGTGGAGAAGAGGCGCTCGTTGTCGGTGATGAAGTCCTGGATCTCGACCGTCGTATCGTGCGGGGCCCAGAACGAGTCCTCGATGATGCTGCCCATCCATGCGCCGTACGGCACGCTCATGTTGATGCCGAGCGCCGAGGCCTCGTACTGCATCATCCGGTAGAGGTCGTACCCCTCCCCCTTCTGCAGCTTCGGCAAGAGTTCAGGTCCGACGCCGCCGTACGGATTCTCGACGACGATCACGGGCTTGCCCTGCGCGAAACCGGCCGCGTACCGACACCACGCCGGCTGGCGGTAGCTGGTCGCGTTCATCTCGGTGACGAGGACGTCGGCCTTCGGCTCGAACGGGTAGTAGTGCGGTGAGAGGTAGTAGTAGTTGCCGCAGACCAGCACGTCGCGGCCCTTCGACAGCCCGTACTCCTTGATGTAGTCGGCGAGCTCGGCGAAGTACCCGACGATCGTCTCGCGCTGGAACCGGATGTAGTCCCAGTACAGCGGCGTGGACTCGCGATCGGACTTGAAGTCGTACCCACGCTCGAGCAGCCACTCGCCGTAGTGGAACGTCGAGAGATCGGTGTCCTGCAGCGGCTGGGGGACCCGCTCGGCCGGCAGCGCCTGCAGCCACGCGCGGAACAGCTTCATGCAGTCATTGCAGAAGCAGCCGCCGTAGCCGGTCGCGAAGATCGGGAGATCGGCCTCGTCGAGGTGCACGCCCGCAACGCCGGCGTCGATCTGGATCCGGATGATCGCCTTCAGGTACTCCCGCCAGACGGGGTTGTTCCGGTCCATCAGGTACGCGTAGTGCTCGTTGCCCGGAACCTCGACCCACGTCGAGTGGCACGCTTCGCCGTAGATGTCGCGCGACGTGCACTCCTCGAGGATGTCCGTGACCTGCTTGCCGTCGCTGTTCACGAGACCGTCGGGGAAGTAGTCCTCGAAGGGCTTCCAGATCTTCGGGTACGTGTTCTGCGTGAACTCCCGCAGGCCCAGCCACGCCTTCTTGCCGACGCCACGGAGCTCGTTCATCGACAGGACCTCGGACTCGTCCTCGTTCAGCTCGACGGGGAACTCCCAGCCCTGGACCTCGAAGACGCAGCCGAAGACCTTGATCCCTCGCTCCTGACAGGCCGCGATGAACTCCGAGTCGTTCATGAACCCGTAGAAGCGGAACCGCTCGTCGACCTCGCCGAAGGCTTCCCGCTCGAGATAAGGCAGGGAGATCGAGCCACCGCCGAGGGAGGCCCAGACCAGCGAGGTCGCGTGGTACGCCTCGAGGTCGTCGATCATCTTCAGTCGCCGCGGCGGCAAGCTCGGGTGGTAGCAGTGCTGACGCGGGAACCATGCGTCGAAGTACACGCCTCGTTCCATGGGCAGTTCAGGTCCTTTCTGGGAGATGGGCGGATCGAGAGCTGGAGCCGTGCACGCCACGCCCACTCAGGCGCCGGTCCAGTCGAAGACCATGCCGAGCGACGCCTCGGGGTGCTCAACGACGAGCTCGTATGCCGCGGCCGCGTCGCGGAACGGGATCCGGTGCGTGATCAGCGGGTCGAGCCGCAGCGCACCGGTCTTCATGTCGTCGGCGATGTCGTCGTTCTCTTCATCGTCCCATCCGCACGGGAACGTGACGCTCGCCCGCGTCAGGTGCGTGGGGTGGAACTCGATAGAGATCGGGTCTGGGTAGTAGCCCTGCATCGTGATCTTGCCTTCGTGCCGGATGAGGTCACGGCAGCGCTCGTACATGTTGCTGATCCCGGTCGTGTCGATCACGACGTCGGCGCCGTCCGGCCTCTCTTCGCGCACGGCGTCTTCCAGGCTCTCCCGCGAACCGTCCACGACGCGATCGGCCGAGTGCTCGGCCGCCAGCTGACACCGGTCGGCGATCAGGTCCGTCGCGATCACCCTCGCGCCGGCCCGCCGCGCCGCCTGCGCGGACATCTGCCCGATCATGCCCAGCCCGATCAACGCGACGAGATCGCCCGGCTGCACCTTGGTGACCCGGACGCCCGATCTCGAGACGCCCGCCACGTGGAAGAGCGAGGCGGCCGCCAGGTCGACCTCGGGCGCGACCTTCCAAGCGGCAGAGGCGTCCGCGACGAGATAGCCGGCGTGGGATGCCTGCATCGGCCCGGGGTACTTGTGATCGGGGTTGGCGAAGTGCGTGCCCATCGTCATGACGTGGTCCCCGACGGCGAAGCTCTCGACCTCGGCTCCGACCACCTCGACGACGCCGGCGGCCTGGTAGCCGGGGGAGCACGGGTAGTGTTCGGGCACGTCCTCGAACCGGTAGTACCGGCCCATGAGGGCCCACCGTTCGGTGCCCTGGCTCACACCCGAGAACGCCGTCCGGATGCCGACCTGACCGGGTCCGACGTCGGGAAGCTCCATCTCCCGGATCTCGACCCGCTTGGGCTCGGGGAACACCACCGCCGGCGCCTTCATGTTGCGCTCCTTCCGTCTGGCCCCTGGGCTTCGTCTCTGGCAGCGCTCCGACCGACGACGGTACGTCCCCCGTCTCCCCGGATGTGGGAACGATATCATACGCTTCGACGCCGACGAGGTCGAAGTGGGGAGTCGCCGATGGAGTGGTTCCGACAGGTTCATTTCGTCGCCGCGGTCGCGATGCCGCCCGACCGTGACCGCGTCGGCACCACTGTGAACGGGATGTGGGCGGATCCACTCCGATACACCGCCGACGAGGTCGCGGCCCGTCACGAGAACGGCGAGCGGATCCTGTTCTCGGTGCCGATGATCGCGCTGGTGCCTCGCGAATACGAGTCCGACGAGACGTCGCACCTGCTCGACGAGGTCTGCGCGGACGTCGCCGGCGCACCCTCGGAGTGCGATTGGTATTACTGGGAGTCGAAGCCCGTCTACGCCGCGTGCATCTACAGCGACGTCTTCCGCCGGCACCTGATGGAGTTGTGCCGGGAGGGCGTCCGCCGGGGGATGGACGTCGTGAACCTCGACGAGATCATGACGAGCATCGGGCTGATCGACCGCGATCCCGGCGGCACCGGGTTCTGCGACCGGTGCCTGGAGCGGTTCCGCGCGGCGCACGCGGAGGTCTCGGCCCTGCGCGACGACGAGCTCCGTCGTTCGCTGCGGACCGACGACGAGCTGTACGCGAGGTACCGGCGCTTCCACGAGGACGAAGCCTTCCGCGTGATGGTCGGGTTCATCGACGAGCTGCGCTCGTTCGCTGCCGAACGGGATCCTGACTTCGCGATCAGCGCGAACCTCGCCTACCTCGGGAGCAACGTCGAGCGGTTCGGCGTGCTGTGGGGATGCTGCTGGGGACCGCACGTCGACTTCGTCCTGATGGAGAACGACTACCGGATCGACCGCGGCGACCCGCACCTCCTGCTGCCGCGCGGAAGCTTCTCCGCCTGGTACCGGCTCGGATCGTCGTTCACCGGCGCGCCCACGTGGATCTGTCCCAGCATCGCGGTGCCACGCCAGCTCGCCGGCCAGCAGCGCACCACCTACTACCTGCTGATGTTCCTCGAGGCGTACGCGAACGGCGGTCGCTGGGGCTACCACTGGTGGCCCGGCGTCGACGCCGAGACACGGCTGTCGGCGACCGTCCCCGCGGGGCTCGAGACATACGCGCGCTTCATCCGCGAGAACCGGGAACTGTTCGAACGGCCCATCGCCTCGAACGAGCTGGCGGTCCTGTATCCCGACGGGCCGATCTCCCGCCGGCCCGAGACCCACGTGCGATACCTCGCCCTCGTCCAAGCCCTCACCGAGCGGAACGTGCAGTTCGACGTCGTCTACGGCGGCGACGGCCGCTTCACGTCGGAGGAGCTCGACCCGGGGGAGCTCGTGCGGTACCGCACGATCGCGGTTCCGGAGGCGCGCGGCATGGGCGCGATCCCGTGTGCGGCGCTCGAGCTGTTCGCTCGGTCCGGAGGTGAGCTGGTGACGTTCTCCGACTCCGAGCTCGACCCGCGGCTCGTGCGGCGCGGGGACGGGGACCGGCTCGAGCGATTCTGGCGGAAGCACGGCGATGCCGATGGCGGCCGGATCGTCGACGAGGTCGCCGCGCCATCGACGGCGGTGATCGAGGCGTCGGATCCCGCCGTGCGGGTGATCCGGTCCATGGAAGACGGCAGACAGGTGCTCCACCTGCTGAATCACCGCTACGACGAGCGGACCGACTCGGTCGAACCGATCGCCGACATCACGGTCCGATTCCCGTGGCGACACGCCGGCGCGACCTGCACCCTGCTGGCGCCGGGCGTCGAGGAGCCGCTCGGCGCCCGGGTCGGCGACGGGACGCTCACGGTTGAGGTCCCCATCCTGCAAGAGTACGCGCTGCTCACGGCCGAGCATCGTGCGGTCCCATGAGGCTCGGCGGCCTCAGCGCTGCCTTCGCGGCGTCGACCGTCCCGGAGCTCGACGATCTCTGTCCGGTGCTCGACCGCCTCGAGCTGTCCGCGATCCCCGCCCCGAGCGCGCTCGCCCGGATGTCGGACGCGGAATGCGTCGCGTTCGGCGAGGCGGCGCGCGCCCTCGGTCTCGTCGTCGGAGAGGTGGGCATGTGGGACAACCTCTTGACGCGCGAGGTCGACCTCCGCGATGTCCGCATCGAGCGTGTCCGCACGCTCCTCAGGAAGGCCGATCTGATGGGCTGCCGATGCGTGGTGACGCTCGTCGGGTCGACCGACCCATCGGACGATCCCTTGGCCCCCGACCCCTTGATGCTCTCGGATTCCGGGGTGCGGGCGTTCCGCGAGGTGGTCGAGCGGATCCTCGACGGTCTGTCGCTCGAGCGCACACGCTACGGCGTCGAACCCTGGCGGACGTCCTTCTTCTTCGAACCCGAGAACATCGCCGCGTTCCTCGACCTCGTCGGCCACCCCGCGCTCGGGCTGCACCTGGACCTCGTGAACATGGTGAGCCGCCGCAGCTACTTCGACACGGCAGGCCTGGCGGCGCGCACGCTCGCGCTGCTGTCGGAACGGATCGTCGGCGCGCACCTCAAGGACCTCCGCTGGGACTACACCCACATGATCGTGAAGTGGGACGAGGTGCTCGTCGGGGACGGCGTGTTCGACCAGGGCGCATACCTCCGCGGGCTCGCCGGTCTCGATCCAGACCTCGCGTGCTTCTGCGAGCACCTCGCGACCGACACGGAGTACGAGACCTCGTTCTCGCGGCTCCGCGCGATCGCCGCCGACGCGGGCGTGCGTTTCGTACGGCGACGACCCCCGATCCCGCTCGACGAAGGAGGTGACGAAGGATGACGATCGATCCCGAGGCGCTCCGGATCGCCCGATCGGTCCGGACGTCCGACGTGTCCGACGCCCTGGATTCAATGGGGCTACAGGAACGCCACCAGATGGACCCGCGGATGCGTCCGCTGTTCCCGGGGATCAGGTTCGCCGGCATCGCCCATCCGATGGCCTACGACGTGATCGATGAGCCACTCGAGGCGATGAGCTACGAGGACTTCAGCCGGCGCCAGTACGCACCCGGCATCGAAGGCCTCTGGGGCGAAGCCGGCCCCTGGGGCGCACCTGACGAAGTGCTCGTGATCGACGCGAAGGGCACGGCGGCGGGGATCCTCGGATCCGCGAACACGCTGTTCGGAAGGACCCAGGGAACGGTCGGCTTCGTGATCGACGGGACGTGTCGAGACTCCTACGAGTGCACGATCCAGCGGACGCCGGCGTTCTGTACGGTTCGCTCGCCGGCGCATCCGATGGGTCGGATCCGCGCCGTGAGCGACGGCGAGCCGATCGTGTGCGCCGGCGCGCCGGTACGCTCGGGCGACCTCGTCGTCGCCGACGACGACGGCGTGCTCGTCGTCCCGTCCGAGATCGTCGCCGAGGTGATCGACCGCGCCCGCAGGATCCAGGACGCGGACCGCCCCGGCCGCCTGAAGGGCTACGAGACACTCGGCCTCCCTCTCGACGACACCGTCCGATAGACGCCTCGGAGGCCGACGTCGCTCAGTCCGGAAGCCAGTCGGGGATCTGGCGACCCGGCACCCGGACGAACGGGGGTTCCATCTCCTGCACCGTCGAGAGTTCCCTGATGGCGTCACCGGGCGTGATCGTTGGGGCGCGTCGTTCTGCCTCGATCATCATCGGCAGCAGGCGCACGTCGCCGGCGGTCGCGAGACCGGTCGCGGCCTGGCGTGACAGCGCGAATGCGACGGCCGCGTCGATCGCCGGCTGATCGTCGAGGGGCTCGTACCACGTGTCGTACCGGTGCTCCCCTTCGCGCCATAGGTTCCGCGAGAGCGCCTTGATGAACATCAATCCGGCATCCTGCGCGAGGACCTCTTCCTCGAGCGCCTCGAGGTCGCGTCGGTACTCGTCTTCGATCCACAGCCGGTAGTTGCAGGGCGTCAACACGGTGTCGAAGCGGTACCGACGCAACGCCTCGAGGTGCACCGCGGGCGCGCGCATCCCGTGGCCGGTGATCCCGATCGCGCCGACGAGGCCTTCGTCCTTCGCGCGCAGCGCGCCATCGAGCGCGCCGCCCGTACCTGTCGCGACGCCGAGGTCGTCGAGGTCGCAGACGGCATGCAGCTGGATCAGGTCGAGTCGCTCGACCTGCAACCGCTCGAGCGACCGCCGGATCGAGTCGTACGCGTCACCGGCCGCCCGGTCGCCCGTCTTGCTCGCGAGGAAGATTCGGTCGCGGACCCGGGGAATCCAGGCGCCGATACGCAGCTCGGAATCGCCGTACGCGGCGGCCGTGTCGAAGTGGTTGATGCCCGCCTCGAGCGCTTGACGGATCGAGACGTCGGCCACGTCCTGGGTGACCTCGCCGAGCGCGGCGCCTCCGTAGATCAGCACGCTGCTCATGTGCCCGAGCCGGCCGAGCCTGCGTCGTTCCATCGTCCGCTTCCTTCCCCTCGCGTCCACTCAGTCCTCGAACCCCGCCTCGCGCCGATCGTCGATCTTCGCCTCGTCGAGCTCGATCCCGAGCCCCGGACCGTCGGGGAGCTCGAACGCGCCGTCGACCGGGCGCAGGATCGTCCGGTGGAACCACTGGTTCCGTTCCTGGATCCGCACGAGGTACTCCATCATCGGCACGACCTGGGGCGACCACGCCGCCGCGACGTGCAGCGGAACCGCAAGGGCGTGCCCGTGCGCGACGACGGGCACGTCGTAGGCCGAGCACAGTGAGCAGATATGCCGTTGTTCGGTGATGCCTCCCGACCAGTCGGGGTCCGCCTGGATCACGCGGACGCCCGCGTCGAGGAGCTGCTTCACCTGCCAGCGGGTCGCGGCGTGCTCGCCCGTCGCGAGCCGGATCGTCGATCCGGCCGCCAGTCGCCGGAACACGTCGACCCGCTCGGGAGGCACGGGCTCCTCGACCCAGTGGGGCTCCACGGGCTCGAGTCCGCGCAGCATGTCGGCGGCGTACGTGGCGTCCCATCCCATGAACGCGTCGAACATCAGGGGATAACCCGTGCCGACGGCCTCGCGGACCGCGCGGGCCATCGCGAGGTTCCGCCGGAGGCCCTCCTGGCCGGCGCCGGGACCGTACGCGAAGAACCACTTCTGCGCGCCGTAGCCGAGCTCCTGGTGCTCGGCGGCGAGCACGGCCGCTCGCTCGGGCACGACCGACGAGCCGAGCATGCTCGCGTACACGGGGACCCGGTCGCGCGTCGGTCCACCCAGCAGCCGGTAGACAGGCTCCCGTGCAGCCTTGCCACGCAGGTCCCAGAGCGCGTTGTCGACGACGCTCACCGCGTTGACGAAGAGCCCCGCGCGGCCGTGCCGGTGCGTCCGGAGCATCCGATCGTGCAGCGCCTCGCTCGCGAGTGGGTCGGCGCCGAGCAGGAGCGGACGGAGCTCCGTCGCGACCAAGAAGGCCTGCCGGCGATCGATCGGGCCGTACAGCCCCGACGGACCGTCGTCGGTCTCGATCGTCAGGTACCACCCCACGAGGCGCTTCCCGACGTCCCCGGCGCCGGCCGTGGCGAGCACGTGGTCGGGATACAGGTCGAGCTGCTCGACCGCACGGTTCTCGAACGACCAGGCTGGACCCCGACCTTCGACGCGGAACAGCCGCACGGCGGTGATCTTCAACGACCGCACCCCCCAAGCGGGACGAGACTCAGGCATGATAACGTTCCCACACCATGGAGTTCCGTTCGCTCGGCGGCACGGGAGTGCGGGTCAGCACGCACTGCCTGGGCGCCATGATGTTCGGCTCGATCGGGAACACCGACGTCGAGGAGTGCGTGCGGATCGTGCACGCCGGGATCGACGGCGGGATCAACTTCATCGACACCGCCGACGTCTACTCACGCGGTGAGTCCGAGGAGATCGTCGGCAAGGCGCTGAAGGGCCGGCGCGACGAGGTGATCCTCGCGACGAAGGTGCACGGCGGCATGGGCGAGGGCGTGAACGACTGGGGGAACTCACGGGTGTGGATCATCCGCGAGGTGGAGAACAGCCTCCGCCGCCTCGGCACGGACCACGTCGACCTGTACCAGATCCACCGTCCCGAGGCCGACACCGACGTCGAGGAGACGCTCTCCGCCCTGACCGACCTCCAGCGCCAGGGCAAGATCCGATACTTCGGGTCCTCGACGTTCCCAGGATGGCAGCTCGTGGAGTCCCACTGGACGGCCGAGCGGCGCGGGCTGTCGCGCTTCCGGACAGAACAACCCCCGTACTCGATGTTCGTGCGGCACATCGAGCACGACGTGCTTCCCGTCGCCGAGGCGTATGGGATGGGGGTCCTCGTGTGGAGCCCCCTGAACCGCGGGTGGCTCACGGGACGCTACCGCCGCGGGTCGTTCGACCGCTCGTCGGAATCTCGGGCCGGACGGGCATGGGTACCTGCGCAGTGGGACGAGTCCCGGCCCGAGATCCAGCGCAAGCTCGATCTCGTCGAAGAGCTGCTGAAGGTGGCCGCCGATACAGGCGTTCCGCTGCAGCACCTCGCGATCGCGTTCACGCTCGCCCACCCGGCGGTGACCTCGGCGATCATCGGGCCGCGCACGATGGACCAGCTGGAGGATCTGCTCGCCGGCGCCGACCTGCGGCTCGACGCGTCCACCCTCGACGCGATCGATCGGCTCGTGCCGCCGGGCACCCTCGTCGACGATCAGGACCGGGGCTTCACGCCGTGGTGGCTGGACGCGAGCGCGAGACGCCGGACGTAGCAACGCCGGACGATCGGCGGCGGGCCGGGGAGCGCCCGGGCGCGCCGAGCGGGACCCACGGCGATGCGCGCCGGCTCCCCCGTTGGGGCGAGCTGCGGCCGCTGATCCGGCTC